>NZ_ASGZ01000037.1 GCF_000495475.1 Candidatus Halobonum tyrrellensis G22 | reverse complement strand
GGGCGGGTCGGCGACGCCGCGCCCCGGCGTCGGGCGCCGGGGTCGGTGGCGGGACCGGTGCGTCTCGGGGCGCCCGGTCCGGGCGTCCGGGCGCGGCGGGGGAGCGTCGTGCGCATGGTCGGGAGTGTCACGTCGGCGAACGCGGGCCGACGGGATAACGCTTCAGCTCCGGTTCGCGACTGCTGATAACCGGAGGCGGTGACTCCCGGCGGCTCCACCCGCCGAGCGGTCCCGCGACACACCGGGTTGTACCGGATCGTACACACTACTCGCGTACCAATCTAACACTTCGTGGTGTGAAGTTAACGTATAATTAAATTCGGATACTCCACAGATGCGAGCGTGACGCAGAGTCAGCCGAACGACACGATAGCGAACGCGACGGGCGCGTCGAACGAGGGAGTGCAGGTGCGGGAGGTCGACACCGCCGCCGAGTACGTGGCGACGCTCCAGGCGGGTGAGGACTGGCGGGCGGAGATCGAGACCGTCGCCGAGGCGGTCGGCGCCGACGGCGCGTGGTTCACCGCCGTCGGCGGCGTGCGGGACGCGGAGGTGTGGTTCTACGACCAGGAGGACCTCCAGTACGGGCCGACGTACGTCGACGAACCGATGGAGGTCGCCTCCTGTATCGGCAACGTCGCGGCCGTGGGGACCGACGGCGACCCCGTCCGCTACGCGCACACCCACGCGGTGCTCGCCCGCCCGGACGGGTCGGTCGTCGCCGGCCACCTCAACAGGGCGACGGTGTTCGTCGGCGAGGTGTACATGAAGGTGTTCGACGAGGGGTTCGACCGGAAGCGGGCCGCGACGCCCGTCCTCGACACCGACGCGTGGGCGAGCGCGACCGACGACCGCAGCGCGTTCCGCGACGAGGTGACGGGGCTGGACCTCCGGCGCTGACCGCGAGCCGGTAGCGAACCCGGATCGACGGCCGCGCGTCTCGACGTCCGTGAGCGCCGAAGAATCGGGAACGGTACGCGCGGTGCTGGGCGGGACCGGCCGCCCGGCCACGTCGAACCCTTAGACGACGCGGGACTGGCTGCAGTCCAGTCGTCCTGATATTCAAGTACAACGGCGGCGAAGAGAGTGTATGAGTCAGGTGACGCGGCGAATTGTGCAGGAACTACACGACGAGCCACACCTCGAAGGCCGGCGAATCACGGTTCAATTCATCAAAACGCAGGTCGAGAGTCGTGGTCTAGACCCACGGACGGTTGCGGATCGTCACGACGTCGACGTGGCCGATGTGTACCGGGCGCTCACATACTACCACGACCATCCAGAGGAGATGCGAGCTGTCGAACGGCAGCGTGAGGCTGCTATCGAGGATCACGAACACCTGACGACCGATCCGGACGACATCCGCGGCTGATGGCGTACCGTATCCTCGCGGACGAGAACGTCGAGCGTGCGACGGTCAACTACCTCCGAAAGCTCGACCACGATGTCGAACGACTCGACGAGGTCGCGGAACTCGGACTCGGTGCCGAGGACGAAGCGATAGCTCGGTACGCCCGCGAACACGACCGGATAGTTCTCACGCAAGACGACGATTTCTTCACCGAACTGGAGATCGAGCACATGGTCGGGGTCCTCTACCAGAGAGAGCAGACGCTGTCCGCGCGCGAGGTCGGAGACATCGTCCATGAGATGACACAGTACCTCGAACAGTCCGACGTCACCCTCGAATACGTCAGCGGAAACTGGTTGTGACGACACGGGGAACCTGCGTCGATTCGCGCGCGCTCGAACTGGATGGTCCCTAGATCGGAATCGCTCCGTCGAAGACGATACGCGATTCTGACCGCGGTCAGGTTGCCGAGGAAAACAGACAGCAAAGCCGCTGTCTGCCGAACATTCGAGGGATCATATGAGTACGATCCCGTGTGACAGTGCGCTCGTCTAACGAGCGTCGTACACTGCGGTCTAAATGACGCGGTTCTGGAGGTAGTCGAGGTGCTTCGCGTTGTAGACGATCTTGACCTCGTCGGCCGTCGGCGACCCGATGCAGGTCAGCCGGACGTTCTTCTCCTCGACCTCCTCGTCCGAGAGGATCTGCTGCATGTCCATGTCGATCCCACCCTCCTTGAGGATGGCTGCGCAGTTCGCGCACGCGCCGGCGCGGCAGGAGAACGGCCAGTCGTACCCCTGCGCCTCGGCGGCTTCGAGGATGTACTCGCCCTCGTTCACGTCGAGGGTGCCGTAGTCCTCCGCGTCAAGGTCGGCGTCGGCCGCCTCGCCGAAGAGGTCGTCGTCGTCCATCGACCAGCCGTGGTCGTCGAGTACTTCGTAGTTTAGGTATTCGACCGTGGGCATCTCGTCTTCGACTTCGGATGCCGCCCCATTAGATGTTGCTATCTCGATCCGGATGAATTCGGCGCCACAAGCTCTTTAGGCCCGCCAAAACGGCGTTTCACGTCCCCGAGATCGGCCGCTCCGAGGGTCGCGACCGGGTCGGTACCCCGCCGGGCGGGTCCCCACGTTCGGCCGGGGTCGACCCCGGAGACGCGGGTGTGACTCACACCGGCGCGAGCGAGAACAGCGCGTAGGAGGCCGCGAACGACAGCGACGGGGTGAGCATCCAGAAGAAGATGACCCGGCCGGTGGTGCCGGGGTTGAACAGGTCGTCCGCGAGCAGTTCGTCCTCCTCCTCCTCGCCGACGTCCGGCACCGACCCGTCGGCTTCGCCCTCGGCGGCGAGGGCGTTCACCGACACCTCCGGGCGCTCGCCGTGGACGGCGTCGCCGACGCTCGTCGTCCGGGTGGCGCGCCCCCAGCCGAGACCGACGATACACATCGTCGCGGAGACGGCGAGCGACGCGGGGATGTCGATGTACGAGAGGAACGCGATCAGGCTCGCGGAGACGAGTTCGACGATCAGCGCCGCGAGCAACGGCAGGTCGGTCAGGTCGTTGCCGACCGTATCGAGCGTGCGCCGGGCGATGGTGAACGCGCCGAGACCGATCGCTCCCGACGCGATGACGATCCCCAGGTCCGCCGAGAGGTTGGCTTCGGGGCTGCCCACCAGCGGCGCGACGGCGTTGGCGGCGTTGGACGCGCCCGCGGAGAACGCCATGTAGCAGGCGATGGCGACGACGAGCACCGTCCCGAGCAGTTCGCTCCGCGACGTGTTCGGCGCGCGGCTGATCCGGGGGACGCCGCCGTCGACCGCCACGTCGACGACGCCGCCCGCGGTGCGGTCGATGGGGAAGGCGGCGTCGAGATACGGGTAGAGGTACCGGCCGATCATCGCACACACCCAGAAGGCGATGACGGGCGAGACGAGCCACCACCCGACGATCCGGAGCATCACCTCGGAGTTGAGCGAGTTCGTCGCCGCCCCCAGCCCCGCGATGGCGCCCACCGCGGTCATCGACGTCGAGGCGGGGACGCCGAACGTGTTGGAGATGAGCAGCGCGAGACCGACGAAGAAGAGGACGCCGACGCTCGCGACCAGCGTGAACTCCGAGGAGGGGACGATCCGGCCGCCCATCGTCTCGATGACGCCGCGGCCGACCGTCCACGCGCCCGCGAACGCGAACCCGGTCATCAGCGCCGCCGCCGCGAGTTTCGACAGCAGGCCGCTCCCGACCGCCGGGCCGAACGCGACGCCCGTCGAGGAGCCACCGATGTTGAACCCGACGAACACCGCGACCCCGAGACCGACGAGGAGGAGTGTAGCGACCACACCGGGACTGAAACTCCCCATCGAATAAGTCCCTCGTCCGACGACGGATCCCGGTTCCGGGACCGCGTGTCACGACAGCGTTTAACCCGCCAGGCGAGTAGGACGACCCATGCAGTGGAAGACGGACTGGGGCCTGCGGGGCCGCATGTTCCTCACGATGTTCCTCCTGTTCGCCCTCTACGTCGTCTTCGCGGCGATCATGTCGCAGACGAGCTACAGCGGGTTCCTGATCCTCATGGTCCCGTTCCTGCTCGCGCAGTTCTTCTTCAGCGACAAACTCGCGCTCTACTCGATGGGCGCAACGGAGGTGAGCGAGGAGGAGTACCCCGAGTTGCACCGGAAGATCACCCGCCTCTGTCAGCAGGCGGACCTCCCGAAGCCGAAAGTCGCGGTCGCCGACCAGCGGATGCCGAACGCGTTCGCGACCGGCCGCTCGCAGAAGAGCGCCGCGGTCTGTGTCACGACGGGCCTGCTCCGCACCCTCGACGACGAGGAGTTGGAGGGCGTGCTCGCACACGAACTCGCGCACGTGAAGAACCGCGACGTGATGGTGATGACCATCGCGTCGTTCCTCTCGACCATCGCGTTCATGGTCGTCCGCTGGGGCGCGTTCTTCGGCGGCGGCCGCGACCGCAACAACGGCGGCGTGCTCGTCGCCATCGCGGCGTCGCTCGTGGTCTGGGTCGTCTCCTTCTTCCTGATCCGCGCGCTCTCGCGCTACCGCGAGTACGCCGCCGACCGCGGCGGGGCGGCGATCACGGGTAAACCCGGCGCGCTCGCGTCCGCGCTCGTGACCATCGACAGCGGGATGGACCGCGTGCCCCAGGACGACCTCCGGGAGACCTCCGAGATGAACGCGTTCTTCGTCATCCCGATCCGCAGCGGGTTCATCGGCAAACTGTTCAGCACCCACCCCAGCACCGAGAACCGCGTCGAACGGCTGCGCGACCTCGAACGGGAACTGGAGACGCGGTAGGGCCGCCGGGGAGTCCGACGCCGCGCTCGCGTCGGCCCCGCCGTTCCGTTTCTCGTGCCGTTCCGTCGCCCGCGCCATTCTGTTACCCGCATCGTTCCGTCGCCCGCGTCGGTCACGCCAGGAAGAACGCCACCGCAATCGAGATGAACACCACCTTCAGTACGGTGTTGAGCGCGACCACCTTCGACCCGAACGCGGGTCCCCAGACGCCGTACTGGAACGGGATCGACCGCTTGAACGTCGACACCGCAAAGGAGACGATCCCGCCCAGCAGCATCGTCACCACGGCGCCCTCGGCGGTCAGCGCCCCGCCCACCATCGGCGCGACGGTCGCCGCACCCGCGGTCGTGTCGAACGCGAACACGACGACGACGGGGACGGCGGCCGCGGGCAGGCCCGCCACCTCCGCGAGCGGACCCGCGGCGCTCGACAGCGACTCCAGGTCGACGTACGCGACCACCAGCGTCACCAGCGTGTAGACGACGACCAGCCGCGGGACGATCCGGCGGACGGTCGACCGCGTCGACCCGGCGGCCGCCCGGAGTCTCCCCCGCCTCCCGTCCGGTCCGTCGCCCGCGTCCGCCGCGTCGTCCGTGCCGCCGTCCGCGCGTTCGGGGTCCGCGGGGTCGTCGCCCGGGGTCCCGTCGGCCCGGCGCTCGGGCGACGGGAGGAGGACCGCGCCGCCGACCACGCCGGTCAGCGTGATGGCGGCCGCGATGGCCGCCCGCGCGCCGACGTACATGACGCCGACGCGGGCGCCGAGCACCGGGATCAGGACCGGAACGTAGAACGTGAGCACGTGCTGGAAGAAGCCGAAGAACGTGTTGATCGTCACCGCGACCAGCGTCGCGCGGTCGGAGAGCCGGCCGGACTCGCGGAAGTCGGCGAGCATCCCGTAGCCCGCTGTCGTCGACACCGCAGTGGTCAGGACGGCGGTGCCGGCCTCGTCGGGGAGGTTCGCCGGCCCGGTCAGATAGCGCGAGAGCCCCGCGAACCACTCGACGGCGCCGAACTCGACGGCGACGTTGGCGAGGAACACCCCGACCCCGACGAGGACCGCGATCCGGGCCGCTCGGAGGAGGGCGTCGCCGACCAACGGCAGGGCGTCGGCCGCGCCGGACTGCATGGACACACCTCGGTGGCGACGGGATAAGCCGGTTGCGAACCGCGGGAGTCGGTCCGCCCGCGGCGCGCGGTCGTCGGTCCCGCGCCGCCCGCCCCCGGGCCGGCCGCACCCCGGAGCTACCCCGGCCCCCCGGGCCCGGGGTCGACCGCGTCGGCCGGCCCGTTCGACGCCGGCGAGTCGGCCGCGTCCGGTCCCGCGAACGCTGGGCAGTCGCTCAGTCGCTCGTGACAGCCGGCGACGAACGACGAGAGGTCGCTCGCCGCCTCGGGGTACAGCGACACCACGACGCCGACGTCGTCGGCACCCAACAGGTGGAGCACGACCGTGTCGTCGAACAGCCGCACGGTCGACTCCAGCGACCCCACGTCGTACATCCGCTCGCGCCGGCGGTCGGCGGCGTGTTCCTCCCGGAAGTCGTCGACGAACGCTCCCATCTCGTCGTCGGTGTACGTCGACAGCGCGTCCGCGCCGTACAGCACCTGGTAGCTCTCGCGGTCGTACCGGACGACCGTGCGCAGACTCCCCCCCGCCGTTCGCCGGAGGTAGGCGAACAGCGCCCGGAACGCGGTCCGTTCGTCCATGCGTTCGCGAACACCGGGGGAGAAGTAAACCCATCGCGCTGGCGAGCGGCGCGGCGGGCGCCGCGGCCGGTCGCCCGCCCGGGTGAACCACCGCCCGTGGTCCACCGCCCGAACCGCCCCTTTCAGTCGGTTTTTCACCGGGGGCGTCGACGGGCGGACGATGGGAGTCGCCGCGCGACTGGGTCGGCTGAGCGAGTACGACGCGCTCGCGCTCACGGCGCTGGTGTGGTTCCTCGCGAAGTTCCTCCGATACGCGTTCCCCCCGCTGTTCCCGCGGTTCGGGGTGGAGTTCGGCGTGTCGAACGCGCTGCTCGGCACCGCCTACACCGTGATGATGACCGTCTACGCGCTGATGCAGTTCCCCTCGGGCGCGCTCGCGGACCGACTCGGCGCGACAAAGGTCATCGTCGGCGGGGGGCTGGTCGCCGCCGCGGGGGCGCTCTGGCTGGTCGTACCCGTCCCGCGCGGGCCGGTGTTCGCGCTGCCGTGGGCGGGCGCCGTCCCCGCGGGGTTCCTCGCGCTGGTCGGCGGGATGGTGCTCGTGGGGCTGGGGACGGGCGCGCACAAGACGGTCGCGGTCCGCCTGCTCTCGAGGACGTACCCCGCGCGGACGGGCCGCGCGCTCGGCGTCCTCGACACGCTGGGCGCGTTCGGCGGCGTCGCCGCGCCCGCGGCGGTCGTCCTCTTCACCGACGTCGCCGACTGGCACGCGCTGTTTCTCGCCGGCGGGCTGGCGGGCGTCGGTCTCGCGGCCGCCGTGCTCGCGCGGGTCCCCCGGCGGGTGCCGCCGACGCCGACCGACGCCGACGGGGGCGGGACGCCCGCGGGCGCGTACCTCGCGCTGTTCCGCGACCGACGGTTCGCGCTGTTCGTGCTCGTGACGCTCTGCTTCTCGTTCGGCTACAACGGCGCGGTCGCGTTCCTTCCCTCCTTCCTGGTCGCGGTCGGCGACCTCCCCACCGAGACGGCCAACCTGCTGTACAGCGGGCTGTTCGTCGTCAGCCTGGTCCAACTCGTCACGGGCGACCTCTCCGACCGGGTGGGTCACCTCCGGGTGATCGGCGCGACGCTGGCGCTCGCGGCCGCGGGCATCGCGGGTCTGCTCGTCGTCGGCGCCGCCGGCCCGGTCGTCCTCGGCGCCGTCGTCGTCGCGTTCGGTCTCGGCAGCCACGGCTTCCGGCCCGTCCGCGGGGCGTACCTCACCGCCGTCATCCCCGACGAGGTGGCGGGCGGCGGCCTCGGCGTCGTCCGCACGCTCCTGATGGGCGCGGGCGCGCTCTCGCCGGCGGTCGTCGGCGTGATCGCCGACGCCAGCGGGTTCGCCCCCGCGTTCGGCCTGCTCGCGGCCGCGATGGCGCTCGCGGTCCTGCTGACGGGCGTGGTCGCGGTGCTCGGCGACGACGCGACGGCGGCGTAGTTTCTCGGGTCTCAGTCGTCCGCGGCGGTCTCGGGCGCGTGGTGGCCGTTGTACGCCGCGACGAGTTCGTCGATGGCGGGCGCGTGGACCGACTCCTGGGGGACGCGCATCGCCGAGAGGCTGACGTCGCCGTCGACGACCGCGCCGCGGTCGGACCAGCCGGGGTACGTCTCGCCGACGCGTTCGAGCGTCGGGTAGCGGTCCGACTGGTCGAGCCGCGCCCAGTAGTCGTTGTCGAGGCGCCACGCGCCGCCGCCCGCCTCGCGTTCGTCGGCGGTCGCCTCGCGCACCTCGACCGAGTAGTCCGCGAGCGGTTCGGTCACGCGGAGTTCGCCCGCGTCGGTCATCGGCGCGTTCACGTTGAGGTAGTCGGCGGCGTGGAACACCCCCGAGTCGGGGAGCCGGTCGACCAGATCGCGGGTGACCGCCGCGGGCGCGTCGAACCCCACCTCGTCGGGGGGGAAGAACTCCTCGCGGTGGTACGCCGAGACGGCGACCGCCGGGGTGCCGAGGAACGCCGCCTCGACGGCCGCGCCCACGGTGCCCGAGTGGCCGATGAGGTACTCCCCGCAGTTGGGACCGAGGTTACAGCCCGACACCACGAGGTCGAACTCGTCGTCGAAGACGGGCGCGCGCAGCCCCCACGCCGCACAGTCGGCGGGCGTGCCGTGGACCGCGTACCCCCACTCGTGGTCGTCGACGTCGACCGCGTCCGACCGCGACCGGCCCACCCCCGACTGGTCGTCCGCGGGCGCGACGGCGGTCACGTCCGCGACCGCGCGCAGCGCGTCGTACAGCGCCGCGAGACCCGGCGAGTCGATGCCGTCGTCGTTCGTCAACAGCACCCGAGGCTGGTTCACGTCCGCGGGGAGGGAGAGCGAGGATAAGGGCGCGTCGGTCGTGTAACCGACTCGCACGCGCTCCCGTGTCGACACCGCCACGCGCGGCGCGCCCGACACGCCCGACTTTTGAGGGGGGCGCGCGTCCTCCCCCCATGGGCACCGTCGACGTGGCGCGGGATGCGTACCGCGAGGCGCTGCCGGCGCTGGCGGCCAGCCTCGTCGGCGGCCTGCTCGCCGGCGTCGTGCTCGGGGGGATGCGCGCGGAACTGCGTGCGGTCGAGGGACTGCTCGTGTTGGTGCCGGCGCTCCTCGCCACCCGGGGGAACGTGTACGGGAGCTTCGGCGCGCGCCTGTCGACCGGACTCCACCAGGGGCTGGTCGAACCGCGGGTCGACGCGGGCGACGAACGCCTCCGGGCCGCCGCGAGCGCCGCGCTGGCGAACGGCCTGCTCGCGTCGGCGCTCGCCGCGGTCGGCGCGGCCGTGCTGCTCCGTCTGCTCGGGCGGCCGGTCGCGCCGCTCGCGACGCTACTGTCGGTCGCGCTGGTCGCCGGCCTGCTCTCGGGGGTGGCGCTCACCGTCGTGGTCGTCGTCGTCGTCTTCGCGGGCTACCGTCGCGGGCGCAACCCCGACACGCTCGTGGGGCCGGTGGTGACGACGACCGGCGACGTGTTCGGCGTCGTGTTCCTCCTGCTTGCGGTGCGGGCGACGCTCGCGCTGGTCGGGCTGGTCGGGGGGGCGGGGTAGATGGCGACCGACTGGAGCGTCCGCGCCATCACCCGCGCGACGCTCCCGGTGTTGGTGGGGCTGACGCTGGTCGAACTCGGCTCCGGGCTGGTGCTCGGCTCGTTCGAACGGCGGCTGCTGGCGTCGCCGTCGCTGCTCGTGTTGGTGCCGGTGACCATCGGCACCGCGGGCAACCTCGGGTCGATACTGGCCTCGCGGCTCTCGACCGCGTTCCACCTCGGCACGCTGTCGTTCTCGCCGGCGGACGACGAACTCGCGGGCAACGCCGTGGCGACGGTGGCGCTCGCGGCCACGCTGTTCCCGGTCGTCGGCCTGGGCGCGTGGACGCTCGCGTCGTTCGTCGGGACGACGACGCTCGCGCCGACGACGGTGGTGGTGGTGGCCTCCTCGGCGGGCGTGGTGCTCGCCGTGCTCGCGGTGGCGGTGACGCTCGCGGCGACGTACGTCGCCTACCGTCTCTCGCTCGACCCCGACGACGTGGTGATCCCCGTCGTCACGAACGTCTGTGACGTGCTCGGGGTGGTCGTCCTCTTCGCCGCGGTGCTCGTGTTCACGTGAACGGTCGGGGGTGCGAGCCGAGCGCGCACGCACCCGTGCCGTCGGCCGGGGACCGCGCGACGCCGGCCCGACACCGTCCCGACGCCGACCGCGTGCGGTAGCCGGTAACGGGGCGGGACGGGACAGGACGGGACGGAGTCGGCAGGCGACCGGCGAGAGGGTTTTTCAAACCCCCGGGTGACGTGCGGGCATGGAGGAGGCGCTCGCGGACGAACTTCGCGAACAGGGCCGCGGCATCGTGGGCGCGCTGTTCGTCCTCGGCGTGACGGCGACGTACACCCAGGAGATCTGGTGGCTCGGGCAGTCGCTGTCGGCCGAAGGGGTGTTGGCGTACTCGACGGCGGGCGTGATACTCGTCTACCTCGCCTCGCAGGCCATCGGGTTCCGCGAGGGGACCGAAGCGCACGACCGGCCGTACGGGCTGGGCGAACTCACCGACTTCGCCGAGGTGCTGTTACAGGGGCTCCTCACCAGCCTGGTGGCGCTGTGGCTGCTCGGCATGCTGTCGTTCGGCGACTCGCTCACCCTGATCGTCCGCCGGACGCTGTTTCTCACGGTGCCGTACGCGCTGGGCGCGGCGGTGGCGGACACGCTGCTGTCGGGCGGCGACGACGACCCCATCGTCGGCGACCGCGAGGACACCCGCGCGCTCGCGTTCGTCGCCGGCGCGCTGTTCATCTGCTTCCCCATCGCGCCGACCCAGGAGGTGCTCGTGATGGCCAACCGGATGAACTGGTGGCGGCTGTTCGCCATCGCGCTCGTCAGCCTCGGCACGGGCTACCTCACGCTGTACACCGTCGAGTTTCGCGGGCAGGACCGCCGGCTCGGCGAGAGCACGTGGCGCGGACGGGTCGGGCTGACCTGCACCGCGTACGTGTTCGCGCTCGCGACGGCCGCGCTCCTGCTCGCCGGGTTCGGCGCGTTCACCGAGACGTCGCACGCGATGTGGGTGCGCCAGACGGTCGTGCTCGGCTTCCCCGCGAGTATCGGCGCCGCGGGCGCGGGGGTGGTGCTGTCGTGAGCGACGACCGCGACGACCCGGCGGACGACCGCGACGACCCGGCGGGAACCGACGAGACGGCCGACGCCGACCGGACCGGCGGCGACGCGGACGACGGGGGGGTCGACCCGATCGGCGGCGGCGCCGAGCGGGCGCGCGAGGCGGCGCCCGACTCCGCCGCGGAGGCGGCCGACGAGGTGACCCACTCCGTACTCGCCGTCGAGCGGACGGTGCTGATCGCGAGCGTCGTGATCACGGCCGCGCTGCTGGTGTTTCTGGCGTACAGCGCGGTCACGACCCCCGAGACCGCCCCGCCGACCGTCGAGGTGGCGGGCGCGACGGCCACCGACAACGGCACCGACCTCGTCCGGGTCGCGCTCACCAACCACGGCGGGACGGGCCTCTCGACTGCGACGGTCGCAGTCGACTGCGGGAGCGTGTCGACCGAGGTGGAGTTCGAGAACGTGCCCGCGACGAACACCGCGACGGGCGTCGTGGTCTGTCCGGCCGGCGCCGACCGGGAGCTGACGGTCCGGTCGTGGCAGGTGGCGTAGGCGGGTCGGAGGCGACGACGGGGCGGACGGGACGACCGGGCGGACGCGACGCGACGGCCGGACGACCGTGGCTACCGCCGGTCGGCGTTCGAGTCGGGGTCGACCGGCCGGCCGTCCTGGGTCGGCGGGGCGATGTGGTCGACGTACTCGGCGACCGACGGCTCGCGGACCACCACGTCCACCTCGATGTCGCCGAGTTCGTCCGGGTCGCCCACCGCGAAGTTGACGACGCCCTGGAGGGCCGCCTGCTTCTTCAGCTTGAACGAGAACCCGTCCGCGCGCGCGTCCCGGTCGAACTCCCGGCGGGCGGTGTCGAGTATCTCCTGTTCGTGGAGTTTGTCGGAGAACGGGTCGAGCGTGTGGGTCTCGGCGACCAGCTTTCCGGGCTCTTGGCTCGTGTCGGCGTTCGGGAAGAGGTTCCCGACGGCGTCGGCGACCCGGTCGGTCACCTCGGTGTCGTACACCGGGACCTCGATGCGGGCGTCGATGCTGTACACCCGCGTGTTCGCGCTCATTCGGTCGCCTCCGGCGCGTCGTCGGTCCCGGCTCCGGTCCCGTCGGTCGCGTCGTCCGACTCCGGGTCGAACGCGCAGTCGGCGGCGTCGGCGAGCAGGTCGCGCACGCGCGTCCGGAACGCCGTCAGCGAGTCGGTGTTGTCGACGGTCACGTCCGCGGCGTCGATGACGTCGGCCATCCCGAACTCCAGTTCGCGCGCCTCGCGGTCGCGCAGCGACTCGGCATCCAAGTCCGAGTCGTCGCGGCCGCGCGCGCCGAGTCGCTCGGCGCGCACCTCGAACGGCGCGTCGACGGCGACGAGGAGGAACCCGTCGCCGAACCGCTCGCGGAACCGGTCGAGTTCGACCGTCGAGCGCAGGCCGTCGACGAGGACCACGTCGGCGCCGGCGTCGGCGGCCGACTCGACCCGCGGGACGGTCCGGTCGGCGATGGCGGCGGGACCCTCCTCCTCGCGGAGCGTCTTCGCCACCGCGCCGTGGTGTTCGGCGGGGTCGAGACCGCGGCGCTCGCACTCCTCGCGGATGACGTCGCCCATCGTAACGACCGGGACGTCCTCCTCGGCGGCGACCGTCGCGACCTCGCCCTTGCCGCTACCCGGCAGGCCGACGGTTCCGATTACGCGCATCGACGAAGCTTCGCCGCTTGCGGCCGTAAATCCTGCGGGACGGCCCGCGCTCACCCGACGAGCGGTGTGACCGCGACGCGCGGCCCCGCGACCGGGACGACCGGCTAACCGGGTCTTTTTCCTCCCCCCGCCGCTTCGGACGACCGAGGGCGCGTAGCTCAGTCCGGATAGAGCGTCGGACTTCTAACCGCGGCGGCACCGCCGTCGGGGGGAGCCATCCGACGGTCGCGGGTTCGAATCCCGTCGCGCCCGCTGGCTGTCACGAGCGCTAGCGAGTGACGACAGCGGGCACGGGATTCGAACTACGGCACGAGCGAGCGGACGCGAGCGAAGTGCAGGTGGTTCGAATCCCGTCGCGCCCGCTTCTGTGCGACGCACCGCGACGAGCGGAGCGAACGGCGTGAGCGGAGCGAGGAGCCGCGTCGCGCGAACGGCGTTCGGGGATTCGAAGCAGGGAGTGGAGTGAGTGAACCGAACGGAACGACCGAGGTTCGAATCCCGTCGCGCCCGTTCGCTCCCTCCGGTCGCTCACGGTCCCGACTCCGCGAGACCGTCGGTCTCGCTGGGTCACACTCGCTCACGTCGCTCGCTCGCGTGACTCCCGTCGCACCCGTCGATGCTGTTGGATTTCTCCGGAATCCAACTGCTAACGGGATCGCTTCGCGATCCTGTGACGCTCGAAAAGCCGCTCGCTCGGTCTCCGGCCTCGCTCGCGGTACTGTAGCCGGCGGCTTCAGCGGGGCACGGGGCGGGTCACGTCCGACCGGCTACGATCCACGCGTGCGGGTCAGAACGCCGCACGCGTGGATCGAACTCCCGTTCCCCCGAGTCGACGCGCGACTACGTGAGGAACGAAACAAGGAACGAACTGCGAAACAGGGGTCGGAGACCGGAGGAGAGAACGCGGCGCGAGAGCGGCGGGACGGACCGGCGCGTTCAGTACCGCGAGGGCATGTACGCCAGTCCGGCGAGGAAGATGACCGAGAGGAAACTCAGAATCGAGACGCCCCACAGCCCGTTCGTCTGGTCGGTGAAGTGGGTGGTCTCCTCCTGGAACTCCCGGTAGGGTGCGTGGTCGCTCGACAGTTGGAGCGTCGAGTTGTCGGGGAAGCTCGCGAGGTAGGTGGTGTCGCCGAGGGTGACGTTCGTCTGGTCGTCGACGGTCACCTCGTTGTCCATCGGCGCCCGCCACGTCAGCGTCACGCTGCCGTTGGCGGTGACGCTCGTCACCGTCGTCTCGTTGGCGTTGTAGACGAGTTCGTTCCCCACCTCGAACTGCTCGGTCTCGGGGTCGTCGAAGTACTCCGAGGCGTCGACCAGCGTCCGACTCCCGTTGTCGATCCGGACGACGTACTCGACGCCGTCGACGGTCGTCGTCTGGTTGGCCACGCTGGAGTCGTTTTCGAGGATGGCGGTCCGGCTCACGTTCTCGACGAGCGTGAACTGGGACGTGTTGGTCTCGTTGGGTATCGAGACGGTCCAGTTGGCGTCGGCCCACCGCACCGTCGACTGGTTGTCCCACTCCTCGGTGTAGATCGTCGTCTCGTTTGTCCACGCGATCGTCCCGGACCGCGAGACGCCCTCCTCGTCCGCCTCGGCGGTGATCTCGCTGACGGCGTACTCCGTCCCGCCGACGGTGAACGTGTCGTTGGCCTGGAGCGTCTGGTCGGGGTTCTCCATCGAGAACTCCGGCGTGGTGGCGGTCGTGACGAGCGTGAGCGACGCCGCCCCCACCACGAGGAAGAACGCGATGTAGACCGCCGCGGCGCGTCGTTGCATACAGGGAGGACCGTACGCCCCGCGTTTAACCGTTACTTTCTCGAAGACGCCGCGACGGTGCGCTCCCCCTCCCGGGGCGGCGACACCGTTTTTCCTCGGGTATGCGAGGAGGGGACATGGACGCGACCGACGAGCGCTGGGCGGTCCTGCTCCCGGACGACATCGACCCGGTCGGCCCGGAGTCGATCGCCGACATCGCGTCGTTCACCCGGTACGGCGCGTACGCCGACCGCGCGGCCCTGGTCGCCGACGCCGACCGGTTCGACGCGATGGTCGTCCGCCTGTTCGAGGTGCCCGCCGACCTGCTCGACGCCGCGACGAACCTGAAGGTGGTCGCCAACCACGGCGCGGGCGTCGACAACGTCGACGTCGACGCCGCGACCCGCAACGGGGTCCCCGTCTGTAACACCCCCGGGGTCAACGCGCGGGCGGTCGCCGAACACGCGGTCATGCTCCTGTTGGCGGTGAAGCGTCGCCTCGTCCCCGCGGACGCGCACGTCCGCGACGGCGGGTGGGACCGCGGCGCGTTCGCGGGGTCGGAGCTCGCGGGCGAGACGGTCGGTCTACTCGGGGTCGGCGACATCGGCGCCGAGACGGCGCGCGTACTCGCGGGGTTCGACGTGGACCTGCTGACGTACGACCCGTACGTCCCGGCCGGCGAGACGCCCGCGGGAGTCGAGCCGGTCGACACGCTCGCGGCCCTCTTCGAGCGGGCGGACGCCGTCTCGGTCCACACCCCGCTGACCGACGAGACCCAGGGGCTGGTCGGCGCCGACGAACTCGCGGCGCTCGGACCGGACGGCGTGTTCGTCAACACCGCCCGCGGCGGCGTCGTCGACGCCGAGGCGCTGACGGCCGCGCTCGACCGGGGGGAGCTCGCGGGCGCGGGACTCGACACGTTCGACCCGGAGCCGCCGGACGCCGACGACCCGCCGTTCGGCCGCGACGACGTGGTCGTCACGCCTCACGTCGCGGGCGTCACCGACGAGGCGCTCGCGCGGATGAGCCGGGCGGCCGCCGAGAACGTCCGGACGGTGTACGAGGGCGGCCTGCCCGAGTCGACGGTCAACGCCGACGCGCTCGCCGACCGCGGGCGGCGGTGAGCGGGCGACGAACCGGAGGGCGGTAGCGGACGGCGCGTCGACGGGCGTTTCGGACGGTGAAGCGGGCGGACGCGCCGGCGTAGCAGGACTTTAGGTCACAGATCCCGAGTGGGTCGGCGTGGACTACGACATCGCGGGGAACGCGGCGCTGGTGACGGCATCGAGCAGCGGCCTCGGGCGAGCGAGCGCGCTCGCGCTCGCGCGCGAGGGCGCGAACGTCGTGATGAACGGTCGCGACGAGGAGGCGCTGGAGGAGGCGGTCGAGGCGGTGAGCGCCGAGGCGGCCGAGGGCGCGACCGTCGTCGGCCAGCCCGCCGACCTGACCGACGAAGCGGCGGTCGAGGCGCTGGTCGAGCGGACCGTCGACGAGTTCGGCGGGCTCGACCACCTCGTCACGAGCGCGGGCGGGCCGCCCAGCGGGCCGTTCCTCGAGACGGACGACGACGACTGGTATCACGCGTACGACCTGCTGGTGATGAGCGTCGTCCGTCTGGTGCGGGAGGCGGCCGACCACCTCCGCGCCGACGGCGGCGGCACCATCGTCAACATCACCTCCCGGAGCGTGAAGGAGGCCATCGACAGCCTGGTGCTGTCGAACTCCGTGCGCATGAGCGTCATCGGGTTAGAGAAGACGCTCTCGAAGGAGCTCGCCCCCGAGGTGCGCTCGAACGCGGTGCTGCCCGGCGCACACGAGACCTCACGCATCGAGGAACTCGTCGAGCAGTCGGTCGAACGCGGCGAGTACGACTCCTACGAGGAGGGGCTGGAGGCGCGCGGGAGCGACATCCCGCTGGGTCGGATCGGCGACCCGATCGAACTCGGCAACACCGTCGCGTTCCTCTCGTCGCCCGCCTCGGGCTACATCAACGGCGTCGCCATCCCCATCGACGGCGGGTCGGGCGCGTCGAACCTCTGAGCCGCCGGGCCACAGCGGGGCCGTCGGTCGACCGACTCGCGAACTCGACGCCCCACCCGGGGAGTCCCCCGGGTCGACCCGCCCCGGCGGCAGCGTCCGGCACGAACGTTCAATAACGGACGCCCCCGGGTAGGGCCATGGAGCCAGTCGACTCCGGCGCGACCGAGAGGCACGAACCCGACGAGCGCGGGCGTCCGAGCGGTCCAGCGGGGGGCGCGTAGATGCGCTATCTCGCGCGGAGCGCGGCCGGCCGGCCGGTGGTCGGCGACGACGGGGGGTTCGTCCCGCTGAGTGCAGCCTACCCCGATGCGGGGAGCGTCCGCGACGCGCTCGCGCACGCGACCGACGGTCTCCGCGGCGTCGATAGCCTCCCCGCGGCGCGGACCGCGTGGGAGGCGGAGTCGTTCGGCCCGTTCCTCGGCGACCCCGGCAAACTGTTCGGCATCGGGCTGAACTACGCCGACCACGCCGCCGACCTCTCGGAAGCGCCCCCCGATGAGCCGGCGAGTTTCTTCAAACCCGCCACCGCGGCGACCGGGCCGGGCGGCCCGGTCCGTCTGCCGCCGACCGCGGAGTCCGAACGGGTGACCGCCGAGGCGGAACTCGCGGTCGTGGTGGGCCGCACCTGCAGGAACGTCGACGAGAGCGAGGTCGACGACGTGATAGCGGGGTTCGCGCCCGTGATCGACATGACCGCCGAGGACGTCCTCCAGCGGAACCCGCGATTCCTCACGCGAGCGAAGAGCTACGACACGTTCCTCGTGCTCGGCCCGCGGCTGGCCGTTCCGGAACCCGACGCCGACGACTCGCTCGACGACGTCGAGGTCCGGACCGTGGTGAACGACACCGTCGAGTCGCGGAATACGGTCGCGAACATGCACTTCTCCCCGCGCGAACTGGTCGCGTTCCACTCGCGCGTGATGACGCTCGAACCCGGCGACGTGATATCCACCGGTACCCCCGGCGCCCACCCGGTCGAACCCGGCGACTCGGTCCGCGCCGAGGTCGACCGGGTGGGTTCGGTCTCCGCCGACGTCGTCCGCTGAGCGCTCGGCGTCGAACTCAACGGCGTCCGCGTGTTCGACCGCCGGAGCGGCGACACCCTCGCGGGAGGCGGTCGCCGGGGTCGGCGCCGCTCGGCTACTCCTCGCCGCCGTCCGCGTCCGGGTCTCTCTCGGCGACGGGGTCGAACGACGGCTCGCCGGCGTCGAACGTCAGCGCCTCCCACCGGTCGACGACGACCCCCGCGGGCGGGTCGCGCGCGAGCGCCTCCGAGACGCGGAACTCGGAGAGGTGACCCGTGTCGCGGACCCACGCCACCCGCACCGTCCCGGGGTCGTACGTCCCTATCGTCGACAGTGCGGCCGCGAGCGCCCGCTCGTCGTCGGGGAGCACCACCGGGAGCTTCGCCTTCGAGAGCGACCCGCTGGTGAGCGCGTTGGTGTACACCTGGTCGAGGTCGAGTCGCTCGGCGACCGCGCGGGTGGTCACGTCGGCGAGACCGATCCCGTTGCCGTTGCCGTGGGTCGCCTCCGTCAGCCCGCGGACGACGATCCGGTCGACGTCGGGCGTCTCGGGGTCGTCGGCGTTGAGCACGCTGTACCGGCCGATCACGTTGGTGTCCATCCCCGCGCCCGACACGTCCTTGCCGATGCGGTCGACCACCAACACGTCGAGGTCGTCGTACGGCAGCGTCGGCATGTACTCGTACGCGCGCTCGAGAAGCGGCGCCTCCGCGTCGGGGAGGGCGGCGGCGGGCACGCCCGCGAGTTCGGCGGTGCGGTCGTAGAAGTTCTCGACTATCGCGACCCCGCCTAACAGCGGCGCCTCCGCGCGGATCACGTCGAGTGCGGCCGAAAGCGTCGGAACGTACCCCTCGGCCAGCGCGCGCTCGTGGACCGCGTTCGCGCCCCGCTGTTTGCCCAAGCCGACGGTCGCCATCTTGGTCAGCCCGCTCTCGAACTCGCCCGAGAAGTTGGTGTGCGCCTTCACCCGGTTGACGACGACGACCCCGTCTGCTTCGAGCGCCGCGGTCGAGAAGGGGACCGGCGCGCCGACGGCCGACTCCCCCAGAATCTCGGTGTCCATCCGCGCGTCTATGGGGCAGTCGAGCGCCTCCTCGGTCAGCCCGATGCCCGCGAGCGTCTCGACTTGTCCCTCGGCGGTCGCGCCGCCGTGGCTCCCCATCGCGGGCACGACGAACGGCTCGAACCCCCGTTCGGCCAGTTCGTCGACCACAGCGCGCGCCACCGGGACGACGTCGTGGATGCCGCGGCTCCCCAGCCCCACCGCGACGCGCCCGCCGTCCGGCACGTCCGACAGCGGGAGCGCGTCGAGTTCCGCGCGCGCGGCCGCCGCGGGGTCGGCGAGTTCGGGCGTCTCGGGTTCGTAACGGACCGACGCGAACCGCGGGAGCGCGGGTGCGTCGAGCACCGCGTCGACCGTCTCCGCGTCCGGAAATCGCATACCGGAGGTGGACGAGGCGGCGAGTAAACCGTGTCGGCACGCGCCGCGCCGCCATACGTAACGATTTATCACAGGCGTTCCAAGCTCGACCATGCAGATCACGGAAGTCGAGAGTCTCGCGGCGTCGATCCCGCTGGAGGAACCGGTGTCGTTCGCCACGCGCACCGTCGAGGAGCGCGACCACGCAGTCGCGTACGTCCGGACCGACGGCGGTATCGAGGGGCTGGGGTACACGCTGGGCTACGGCGGCTCCCACCTCGTCGCCGACGCGGTGACGGACCTGCTCGCGCCGATAGTCGAGGGGGAGGACCCCCGCGACACCGAGCGGCTGTGGCGCGAGATGTTCGACGGGACGGTCCAGATCGGTCGGAAGGGTGCGGTGGTGCGTGCGATCGCTATCGTCGACATCGCGCTGTGGGATATCGCGGCGAAGGCGGCCGACGCGCCGCTGTACAAGTACCTCGGCGCGTACCGCGACGCGGTGCCCGCGTACGCCAGCGGCGGCTACTACCGCGACGGGAAGGGGACCGAGGCGCTGCGCGCGGAGATGGAGACGTACGTCGAGCGCGGCCACGACGCGGTCAAGATGAAGGTCGGCCGGCTCTCGCCCGCAGCGGAGGAGGAGCGCGTGGCCGCGGTCCGCGACGCCGTCGGCGACGAGACCACGCTGATGGTCGACGCCAACGGCGCGTGGCGGAACAAACCCGAGGCGCTCGAAACCTGCCGGCGGATCGCGGCGTACGACCCCTACTTCGTGGAGGAGCCGGTGATGCCCGACAGCGTCTCGCTGATGGCGGAAGTCAACGACGCGCTCGACTACGCGGTCGCGGCGGGCGAGTTGGAGTTCTCGCGGTACGGCTTCGCGGAACTCCTGCGGGCGGGCGCGGTGGACGTGGTCCAGCCGGACGCAACGGTCTGTGGCGGGATCACCGAGTGGCTCAAAGTGGCACACACCGCCGCGAGCTACGACGTGCCCGTCGCCCCCCACTACAACTGGGATCTGCACGCTCATCTGGTCGCCGCCAGCGAGAACGGCACCTGGGTGGAGTACTTCCACCGCGACTCCGACGTGAAGGTGTTCGACGACGTGATCGAGACGCCGCTCACCCCCGAGGAGGGAGTGATCGACCTCCCCGACCGGCCGGGCCACGGGATCGAACTCGACCGCGACGCCCTCGCCGAGTTCGAACTGTAACTCCCGGCCGGCCTCGCCGTCGCGAGCCGCGTCGGTACCCCGCTCCGACCCGTCGGTCGAGTCCGCCGGCCGGTACGCGCGGTCGGTCCGGGCGACGGGCACCGGGTGCCGGCGGAGCCGGGACGCCCGCCTACCGCTGGGAGTCGCGGAGGATGAGCGGGCCGATGGCGAGCGTCCGTTTGGCGATGGTGGCGATCCGGAGGATGTACGAGAGGAACACCAGGAAGGGGATCAGCGTGATCGTGAAGGCGACGCCGACGACCCAGGTGACCACCGGGAGACCGAGGAAGCGCGCGGAACCGAACGTCTCGCCGCCGACGAACCCCAACATTCCGCCCGCGACGACGAGCGCCGGCACCACGGCGTAGATGATGTACTGCGAGAGGTCGACCAGCGCCCACTCGAAGTACAGCGTCTTGATGTGCTCGCGGGCGGGACCGAACATCGCCAGCGAGGTGCGGAGGTCGTCGAACGCCCGCCGCTGGCCCTCGTCGAGTTCGTCCTCGAAGTCGGAGCTGAGCCGCTCGACCTGGTAGATCTTCCACGAGTAGTTGAAGTCGAGCGCCGCCGACAGCACGTCGAACGTGCCGAAACTCGACCCTTCGAGTTCGTCCTCGACCGCCTGCGCGTTGCCGTGGATGCTGTCGATGAACTCCCCGACCTGGGCTTCGAGTTCGTCGTCGTCGCTGTCTGCGACCACCCGGTCGACCGCCTCCGCCCGGCGCTCCACCTCCTCGATCAACGCGCGGAGGAACGCCGAGGGGTCCGCCGGGACGACGCCCCCGAGCAGGTCTCTCGAGTACGTCCGGAAGTCCATCGCGTCGCTCATCCGCTTGCGCTGGTCGCCCAGCGGGCCGTTCTCCTGTGAGAGCACCAACTGGTTGATCGTGACGACCAGCGTCGCGCCGGTGACGAGGACGCTGATCATCGTCGAGAACATCGTCTCGACCGTGTCGGCCGACGACAGTTCCGACTGGAGCGACGGGTCGACCGCCACCGCGAACAGCATGAACCCGACGAAGATGACGAGCGCCAGCCCCGCGGTCAACAGCAGCCGGTCGACCTCCAAGAGGAGGTTGAGCCGCCACCCCCCGCCGGTCCGCTCCGCCATCGTGTTCCCCGTCGATATCTGCCCCCGCTCGTCGCCGCCTTCATCGCCGTTACCGCCGTCACTCATCCACCAGATCCCCCTCCAGGGGCGACTCCACCGACGCGGACGCCGACGACGGCCGCTTGAACACGAGGAACTTGGTTCCGCCGCCGGTGTAGTCGAGCGTGTCGACGAGTTCCCACCCCACCGCGCCCAACTCGTTGAGATCCGCGGTCGGGTCGCTCACCTCCTTTTTCGTCTCCTCGCGGGGCGGCCGCAGACAGCGATACTCCCACTCGGTCGGGTCCGTGTCGCTCACGTCGGCACTCAACCCGCCGCGGCCATAGAGGTAGTGGGATCGGACCGCGGTCGTAACCCGAGTCGTCGGCGCGCCCGCTCCGACCGACGCGTCGGTCGGCGGCCTCGTCTTCGCGCTCTTCTTGGTGTTCATGAACGGCTTCTTCGTCGCCGCCGAGTTCGCGTTCGTCCGGATCCGCCCGACGCAGGTCAACGCACTCGTCGCGGACGGCAAGCCCGGTGCGAGCACGGTCCAAGACGCCGTCGAGAACCTCGACGGCTACCTCGCGGTCAGCCAACTCGGGATCACCCTCTCCTCGCTCGGACTCGGCTGGGTGGGCGACCCCGCCGTCGCGGCGCTGATCGACCCCGTGCTCGGGGCGTACCTCCCCGAGAGTTCGCTCCACGTCGTCTCGGTCGCGCTCGGGTTCGGCTTCATCACGTTCCTCCACGTCGTCTTCGGCGAACTCGCGCCCGAGACGTTCGCCATCCAAGAGGCGGCGCGCATCTCGCTTCTGGTCGCGGCACCGATGAAGGCGTTCTATACCTGTTCGTGCCCGGGATCGTCGTGTTCAACGGCACCGCTAACTGGTTCACCCGCCTGTTCGGCGTCCGGCCCGCCTCCGAGTCGGGCGAGACCCACACCGAAGAGGAGATCCGGATGATCCTCACCCGCTCGCAGGAGACCGGCCAGATCGACCTCGACGAGGTGAGATGATCGAGAGCGTGTTCGACCTGGGCGACACGCTCGCGGGCGAGGTGATGACCCCCCGTCCCGACGTGAAGACGGTGCCCGCCTCGATGCCGTTCGACCGACTGCGGTCGGTCGCCGCCGAGGGGACGTACACCCGGTATCTCGTACTCGACGAGGCGGGCGAGCGTCCACTGGGGTTCGTCCACGTCAAGGACATCCTGCGTGTGACCGAACCCGACGGAGCCGACGGGGAGAGCCGGCGGGGCCACGGGACCGACCGGTCCTGACCCGGGTCGACCGTCCGCCCCAACGCTACGGCTCGGTGTAGTCGGGCCGCTCGGCGTAGTCGATCGGGTCGCGTTCGCCCAGCCGCTGGAACGCCTGCAGCCGGAACGCGCACGCGTCGCAGGTTCCGCAGGCGGGCGCCTCGTCGCGGTAACAGCTCCACGTCAGGTCGTACGGCACGCCGAGCTCCAACCCCCGCTCGGCGATGTCGGTCTTCGACCACTCCGTGAACGGCGCCTCGATGGCGATGTCGGTACCCTCCTTCGTGCCGACGTCGACGACGCGCTGGAACGCCTCGAAGAACGCCGGCCGGCAGTCGGGGTAACCCGAGAAGTCCTCCGAGTGGGCGCCGACGAACACCGCGTCGCAGTCGTGCGCCTCCGCGTACGAGACGGCCATCGACAGCAGGTTCGCGTTCCGGAACGGGACGTACGAACTCGGCACCTCGTCGCTCTCGAGGTCCGCGTCCGCGACGTCGACCCCTTCGTCGGTCAGCGACGACCCGCCGACCGCCGAGAGGTGGTCGGTCGTGAGCTGGCGGAACGCCGCGTCGAACGCCTCCGCCTGCGCGCTCGCGCACTCGTACTCCTTCGTCTCCGTCCGCTGGCCGTACGACGTGTGTAACAGGTGGAGGTCGTACCCCGCCTCGCGCGCCACGGCCGCGGCGGTGGCGCTATCCATCCCGCCCGAGGCGAGCACCACCGCGCGTCCGGGGTGGCCACCGCTCATCGCGTCCACCCGGGGGCGGTCGTCCGCCGCCGGTGGTTCGTCGGCCGGTGCTCGTCGCGCAGGTGCGTCGTCGGTGTCGTGGTCGTGGATATCATCGTCGTGTTCGTGTTCGGTGTCGCGCCGTCGCTCCGACGGTCGGTCGCGACGAACTCGGGGTCGGGCTGAGCGTCGTACGACCCGCGGATAGCCGCGAGCGAATCGCCGGGCTTCCGCTCCAACAGCGGGCTCACCACCGCTGCCGCCGGCCGGTCCGCGCCGACGGGGAGGGCTCGCCCGTCCTGCCGTCGACGCCGAGGGGGGATGGCTCGCGGCTCACGGTCTGAGGTTCTCTCAGTGTGCACATAGTAGTACCCGAAGAGTACTGGCCGAGCGACGCGGGGCGTCGCGACGACGTGTCTCCCCGTCGTGACCTCGACGATGGGCCGAAAAGAAGCCAAGGGCCGGATTTGAACCGGCGTAGAACGGCTCTGCAGGCCGTCGCGTCTGACCGAACTCTGCCACCTTGGCGCGACTGTCCGTTGACCGCCGGGCGATTTAGACGTTGCGGAACCGCACGCCGGCGGGAGAGCGGCTCGCACCCGCCGACGGCTCGGAAGTCGGACGTGCGTCCGCTCAGCGGTACCGCGACAGCCAGTCGGGTTCCGGCTCGATCGAACACGACCGCACCTCCCACGAGTCGCCGGCCAGTTCGGCCAGCAACTCCCCGATTCGTCGCTCGGGGACGACGTACCAGTTGGACCACGTCGGCGCCGCGTCCGTCACGACGTACCCGTCGCCGACGGCGTACGCCTGGAGCCACCCGACTCCGTCGGCGACTTCCCCCCGCCGGGCCCCCTCGGTGAGAAACCGAAGTTCGACGACCGGGTCGCTCGACCCGGCCAGTGCTTCACCCGTCGACTCGCGCACCTGGACGAGTCGATCGTCGGACAACTGGTCGGTCACGGGGATCGATCGGAGGACTCGCTCGTAAGCGTATCGCCGTACCCCACGGAGCGGAGATGCTCCGTGTCGCTGAATATGAAAAAAGCCCGGCAGAGCGGATGCTCTGCCGGGCTCGAATGTTGGTATGAGTGGTAGGCGGCGAACCGGGTTTCCCAGAGGCTCGCGCACTCCAGTACTCGTCGGAACGCTGGCGGGCTTAACTTCCGTGTTCGGGATGGGTACGGGTGTTCCCCCGCCGCTGTGGCCGCCTTAAGGCCGACCATCGGGAACGATCCGATGTACGCCTGCGTCGGTCGGAGACCGTAATGTACGTGCAATCCAGTTAACGCCTGGACCCGTTCACACGGGCCAGTGCATGAGTGTGGCTCGGTCTGTTAGTACTCGTGGGCTGAACGCCTCGTTGCCTCGGCGCGTACACCCCAAGTCTATCGAACTCGTCTTCTACGAGTGACCTCGGTGGTACCTCTTTTCCAGGTGGGTTTCGAGCTTAGATGCGTTCAGCTCTTACCCCGTGTCGCGTAGCTTCTCGGCATCTGCCCTCTCGGACAACCGATACACCAGTGGCGACCATTCGTAGTTCCTCTCGTACTATACGAACGTTCCCGTCAGGTACCGTAACACCCCCAATAGATAGCAGCCGACCTGTCTCACGACGGTCTAAACCCAGCTCACGACCTCCTTTAATAGGCGAACAACCTCACCCTTGCCCGCTTCTGCACGGGCAGGATGGAGGGAACCGACATCGAGGTAGCAAGCCACAGGGTCGATATGTGCTCTTGCCTGTGACGACTCTGTTATCCCTAAGGTAGCTTTTCTGTCGTAAACCGGCCTCATGGAGAGGCCTGGTCCGTTCGCTAGACCACGCTTTCGCGTCAGCGTCACTCGTTGGGAATGACACTGTCAGACTTCCTTTTGCTCTTGCGCTCTTCCGCGGGTTCCCGACCCGCGTGAGGAAATCTTGGGGCGCGCTCGATATCTTTTCGAGCGCGTACCGCCCCAGTCAAACTGCCCGGCTACCGGTGTCCTCCGCCAGGAGTGAGGGTCGCAGTCACTAACGGGTAGTATTTCACGGATGCCTCGGTGGCCCGCTAGCGCGGGTACCTGTGTAACGGCTCCTACCTATCCTGCACGTTAGCGACCACGTCCCAGCGACAGCCTGCAGTAAAGCTCTATAGGGTCTTCGCTTCCCCTTGGGGGTCTCCAGACTCCGCACTGGAACGTACAGTTCACCGGGCCCAACGTTGGGACAGTGACGCTCTCGTTGATCCATTCATGCAAGCCGCTACTGAAGCGGCAAGGTACTACGCTACCTTAAGAGGGTCATAGTTACCCCCGCCGTTGACGGGTCCTTCGTCCTCTTGTACGAGGTGTTCAGATACCCGCACTGGGCAGGATTCAGTGACCGTACGAGTCCTTGCGGATTTGCGGTCACCTATGTTGTTACTAGACAGTCGGAGCGTCCGAGTCACTGCGACCTGCCCCGTGGAGGGCAGGCATCCCTTATTGCGAACGTACGGGACTAATTTGCCGAATTCCCTAACGTCGGTTGCTCCCGTTGGCCTTGGCTTACTCTGCCAGAGTACCTGTGTCGGATCTCGGTACGAATACCACGCTCGTCTTTTCACGGGCTCCGGATTGAGCTGACTTACGCTGTCTCGACATTCGCCCGCTTCGTGCCATTACGGCTTCCACGGGCTTCGACGATTCGACCGGACGAAAGTCCGGCTCAGCCGACTCCAAAGCGTCGACTTTCAGTGCGTGGTAGCACTGGAATATTAACCAGTTACCCTTTTGTCCCGTTCGAATTACGGCGGGACTTAGGATCGGCTAACCCTCGGCTGATTAGCAGTGCCGAGGAACCCTTACTCTTCAGGCCTTCGGGGTTCACACCCGAATATCGCTGCTACTGTGACCAGGATTTTCGTTCCCGTTCGGTCCACTCGAACTCTCGCCCGAGCTTCCACCCAAACGGAACGCCAACCTACAGGATCGCGGTGTCAACCGCGCCGCCAGGTCTCGGAGGTGGACTTGAGTCCCGATCATTTTGGGCGCCTCAAACCTCGGCCGGTAAGCTGTTACGCTTTTCTTAGAGGGTAGCTGCTTCTAAGCTCACCTCCCGGCTGTCTAGGGCTCGAGACTACCTTCAAATCACACTTAGTCCACACTTTGGGTCCTTAACCAGGCTCTGGGTTGTTCCCCTCATGGTGCCCAAGCTTACCCCGGGACACCGGACTCCCTGCTTCCGTGGCGTCCGTACGTTCGGAGTTCGACAGGGAGGCCGACTCCTCTCGGAGTCGGGTCTCCCAATCGGTGGCTCTACCGCACGGACTACCTTAGCAGAGGTCATGCTTCGACATGTTTCGGTTGGAACCAGCTGTTGCCGAGTTCGATGGGCCTTTCACCCCTACGCGCAGGTCACGGGAGGGTATTGTAGGACACCAACCCTAACGGGCCTCCACGCACCTTTCGGCGCGCTTCACCCTGCCCCCGCGTAGATCACTCGGTTTCGGGTCGTGTCCGTTCGACTCCCCGCGCTTGAACACGGTGGCCCTCGCGCAAAGCGCTGCGGCCGTATCGGTTTCCCTATGCCTTCCTCGATGATCGAGTTAGACTCGCCGAACAGACACACTCCCTGGTTCGTTTTTCAAAACGTACGACGGAACAGCGGCTTCCCATGAGTCCTACAGGAGGTTCGCACCTCGGTCGTTCCACATGGGACCTTTCGTGCCCCGTCGCTCCATCGCCAACTGATTTCAGGCCCTATTGCACCGCCCTTCTCGGGGTGCTTTTCAGCGTTCGCTCACGCTACTTGTTCGCTATCGGTCTCGAGGAGTGTTTAGCCTTCCCAGTCGATGCCTGGGAAGTTCACGAGGAATATCCGATCCCCGCTACTCTGGGAACTGGTCCGCGGACCGTGGGTACGGTACGGGGCTGTCGCCCTGTATCGCGCTCCGTTCCAGGAGACTTCTCGTAACCACGGACCGCTTGTTACCAGCCCGAACACCACATCGCCCGTGAGGGCTTCAGTTTGGGCTGTATCGCTTTTACTCGCCGTTACTCACGACATCGCGGTTTGCTTTCTCTTCCTGCTCCTACTAAGATGTTTCAATTCGGAGCGTTCCCCATTGCGCAAGGCAATTGCGAGAGGATTCCTATTAGGAGATCTCCGGTTCTTACCCTCCGTGCGGGTCCCCGGAGCTTATCGCAGCTTGGCACGTCCTTCGTCGGCTCTCGAGCCGAGCCATCCACCAGCTGGCACAGTAGCCATTACTGATGATCACTGGTCCCGATGAACGGGTCCAGTGGGCGTCTGGATTGCACGTACACACGGTCTCATCACACGCCCACAGCCGTTGACTGTGGTCCGTGTTCGACCCTTCCCAACCGCGCTCTCGCGGGATGGTGCATCGGTCTTGCTTCGGGATTCCTCGTTTCGTCCTCTCCCACTTAAGGGGAGCGGTTCGAACCGAGCAACCCCGAGGACATGGACCCGCTGGGATTCGAACCCAGGGCATCCTCCTTGCAAAGGAGGCACTCTACCGCTGAGCTACGGGCCCACCCCCACTCGGGGGGTCTGAAGCCTCGATGGTTCGAAGGTGCCCGGTCGGCGTCGCGAGCCGGACCAAGCGAAGGTGGGCCAGGGCATCGCCCTGGTCCCGGTCAGTAGGAGGTGATCCAGCCGCAGATTCCCCTACGGCTACCTTGTTACGACTTAAGCCCCCTTGCGAAGCCCAGATTCGACTCCCCAACGGGAGCCTCATCCGGACCTCACTCGGGTGCTTTGACGGGCGGTGTGTGCAAGGAGCAGGGACGTATTCACCGCGCGCTTCTGACACGCGATTACTACCGAATCCAGCTTCATGTGGGCGGGTTTCAGCCCACAATCCGAACTACGACCGAGTTTGTGAGATTACCGTCCCCTCTCGGGGTAGGAACCCATTGTCTCGACCATTGTAGCCCGCGTGTAGCCCAGCTCATTCGGGGCATACTGACCTACCGTTGCCCGTTCCTTCCTCCGCCTTAGCGGCGGCAGTCTCCCTAATGTACCCAGCTACCACAAGGGTACTGCTGGCAATTAGGGACGCGGGTCTCGCTCGTTGCCTGACTTAACAGGACGCCTCACGGTACGAGCTGACGGCGGCCATGCACCTCCTCTCAGTAGGTCTAGTAAGCTCATCACACTGACCTTCATTCCTACTGTCGGAGCTGGTGAGATGTCCGGCGTTGAGTCCAATTAAACCGCAGGCTCCTCCGGTTGTAGTGCTCCCCCGCCAATTCCTTTAAGTTTCATCCTTGCGGACGTACTTCCCAGGCGGTCTGCTTCACGGCTTCCCTACGGCACAGCACTGGCTCGTAGCCAGTGCCACACCTAGCAGACATCGTTTACGGCTGGGACTACCCGGGTATCTAATCCGGTTCGAGACCCCAGCTTTCGTCCCTCACCGTCGGATCAGTCCTCCCGAGGTGCTTTCGCCATCGGCGGTCCGTCCAGGATTACAGGATTTCACTCCTACCCCGGACGTACCCCTCGGGTCTTCCTGTCCCAAGCCGAGCAGTTTCCGCCGGGCGCCCACCAGTTGAGCTGGTGGATTTCCCGACGGACTTGCCCGGCCGGCTACGGACGCTTTAGGCCCAATAAGATCGGTCATCACTCGAGCTGCCGGTATTACCGCGGCGGCTGGCACCGGTCTTGCCCAGCTCTTGTTCCTGAACGGCCTTACCGTTCAGAAAAGCGAGGACTGTATGCCCTCGCACTCGGGGTCCCCTTATCGCACTGGCGTGCAGTGTAAAGGTTTCGCGCCTGCTGCGCCCCGTAGGGCCCGGAATCTTGTCTCAGATTCCGTCTCCGGGCTCTTGCTCTCACAACCCGTACCGATTATCGGCACGGTGGGCCGTTACCCCACCGTCTACCTAATCGGCCGCAGCCACATCCTACGGCGTCGGAACGTTTCCAGTTCTCGGCGTTCCAGCGTGAGAACCGTATTCGGAATTAGCCTCAGTTTCCCGAGGTTATGCCGATCCGTAGGGTAGTTTGGCCACGTGTTACGGAGCTATTCGCTACGAGTACAAACTCGTACAACTAGCATGGCTAAATCGGACCCCGATAGCAATGACCTCCGGCAGGATCAACCGGAATGTTGCTCCACAGAGTGGAGCGGGTGGCGGGAATCACGTCAAAGACGTGGTTCACCATATTGCGTGGTCCGGGCTCGGCGACACCAACCGGGTGTCACCGAACCATCGAGGCTAACATCAGATACCGTCTTGCGGCGGACCGCAGGGGCGGAATCCTCATTTCTTGCGGATATGAACGTACTTCGTCGGGGTACTTAACCCCGTCGAAGTCCATTCGAGCGGCGAACCCGACCGGAGTGAACCGGACGGAGGTTCGCAGCGTGTCTTTCGCATCTCATCCGAACGCCCTCATACGTATAAGGGCGTCGAACTCGACTTCGACATCGTCCCGAAGGGACGTGCCGACCGCGTACTTCATCCGAACACCCTCGTACGTATAAGGGCATCGGACTGCGTTCGACGCGACCCCGACGGGGTCCATCGATCGCGTGTATCGTCCGAATGCCCTCGTACGTATAAGGGCGTCGGATTCGAGCTTCGACAGCGCCCCGAAGGGGCGTGCCGGCGTCACACGGCCGCACCGTGCGACCTTCGCATTTCTTCGGATGGGAGGGTTACGGATAAGGTCGTCGTTTCGAACCGCCTCCGTCATGCGGTTTCACGGTGACGCGACTCATCCAGGACCGTGTACGTTCGGCCAGTATCGCGGGTCCATCCGTTCGGTCGAGCCCGGGCTACGACGAGTGGGAGTCACGCCCCGGGAGGACGGTGCGCGAACCGCGCACGCCCCGGTGGCGGGCAGGAGGAGCCAAAGAACAGCGTCGTCCGCGGTTCAGCTCTCGAGGTGTTCGATACCTTTCTTCGAGACGTTCGCTTCGGTTATCTCGTCGGGCATCCAGTCGGGCTTGTTGTCCGGCGCGGTCTCGTGCCACGCCCAGCCCTCGTAGATGTGGACTTTGTCGGTCCCCTTCTCGCGGAGTTGGAGTTCGACCCGCTCGGCCGACTCCTCCGAACTCCCGGGTTCGAGCCGGCGTGCCGCTTTCAGCGCGGCCTGCCGCGGGGTGTTCCCCGAGAACACGCTCTCCTCCGATCCGTTGGTCTGTCGAAGCGCGAAGTTCCGCTTACCGTCCTCACGTACCATGGTTTTTCCTCCGTGTGAGGCCAACACATACTCTGTTATAAATATATCGGGGATGTGAGGGCTACCCGGGGAAAGACACTTATACTACCTCGACGCTCGCGGGCGGTTTTCCCCTCTGATGCGCCGCCCCCACGGTCCGAGTGGGCCTGCTGTCGGGCGCGCGCGTGCCAGTACGGCGCCCGATAGCGTAAACAACACTTATGTATCTCGTACGGCGAATCGTGCGGTAACAAAGCGCGATGGTCCGGAAAAAGACACTCAGTCCGAGTGGCGCCAAAGACGAGAACGGCGAGTACCACAACGTCCACGTGAACCTCCACGAGGACGAACTTGCCGTTGCGGGCCTCGACATCGGCGACGAGGTGTTCGTCCGCGTCCGCGACGGGAAGATCATCATCCAGAAGGCCGACCCGGACGAGGTCGAACACGACTTCTAGCTTGCCGCCCCGTATCCCACGTTTTCATAACCTCCGACAGCCGTGCGTCAGTAGATGCGGGCGTACGACCTGCTCAAGCCGGCCCTGTTCGCGCTCCCCCCGGAGACCGTCCACGAGACGACCCAGCGGCTGATGCGGGCCGCCCAGGGGACGTCCGTCGAGACGGCGCTCCGCGGGCGGTACGTCGTCGACGACCCCCGTCTCGCCACCGAGGCATTCGGGGTCGAACTCGACAACCCGGTCGGGGTCGCCGCGGGCTTCGACAAGAACGCGCGCGTCCCGCGACTGCTCGCGGCGCTCGGGTTCGGCCACGTCGAGGTGGGCGGCGTCACCGCCGACCGCCAGCGGGGCAACCGCAGACCGCGGCTATTCCGCCTGCCCGCGGACCGCGCGCTGGTCAACCGGATGGGGTTCAACAACGACGGCGCGGACGCGGTGGGCGCGCGCTTGGCCGCGGACCCGCTGCCCGACGTGCCCGTCGGCGTCAACGTCGGCAAGTCGAAGGCCACGCCGCTGTCCGAGGCCGCCGAGGACTACCTCTACACGTACGAGCGCGTGGGCGCGCACGCGGACTACGTGGTGGTCAACGTCTCCAGCCCCAACACGCCGGGGCTGCGCTCGCTCCAGAACCGCGACGCGCTCGAGTCCATCCTCGGGGCGCTCCGCGACGCGGGCGCCGACCCGCTGTTGGTGAAACTCTCCCCGGACCTCCCCGAACCGGCGGTCGAGGACGCCCTCGCGGTGGTCGACGACCTCGACCTCGACGGCGTCGTCGCCACCAACACGACGACCGAGCGGCCGTCGACGCTCCGGAGCCGCAACGCGGCCGAGCGCGGCGGCCTGTCGGGCGACCCCATCGAGGCGCGCGCCACCTCGCTGGTCCGGTTCGTCGCCGAACGGACCGACGCGCCCGTGGTCGGCGTCGGCGGCGTCTCCGACGCCGGGGGCGCCTACCGGAAGCTCCGCGCGGGCGCGAGCGCGGTCCAGTTGTACACCGGCCTGATCTACGAGGGACCGTCGGTCGCACGCGACATCAACGAGGGCCTGCTCGACCTACTGGAGCGTGACGGCTTCGACTCCGTCTCCGACGCCGTCGGCGCCGACCTGTAGCGTCACCCGACGAGCGCGAGCGCGGCGACCCCGACCGAGAGGGCACCCGTCGCGACGCCCACGGCGACGAACAGCGGCCGGCGCGCTAACCCGTTCACGTCGTCGCCGCGGACCAGGTACGTCCCGAACAGTCCGGCGACCAGAACTCCGGCGAGGAGGCCGACCCCCTCCGAGAGTCCGGGGTCGGCGAGGAACGACGGGAGCGCGAGTCCGACCTGGACCACCCCGAACACGGTGAACCCGCCGAGCGAGAGGTCGCGTCTGTCCATGCGGTCCGTCGGACGAGCGCCGACAAAAGTGTGTGCGGACGCGCGGCCCGCGCCGTCCCGGGCGACGCTACCCGCTACTCGTCGTGGACGATGACGACCGCGTCGGTGTCCTCCGCCTCCAGCAGGTCACCCTCGCCCGCGTACCGGCGTTCGCGTTCGACCTCGAACAGGTCGGCGCCGAGCGTCTCGCCCGCGACCCGGAGTTCGCCGTCGGCGAGTTCGTACTCGCCCGACTCGATACCGGCGTCGATGTCGCCCACCTTCGAGCCGAACTCCGGACCCACCTTCGAGTAGTCGAGGTCGACCCCGGACACGACGGTCTCTATCTCGGGCGCCTCCGCGAGCACGTCGAGGTCGGCGACGTTCATCACGCCGCGGACGTCGTCGGCGAACGACGCCACGTCGCCCTCGCCGTACACCTCGACGCGGTCGAGTTCCGCGTTCAGCGGCAGCCCCCGCTCGCTCTTGTAGCGGCGGAGCGCGCCGACGACCGCCATCGCGGTCCGGCCCGCGGCGCGGTCGGCGTCGACCCCCAGCGGTTCGGGCCACTCGGCGCGGTGGACCGACCCGCCGTCGCCCACGTCCGCCTCGGCGTACATCTCGCTCCAGAGCTCCTCGGTCTCGTGGGCGAGGAACGGCGCGAACAGCTTCAGGAACCGGCGGTGGGCCACCCGGAGCGTGTACGCCGCCGCGGGGTCGCCGTCCTCCGCCTCCCGCACCCGGGTCTTGGCGACTTCGAGGTAGTCGTCACAGAACGTGTGCCAGAAGAAACTCCGCAGGCCGTCGCGGACCTTCGAGAACGCCCGCTGCTCGAACAGGTCGGTCGCGCGCTCCACCTCGTCGTCGAGTTCGGCGAGCAGCCACCGGTCGAGTTCCCGGAGGTCCCCCTCGTCCACGTCGGGGTCCGTCTCGGGCGTGAGCGAGTCGATGAGCTTCGAGGCGTTCCACAGCTTCTGCATCAGCTTCTCGCCCGCGCGCAGCCCCTTCTCCTGGTAGGGCAGGTCGTCGCCCACCGCGCTCCCCGTGGCCCAGAAGCGCGCGGCGTCGACGGGGTACTCCGCGAGCACCTCGTCGGGTGCGACGACGTTCCCCTTCGACTTGGACATCTTCTCGCGGTTCTCGTCGAGCACCATCCCGTTGATCATCACCGAGTCGAACGGCGTCTCGCCGGTGTGCTCGTAACACTTGACGACGGTGTGGAACAGCCAGAAGCTGATGATGTCGTGCCCCTGCGGGCGCACGTCGAATCGGTACAGTTCCGGCCGCTCCATGGTGAACTCCCCGGCGTCGTCGTCCCAGTCCCACCCGGCGTTGATCAGCGGCGTCAGGCTGGAGGTGGCCCACGTGTCGAGCACGTCGTCCTCGGGGACGAACTCGTCGTGCCCGCACGCGGGACACGCGTCCGCGGGCGGGTCGTCCGACAGCGGGTCGACCGGCAGGTCCGCGCGGTCGGCCATCACGGGTTCGTCGCAGTCGGCGCAGTACCAGACGGGGAACGGGATGCCCGACGAGCGCTGCCGCGAGATGAGCCAGTCCCACTGTAGCCCCTCGATCCAGTGTTCGTACCGGGTGAACATCTTCTCGGGGTACCAGTCCATCTCGCGGCCGGCATCGAGGTACTCCTCCTTGCGGTCGAGGAGTTCGACGTACCACTGTTCGGTGACGAGGAACTCGACGGGCGTCCCGCACCGCTCGTGGACGTTCACCGTGTGGGTGATCGCGCGCCGGTCGAGCAGCGCGCCCGCGTCGTCCAGATCCGAGACGATGGCCTCGCGGGCCTCCCCCGAGTGGAGCCCCTCGTACTCGCCCGCCTCCTCGGTCATGTGGCCCGACTCGTCGATCGCGACCCGGAGGTCGAGGTCGTGCGCCTGGTACCACTCGATGTCGTTCTGGTCGCCGAACGTACAGCACATCACGACGCCCGACCCCGTCTCCATGTCGACCCGGTCGTCGGCGATGATCGGCACCTCCTGTCCGAACAGCGGCACCTCGGCGGACTCGCCGACGAGCGACTGGTTGTCGTCGTCGTCGGGATGGACGAACACCGCGACGCAGGCGGGGAGGAGTTCGGGCCGCGTGGTCGAGATGGTGAACGTCTCGGCGTCGCCGTCGGCGTCCCCGTCCGAACCCGCGAGCGCGAACGCGATGTCGTGGAAGTGGCTGTCCTGCTCGTCGTCCTCCGTCTCGACCTGCGAGATGGCGGTCTCGCACTCGGGACACCAGATCGCGGGCGCCTTCTCGCGGTACTCCCGCCCCTGCTCGTATAAGTCGAGGAACGACAGCTGCGAGATCCGCTGGACCCGCGGTTCGATCGTCCGGTAGGTGTTGTCCCAGTCGATCGACACTCCGAGGTCCTGCATCTTCGCGGTGAACTCCGCCTCGTACCCCTCGCAGACCTCCCGGCACTTGCGCTGGAACTCCCGGCGCTCGAACTCCTGGTGGCGGATGTCGAGTTCCTCCTCGGTCAGCCGCTCGGAGGCGATGCCGTTGTCGTCGTAGCCGAACGGGAAGAACACCTCCTCGCCGCGCATGCGGTTGAACCGCGCGACGGTGTCTTGGAGGATGGAGCCGTACACGTGGCCCCAGTGGAGGCTCCCCGATACGGTCGGCGGCGGCGTGTCGATGGAGAAGACGGTGTTCGGGTCGGTCGCCGCGTCCTCGTCGTACGCGTAGGTGTCGGTCTCGACCCAGCGCCGCTGCCACTCGGGCTCGACGGTGTCGGGGTCGTAGTCTCCACTGGGCATTCCACCGGTAGTTCCCCCGAACGGCTGTTAAACGACTCGGTCGCGCGGGGTCGGTCGACACGGCCGGACGCGGGTACGGACGCCCCCGTACATCTAATACCGCGCCGGCCGAGCGTCGACCGTGACCACGGCAGTCATCGCGGGCGTCGGTCCGGGTCTCGGCGAGTCGGTCGCGCGGCGGTTCGCGGCCGAGGGTTGTGACGTCGGCCTGCTTGCGCGGAGCGGCGACTACCTCGACGGACTCGCCGCCGACCTGCCGACGGACGCGGCGGCGGTGCCGACCGACCTCGCGGACCCCGACGACGTCGCGGCGGCGTTCGAGACGGTCCGCGAGCGACTCGGGCCGGTGGACGTGCTCGTCAACCACGCCAGCGCCGCCTCGTGGACGGGCCTGCTCGACACCGACCGCGAGGCGTTCGACCGCGCCTACGAGGTGGGTCCGCGGGCGGGGTTCCTCTGTGCGCGCGAGGCGGTCCCCGACATGCTCGACGGCGACGCCGAGGGGAGCGAGAGCGGGAGCGGTGGAACGGTCATCTTCACCGGCGCGACCACGGCCGTGCGCGGGCGCGAGGGCGCGGTGGGGTTCTCGATGGCGAAGTTCGGGTCGCGCGGGCTCGCACAGTCGATGGCCCGCGAACTCGGACCCGAGGGGGTCCACGTCGCACACGTCGTCGTCGACGGCGGCATCCGCCCGCCCGACCGCGAGGTGGACGACCCCGAGGAGTATCTCGACCCCGACGCCATCGCCGACAGCTACTGGCACCTCGTCGAACAGGACCCCAGCGCGTGGACGCTCGAACTCGACCTCCGGCCGCACGTCGAGGAGTTCTGAGCGCGAACCGCGGTTCGGGACGGTCGAGCAGCGAGACCCCCGCGTCCGGGTCGTCTCGGGGGACGACGCGCGCCCCACCGGGGCGGACCGACCACCGGAGAGTGCCGCGCGGAAGGAAAGGTCTATCCGCGACAGCGCCCGGATACTACACAGTCACCGGCGCGGTCCCCGGGCACCGACAGCGCCGCCACGCGCGGGGACCCGCCAGTCAGGGCCACCGCCATGCTCACGCGCACATCGATACGCACACGCACACCGGGTACTCGCCGATGAAGGTCGCGGACGCGGTCCCGGAGTTCGCCGACGCGTTCGGCTTCGAGGAGTTCAACCGGATGCAGCGGGAGGCGCTCCCCGCCATCGTCGAGTCGGACGACAACGTGGTCGCCGCCGCCCCCACCGCCTCGGGCAAGACGGCGCTCGCGGAACTCGCCATCTGCGAGACGCTGCGGGCGGGCGGTACCGCCCTCTTCGTCGCGCCGATGCGCGCGCTCACCAACGAGAAGGAGTCCGAGTGGGAGCGGTTCGAGGAACTCGGCTACTCGGTGTACGTCGTCACGGGCGAACGCGACCTCAACCCCCGCCGCGCCGAGCGGGCGGACATCCTCGTGATGACGCCCGAGAAGGCCGACTCCGCCACCCGAAAACACGAGTCGGCCCGCTACCGCTTCGTCTCCGAGGTGACCTGCTGTGTGATCGACGAGGTCCACCTCCTCGACTCCGAGCGCCGCGGGGCGGTGCTGGAAGTCACCGTCTCGCGGCTCCGCCGCATCTGTGACCCGCGCGTGGTCGCGCTGTCGGCGACGATGCCGAACGTCGGCGACGTCGCGGAGTGGCTCGACGCCCCGCCCGAGACCACGTTCCAGTTCGGCGACGAGTACCGCCCCGTGAAACTGGAGACGGGCGTCAAGACGTACACCCACGGCGAGAACACCTTCGCCGACAAGTACCGCCGGCTGTACCGCGCGCTCGACCTGGCGGAGCCGCACGTCCGCGACGGCGGGCAGGCGCTCACCTTCGTCTCCTCCAGACAGGACGCCGTGATGGCCGCCAAGAAGGCGCGCGACGAACTCGCCGAGCGGGACGTCCCCATCGGCGCGCGCGGCGACTACGACTTCCACACCGACGCGAAGGAACTCGACAACGAGACGCTGCGCCACTCCGCGCCCGACGGCGTCGGCTTCCACCACGCCGGCCTCTCGAAACACGACCGCGACCGGGTCGAAGAGTGGTTCAAACAGGGGAAGATCCAACTGCTGTTCTCCACGTCGACGCTCGCGTGGGGCGTGAACCTCCCCGCGCGCTGTGTGATCATCCGGGACACGAAACACCACGACCCGCTGGAGGGCGAGGTGGACGTCTCGCCGCTCGACGTGCTCCAGATGCTCGGCCGCGCGGGCCGGCCCGACTACGACGACGTGGGCTACGGCTGGGTGGTGTGTGACCGCTCGGAGGCCGACAAGTACCGCCGGCTGCTCCGGGAGGGCAAGGAGATAGAGTCGCGACTCGCCGCCGAGGTGGAGTCGCACCTCAACGCGGAGATAGCGCTCGGCACCATCGCGGGGTTGGAGGACGTGATGGACTGGATCGAGACCACGTTCTACTACGTCCGCGCGCGGTCGAAGCCCGACGAGTACGAGTTCGACGGGTTGCGCGGGCGGGTCCGCGACACGCTCGACTCGCTGGTCTCCCGCGGGTTCGTCACCACCGACGCGGACCTGGCCGTCGAGGGGACGCCGCTGGGCCGGCTCACCTCGAAGTACTACCTCCGACTGGAGACCGCGGAGCGGTTCCGCCGGCTGGCCGACCGCGACCGGGTCGACGAGGCGGCGGTGCTCCGGACGGTCGCGGGCGCCGCGGAGTTCGACTCGGTGTCCGCGCGGTCGTCGGAGACCGACGCGGTCGACCGGGTGCTGTCGGGCGCCGACGACGCCGACCTGGAGGGCGGCAACCGGAAGGTGCTCGCCATCCTCCGCGCCGCAGTCGACGACCGGACGCCCTCCGACCTCCGCTCGGACGCGTGGGTGATCCGCCAGAACGCGCTCCGCCTGCTGGGCGCGCTCCGCGAGTTCCTCGACGAGTTCGCCGGTCCCGACGCCGCCAACCTCGCCGCCCGGACGCGCGCTCGCATCGAACACGGCGTGCCCGCGGACGCCGTCGGCCTGACCGCCATCGAGGGCGTCGGGTCGGGCCGCGCCGAGCGGCTGGCGACCGGCGGGCTCGCCACCCCCGGCGACGTGGTCGAGGCGGGCGCGGCGGAACTCGTCCGCGCGGGGCTCTCGGAGGGGGTCGCCGACCGCGTCGTGAAGCAGGCGCGCGGGCTGCCGCGGGCGACCGTCGAGTGGGGCGCGTTCCCCGACCGGGTGGGCGCCGGCGAGAACGAGATGCGCGAGGTGACGGTGCACAACCGCGGCGGCGGCGCGCGCGCGGGTATCAGGGTGACCGCCAACGGCGTCGAGATGCACGAGAAGACGCTCTACCTCGGCAAGGGCGACGAGACGGCGGTCCCGGTCGGCGTGTTCGGCCCGCCCGGCGAGGACGCGGTGGAGTACGCCGTCGAGGTGGTCTACCCCGAACTCCCGCTCGTGCCCGAGCGAGAGTCGCGGAGCGTCCGCGTGGCCTGACGCACCGCCTCGAACAGGTCCTCGGGCGAGTCCGCTATCTCGTCGGCCGCCGAGAGGTCCGTGTCGGCGTTGTGGTCGTCGCGGTACGCTATCGTGTACGCGCCGGCGGCGGCGCCCGCCCGCACGCCGTGCTCGGAATCTTCGACCACGACCGCCCGCTCGGCGACCCCGCCCAGTCCGGCGACCGCGGCCTCGTAGATGCCGGGGTCGGGCTTCCCCGGGCCGTCGAACTCGTCGGCCGAGCGGACGAGGTCGAACGAGAGGTCGAACCGCTCGGTCACGGTCCCGATCCACGTCGGCGGCGACGACGACACCAGCGCGACCGGCACCCCCCCGGCGCGGAGGTCGGCGACGAACTCCCGCGCGCCGGCGAGCAGGCTGACCTCCTCGCCGTAGATGGTCTCGGCCGCCTCGTCGTAGACGGCGACGAACTCCGACTCGCTCACGGCCGTCGCGTACTCCCCGTCGAGGTAGGCGTACATCTCGCGGTAGTTCATCCCCGTCACCTCGTCGAGGTCCGGGTGAGCGCCGTCGAGGACGGCGGGGAATATCTCCTCGCGTTGGGCGGGATGCCAGTAGTCCTCGGAGTCGACCAGCACGCCGTCCATGTCGAAACAGACGACGACCGGCTCTCCCTCGGCGGCCGCCGCGGGCGCGGCGGCGCCGGACGTGGCCGTGTCGGGTGCGTCCGCGGTGTCGGTGCCGGCGGCGCTGTCCGTGCCGGAGGCGGCGCCGGCGTCCGGTCCGGAGTCGGAGGAGTCGCTCACACTCTCCGTCACGGCCCGGGGCGCATAAGCGTCGGTGACCCCCGCCGCGGGCGAACCCGGACGGCGCGCCGCCGCGAGCCGACCGGGTCGACAGCGCACTCGCCGCGTGTCGACCCGAGCGCGCCACCGCGACCGGCCGGACGTTCAAACCGGATGAGGCGGCCAGACGCCCCACATGCCACAGACCCTCCGCGTCTTCGCCGGCGACTGCACCACCGAGTTCGACGCCCCGAACGGCGAGCGGACCCAGCGCGGCCGCGTGCTCGCGCTCGCGAAACCCGACCGGACCGTCCTCGTCCACGACGCCGACGGCTACCAGCCGGTCGCGTGGCTCACCCGGCCGGAGAGCCTGACCGTCGAGAGCGACGACGACGGGTTCGCGCTGACCGCCCGCGACGGCGACCGGCTGTTGCGGGTCCGCTCGAACGGTCCCGGCCGGCGCGCCGCGTTCGCGGTCACCGACGCGGGCGTCCCCGTCGGCGACTGCCCCGACTGCGGCGCCGCGCTCGTCCGCGCGGGCGGCGACGTGGTCTGTCCGGGCTGTGACGAGCGGTACGGCCTGCCCGCGGGCGCGACGGTGTACGACGACCGCACCTGCAACGACTGCGGCCTGCCGCTGATGCGGGTCGCGCGCGGCGAGTCGTTCGACCTCTGTGTCGACTACGCCTGCGAGTCGCTCGCCGACGCGGTGCGGGAGGCGCTCGACCGCCGGTTCGACTGCCCCGACTGCGGGCGCGACCTGTGCGTCAGAGAACACCGCGGGCGGACGTTCCTCGGCTGTGACGGCTACCCCGACTGCGAGACGGCCTTTTCCGTGCCGGCGGGCGAACTCGTCGGCACGTGCGCCTGCGGGCTGCCGCTGTTCGAGACGGGAACGGGCGTCCGGTGTCTCGACGGCACCTGCGAACGCGCGAGCGCGACGAACGCGGGGCCGTGAGCCGACTACCCGGCGCCCGGGCGCGGCCGAACGTTGATACGGCGCCGGGCCGACGCCCGCGTATGCCGATCTCCGACGACGAGTGGGACGAGGGGAGCCGGGCGGACAGCGGCGCGGCGGAGACGACGCCCGTCGGCGAGTACGAGACCGAGAAGGACCTGATCGTCGCGTTCCTCTCGGAGAACGTCGACAGCGCGTACACCAGACCCGAGATCGTCCGCGGCGTTGACTTCGGCGACGACGCCCGGCCGGAGACGATCCGCGAGACGCTGACCGAGATCCAAGACGAACTGGTCGACCTCACGGGCGACCTGGCCGCCAGCGGGATGGTGGTCGACGACGTCGACGAGGCGCTCGACGAACTCGTCGCCGAGGAGACGGTCACCGAAAAGGAGATCCGGACCGGCGACGACGGGTCGACGACGACGTACTACCGGCTCAACACCGGCGAGGCCGACGAGTAACGCGGGCCCGGACGTTCGTTACCCGTCTACCCCGACACCGCCAGCAGCGCGTAGCCGACGGTGACCGGGAGCGCGTACACGACGTGCCCGAGCACGCTCTAGAGTGTGATAGCCCCTCGGGGGCGTACCACCGCCCGCGGACCGGAGGCCCTAAACCCGGACGGACCCCCAGACCCGCCAGATGAACGGAACACTCCGCGGCGACGGGGTCGTCGTCTCGGGCGACGCCCGCCAGCGGTTCCACGACGCCCGCGGCTACGGCCGCGCCGACGGCGACGAGGTGACGCTCGCGCGCGTCGAGGCGGCCCACCTGCTGTACCGCGGCGACCTCGACGCGGTCGACGGCGCGGCGTTCCGGGCCTTCTTCGCCGACTCCGTGGCCGCGGTCGACCGGTTCGCCGCCCGGTTTCTCGTGTACGCCGACCTCCGCGAGCGGGGGTTCTACGTCGCGCCGGCGCGCGACGGCTGGCCCGGCGCCGGGGCGGTCGGCGACCCGGCGGTCGACCTGGTCGTGTTCGCGCGCGGCGAGAAGCCGGGCGGGGAAGTCGCCCACCGGGTTCGGGTCGCCGGCGAGCGGCAGGAACTCCCCGCGGCCGACCTCGCGGGTCGGGTGCTCGCGGTCGTCGACGAGGAGAGCGAGGTGACGTACTTCGACTGCGGGTCCGGCGGCGGGTTCGCGGGCGCGACCGAGTTCGACTCGCCCGCGGGCGTCGACGCCGACCTGATGGACGACCGCGTCGTCTGTTGGGACCCGCCCGAGGACCTCTACGAGTCGGGCTTCTACGGTCAGCCGGTCGCCGGCCGCGACGCCGCGGTGGTCGACGCGCTCCACCTCTCGTTGGTCGAAGCGGCGGACCTTGCCGACCGGGACGCGCTGTCGCTCGACGCCGAGGCGGTGTGCGACCGCGGCCGCGCCGTGGAGGGCGAGCGGTTCGACCGCCGGCTGTCGGTGTACCGCCAACTCCGCGACAGGGGGGTGGTGCCGAAGACGGGGTACAAATTCGGCGCCGACTTCCGGACGTACGACGCGGTGGAGTCGGTCTCGGACCTCCCCCACTCGGAGGCGCTCGTGCGGGTGGTCCAGCCCGACCACCGCTTCCACCTCCGGGACCTGGCGGAGGACGTTCGCCTCGCCGGCGGCGTGCGGAAGCGAATGGTTTTTGCGCTGGCCGGCGACGACTCGCTCGCGTACCTGACGGTCGCACGACTCACCCCATGAGCGACGAACACGACCACGCGTCCGACTCCGAGCGGAGCACCGACGACGACGAGGTATCGAGCGCGGCGACCGACGGCGGCGAGGAGTCGTCGGACGCCGAGGTGCGTCGGACCGCGTCCGACGGTGGCGTCGTGCTCGACCCGTGGGGGTCGGCGAGCGTCGACGACTACCGCAAACTGTTCGAGGAGTTCGGCATCGAGGAGTTCGACGAGGTCATCGACGAGGTGCCCGAACCCCACTACCTGATGCGCCGGGGGGTCATCTTCGGCCACCGCGACTACCGCCCGGTCGCGGAGGCGCTCCGCAGGGGCGAGGACGCCGCCGCGCTCTCGGGGTTCATGCCGACGGGCGACCCCCACATCGGCCACAAACTGGTGTTCGACGAACTCATCTACCACCAACAGCAGGGCGCCGACACCTACGGCCTCATCGCGGACCTGGAAGCCCACTCGGCGCGCGGGCTGACGTGGGAGGAGATAGACGAACACGCCCGCGACTACCTGCTGTCGTTCATCGCGTTGGGGTTCGACCCCGAGGAGGGTGAGCTGTACCGACAGTCCACGAACCGGGAGCTACAGGACCTCGCGTTCGAACTCGGCGGGAAGGCGCGGTTCGCGGAGTTCGAGGGTATCTACGGCTTCGACGGCTCCACCTCGGTGTCGCACATGCAGTCGGTCGTCACCCAGATGGCGGACATCCTCTACCCCCAGTTGGACGAACCCAAGCCGACGGTCATCCCGGTCGGTCCCGACCAGGACCCGCACGTCCGGTTCGCGCGCGACCTCGCGGCGAAGATGCGCTACTTCAGAGTCACCGAGGCGTTCGCGAGCTTCGAGGCCGACGCCGCCGAGCGCACGCTGATCCGTCGGGCGTACGAGGCGCGCGAGGAGTACGCCGAAGAGTCCGACCGCCCGCGGTGTGAGGAGGCGGCGGCGTGGCTCGACGGGGTCGACGTGGACCCGACCGGCACCGCGGACGACCCCGCGGCCGCCCCGGAGTTCGGGGCCGCCCGCGAGTCGGCGGTCGAGAAGTTGGAGAACGCGGGGATGGAGCCGCTCCGCCCCCGCGTGCGCTTCCTCGACCGCAACGCGACCGACGAGGCGTTCGACGCGCTGGTCGAGGCCATCGACGGCGAAAAGCGCGTGTTCGAGGCGCACGCCGACTCGTTCGAGATGGACCGCGCCGAGGCGGAGGAGCTGGCTCGGGAGGTGGAAGTCGACAACGGCGGCTACGGCTTCGTCTCGCCGTCGTCGCTCTACCACCGGTTCATGACCGGCCTGACCGGCGGGAAGATGTCGTCGTCGATTCCCGCGAGCCACATCTCGCTGCTGGACGACCCCGAGGAGGGGTACGAGAAGGTGCGGGCCGCGACCACCGGCGGCCGGGACACCGCCGAGGAGCAGCGCGAACTCGGCGGGCGCGCGGACGAGTGTCCGGTGTACGAACTGTACGCCTACCTGCTCGCGGGCGACGACGACGGGTTCGCCGAGGAGGTGTACGAGGAGTGCGTCGGCGGCGAGCGCCTCTGTGGCGGCTGCAAGGAGCAGGCGGCCGAACTCATGCGCGAGTTCCTCGAAGAGCACCAGGAGAAGCGCGAGGAGGCGGAGGAACTGCTGGAGAGTCTCGACATCGACCTCGACGTCGACGCGAGCAGGCGCGGCGTCGCGCCGACCGAAGACGAGTAGCGTCGCGCGTCGCGTCCGAGTGCGGACCGGGTCGCGTCCGCGGGTGGGCCGGGTCGCGCACGAACCGGGTACGGACCGAATTCAGAGGTCGGCGTCGCTCCCGACGCCCGCCTCGACCGCCGCGTCGTACAGGTGGACCGCGGCCGCCGCGTCCAACACCGCCGAGCCGACGCTGTCGACCACGAGTATCTCGTCGTCGCGCTCCCGGCCGGCGTCGCCCTCGAACACCGCCGACAGCGGGACCAACTCCGCCGGGTTGACGCCGTTGTCCGCGACGTCGCCTATCTCGGCCACCTCCTCGGGCACGTCCGCGAACACGCGCGCGGCGCGTTCGAACGTCCGGTCGTCGAGTTCGCGCGCCTCCGCGGTGTACGCGCCGACGGCGACGACGAGCGTCCCCGGCGCGAGCGCGTCGCCGTCGAACACGGGCGAGTGGCTCGTCGTCGCGGTCACCACCACGTCGGCGTCGCGGACGGCCGCGTCGGCCGACTCGACCGCCGTCGCGTCGATTCCGCTCTCTCCGAGGTCGGCCGCACAGTCCGCCCGCGACGCCGGGGTCGGCGAGTGGACCCGCGCGTCGGCCACGCCGCGGGCGGCGTCGATAGCGCGGGTCTGCCACCGCGCCTGCGCGCCCGCGCCGAGGACGCCCACGGTCACGGGACCGTCGCCCGCGGCGAGGTGGCGGGCCGCCAGCCCGCCGATACAGCCCGTCCGGGCGTTCGTCACCCGCTCGCCCGCCAGGAGCGCGAGCGGGTCGCCCGTCTCGGCGTCGGTGACGACCACCTGCGCGTGGATGGTCGGCAGCCCCCGTTCGGGGTTGTCGGGGTGGACCGACGCGAGTTTGGTCGCGTACGCCTCCGCGCCGTGGACGTACGCGGGCATCGTCAGCCCGGTGCCCGCCGGCTCCGTCCGCCCGTCGAGCCCCTCGCCCACCGGGAAGTGGGGGCGGTCGGGGCGTTCGACCTCCCCCCGGCCCTGTTTCACGAACGCCGCCTCGACCACCGACAGGAGGTCCGACAGCGAGAGCAGACCCGCCACGTCGTCGTCGGAGAGCACGCGCATGGGTCTCAGTATCGCGCGCGGCGTGTTGGTCGTTTCCCCGCGGTTCGCGGTCGAGCGACGCGCGAGGGCGCGACCCGGCTACGACCGCGCGGCCCGGCGCGTCCGCGCCACCGAGGCGTGGACCGCCGCCCCGACGACGCCGGGGCCGACGAGGGCGACGAGGAGTTCGAGCGCCGCGGCGGCCGCCAGCGAGACGGGGACCCCACAGAACCCCGCGAGGCAGGTCGTCGGGCCGCCGAGCGAGAGCAGGTGCCCGCCCGCGGGACCCGGGCCGGCGGGCGCGACGAACACGCCGAACACCGCGGCCGCGGCGACCGGCCAGCCGTACGCCGCGAACCGGAGCGCCTCGTCGGGACCGAGGTTCCGTACGCGGCCGACGACCCACCGTCCGACAGCGAGCGGGAGCGCCACCAACACGACCGCAGCGGCGAGCCCGACGACGACGAGCATCGTCGTCCCGCCCCACAGCGACCCGCCGCCCGCGACGAAGTGGATGACGCCGACGCCGACGAGGTAGAGGAGGCCGGCCTCGACCAGTGCCCCCCGGAGCGCGGACCCGAACGACCCGCCGGCGCGAAGGGCGAGGTGCGCGCCGAGCGTCGCCGGGACCGACACGCCGACCGTGAGGACGAACGCGAAGACGGGTAGGAGGCCGACCGGGAGCGACATAGACGGGTGTTCGCGACCGAGTGTGGTAAGTCCGCCCACGGCTCCGCCCGGGACGTGTGTAGATCCGACGGCGACGGCCGCCGGGACAAGCTCTTTGTCACGCGTTACCGAGGGTCGGGTATGGACGTGGTCGTCGCGGGCGGCGGCATCGTCGGGGTCGCGAGCGCGTACGAACTCGCCAGCCGCGGCGCGGACGTGGTCCTCTGTGAGCGTGCGGGGCTCGGGAGCGGGAGCACCGACCGCGCGGTCGGCGGCATCCGCGGGCAGTACTCGACGCCCGTGAACGTCGAGTTGACGCGAGCCAGCCTCGACGTGTGGGACACGTTCGAAGCGCGGTTCGGAACCGACATCGAGCGACGGCGGACGGGCTACCTGTTCGTGACGCGCGAGTCGGACACCGCCGCCGAGTTCGAACGGCAGGTGGCGATGCAGGGGGAGCGGGGCGTCCCCAGCCGCCTCGTCACCCCCGAGGAGGCGGCCGACCGCTGTGCGGGACTCCGCCCGGAGCCGTTCGTCGCCGGCACCTACTCGCCCGACGACAGCTTCGCCGACCCGCACCTCGCGCTCGGCGGGTACGCGACGGCCGCGCGCGAAGCCGGCGTCGACGTCCGGACCAACACGCCGGTCACGGGCGTCTCCGTCGGCGGGAACGGGAGCGGGAGCGCGGCGGGCGGCCGGATCCGCGTCGAGACGCCGGACGAGTCGCTCGACGCGGACTACCTCGTCAACGCGACGGGCGCGTGGGCCGCGCGGCTGGCGGCGATGGCGGGCTACGAGTTGCCGGTCGAGCCCCACCGCCGGCAGATAGCCGTCGTCGACCCCGAACGGCCCGTGCCCGACGACGACCCGCTGGTCGTCGACATCGACACCACCGCCCACTTCCGACCCGAGCGGGACGGCCGCGCGCTGGTGGGCGGGCAGTTCTCGCCGCCGGAGGTGGTCGCCGACCCCGCGCGGTTCTCCGAGACGCCCGACCTCGACTGGAGCGCCGAGGCGCTCTCGCGCGCCGGCGACGTCGCCGACTACTTCGGCCCCGAGTCGGGGCTCGCCGGCGGGTGGGCCGGGCTGTACGCGGTGACCCCCGACCACCACCCCGTGATAGAGGAGTCGCTGCCGGGCGTCGTCACCGCCGCCGGGTTCTCGGGCCACGGGTTCCAGCACGCGCCCGCCACCGGACGGCTCGTGGCCGAACTCGTCTTCGACGGCGCCGCGTCGACCGTCGACGTGTCGGGGCTTGGCCGCGACCGGTTCGCGCGCGGGGACGGTCCCGTCGAGCGGAACGTCGCGTGAGCGCGAGAACGGGGAGGGGAAGAGGAGGGGAGGAGCGGAGAGGAGCGGGAGGAAGAGTGCGAGAGGCCGCGTACCGTCCGTCGTCTCTCGCCGTACTCGTCGGCGAGGGACGCGCCGACGCTCGCGCCCTCGCTCCCGCCGCCGCACCGGAGGTAGCCCGCCACGCAGCCGCCGAGCGCGGGCGACAGCGGCAGGAACAACGGCACGACCAAGACGACCGCACCGACGAGGGCGTCTCGGAGCGTCTCTCCGGGAGCCACACCCCACGATACGCCGCGCGAGGCGATCAGCGAGGCTGCGGGCCGGCCGGCCGAGCCGGGGTACGGGTCCGGAGCGTGGCCGTCGGCCGTCCGGCGAACGCTTTTTGTCCGTGCCCGCGCAGGGTCGGGTATGGCGCTCGAACCCGCCGCGGCGACGTCGGCCCGCGACCCGACGACCGACCGGGTCGCCCGGGCGTTCGGCCCCGTCGCCCCCTTCGGTTTCTCCGACGCGTTCGTCTTCGCCCGCGCGTGAGGGCGGCGGAGCGCGGCCGGGCGCGGGAGCGTCCGTCCGCCCGAAACCGCCTCACCCGGCGCGGCGCCCGCGCTCCGTCTCGCGGGCGGTAACGGAACGACTAACCGGAAACCCCTACACACCCACGACAACCAGATGCGACTCCCAGACGCGCAGGTCGCGGTGTTGCGCGCAGCCAGCGCGACCGACGCGAAGACCGTCGAACAGCTAGCAGCGGAGACCGACCGGAAACCGGAGACCGTCACCCGCGCGGCGTTCGACCTCCGCGACGACGGGCTGGTCGCGGTCGACGAACGGACCGAGTCGACCGCGACGCTCACCGACGAGGGCCGCGAGTACGCCGCCGCCGCCCTCCCCGAGGTCCGCCTCTACCGCGCCGCCGTCGACGCCGGCGCGGCCGACGAGCCGGTGTCGATGGGCGAGGTCATCGGCGCCGCCGGCCTCTCGGGCGCCGAGGTGGACATCGCCCTCTCCAACTACGCCCGCAAGGGGTACGGCGACATCGACTCGGGCGCGCTCACGGCCGACCCGGACGCCGACCCCGACGCGGACGCGGAGGCCGCCGCGCTCGACGCCCTCGCGGACGGCGCGAGCGAGGGTGGAGACGGCGGCGACGGCGACGCGGGCGACGCGAGCGACGCCGACGTCGACGACGACACCCTCGACCAACTCGAACGGCGGGGGCTGGTCGACCGCGACGAGCGGACCGTCCGCGCGGTGACGCTCACCGACGACGGCGTGACCGCGATGATGGAGGGCGTCGAGACGAGCGAGACCGTCGACCGGCTCACCCCCGAGATGCTGACCTCGGGCGAGTGGGCGGACGCCGAGTTCGCCGAGTACAACGTCGAGGCGGACGCGCCCGCGGTCGAGGGCGGCCGGGTGCACGTACTCCGACAGGCCGCAGAGCGCGTGAAGGACGTGCTCGTCGGCATGGGCTTTCGGGAGATGGACGGCCCGCACGCCGACGCGGAGTTCTGGATCAACGACTGCCTGTTCATGCCGCAGGACCACCCCGCGCGCACCCACTGGGACCAGTTCGCGCTCGACGTTCCCCCGGTCCGGGACCTGCCCGAGGACCTGCTCGACCGCGTCGAGGACGCCCACCGCGACGGCGTCGGCGACGACGGCGACGGCTACCACTCGCCGTGGGCCGAGTCGGTCGCCCGCGAGGTGGACCTCCGCGGGCACACCACGTCGCTGTCGATGCGTTACCTCTCGGGCCAACAGGTCGGCGAACTGGAGGAGCCGCAGCGCTACTTCTCCGTCGAGAAGGTGTACCGCAACGACACGCTCGACGCCACACACCTCCTGGAGTTCTTCCAGATCGAAGGGTGGGTGATGGCGGAGGAGCTGTCGGTGCGGGACCTGATGGGGACGTTCACCGAGTTCTACGAGCAGTTCGGCATCACGGACGTCCGATTCAAACCCCACTACAACCCGTACACGGAGCCGTCGTTCGAACTGTTCGGCCGCCACCCCGAGACCGACGAACTGATCGAGATCGGCAACTCCGGGCTGTTCCGCGAGGAGGTGTTGACCCCGCTGGGCGTCGACTGTGACGTGATGGCGTGGGGGCTGGCGCTCGAACGCCTCGCGATGCTCACCACGGGCGCGGAGGACATCCGCGACCTCCACGGGACGCTCGCGGACGTTGAGTTCCTGCGGAACGCGGAGGTGACCTACTGATGCCGGTCGTCGACATCGACACGGACGAACTGCGGGCGCTGACGGGCCACGGGGAGAAGACCGACGAGGAGTTCGAGGCGGACCTGTTCGCGCTCGGACTGGAGTACGAGGGCGAGACCGAGGACGGGGACAAACAGTTCGAGTTCGCCCCCGACCGGCTGGACCGCCTGTCGGTCGAGGGGGTCGCGCGCTCGCTCCGCTACCAGTACGGCGACGCGCGCGGCGTCCACGTTCCCGACCCGAACAGCCCCGACTGGACCATCGAGGTCGACCCGTCGGTTCCCGACGAGCGGCCGTACGTGACGGGCGCGGTCGTCCGGGGCGTTGATCTGGACGAGGCGGCGCTCGACTCGCTGATCCAGTTGCAGGAGAAACTCCACGCCACGATGGGCCGCGGGCGCGCGAAGGGCGCCATCGGCATCCACGACCTCACGATGCTGAAGGGCGCGGGGCTCGGCACCGCCGGCGGGAGTCTCGACCTGGGGGGGAGCCTCGGTGCGGGCGGCGCGGACACGGGGGGGACCGACGCGGGACCGGTGATCGACGACGACGCGCTCGACGGGTCGGAACCGCCCGAGAGCCTCGACGAGGGGCCGGCACGCGGGAGCGGCGAGAACAGCATCACCTACCGCGGGGTGGAGCCGGACGGCGACCAGTTCGTCCCGCTCGACGCCGACGCCGCGATGACGCCCGGCGAGGTGCTCACCGAGCACCCGACAGGCGAGACGTACGCCGACCTGGTCGAGGGGCTGGAGCGCTACCCCGCCATCTACGACGAGATCGGACTGTTCTCGTTCCCGCCGGTGATCAACGGCCGGCGGACGGAGGTGTCGACCGACTCGCGCGACCTCTTCATCGAGTTGACCGGAACCGACCAGTGGACCATCGACAAGATGTGCGTCGTCCTCTGTTACGCGCTGTCGGCGCGCGGCGGGGCGATAGAGGAAATCGAGGTGGTCTACCAGGGCGACACGTACCCCGAGGAGTACGGCCCCGAACTCGTCCGGCCGGACCTCGACACCGACGAGAAGACGGTGGGTCACGACCGGATCGAGACCGTCCTCGGCGTGGAGTTGGACCGCGAGGAGGTGGTCGACCTGTTCGAGCGGTCGGGGCTCGACGCGAGCTACACGCTCGGCGAGGAGACGACGCGGTACGACGTGACGATACCGCCCTACCGCGTGGACGTGCTCCACCCGCTCGACCTGATCGACGACGTTGGCCGCGCGTACGGGTTCGACGAGTTGGAGCCGCGCTACCCGGACGTGGGCACCGTCGGCGGCCGGCACGAGCGCTCGCGGCTGGAGCGGGCGGTCCGGACCGCGCTCGTCGGACTGGGGTTCGAGGACACCCTCAACTTCCACATGACCGCCGCCGACGAGAACTACGAGCGAATGCAAATCGAGGAGGGGTCGGGGGCGTTCGGCGCCGAGGAGGCGGTGGGGATCACCAGCCCGTACAGCGAGGACTACACCCAACTCCGGACGTGGGCGCTCCCCTCGCTGGTGCAGGTGTTGGAGAACAACACCCACCGGTCGTACCCCCAGGACCTCGCGGAGGTCGGGTTCGTCGCCCACCGCGACGACGACGAGAACACGCGGGTGGCGGAGGCGCGCCGCGTCGCGGGCGTCGTCGCGCGGACCGACGCGACCTACGAGGACGCCAAAGCCCGCCTGCAGGCGGTGTGTGACGACTTCGACGCGGAGTTGGAGACGCCCGCCGTCGACCACCCGAGCTTCATCCCCGGCCGCGCGGCCGCGGTGGAACTCGACGGCGAACGGGTCGGCGTCGTCGGCGAACTCCACCCCGCGGTGCTGGTCGACCACGACGTCGAGGTGCCCGTCGCGGCGTTCGAGTTCGACCTCTCGGGGCTGGCGTAACCGCCCGCGGGGGTCGGGGACCCGGCTTCGTACGCGGCGACCGGGACCCGCGGAGGTTCCACCGGAAACGGAGGGGTTCGGTGACGAGTGGCACGCGCCGCCGGTCCCGCTCGCGCCCGCGGGGTTGCGGGGTCGGGATCGCGGTCCCGATAGGTTAAACCGGAGAACCCGACTAGGGACACCGATGAAGCCGTCCGCCGTCTCGTCGCTCCCGCCGGGCGTCGCAGAGCGCCTGGAGTCGGAGGGCGTCTCGGAGTTCTACCCCCCCCAGGAGGCCGCCGTCGAGGCGGGCGTCGCCGACGGGGAGTCGGTCGTCGCCGCCGTTCCCACCGCCTCGGGGAAGACGCTGATAGCCGAACTCGCGATGCTGTCGGCCGTCCAGCGCGGCGGCAAGGCGCTGTACATCGTCCCGCTGCGCGCGCTCGCGAGCGAGAAGAAGACCGAGTTCGAACGCTGGGAGGAGTTCGGTATCGACGTGGGCGTCTCGACGGGCAACTACCAGTCCGACGGCGAGTGGCTCGCGTCACAGGACATCATCGTCGCCACCAGCGAGAAGGTCGACTCGCTGATTCGCAACGGCGCGCCGTGGGTCGACGACCTCTCGTGTGTGGTGGCCGACGAGGTCCACCTCGTCGACGACGGCCACCGCGGGCCGACCCTCGAGGTGACGCTCGCGAAACTCCGGCGGATCAACCCCGGTCTCCAGACCGTCGCGCTGTCGGCGACGGTGGGCAACGCCGACGAGGTGGCCGACTGGCTCGACGCCGAACTCGTCGAGTCCGACTGGCGCCCCATCGACCTGCGGACGGGCGTCCACTTCGGCAACGCGATCAACTTCGACGACGGCAGCCAGCGCGAGGTGCCCGTCGACCGCGGCGAGAAGCCGACCGCCGCCCTCGTCGCGGACGCGCTCGACGAACGCGACGACGCGGGCAACGCGGGGTCGTCGCTCGTGTTCGTCAACTCCCGCCGGAACGCCGAGGGGGCGGCCAAGCGCATGGCCGACGTCACGGCGAAACGGCTGGAGGCGGGCGAGCAGAACGACCTGGAGGCGTTGGCGGCGGAGGTGCGCGAGGCGTCGGACACCGACACCAGCGACACGCTCGCCGACTGCGTGGCGAACGGCGCCGCGTTCCACCACGCGGGGCTGACGAGCGAGCACCGCTCGCTGGTCGAAGAGGCGTTCCGCGACCGGCTGATCAAGTGCATCTGCGCGACGCCGACGCTCGCCGCCGGCGTCAACACGCCCGCCCGGCGGGTGGTGGTCCGCGACTGGAAGCGCTACGACGGCGAGTTCGGCGGGATGCAGCCGCTCGACACCCTCGAGGTCCACCAGATGATGGGCCGCGCCGGCCGGCCGGGGCTCGACCCGTACGGCGAGGCGGTGTTGCTCGCGAACGACCACGACACGATGGAGGAACTGTTCGAGCGGTACGTCTGGGCGGAGGCCGAACCCGTCCGGTCGAAGCTCGCGGCCGAACCCGCGCTGCGAACCCACATCCTCGCCACCGTCGCCTCCGGGTTCGCCAACTCCCGTTCCGGACTCCTCGACTTCCTCGACCGGACGCTGTACGCCAGCCAGACCGACGACGACGCCCGGCTGGCGGAGGTGACCGACCGCGTGTTGGAGTATCTCGACCGCAACGGCTTCCTCGACCGGTCGGAGGGGAGCCTCACGGCCACGAACATCGGCCACACGGTGTCGCGGCTCTACCTCGACCCGATGAGCGCCGCCGAGATAGTCGACGGCCTCCGCGAGTGGGGCGACGAGCACCCCGACGAGGAGCCGACGCCGCTGGGGCTGTACCACCTGATCGCGCGGACGCCGGACATGTACCAGCTCTACCTCAAGTCCGGGGACAAGGAGACGTTCACAGAACTCTGCTACGAGCGGGAGGCCGAGTTTCTCGGGCGCGTCCCCTCGGAGTTCGAAGACGTCGCGTTCGAAGACTGGCTGGCCGCGCTCAAAACCGCGAAGCTGATCGAAGACTGGGCGAGCGAGGTGGACGAGGAGCGGGTCACCGACCGCTACGGCGTCGGCCCGGGCGACATTCGCGGGAAGGTCGAGACGGCCGAGTGGCTGCTCGGCGCGGCCGAACAGCTAGCGGGCGAACTCGATTTGGGCGTGAACGTGGCGATACGGGAGGCGAAGAAGCGCGCGCAGTACGGCGTCCGGGAGGAACTGCTCGACCTCGCTGGCGTCCGCGGCGTCGGGCGGGTGCGCGCACGTCGGCTGTTCGAGGCGGGCATCGAGACGCGCGCCGACCTCCGCGAGGCGGACAAGTCGGTCGTGTTGGGCGCGCTCCGCGGGCGCGAGCGGACCGCCGAGAGCGTGCTCGAAGCCGCGGGCCGGCAGGACCCCTCGATGGACGACGTCTCCGCCGACGCCGCCACCGCGGCGACCGCACGCGCCGAGGGCGACGACGACGGCGGGCAGGCGACGTTCGGTGATTTCTCGTGAGACTCGCCGAGGGCCGGGCGACCGTCGGCGACGTCGACGCCTTCCTCGCCGACCTCGACGCGATAGCGACCGAGACGGGCTGTACGATACAGGCGTTCGACGCGCGCTGCGTGGTCGACGCGACCCACCTCCGCCGCGCGGTCGAACTCGCCGACCGGGCCGTCGACCGCGGGGAGAACGTCGCCCGCGACCGCGGGGTGGAGATACTGCTGTACGCCGCCGGCCGCCGACAGATCGACCGCGCGCTCGGGATGGGCGTCGCCGAAGGCGACTGCCCGCTGGTCGTGGTCTGTGACGCCGGAGGGGGCCGCGAGGAGGCGGACGACGACGCCGAGAGGCGCGCCGCCGGCCGCGTCCGCGACCTGCTCGACCCGGCGGACACGCTCGGCGACTACGAACCCGAGCGGGTGCGCGACTTCTTCGACGTCACCCGGACGGAACTCGACGCCACCGCGGGGACGCTCCCGGACGTGGTCCACGAGCGGGTGGCGCTACTCGACGTGCGGAAGTAGCGGGCGGTCGGCGGCGTCTGACGGGCGTCGTACACACCCCCTCGTTTCGGCTGGAAACCGGATGGCGGCGTAGGGATGTGCTTCGAGTCGAAATCGAAAGAGTAGCGGTCGACCCCGCGCCGGCGTGGCTGCTGGCTACTCGCGTCGAGCATAAAACCGTGACTATCCGCGCCGGAACGAGGCGGACGCGGGCCGGCGGGCGCGACGCCGCGCTACCGGGACCCGCAACCGCGGGTTCCGAACCGCTCGCGGTACTCCCGCAGACCGACCCGCGCCAGCCGGCGCGACCCGAATCCGAAGCCGACCGCTCGGCAGCCCTCCACCGGACAGACCCACCCGTACGTCCCGGTGGCGGGGTCCCTGAACACGTTCGTGTCCGCCTCACACCGGGGACACTCGTACCCCCGCCGGAAGTCGTACCGACTCATTCGGGTTCCCTGTCGGCCGCGCGGCTATCAACGCGTCGGCGCGGCTATCGGGGTCGATACGCGGGCCGGTGGACGAGAGACGTGACTCGGCGGGTGAGAACGGGAGTAGTCCATCCTGGATTCGAACCAGGGTCGTTGCCCCCAGAAGGCAACAGGATTGGCCACTACCCCAATGGACTGCTGCACCGGGTACTACCCCGTCGTCGGTTATGAGTGTTGCGAAGTCGGGAGACGTGGCGGCCGCGCGTCCGGGCGGACGAACGCGGACCGGCGCCGCACCTGTCGATGCCAGTGTGTCACGTACACGGACGGAACGAACGTAAGTTACACGCCTCGTTCGACGAACACAGGGTATTTGCCGCGTCATCCCGTACCACGGTTCGCATGAGCGAGTCAGAGACGGTCGACGAGACGACGACGTGGCCCGAGTTGGCGATCGGTCTCTACGACCGACTGACCGGTCGAGGGGCGGAGATCATCTACGAGTTCGACGACATGGAGGTTCACGTACCGAGCGGGACCGGCGAGGACGCCGACCACGCCCGCTGGCAGCTCGACGGGTCGGTCACCATCACCACCCGCGAGCGTGACGACTGACCGGGCGGACGGCGCCCGCGCCCCCCTCCGCGTCGAGACGGACCTCGACGTCAGCGTCGACGGCACGCCCGTGGAGGTGGCGTCGACGGGCGACCGACTGTTCGTCGAGGTGCCGACGGTCGTCGCGGGCGTCCGACTCGCGCGGACGGGACTGGCGGGCGTCGACGACCGCCTCGACGCGCTGTTGGAGACGACGGCGCTCACCGTCGAGGTGCGCGTCCGCGGGACCACCGTCGCCGTCCTCGGGGCGGACGCCCGTCCGGGCGCGCTCTCGCGGCGTCTCGGCGTCGCGCCCGTCGAAGCGCGCGTCGGCGGAGCCGCCGTCGCCGCCGGCCGCGGCCTGCTCGCGGTCGCACGGGCGGTCGACCGACGGCTCGGCTGACCCCCTCTCTGCCCGAACCGACACCTACATCTCCCGACGGGCCACACCGACGCCCATGTACGTCGGCCGCTTCCTCGTCGCCGGTCCCGGCATCGGCGCGTACCGCGTCTCGTCGCGCTCGTTCCCCCACCGCAAGGTCGTCCGCCGCGGCGACGACACGCTCACGGTCGTCCCCACCGACGAGGCGGAGCCGACCGACAACCCGTACGTCTCGTACAACTGCGCGCGCCGGGCGGGCGACGGCGTCGTCGTCGGCAACGGCTCGCACGTCGACCCCGTGACCGAGAAGTACGAGTCGGGCTACCCCGCGCGTGACGCGCTCGCGTCGTCGCTGTTGGCGCTGGACTTCGAGAAGGACGACTACGACACCCCGCGGATCGCGGCGGTCGTGACCGACGACGCCGCCTACCTGGGGACGGTCCGCCGGGACGCCCTCCTGGTGCGGCAGGTGGACGACCCCCACCTCGTCGCCACCTACGAGGAGCAGGACCCCCGCCCGTTCGAGTTCCCGCCGACGACGGCCAGTGCGGCCGCCAAGACCGTCTACGGCCACGAGTTCGAACACGCCGTCTGCGCCGCGGGCGTCCGCGTCGGCGACGGCAGCGCCGGCTTCGCGGTGGAGAACGGCCGCGACGAGTAGGGGACGCGCGGCGAGCGGCGCCGACCACCGGGCGGACCACGAGCGCGCCGGCGGCGGGCGGGTCGAGCACCGACCGACCGCGACCGCCGCCGGGACCGGTTACGGATGGCTACCGGATGGCGCCCACCGGCGACCGATAAACGGCGAGACGCGTCGACCGGCGTCGGCGCTCCGTCCTGCGGTCGTGGATGCCCGTCCGCCGCTCGGCGGACGTCCGTGCGACGCGCGTCGGACCCGTATCGGGCGTGCGTCTTGGCGCGGTCAGCTCCGCGATACGCCGGAGCGCGCCGGTATAACCCCTTCGTTTCGACTGGAACTCCGTAGTAGTCGGTATCGACGGGGACGGCTCCGGAGTCGGAGCGCGACGCTATCGTCGAGAGCCGAGGGGACGGGGCGACCCGCGGGTTGCGGTCGAAGCGCACCGCTCCGCGACTCGAAGCGACGGGGTCCAGAGCGGAGGGGGTTACTCCAAGAGGAGCAGACGCGGGTCGGCGAGGAACTCCATCAGCCGGTTGGTGAACCGCGCGGCGTCCGCGCCGTCGACCACCCGGTGGTCGACCGACAGCGACAGCGGGAGGGTGTGGGCCGCACGGACCTCGCCGTCTTCGGCGACCGGCCGCTCGTCGATCGCACCCAACCCGAGGATCGCGCTCTCGGGGTGGTTGATGATCGGCGTGGCGTACTCGCCGCCGATGGCGCCGAAGTTGGTGACGGTGAACGTCCCGCCCTGCATCTCCGCCCGCGAGAGGTCGCGCGAGCGGGCGCGAGCGGCGAGGTCCGACACCTCCGCGGCGAGGTCCGGGATCGACTTCTCGTCGACGTCCCGGACGACGGGAACCATCAGCCCCGCGTCGGTCGCCACGGCGATGCCGACGTGGTAGTCGTCCTCGAGGACGATCTCCTCGTCGTCCTCGCGGAGCTTCGAGTTGAGTATCGGGAACTCCTCGAGCGCCGCCACGAGCGCCTTCAGGACGAACGGCACGTACGTCAGGCTCACGTCCCGTTCGGCCGCCAGCGGCTTGAGCGCCGCGCGCGTCTCCACCAGGTCGTCGACGACGACGGTGTCGTGGTGGGTGACGTGGGGCGCGGTGTACTTCGACTGCGCCATCCGCTCGCCGATGGTGCGGCGGACCCCGCGGTACGGCACCGTCCCGCCGCCCTCGCGCTCCTCGCCGTCGGCCGCTTCGTCGGTCGTCTCGCCCGCGGAGGCGTCCGTTCCGGCCGCCCCCGCCGTCTCCGCCTCCCGCGCGGCGCGCACCTCGTCGGCGTAGGCGGCGACCTGGTCGGCCGTCACGAACGCCTCGCCGTCGCGGGTCTCGTCGGTGGGCACGTCGTTCAGGTCGACGCCCGCCTCCGCGGCGGCGCGGCGGGTCGCGGGCGCCGCCAGCGTCCGCTCGCGTCCGGCGGCCGACGCCGTCGGCTCCGCCGCGTCGGCCGCGGAGTCGGACCCGGACTCCGTTTCCTCGTCGGAACCGGGGTCGGTCGCCTCGCCGTCACCCGAGCGCTTGGAGACGACCTGTGTGCCCTGTCCGACGCTCATCGCCCGCGGGCCGGACGACCCCGACTCCCCGTCGGCGTCCCCCGCGTCCGCGTCGTCGGCATCGGACGAGTCGTCCGACTCGGCGTGTGCGCGCACGTCCGCGTCGGTGACCCGGCCGCCCGGACCGCTTCCCGAGACGGCGTCGAGGCTCACGCCGAGTTCGCGCGCGAGCCGCCGCGTCGACGGCGGCGCGAACACGCGGCCCGCGGGTTCGTCGTCCGTCTCGGCGGTCGCCGTCTCCTCCCCGTCGTCGGTCGGGCCGGCGGATGTCGCGCCGGCGGCGTCCGCGTCGCCGCTCGACTCGGCGGTCCCGGCGTCGGCGTCCGTCCCCGCGTCGGTCTCGCCGCCCTCGCCGCCGGCGTCGCCCTCGTCCACCTCGAACGTGATGATGACCTGGCCGACGGGGACCGTCTCGCCCTCCTCGGCGAGCAGTTCCTTCACCGTCCCGTCGTACCGCGAGGGCACCTCCACGAGCGCCTTGTCCGTCTCCACCTCGGCGACGGGTTGGTCTTCGGTCACCGCATCGCCCGGTTCGACCAGCCACGCGACCAGTTCCCCCTCGGCGACGCCCTCGCCGACGTCGGGGAGTTCGAACTCCTTGGTGACCATCAGAACTCCACCGCCTCCTCGATACCCGCGGCCACGCGGGCGGCGTTCGGCATGTAGTAGTCCTCCATCGCGTACAGCGGGTACGGCACGTCGAAGCCGGTCACCCGTTGGACCGGCGCCTCCTGGTAGAGCAGTGCCTCCTCTTGAACGATCGCGGTTATCTCGCCGGCCAGCCCGCCCGTCTTGGGCGCCTCGTGGACGACGACCGCCCGCCCCGTCTTCTCGAACGACTCCACGATGGCCTCGCGGTCGAGCGGCGAGACGGTGCGGAGGTCGACCACCTCCGCGTCGACGCCGTCGTCGGCGAGGCGGTCGGCCGCCTCCATCGCGGGGCGGGTCATCGCGCCGTACGCGAACACGGAGACGTCCGACCCCTCGCGGCGGACCGCGGCTTCGCCGATGGGGACCTCGTAGTCGCCCTCGGGCACCTCGCCGCGGAACGCGCGGTAGATGAGTTTGGGTTCGAGGAAGATCACCGGGTCGGGGTCGCGGATCGCCGAGATCAACAGCCCCTTCGCGTCGTACGGCGTCGAGGGGATGACGACCTTCAGCCCGGCCTCGTGGGCGTAGAACGCCTCCTTCGACTCCGAGTGGTGTTCGGGCGCGCGGATGCCGCCGCCGTACGGCGCGCGGAGCACCATCGGGAGGGTGAACCGGCCGCGCGAGCGGGCCCGCATCCGCGCCATGTGGCTCACGATCTGGTCGAACCCGGGGTAGACGAACCCCGAGAACTGGACCTCGGCGACGGGTTTCAGCCCCATCGCCGCCATCCCGACGGCGGTGCCGATGATGCCCGACTCCGCCAGCGGCGTGTCGACGACGCGGTCGCCGCCGAACTCGTCGAACAGCCCCTCGGTGGCGCGGAAGACGCCGCCGTTCTTGCCGACGTCCTCGCCCGTGACGAGCACGTCGTCGTCCGCCTCCATCTCGGTCGCGAGCGCGTCGCGGACCGACTGTACGAGCGTGAGATTCTGCGTGGGTTCCGTCTGTCGAGTGCTCATTCGGTGTCGATGTAGGTAGGGTCGGGTCGGCTCAGTCGTCGAGGAACGCCTCGTCGCCGTACCGCTCGCGGAGGTCGGCGAACCGCTCGGCCTGCGCGCGGAGTTCCGGCGTCATCTCCTCGTAGACGTGTTCGAACATCGACGACGGGTCCGGACGCGTGGTCGACTCGGCCGCCTCGATGGCGTCGGCCACCTCGGTTTCGACGGACTCCTCGATGTCGGCGACCCGGTCGTCGTCGAGTAAGTCCCGCCCGCGGAGGTAGCGTTCGAGCCGCGGGATGGGGTCTTTCGCCTTCCACTCCTCCACCTCGGCGTCCTCGCGGTACACCGACGGGTCGTCGGCGGTGGTGTGTGCGCCGAAGCGGTACTGGACCGCCTCGATCAGCGTCGGCCGGAGCTCCCCCTTGTCGGGGTCTCTCGCCTTCGCGAGCGCCTCCTCCGTGACCTTGTACACCGCGAGCGGGTCCATCCCGTCGACCTGGACGCCCTCGAAGCCGTACGCGTCGGCCTTCTGTGCGAGCGTCGCCGAGGCGGTCTGTTTCGACCGCGGGACCGAGATGGCCCACTGGTTGTTGTTACAGAAGAAGACGTTCGGCGTGTCGAACACGCCCGCGAAGTTGAGTCCCTCGTGGAAGTCGCCCTCGCTCGTGGCGCCGTCGCCGAAGTAACAGACCACGGCGTCGGGGGTCCCGTCGTCGTTCCGTAGCTTGTTCGCCCACGCCATCCCCGTCGCGTGGGGGATCTGACTCGCGATGGGGACCGCGACCGGGAAGACGTTCACGCCGTCGGCCATCCGGCTCCCCCGCTCGTCGCCCATCCAGTAGAGCAGCGTCCGCTCCAAACTCACCCCGCGGACGAGCGAGACGGCGTGTTCGCGGTAGGAGGGGACCACCCAGTCGTCGTCGGCGAGCGCCATCGCCGAGGCGACCTGCGCGCCCTCCTGGCCCGACATCGGGGGGAACGTCCCCATCCGCCCCTGCCGCTGGAGCGAGACGGCGCGCGTGTCGAACCGGCGCGCCAGCTTCATCTGCCGGTACATCGCGAGGAGTTCCTCCGCCGAGAGGTCGGGCGCGTCGCCGACGACGTCGCCGTTCTCGTCGAGGACGCGGACCTCCCCCTCGCGGGGGTCGCGTTCGAGCGTGCTCACGGTACCCACCTTCCCATGCGCGAACCCTCACCGCCCCGACGCATAGTGTTTTCGTAAATAGTTTACTGTGCGTGGAAATACTGCCGGGGCGTACCCGTTCGTCCAGCCGACGCGGGTTCGAGGCGGCGACTGTCAACCGGTCGCGCGGTCGGTCGGCGTTGGATGCGTCGCCGTTGGGTGCGTCGCCGTCGGAGTCACCCGCCGGCGGCGCGGGCGGCCGCCCGAGCCGCCTCGACCGACGACCCTTCGCGGACGAGCGCCTCGACGAACAGTTCGCCCGCCTTGTACGACGAGCGGACCATCGGTCCCGACGCGCAGTAGAGGAAGCCGAGTTCCTCCTCGGCGACCCGCCGCCAGGTGTCGAACGCGTCGGGGTGGACGTACTCGAACACGTCGAGGTGCGACAGCGACGGCTGGAGGTACTGCCCGAGGGTGACGATGTCGACGTCCGCCTCCCGGAGGTCCCTGAGCGTCCGGTACACCTCGTGGTCGTACTCGCCGAGGCCGAGCATCACGCTCGTCTTGGTGTGGATGTCCGACTCCCGGCTCACCTGCTGTAACACGTCGAGCGTCCGGTCGTACGTCGCCCGGCGGTCGCGGACGGGCCACTGCAACCGCTCGACCGTCTCGACGTTGTGGGCGACCACGTCGGGTCCCGCCTCGATCACCCGACGGACGGCCGCCTCGTCGCCGCCGAAGTCGGGGATCAACACCTCGACCAGGATGCCGGGGTCGCGGCGTTTGATCTCGCGGATCGTCTCCGCGAAGTGGGCGCTGCCGCCGTCGGGGAGGTCGTCGCGGTCGACCGACGTGAGCACGACGTACTCCAGTCCGATCTCGGTCACCGCCTCGGCGACGTTCGCGGGTTCGTCGGGGTCCAACGCCTCCATCCCGCCGGTCTCGACGTCACAGAAGTTACAGCCGCGCGAACACCGGTCGCCCATCAGCATGAACGTGGCCGTCCCGTGGCCGTGCCCGCCGGCGTCGCCGCCGCTCCAGCACTCGCCGAGGTTGGGGCAGTTGGCCTCCTCACAGACCGTGTTGAGGTCGTGTTCGCGGAGGACGGACCGGATCTCGGTGAAGCGCTGCCCGGCGGGTGGGCGGCTCTTCAACCAGTCGGGCTTGCGCCGCCGACTGCTCATACGGACCGTTCCGCCGCCGGGAGCAAAAGCGTGCGGTCTCCCGGGCGGGAAAACGTGTGAACGTGGGAGAATATGAGAGACATCGACAGAGATTTATTGTCCGATGTGGATTCCGAAACGATCCGATGTTCGACGTCTCGTCGGAGGATATCACGGAGGGGTCACTCGGGCGCGCGCTCGCGTTTCTCTCCGCCCCCATCGTCGCCCAGCAGTTCGCGCTGGTCGCCCAGCAGATCGTCGACGTGTTCTGGCTGGGGCGGCTGAGCGGCGACGCGGTCGCCGCCGTCGGCCTGATCGCGCCGCTGATCGGGCTGCTCGTCGTCCCCGCGCAGGCGGTGTACGTCGGCTCGCAGGTGCTCGTCTCACAGCGGGTCGGCACCGACGACCGCGCGGGCGCCCGTCGAGCGGCGTTTCACGGGCTCGTGGGCGCGACGTCGCTGATGCTCGTGCTCGCCGTCGTGGTCGACGCGGTGGCGCTCGACCTCACGCGGCTGTTCGACCCCGGGGCGAACGTGGCCGCCCTCGCGGCGACGTACCTCGGTGCGATCGCGTTCGCGTACGTCGTCGGCACCGCGAGCGACGCCGTCGAGGCGGCGTTCACCGGCGCCGGCGACTCGCGGACGCCGCTGGTCGCCAACCTCGTCGCCATCGGCACCAACATCCTGCTCGACCCGGTACTGATCTTCGGGTTCACCTCGAACCCGCTGTTCGCCATCCTCGGACTCGGCGGGCTGGAGTCGTCGCTGTTGGCCGCCACCGGCTTCGCGGGGATGGGCATCGCGGGCGCCGCGTACGCCACGCTCGTCGGCTACGTGTTCGGCGCGCTCCTCATGGTCGGGGCGGCGCTCTCCGACCGGGGCGGCTTCTCGCTCGACCGCGCGTCGGTCGGACTCGACCCCGAGGAGTTCCGCACGCTCGTCGACGTGGGTGCCCCCCGGGCGGGCCAGAGCGTCGGCCGGCAGGCCGCGCGGCTGGTGATGGTGGCGATCATCTCCTTCACCGGCGGCGCGGCCGCGCTCACCGCCTACACGGTCGGCGCGCGCGTCTCGACGGTCGCGTTCGTCCCCGCCATCGGCGTCGGCTCCGCGAGCACGACCATCGTCGGGCAGAACCTCGGGGCCGCCCGCCCGGATCGGGCGACCCGCGCGACGTGGCTCGGCGTCGCGGTCGGTGCGGTCGGCATCGGCGTCGTCGGCGTCGGACAGTGGCTCTACCCCGAGTTCCTCGCCGTGCTGTTCGTCCCCGACATCGGGGCGGAGGCGCTGGCGTACACGGTCGCGTACCTCCAGATCCTCGCGTACAGCTACTGGGCGCTCGGCACCGTCTGGACCGTCGAGGCGGGGTTCAACGGCGCCGGCAAGACCGAGGTCAGCATGTACTCGACGCTGCTGCAGTACTGGGGCGTCCGGATCCCGGTCGCCGCGGTCGGCGCGTACCTCCTGGGGTACGGCGCGCTCGGCCCGTTCTGGGCCGTGACGATATCGAACGTGGTCGCCGCGGTCGGACTGTGTGCGTACTTCCGCTACTCGACCGCCGGGGGGATGCTCGACCGGGCGGCCAGCGACGCCGCGAGCGCCGCCGACTGACGCTCGGCGTCCGAGTTCGAGTTCGACCCCCGACAGTCCCGACGGTCGGAGCCGCGGGCCGGGCTCAGAAGTCGGCGTCCGGTTCGGGTTCGGGCGGCGCGACGCCCTCCTCCTCGCGTCGCATCTCGAACTCCTCGCGGAGTTCGCGGACCCGGTCGCGGATGTCCGCGGCGAGTTCGAACTCCAGGTTGTTCGCCGCCTCCTCCATCCGCTCTTCGAGCGCCTCGATCTGCGCGCGCGCCTCGTCCTCGTCGGCGACGTCCGCGCCCGCGACCCCCGAGGTGTCCGTCTCCGACCCCGGGAGGTTGGTCTCCCCGACTTCCTTCTCGATCGTCTTCGGCTCGTGGCCGTGTTCGGCGTTGAACTCCGCTTGGATCTGCCGCCTCCGTCGGGTCTCGCCGATCGCCGCCTCCATCGCGTCGGTGGTGTCGTCGGCGTAGAGGACGACCTGACCGTTGACGTTCCGCGCGGCCCGCCCCATCGTCTGGACCAGCGTCGTCTCGGAGCGGAGGAACCCCTCCTGGTCGGCGTCGAGGATGGCGACGAGCGATACCTCGGGGATGTCGAGTCCCTCCCGGAGGAGGTTGATCCCGACGAGCACGTCGATGTCGCCCAGCCGGAGCGAGCGGATGAGTTCGTGCCGTTCGAGCGTGTCCGTCTCGTCGTGCATGTACGCGACGTTCACGCCCGCCTCCTCGAGGTACTCGGTGAGGTCCTCCGCCATCCGCTTGGTGAGCGTGGTGACGAGGGTGCGCTCGTCGCGGTCGATCCGCTCGTCGATCCGGTCCATCAGGTCGTCGACCTGCCCGGTCGCGTCTGCGAGTTCCACCTCCGGGTCGACGAGGTGGGTCGGGCGGACGATCTGTTCTGCGACCCGCTCGGAGTGTTCCCGCTCGTAGTCGCCCGGCGTGGCGCTCACGTACAGCGTCCGGCCGGTCTTCTCCTCGAACTCCTCGAACGTCAGCGGGCGGTTGTCGTACGCGGTCGGCAGGCGGAACCCGTTGCCGACCAGCGAGTCCTTCCGCGACTTGTCGCCCGCGAACTGCCCCTTTATCTGCGGGAGGGTCTGGTGTGACTCGTCGACGACGGTGAGAAAGTCGTCGGGGAAGTAGTCGAGTAGCGTGTACGGCGGGTCGCCCGACTCCCGATCGGAGAGGTGGACCGAGTAGTTCTCGATGCCCGAGCAGTAGCCCGTCTCCTGGAGCATCTCGATGTCGAACGTGGTGCGCTCCTCGATCCGCTGGGCGGCGACCAGGTCGCCGTTCCGCTCGAAGTGGCGGACCCGCTCGTGCATCAGGTCCTCGATCTCCTCGACCGCGTTCCCCAGTCGGTCCTCGGGGATCGAGTAGTGCTCGGCGGGGTAAACCAACACCGCGGGCTCCTCCCCCTCGGTCTCGCCCGCCAGCGGGTCGACCTTCGTCAGGCGGTCGATCTCGTCGCCCCACAACTCGATCCGCACCGCGTAGCGGCCGTACATCGGGAACACCTCGACGGTGTCGCCGCGCACCCGGAACGTCCCCTGTTCGAACTCCACGTCGTTGCGCTCGTAGTTGAGGTCGACCAGGTTCGCGAGGAGTTCGTCCCGGCCGATCTCCTGGCCGACTTCGAGTTCGAGCGACATCCCGCGGTAGTCCGCGGGGTCGCCCAGCCCGTAGATGGCCGAGACGGAGGCGACGACGATCACGTCGTCCCGCGTCAACAGCGACCGCGTCGCCGAGTGACGGAGACGGTCGATCTCGTCGTTGATCGTCATCTCCTTGTCGATGAACGTGTCCGTCTGCTCGACGTACGCCTCGGGCTGGTAGTAGTCGTAGTAGGAGACGAAGTACTCGACGGCGTTGTCGGGGAACAGCGACTTGAACTCCTCGTACAACTGCGCCGCGAGCGTCTTGTTGTGCGCGATGACGAGCGTCGGCGCGTCCAACTCCTCGACTACCCACGAGACGGTGTTGGTCTTGCCCGACCCGGTGACGCCGAGGAGGGTCTGGCGGTCCATCCCCGACTCGAACCCGTCGACCAACTCCTCGATGGCGGCGGGCTGGTCGCCCGCCGGGTCGAACGGCGCGTCGACGCGGAACGAGCGCTCCGCTCCCGGCCGGTCCGGGGAGAGCGGCCCCTCGGATTCACTCATTGGCGTGTCAACGGGCCGGACGCACTTGACCGGCGCGGTCGCTCCGCTCGACGGCGCTCACGACGGTAGCTAGCAGGCGACGCGGGCGTTTGGCGTTCCGCGGGCGGGCGCGCCGCGCGACCGCTCCACCGCCCGCGGCGACGGTCAGGTCATCGGGTCACGGGCGGGGTGGCCGCCCGCTCCGGTGTAAAGCTACACTCGCGTGCGGTCGGGGGGCGGTCGACGCGAGCGCCGACCCGGAGTCGCGTCGGTCGGTGGAGTTTTCCTCCGGCCCGCGCGTGAAGCGGCTGTGAGCGAAGAGAACACGGACGGACCCGACCCCGCGGAACTCGAAGCGGCGAGCGACCACCTCCGGGAGGCCGCCGGAGCGGCCGACGACGACGACCTGCGCGAGCGGCTGGAGACGCAGGCGGAGCGGCTCTCGGACGCCGCCGACCGCGAGCGCGGTCCCGACCACGGGTCGCTCGCGCGCCGGACGAACGTCCTCAGGGAACTCGGCGAGGAGGGCGGCGACGCGGTGGCGGAGCACACCGACGCGGCCGTCGAGCGGATCGGCGCCTACCGCGAGAACCTGCCCGGCGTCTGAGCCGTACGAGCGCGCTCGACGAACCCGGCGGAGCGCGTGGTCCGCCTCAGCAGACGTTCTTTGGCTTGACGCCCATCGACTCGAGCGTCTCGACGTAGTCGTCGTACGCCGCCTCGACGACCGCGTCGGCGGCGTCGCGCGCGGCGTCCCACTCGCCGTCCGACTCGCAGACGTCGTCGAGCAGGTCGACCGCCGCCTCCAGTCGCGCCGCGAGGTCGTCGCGGTACGACCGGAACTCGCTCGCGCTCTGGGGGTCGGCGTCGCCGACGAAGAAGCCGACCGCCTGCTCGGCGCGGCTGCGCGCGACGACGAGCCGCGCGAGCAGTCCGCCCGCCCGCGCCGCGGTGTCGGTCAGGTCCGCGAGCGCGTCGAACTCGGGGAACGCGTGCGCCTCGTCGGCGTCGAACCCGTCGGGCGCGAGCGAGTCGCGGTGCCCGCGGGCGTCGTCGGCGACGGAGCCGAACAGGCCGGCGGCGTCGCCGCTCTCCTCGTCGGCGCTCCACGCCTCGAACGTCTCGCGGGCGGCCGCCGCCTCCGCCGCGACGGCGGCGCGGACCGCGCCCGCCTCCATCTCGCCGCCGGTGAGCGCGTACAGCGACTTGGAGGAGCCGAGCCGCGACAGCGGCGTCTCGTTGGCGTCGCGAACGTCGTCGAGAAGGGTGTCCCCGTCCATGCCGCCGGGTAGGGCGGTCGGCCGCTTGAAACCCTCGGGACGCGGCCCGCCCGCCGCCCCACACCGCGCCGCCCGCCGGCGGTAGGGTTAGGTGGCGGGCGGTGGCAGTCGAACCCGTGTCCCCCTCACCCACGGACCGGTCCCGTTCCGTCTCCGGCGCGCTCACCGCCGCCGGTCGACTGCTCGTCGGTCGCCCCGCCGCGGTCCTCCCGGCGTACCTGCTCGCGCTCGGCGCGCTCCCGGCCGCCCGCACCCCGCTGTTGGTCGCGCTCGGGGCCGCGGTCGGCCTGCTGGTCGTCGACGGCCGCATCGAGGCGGTCGTCCGCGCCTTCTCGGACGTCGAGCGCGACGCCGCGACGCCCGGCGGCGGCGGTGTCTTCGACGGGTTCGGCGGATTCGGCGGGTTCGGCGGCGACCCCGCGACGCCGACGTTCACCCCCGAACAGCAGGACGCGCTGGCCGGACTCGCCACCCCCGAGGTCGGCTGGCTGCTCGGCGTCGGACTACTCTGTACGCTCGTCGCCGCGCTCGTGCTCCAGTCGGTCGCGGCCGCCGTCACCCGCGAGACGGTGTGGGCGGCGCTCGACGGCCGCGACCCGCTGGTCGACGGCGTCCGCGGGAGCCGCCGGTGGACCTCGTTCCTCGGGCTGGCGCTGCTGCGCGCGGCGGTGGTCGCCGCCTTCGTCGGCGTGCCGCTCGCCATCCTCCTCACGCTCGCCGCCGTCAAGGCGACGCTCGGGCTCGCGCTCGGCGGCCCGCTGGTCGCGGTCGGCGGCCTGGTCGCGCTGCTCGTCTTGCTCGCGCTGTCGTTCGCCGACGCCGCCGTCGTCGTCGACGGCGTCGGGTCGCTGACCGCCGCCCGGCGGAGCCTCGGGTTCGTCCGCCACCACCTCGGCGCCGCGGTGGGGTACGCGCTCGTGACGTTCGGCGTCACCGTCGGGGTCGCCGTCGCGTTCGCGCTCTTGGGGCTGCTCGGCGTCTCACAACTGAACGCGGTGGTCGTCCCGCTGGTCGTGGCGCCGCTGCTCGACGGGTTCGAGACCGCGCTGTACGCCGGCCGGGCGCGGACCGGACTCGGCACCGACGAGCGCTACGGGAACCCCGGCGCGGTCGGACGCGGTCCCGACCGCCCCGGCGCGGCGACGCGCGTCCGACGGACGTTCGCCCGGGGCTGGCGCGAACTCGTCGGGTTCACCCGTGGACACCTCGTCGCGGTCGCCGCCGCACACGCGGTGCTGTTCGGCAGTATCGTCGTCGGCTACGCCGTCACCGCCCGCTACGGCGTCAGCCTCGGCCCGCCGGGCGACGTGTCGAACGTGTTCGGCGCGTTCCCCCTCGGCACGTTCGTCACCATCGCCGCGAACAACTGGCTCGTCGCCGCCGGCAGCGCGTACGGCGGGCTGGCGTTCGGTCTCCCCGCGGCCGCCAGCCTCGGGTTCAACGGCGCGCTCGTCGGCGCGCTCGCGGGCGTGTTCGACCTCGCCGCGTTCCTCGCGCTGGTCGCCCCACACGGGGTCGTCGAACTCCCGGCGCTCGCGCTCGCGGGCGCGCTCGGCTTCCACCTGGGCGTCGTCGGCTGGCGGGGCGTCCGCGGCCGGACCGACGCGCCCGCGGTCGCGGGCGAGATCCGGCGGGCGGCGTACGTCCTCGTCGGTCTCGCGCTCCTGCTCGTGGTCGCGTCGTTCGTCGAGTCGTTCCTCACCCCCCGGGTCGCGGCGTGGGTGCTCGCGTAGGGAGCGGCGGCGTCCCGACCGCGGGCGTCGCGTTCGGTCGGCCCCGGTGAACGAGTCGGAAAAATCGGCGGTCGGCGTCGATCCGTTTGCGGACGGGACGGCCCGAGGACCGCGCCGTCGGTCTGCCGACCGCGTGCTCGCTCACTCGGCGTCGCCCTATTCTGTGGGCGGCTCGCCACGGAGACCTCGCCGCCGTTACTCCGACGCCTCGTTCGCTTCGCTCACTCGGCGTCGCCCGTCTCCACGGGCGCGCCGACGAGGTTCCCCCACTCGGTCCACGAGCCGTCGTAGTTGACGGTCTGGTCCTGTCCGAGCAGTTCGTGGAGCGCGAACCACGCGATCGACGAGCGCTCGCCGATCCGGCAGTAGGCGACGATCTCGTCGTCGCCGGCGTCGATGACCCCCTCGTACAGTTCCTGCAGTTCGTCCGCGGTCTTGAACGTCCCGTCCTCGTTGACGGTGGAGGCCCACGAGATGTTGCTCGCGCCGGGGATGTGGCCGCCGCGCTGGGCGGTCTCCTGGAGGCCCGGGGGCGCGAGGATCTCGCCGCGGAACTCCTCGGGGGACCGAACGTCGACGAGCGGAACGCCCGCGTCGATGGCCGCGTCGACCTGCTCGCGGTACGCGCGGATCGACTCGTCCGGCTCCGCCGCCTCGTACTCCGTCTCGGGGAACGAGGGCTCCTCGTCGGTGGTCGGGTAGTCGTTGTCGACCCAGTACTCGCGGCCGCCGTCCATCAGGCGGACGTCGTCGTGGCCGTAGTACTTGTACTGCCAGTAGGTGTACGCCGCGAACCAGTTCGAGGAGTCGCCGTAGATGACGACCGTCGAGTCGTTCGAGATGCCGTGCGAGGCGTTGAGGTCCTCGAAGTCCTCCGTCGTGAGCAGGTCGCGTCGGGTCTGGTCTTGCAACTGGGTCTCCCAGTTGAACCCGATCGCGCCGGGCGCGTGGCCCGAGTCGTACGCCTCGGTGTCGACGTCCACCTCGACCAGTCGGTACTCGTCGTCGTCCGACTGGAACTCGTCGAGATGCTCCTCGACCCAGTCCGCCGAGACGAGCACGTCCTTCGCGTAGTCTGACATTGCAGCCCGACCTTCGGTCCCCCGACGCATAATACCAGTACCCCCGGCAGGTCCGGCCATTCGTCCGGAGTAGCGGATACAGTTGCCGGTATAGCCGTCCGACCCGGCGGGCACGTTTCGCCCGTCCGACAGTCGGGAGCCGCGGGAGGGCGGGCGCGGGCTTCCGGCCACATCTGCCCCGGTCGGGGGCGGGCGGGAGGCTCACCGGTGCGGCGGGACTTTTGGTCCCCGCCGCTGGAACGAGAACATGGACGTAGTCCCCCCGGAGTGGGTCGCCGAGCGACTCGGCGACCCCGACGTTCGGCTCGTGGACGTGCGCGACGAGTGGGAGTTCGACGGCATCGGCCACCTCCCCGGCGCGGTGTCGGTGCCGTTCGCGTCGTTCCGGAGTTCGGAGGGCGACGAGGGGATGCTCCCGGGCGCGGACGTGTGGGCCGACCTGCTGTCGGAGGCGGGCGTCGACCCGGGCGACGATATCGTCGCGTACGACGACACCCACGGCGTGTTCGCGGCGCGCTTTCTCGTCACCGCGGAACTGTACGGCCACGACCCCGCGACGCTCCACCTCCTCGACGGCGACTACTCCGCGTGGAGCCGCGAGCGCGAGACGACGAGCGACGACGCCGACCCCGAGCCGACCGACTACGAGACCAGCGAGCCGGGGCGCTCGCCGCTCGTCGGGTTCGAGGAGGTGGCGGACGCGGTAGACGCCGCCGAGGCGGGCGAGGGCGTCGTCGTCGTCGACACGCGCGAACCCGAGGAGTACGCCGCGGGCCACCTCCCCGGCGCGGTCCAACTCGACTGGCTCGAACTCGTCGACGCCGACACCCGGGGTTTGAGACCCCGCGAGGAACTCGAATCGGTGCTCGAAGGGCGGGGTATCACACCCGACAGGCGTGTCGTCCTCTACTGTAACACCGCCCGGCGGATCAGCCACACGTACACCGTGCTCCGGCACCTGGGGTACGATGACCTCGCCTTCTACGAGGGGAGTCTCACCGAGTGGCGCGAGCGCGGCGGGGAACTGCGCGGGGACGCGGACGCCGACGGGGCGGACACGTAAGCCGAACGCGGCGGGTCCGGGGCCGCCGGCCGGCGGGCTCACTCCTCGGCGTCCGGGACGTCGGGCAGCCGCACCTGCTCGCTGACCGGTCCCGTCGAGAGCAGTCCGACCACCTCCGCGAGCAGGGCGACCACGAGCGGCCCGACGACGAACCCGACCGCACCCAGCGTGAGCACGCCGCCGACGAACCCGACGAAGTACACCGACACGGGGAGGTCCGTCGTCTCGCCCGCCAGCCGCGGCCGGATCACCGCGTCGGGCGCGAAGCCGACGACCGGGAGTCCGACCAGGACCACGAGCGCCGCGCGGACCGCGTTGCCGAGGAGGAGGTCGTACCCCGCCAGCCCCGCGATGACGACGCTCGGGCCGAGTACGGGGATGAACTGGAGGACGCCCGCGACGACCGCGAGTCCGAACGGCGACCGGTAGCCCAGCGCCCAGAACGCCGCGAGCGCGACGACGAACGTGCCGAGGGCTGTCGCCGCCTGCAGCACGTAGATGGCGCGGAGCGTGTTCGCGGTTCGGCGGTCGAGCGCCAACAGCACGTCGTGGTACTCGGGGGGGCAGAGCCGCAGCAGCGCGACCCGCGGCGCGTGCGGCTGGTACAGCAGCCCGTAGATGAGCAGCACGAACAGCAGCGCCTTCAACGCGAGCACGGGCGCGGCCGTCGCCACCGACACCGCCACCCCCTGGAGCGCGCCCGCGAGCGCGGTGAACGCCGCCTCCACCTCGATCACGTACGTGAACCCCGCGAGTTCGACCGGGATCCGATCGGGGAGCGCCATCAGGAGGTCGAGGAACGTATCGACCCGCTGGTACAGCAGGAAACCCAGCGGCGCGGCCAGCGCGAGCACCCCGGCGAACGCCGCGGCCGTGACGCTCGCGGCGGCGACCCGGCGGGAGGCGCCGCGGTCGCGAACCCGGCGGCGGAGCGGGTAGAGCACGTACCCGACGGTCACCGCGAACACCACCGTCGAGAGCACGTCCGCGAGCACCACCGCCGTGAGCACCAGTATCGCCGCCAACAGCCCCGCCAACACGGTCCGACGACTCGGGTTCACTCGTACCCGCCCGGGCGGCCCGGCGGGGGAAAACCGTTCCCCCGCGGCGGGGGCGGCCGCGAGGCGGTCGTCGGGCGGTCCCGCTCGACCGCGGAGGCTAAGTACCACAGCGTGAAACAACTCGGTAATGGACCGACGACGATTCCTGGAGACGGCGGGCGCGGGCGGGTTGGCGCTGGTCGCCGGCTGTTCGGCCGAGCAGGTCGAGACGGAGGGGTCGACCGGCGCGCCCGCCGACGGCGGGACCGAAACGAGGACCGCCACCGGAACCGAGTCGGAGACGGGCACGACGACCGGGTCGGCGACGGCGGGCGACGAGACGCTGGTCGTGGCGGCGTACCCGGCGTTCGTCGACGCGCCGAGCACCAGCCCCGGGGCGTGGCTCAAGCGGCGCTTCGAGGAAGAGACGGGCGCCACCCTCCGGTACGAGACGCCCGACAACGAACTCAACTACTACATCGAGCGGGCGCGGCAGGGCGCCGACTTCGACGCCGACGTGTACGTGGGTCTCGACACGAGCGGGCTCATCCGGGTGGACGAACAGCAGGGGTCGGGGCAGTTCACGGACCCGCTGTTCGCCGAGGCGGGCGACCTGGCGGGGAGCGACCGGGTGAAAGAGGGGCTCCGGTTCGACCCGGAGGGTCGGGCGGTGCCGTTCGACACGGGCTACGTCAGCCTGGTGTGGAACGCCACCGCTGACGGCGGCGAGTTCACCGCCCCCGAGACGTTCGAGAGCCTGCTCGACCCCGCGTACGAGGGCGACCTGATCGCCCAGAACCCCACGTCGTCGACCACCGGCCAGGCGTTCATGCTCCACACGATCGAGCGGTTCGGCGCGGACGGCTACCTCGACTACTGGGCCGACCTCCGCGACAACGACGTGGTCGTCCTCGGGAGCTGGGAGGACGCGTACGCCGCCTACGAGAGCGACGAGGCGCCGATGGTCGTCTCCTACTCCACCGACCAGGTGTACGCTAACCGCGAGGACCAGGACCTCCAGCGCCACCGGATCCGGTTCCTGAACGACCAGGGGTACGCCAACCCCGAGGGGATGGCGCGGTTCGCCGACGCCGACGCGCCCGACCTCGCGCGGCGGTTCATGGAGTTCGCCCTGACCCCCGAGATACAGGCGGGCATCGCCCAGCGGAACGTCGCGTTCCCCGCCATCGAGGACGCGCCGCTCCCCGACGAGTACGCCGAGTACGCCAAGGAGCCGGCCGAAGCGGTCACCTTCACCTACGAGGAGCTGAAAGGCAACCTCGGTACGTGGACCGACGACTGGGCGCGGCGGTTCGCCAGCGGGTGAGCGCGCGCCGCGGGAGTCGCCGGCGGGCGGGCGAGCGCCGGCGACGGCGCGCGGACACGAGGGTGAGAGCGTGAGCCGCGGGTCGTCCGACCCGGCACACGCGGGCGGGGACGGACGCGGCCGGTCGGCCGACCGGTACGCGCTGCCGGTCCTCGCCGTCGTCACCGCGCTCCTGCTGGGCGCGCTGTTCTACTACCCGGTGGCGACGGTGCTCGTCGACGCGGTGGTCGTGAACGGGCGGCTCACCGCGGGACCGCTGGTCGAGGTGCTCACCGGCGAGTTCTACGTCGGCTGGCTCGCGCGGCTGCTCACCGACCCCGCGGCGCTCGTCCGGGAGACGCTGCGCGAGCCGGGAGCGCTGGGGACGCTCGGACTGTTCGGCTTCACCGCGTGGCAGGCGCTCCTCTCGACCGTCGCGAGCGTCGCGCTCGGCCTACCCGGCGCGTGGGTGCTCGCGCGCTTCGAGTTCCCCGGCCGGCGCGCGCTCCGCTCGGTCACCATCCTCCCGTTCGTCCTCCCCTCCGTGATGGTCGCGGTGGGGTTCTACTCGATGTTCGGCGCGAGCGGCACGCTCAACGCGCTTCTGTCGGCGCTGGGCCTGTCGGAACTCGACCTGCTACCGTCGCTCGGCGCGATCATCGTCGCGCACGCCTTCTACAACGCGCCGCTGGTGACGCGCGTGACGACGGCGGCGTGGGAGAGCGTCGACGCCGGCGCGGTGGAGACGGCCCGCTCGCTCGGCGCGGACCCCCGGCGGGCGTTCCGCGACGTGGTGGTCCCGCAACTGCTCCCCGCGGTGTTGATGGGCGCGACGCTGACGTTCGTGTTCACGTTCGCCTCGTTCCCCATCGTGCTCGCGCTGGGGGGCGCGCGGTACGCCACCGTCGAGGTGTTCGTCTACTCGGCGGTCCGCCGGCTCGACTACCACGAGGCGGCCGCGCTCGCCGCCGTCGAGGCGGGCGTGTCGCTGACACTCACCGCGATCTACCTCCGCTACGAGCGCGCGCAGTCCCAGCGGCGGCGCGACACCCGCCCGCCGGCCCGCGAGTCGCTGCTCCCCGACTCGTGGACGCGCGAGCGGGTCGTCTCGCGGCTGGCGGTCGCGGGCTACGCGCTGGTGGTCGCGGTCGTCTTCCTCGGCCCGCTGGCGAGCATGATCTACGGCAGCCTCACTGTCGAGGGGCGGCTCTCGCTCGACGCCTATCGCTTCCTGCTCCGGCGGCAGACCGCGGGCGCGTCGTTCCAGGTGCGGCCGCTGCCCGCGGTGGTGAACTCGCTGCTGTTCGGCGTCGGCACGCTCGCCGTCGCGCTCCCGACGGGCGTGGCGATGAGCGTGCTGACGACCCGCCGGTTCCGCGGGCGGTGGCTGGTCGACGCGCTCTCGATGGCGCCGCTGGCGGTGTCGGGCATCGTCGTCGGTCTCGGGATGCTCCGGGGGCTGGTGTTCGGGGTCACCGCGTTCGGCTACCGGTTCACGGTCACGGGTACGGTCGCCGTCGTCGCCGCCCACGCGGTCGGCGCGTACCCGTTCGTGGTGCGGACGGTCGCGCCGCCGCTGGAGTCGCTCGACCGCTCGCTCGTCGAGTCCGCCCGCGCGCTCGGCGCGTCGCGACTCCGCGCGCTCGTGGACATCGAACTCCCGCTGGTGCGGGCGGGCGTCGTCGCGGGCGCGGCGTTCGCGTTCGCCATCTCGGTCGGCGAGTTCGACGCGACGGTCATCCTCGCGGAGGGGAGCGGGAGCTACACGATGCCGGTCGCCGTCGAGCGGTTCATCGGCCGGCGGCTGGGCGCCGCGACGGCGATGGGGACCGTCCTGCTGGCGGTGACGACGCTGTCGTTCCTCGTGATCGAACGCGTCGGCGGCGAGGGGGGTGGGTTCGGTGGCTGAGGTCGACCTGACCCGCCTCCGCGTCGAGTACGGCGACACGACGGCGCTGGCGGGCGTCGACCTCTCCGTGCGCGACGGCGAGTTCTTCACGCTCGTCGGTCCCTCGGGCTGCGGAAAGACCACGACGCTCCGGTGTGTCGCCGGGTTCGAGGAGCCGACCGGCGGACGCGTCACCGTCGGCGGCGAGCCGATGGCGGGCGTGCCGCCGGAGGCGCGGGGGGTCGGCGTCGTCTTCCAGAACTACGCGCTGTTCCCCCACATGACCGTCGGCGAGAACGTCGCGTACGGCCTGAAGTTCGCCGACCCGCCCGGCGGCGTCGGCCGCGACGAGCGGGTGGCCGACCTGCTCGACCTGGTGGACATGGCGGGGTTCGAGGGTCGCGACCCCGGCACGCTCTCGGGCGGACAGCGCCAGCGGGTCGCGCTCGCTCGCGCGCTCGCACCCGGCCCGCGCCTGCTCCTGCTCGACGAGCCGATGTCGGCGCTCGACGCCCGCCTGCGCGAACGGCTCAGGGTCCAGGTGAGAGAGATCCAGCAGGAACTGTCGATCACGACGGTGTACGTCACCCACGACCAGGAGGAGGCGCTCGCGGTGTCGGACCGCGTGGCGGTGATGAACGACGGCCGCGTCGAACAGGTGGGCGCGCCCCGCGACGTGTACGACGCGCCCGCCACCCGGTTCGTCGCGGAGTTCCTCGGCGACAACAACGTCCTGACCGGCGAGGTGCGCGCGTCGACCGCCGAGGGCTGTACCCTCGACGTGCGCGGGCACGCGCTCCGCGTCCCGCCGTGTGACGCCGCGGTCGGCGACCGCCTGACGGTCTGCGTCCGGCCGGAGGACCTCCGGGTCGGCGGCGGCGGGGAGAACCGGCTGACCGTCGCCGTCGGGAGCGCGGAGTTCCTCGGCGACACCACCCGCCTCCACTGCGAGTGGGAGGGGACGCCCGTCACGGTCCGGGCGGACCGCGACCCGACGGGGACGGTGACCGTGGGGTTCGACCCCGCGGACGTCCACGTGATCGGGTAGCGTCGCGACCGGCCGGGCGGCGTCGACGGACGCGGCCGCGGCGGCCGCCCGTCAGGTGGCCGCGCGCTTCAGTACCATCGGCGTGACGACCGCGTCGAGGGCCGCGATGCCGAGCGCTATCCAGCGGGTCGCCCCCTCGAGGAAGAACAGCGCGACGAACGCGATGACGACCGCGCCACTGAGACCGATGCCGTACCGGAGGAGGGGGTTCGCGAACGGGGAGTCGCTCACGCCTCGGGCGTCGGCGACCGGATAGTTAGTCGTTACCGTTCCAGTTCGTGCCGGCTCGCCGGCTACCGCCCCGCCCACGACACCGCGTCGTCGACGGTGGCCGTCCGCTGTATCTCGACGCCGGGGAAGCTTGCGACTGCCCCCTCGTCGGCGTCGGGCGCGACGACCGCCAGCCGCCCGATGCCCATCTCGCGGGCCAGTTGGGCGAACCCGCGGACGGGGACATCCGGCCGGTCGCCCGCGCGCCGGACCGCGACCCACCCCGTCACGTCCTCGCGGGAGACGAGTCGCTCGCGCGCGCGCCGACCGCGCCACGGGTCCTCGCCGGGTTCCCACTCCGACACCAGTACGTTGCCCTCGACCGCGTCCGCTCCGGTCTGCTCCCGAGTCATGTGCGCGGCTAGCGGATGCAGATACATGAAGCTTGTCGGCCCGCTATCGTTCGTGATAGTACACGGACGTCCCGGCGGATGTGACCGCCGGTCGGGTGGGTGCTTGCCTCTCCCGGCCGCGCTCACTTACGCGGCGAGAACAAACACCGCGACCGTTCCTCCCGATGGCACCCTCACGACCCGACGACCGACCGGCCGACCCGGTCGACCGACGCACCTCCGTCTGGACCGCCACGAGCGACGCCACCGACTACCCGCCGCTGTCGGAGGGCGGTCGGGTCGACGTCGCGGTGGTGGGCGGCGGCATCGCCGGCCTGACCGCCGCCGCCGAGTTGGCCGACGACGGCCGCTCGGTCGCGGTGGTCGAACGCGACCGGATCGCCGCCGGCGCGACGGGGAACACCACCGCGAAGGTCACCTCCCAGCACGGCGTTCGTTACCACCGACTCCGCGAGGACGCGGGCGAGCGGGTCGCCCGCGCGTACGCCGCGGCCAACGAGGCGGCCATCGACCACGTCGAGGCGACGGCCGACGAACTCGGCGTCGACTGCGGCTTCCACCGCCTCCCCGCGTACGCGTACACGAGCGACCCGGCCGAGCGACGCAAGTACGAACGCGAGGCGGCGGCGGCCGCGGATGTGGGACTGCCCGCGACGGCCGTCGACTCGGTGCCGGTGCCCGACGACGCCGCCGCGGGGGTGCGTTTCGACGCGCAAGCGGAGTTCCACCCCCGGTCGTACCTGCTCGCGCTCGCGGAGTCGATGGTCGACGACGGCGTCCGCATCTACGAGGGGACGCGCGCGACCGACATCGACGACGGCGGCCGCGGCCGGGCCTGCCGGGTGGAGACCGACCGCGGGACGCTCGCGGCCGATTCGGTGGTGGTGGCGACCCACTTCCCCATCGTCGACCCCGCGTTCTACTTCGCGCGGATGTCCCCCAAGAAGTCGTACGTGGTGGCGGTCGACGCCGCCGACCCGCCCGACGACGGCGTCTTCTACCGCGCGGAGGAGCCGTACCTCTCCGTGCGGACGTGCGAGACGGACGAGCACGGCACGCTGACGCTGGTGGGCGGGCAGAACCATAAGACCGGCCAGGGCGGGAGCACGGCCGCGCGGTTCCGCCGACTGGAGCGGCAGGCGCGCGCCCGGTTCGACGTCGAGTCGGTCGCGTACCGCTGGTCGACCGAGGACTTCGTGACGCTCGACGGACGGCCGTACGTCGGCGAACTCGAACGCCGCGAGAACGTCTACGTCGCCACCGGGTTCGGCGGGTGGGGGATGACCAACGGCGTCGCCGCGGGGCGGGTCATCGCCGACCTGGTTCGCGGCCGGCGGAACTCGTGGGCGCGGGCGTTCGACCCCGCCCGCGTCACCGACCGCGGCGGGGTGACGGAGTTCCTGACCGAGAACGCGAACGTCGGCAAGCAGTACGTGAGCGACTGGGCGCAGGCCGCGCTGTCGTCGGCGGACGAACGCGACGTACGCGACCTCTCGGTCGGCGAGGGCACCGTGGTCCGCGACGGGACGGACGTGCTCGCGGTGTCGCGGAGCGAGGCGGGGTACGACGTGGTGTCGGGGGTCTGTCCCCACCTCGGCTGTGTCGTCTCGTGGAACGACGGCGAGGCGACGTGGGACTGCCCGTGTCACGGCTCGCGGTTCGAGTCGGACGGCGAGGTGCTCGACGGGCCGGCCGTCGACGACCTCTCGACGAAGCACCTCCGAAATCTGGAGTCGAACCCGAGTCCCGACGCGACCGACGACTGAGCGACGGACGGGCGGCGCGTCGTGGGTGCCGCCCGTCGCGTGGACAGCGCGTCGGGATCGCAGGCGAAGCGTCGCGGGGGCGGCCCGCCGTGCGGGCGGCGTCCGAACGCCCGCGTCTCCAGATGTCCGAGGTCAGGGCGCGACGCCGACGGTGAGCAGCGTCCCCAACTGCCGGTAGCGTTCGACCATCGCCTCGCGGCGCTCCCAGCTATCGGTCGGGAACTCGGCGGCGGGCGGTATCTCCGTCTCGCGGTCGGGGACGTTGTCCTGTTCGGCGACGAACAGGCCGGCGTCGCGGAACGCCTCGCGGTAGTCGGCGGCGCTCCACCGCGTCATCTCGACGGAGATGTTCCCCTGCCACTCGTGGCTGTAGGTGTTCTCCTCGTAGTAGTTGACCGCGCAGTAGAACGTCCCGCCCGGCCGCAGGACGCGCGCCACCTCCCGGAGCGTCTCGGCGGGGTCGTCGCTGTAGTAGAACGCCTCCATCGAGAACGCGTGGTCGAGCGAGTCGCGGGCAAAGGGGAGGTGGCCGAAGTCGCCGACGAGGAACCCCACGTTGGCCGCCGCGCCGCCGGCGTCGGGCGCGGTGCCGGATTCCCCCTCCCGGGTGTACTCGCGGGCGTTGCGCGCCATCTCGGGCGAGGCGTCGAGGCCGTACCCCCGGTCGAGGTCGGCGGTGTCCGCGAGCGCGCGGAGCGCGTAGCCGCTCCCCGTGCCGAGGTCGAGTACCCGGTCGCCGTCCTCGACGGGCATCCGCGCGAGCACGTGTTTCGCGGTGTGCCAGTGGCGCTCCTCCATCCCCCGGTCGCGGCCGTCGGCCGCCCAGGCGTCGAACTCCTCGCGGGCGCTCATACCGGTCGGTCCGCCCGCGCGGACGTAAGCGCCGCGGTCGTAGTCACGGTGACCTGGCTCGGGTCGACGGTCAGCGGCCGCCGGACCGTCGGACGGTCGGACCGCCGGACCCGCCCGCCGAGCGTCCGGACCGACGGGGGGATTTACGTCCGTCCGCGTGCACCGCCAGACGAGTATGGACGTACGGGACGCGGTGGAGGCGGACGCCGAGGCGCTCGCGAGCATCGCGGACGCGCCGACGGACGCGATGCGGGGCGTCATCCACGACCGGACGGTCCGGGTGGCCGTCGCCGACGACGCCGCCACCGACCCGAACGAGGACGGCCAGTCCGACCCCGCGGACCTGCTGGGGTTCGTCAGCTACGACGCCCACGACGGCACCGTCCACGTCACGCAGTTCGGCGGGACGCCCGAGGCGTGTGAACACCTCCTCGCCGAACCGCTCCGGTTCGCCGCGAGCGAGTCGATGCCGGTCGAACTCCTCGTCGTCGAAGGCGAGGACGGCATGCGCGACGCCGCCGAGTCCGCGGGGTTCGAACGCGTCGGCGACGGCCCGATGTTCGAGGGGAAGCGGACCGACCGCTACCGGGTCGACGAGCCGTAGGAGCCGCTCGGACCGCGGTCCCGTGCCGATCGGTGACACGGGTCGTCCACCGGAAACGAAGGGGTTCCGTCTCCTGAGCAGTACGTTACCCACCCGAGCGAGCGCCGTCGAAGCCGGCCCGAGCGATGAGGCCCGGCGAAACGCGGTTCAGGTGAACTTCCGGACCGTCATGTCCAGCGTGTCCAAGTCGAGGATGGGCGCGTACCCCACGTCGGGGTCGATGTTGACCGACCGCTGGAACGCGGTCTGCTCCTGCCAACAGCCCGAGTTCACGGCGAGGACGTTGTGGTACTTCCCCCAGCCGAGTTTGTGGACGTGCCCCGTGTGGAACACGTCGGGCACCTCGTCCATCACGAGGTAGTCGCTCTCCTCGGGGGCGAGGCGGGTCCGGTCGCCGAACTGCGGGGCGACGTGCCGCTTCTTGAGCAACTGGTACATCGCCCGGTGGGGGTCGTCGTAGCTGGCCTTCTCGGCGGGGAGTTCGGCGATCACCTCGTCGAGCGAGACGCCGTGGTACATCAGCACCTTCACGCCCTCGACGGTGACGAGCGCCGGATTGCCGACGATCTGTGGGTCGTGTGCGGACATGATCCCCCGTAGCTCCTCGTCGAACCCCGGTTGCGGTTCGGCGAGTCGGACCGCGTCGTGGTTGCCGGGGATCATCAGTATCTCCATGTCGCCGGGCACCTGCTTGAGGTGCTCCGAGAACGTCTCGTACTGCTCGTAGATGTCGACGATGTCGAGTTCCTCGTCCTGGTTGGGGTAGACGCCGACGCCCTCGACCATGTCGCCCGCGACGAGGAGGTACTCCACTGTCTCGGCCTCCTCGGTGTGGAGCCAGTCGGCGAATCGCCCCCACGCCTCGGCCGAGAACTCCTGGGAGCCGACGTGGATGTCGGAGACCAGCGCCGCCTGGACGTGTCGGTCGGCGGTGTTCGGCTGGTAGGTCCGCGGCACGTCCGGGAAGTGGATGGCGTCGACGAACAGGATGCCCGCGTCGTCGGCGAGCGTCCCCGACACCGCGATACACTCGTCCATCAGGAGTTCGTCCACCAGGTCCGCGATGTCGCGGTCCTTCATCACGAGACAGGGGAACGTCCCGGTGGTGTCCTCCAACTCGACCAGCCAGTGGCCCGAGGCGGTCGAGCGGATGTCGTTGACCAGCCCGATCATCTCGGCTTCGGTGCCGCCCGCCATCTCCTGGATCGCGGTGGCGGGGCGGTGGTTGACCCGACCCCGTAGCTGGCCCGCCAGCCGGTCGTACCGGTCGCGGAACACGCGGACGAACTCGTCGTACTCGCCGGTCCCGGTCGACTGCCCGGTCACGTCCTGGGCGACGACGGGTTCGGGCGGCGACCGCTCCCCGACCCGAGACCCCTTCGTTTCGACTGGAGTTGTCCCGCCGGAGTCCACCGTCGACCCCGGATTCGCTCCATCCGAAACGGGGGAGTCGTCCGGCGCGTCGGCCCCTCGGACGTTGGCTCCCCTTCCCCTTTCCGCGGGGGTATCGTCGAACGCGTCGGGCGACGCTTGGGCGGCGGCGGCCGCGCTGGGGGCGGGTTCGGCGGACGCGGCGTCGTCGGTCACCGCGTCGGGGTCCGGGGCGGGCGCCTCCCCGAGCGCCTCGCGGACGTGGGCGGTGGTGACCACGAGCGCGTCCTCGGGGACGGCTTCGAGGGTGGCTTCGAGCGCGAGCGCCGGCGTCTCGGCGTCGGCGATGAGGGTGACGGCCTCCCGTTCGGCGTTGTAGCCGCGGCCCGCGAGCGCCTGCACGACCCGGGAGGGCGTCTCCAGTGGCACGCCACGAGCGTCGGCGCGGCGACGGCAAAAGGGTAGCGGGACGGACCGGTGGCCCGCAACCGGGCAGAAGTCGCGAGTGCGGGCGGAAGTCGCGAGTGGAGGCGGGGGCAGAACCGGCGGGGCGTGGCCGGGCGGAACCGCGAGTCGCGGTAGCGGGCGGCGCCGAGCCGGTGGGGTGTGGAGACGGCTCGCCGGAACGAACAGAAGGTTCAACACGGCCGGCGGGGAACGACGCCCAATGAGCGACGACCGCCGGCCGCCCGACGGCGGCCCGCTGACGCGCTTCCTGCGGGCGGAATCGGGACCGCTCCTGTTCGTCCGGGAACTGCTGTCGTCGGTGCTCGCCGTCGTGCTCGTCGGACTGGTGCTGTTCGCCGTCGCGGGGGTCTGGCCGCCGATGGTAGCGGTCGAGTCGGGGAGTATGCAGCCGCACATGGAGCGGGGGGACCTGGTGTTCATCACCGAGCCGACCCGGTTCGCGCCCTCGTTCTCCTACGAGGAGACGGGCGTCGTCACGTACGAGACGGGGACGGCGGAGGAGTACGCCACGTTCGGCGAACCCGGCTCGGTGGTGGTGTACAAGCCGCCCGACGAGGTCGGACCGCCGATCATCCACCGCGCGCGGTTTCACGTCTCGGCGGGCGAGAACTGGTACGACCGGGCGAATCCCGAGTACCTGACCGGCGACTCCTGCGAGGAGATACCCTACTGCCCCGCGCCGCACGCCGGGTTCATCACCAAGGGCGACTGGAACGGCCAGTACGACCAGGTGAACGGCATCGCCCCGCCCGTCCGCACCGAGTGGGTACAGGGCGTCGCGCGCGTCCGCGTCCCCTACCTCGGCTACATCCGCCTGCTGTTCTCGGGCGCGATATCGGCCACCCCGACCCCTCCGGTTCCGGTGGAACCGGTCGACGCGACGAACGCCACCGCCGGCGCCGCGAACACTACCGCCGGCAGTACGAACGCCACCGTCGACGCCGCGTCGGGGGCGACGCCGAACGCCTCCCCGACGGTTCGGGGCGGCGGAACCGCACCGGTCGCCGGCTGACGGTCGACGGTCGCCCCGAACCGCCGGTCGGTTTCCCCCTCACGGCTCCGAACTGGGTCCTCGGTCCAAGCGACGGAGCCGCTTCGACCCGCGCCGCTCGCTTCGACCGGTCACTCGTCTCGGCGCCGACCCCCGTTTCGGGTGGATCGCCTGCTTCGTGTGGACGCCCCGATTTCCACTGTTTCCACTGGTTCTACTGGTTCCCCTGGGTTCGACTGGTTCTACTGGATCGACTGGGACCGTCGGTTCGATCGGTTCGATTGGTTCCACTGGCCGCGACCGTCTCCACTGCGATGATAGCTCGCCGGGACCGCTCGCGGGAGTCGGCGGTTCCACCCGAAACCACGAGGTACGGACGGGGGACTGTCGGGTCTACGGCTCGTCCGAGAGCGGGACCGTATCGGCGTATCGGTTATCGGCGGCGGCCGGTCAGTTGTCGAACCGCGCCTGGACGAACGGCTGGACGTCCTCGATGTCGCCGAGCCGCGAGTCGGAGAGCAGCACCGCCTCCGTCTCGTCGATGGGGACCGAGAGACTGATCTCCTTGGTGCGACCGTAGCGACCCTTCGAGACGACGACGGCGTTGACGATGCCGAGCATGTCGAGTTCGGAGATGAGGTCGGTCACCCGTCGTTGGGTGAGCACGTCGGCGTCTATCTCCTCGCAGAGCCGTTTGTAGATGTTGAACACCTCGCCGGTGTTGATGTTGTGGACGCCGTTCTTCTCGAGTAAGATGATCGAGAAGAGCACGATCTTGCTCTGAGTCGGCAGGGTGCGGACCACCTCCACGACCCGGTCGAGTTCGATCTTGTCCTGCGCCTGCCGGACGTGCGACTCCTCGACCAGGTCGGCCTGACTCCGCTCCGCGAGTTCGCCCGCGGTCCGCAGCAGGTCGAGCGCACGCCGGGCGTCGCCGTGCTCTTGGGCGGCGAACGCCGCACACAGCGGGATCACGTCCTCGGTGAGCGCGTCCTCCTTGAACGCGATCTCCGAGCGGTGCTGGAGGATGTCCCGCAACTGGTTCGCGTCGTACGGCGGGAACACGATCTCCTCCTCGCCGAGGCTCGACTTCACGCGGGGGTCGAGGAAGTCGGTGAACTTCAGGTCGTTCGAGATCCCCATGATGGAGATGCGCGAGTTGTCCAACTCGGAGTTCATCCGCGAGAGGTTGTACAGCGTGTCGTCGCCGCTCTTCTCGACGAGTTTGTCGATCTCGTCGAGCATGATCACGACCACGCGCTCGTGGTAGTCGACGGCGTCGAAGAACGTGGAGTACACCCGGTCGGTGGGCCACCCCGTCATCGGCACCTCCTCCATCCCCTCGCGGTCGCGTTCGACGTCGGCGATCCGGTCGTCGAGGTCGTCGACCGAGTCGAACTCCGACCCCGCGAGCGCGTCCGCGCGGTCGGCCGCGCGCGACCGGAGGTCGCGCAGGTCGGCGAGGCGGTCGTCGATCAGCCGCTGGTTCTTCTCGATGAACTTGTTCGCGAGTTGGGCGAGCACCCGATACTGGGTGTCGGTCACCTCGCAGTTGATGTACTCCACCTCGCAGGGGACGTCGTACTTCTGTGAGGTCGACTCTAGTTCCTGCGAGACGAACTTCGCGGAGGCGGTCTTCCCCGTTCCGGTCTTCCCGTAGATCAGGATGTTCGACGGCGTCTCCCCGCGGAGCGCCGAGACCAGGATGGTCGCCATCTTGTTGATCTGGTCGTTCCGGTGGGGGAGTTCGTGCGGCGTGTACGACGGCCGCAACACCTCCTTGTTCTCGAATATCGGCTCCCCAGAGAGCAGGTCGTCGAACAGCCCGGTGCTGTCGCCGTCGTCGTCCGCGAGCACCTCGTCGACGTCGAGGTCGACCTCCGTCTCGGTGCGCGTGCGCGACCCGAAGTCGAACGAGTTCCCCTCGCCGGCGGAGCGCTCCGGGAGGGGCTCTCGGTCGTCGGCGTCGTAGCCGTCGGCGTCGTAACTGTCGGCGTCCACGTCCCTGTGGCTGTCGGCGCCGTCCGAGTTCGGGTCGACCGCGCCGCCGTGGTCGACGCGGTCGGACGCGGCGTCCGCGGGTCCCTCCTCGTCGTCGTTCGTCGTATCGTCTCGTGTCATCCCTTGTCGATCCCCTTCGTTTCGACTGGAATCGCCCATCGCGTCCACGTTTTCGGCCGTACACGCCCAGAACAGCCGGTTTCGTGCCGGCTCCCACTCCGGCGGCGTCCAGTTGATGCAGGCGAAACAGATGAACACGCGAATCAAAAGCCTTGCCCTTCGGTACCGGAGCCGACCGGACGGGAGAAAACGAGGAATATCCAACACGTTCGCGCGGCGAACGGAGTACAGCCGACGGCGGGCGGGTTGGGTACACAGGTCGGGTCATTCGCCCGCTCCGTTCCGTCCTCTCTCGGGCACCTCCGAAGGCGGGGAACACGTAGCCGGCGGGTTCGGGGATTCGACCCGCCAGAAGCCACTCGGGTCGGCTACGGTTGGGAGCGGAGACGGGTGGAGGTAACCCGTCGGGGGCGGTCGTATCCGGTGGGACCGGACCCCGAACCCCCCCACCCCTTCGTTTCGGGTGGAACGGGCCGAGGGTGGGGGAGGGGGTCGAGGCCCCTCTAGGTATCGGTGTCTTTATCATCATATAGATATAACAATACCCGAACGACTAGCAACTTCGTTTATTTAGCTGTATAGTGATGTGTAGTGATATCTGTCGACCGGGACGTGGCGGCACCCATCCCCCCGACCCGCGCCGTCTCCAGTCGAAACGAAGGGGTGGGGGGTCCGACCGGGAGTCGGAGCGGTCGCCACCAGTCGGGGAGCGGACCACCACCCACGAGAACGGGAGACCGTTCGGCGCCGGTCGGGGAGGGGGAAGGAACGACAGCGAAAGCGTCGTCGGGAGGATGGTCGTCCGCGCCCGCCGGGTGCCACACCGCGCGGGACACCCGACGGAGTGTTTAAGTGGAACGGCTGGTTTGGTGGGACAACGCCCTTCCGGACGGGAGGGGGATACGGAGGACAGGATGGGTTTGCTTACGAATCTCAGAGAAAGCATCTCGGGGCTCTTCTCGGAGTCAGAGCCGAAACGAATCGGTATCTACGGACCGCCGAACGCGGGCAAGACGACGCTCGCGAACCGCATCGCCCGCGACTGGACGGGCGACGCGGTCGGTCCGGAGAGTCACATCCCACACGAGACCCGGCGCGCACGCCGGAAGGAGAACGTGGAGATCGAACGGAACGGCAAGACCGTAACGATCGACATCGTGGACACGCCGGGCGTGACCACGAAAGTGGACTACAAGGAGTTCCTCGACCACGACATGGAGAAGAACGACGCCGTCAAGCGGTCGCGCGAGGCGACCGAGGGCGTCGCCGAGGCCATGCACTGGCTCCGCGAGGACGTCGAGGGGGTCATCTACGTGCTCGACTCCACCACCGACCCGTTCACGCAGGTGAACACGATGCTTATCGGGATCATCGAGAGCCAGGACCTCCCGGTGTTGATCTTCGCGAACAAGACGGACCTGGAGGAGTCGGACGTCAAGCGTATCGCCGACGCGTTCCCCCAACACGAGACGGTGCCGCTGTCGGCGCTCGAAGGGGAGAACATGGACGAAGTGTACGCGAAGATAGCGGAGTACTTCGGATAGAACCATGCCAGAAGCGACCACTCCCGAGGACGGCGACGACGGGGTTCGTATCGACCTGATCAGCGGCGCCCGGATGGAGGGACTCGCCTCGATGGAGAAGATCCGACTGATCCTCGACTCCGTGCGCGATGGCGACATCGTCGTACTGGAGGAGGGGCTCTCCCCCGAGGAGGAGTCGAGACTCATCGAGGTCACCATGACCGAGATCAGTCCGGACGACTTCACCGGGATCGAGATCGAGACGTACCCCAAGCCGGACAGCGGCGGCGGGAGCTTCCTCGGGCGGATCATGGGGAAAGACGAGACGGCGAAGAAGCTCACCGTGATCGGGCCGGCGAACCAGATCCAGACGCTCCACAAGGACGAGAACCTGATCACCGCACTCGTCTCGCGGAAGTAGCGCGATGCCCCACGAGTGTACCAACTGCGGGCGGACGTTCGCCGACGGGTCGAAGGAGATGCTCTCGGGGTGTCCGGACTGCGGCGGCAAGAAGTTCCAGTTCCGCCCCGCCGGCGCCGACTCCAGCACCGACTCGGAGAGCGCCGCCGACCCGTCTACCGACCCGGCCAACGCACCGGCCGGTGGGACCGAAGGGTCCGACGCGTCCGCGGAGGAGCCGTCCCGGCCCGCCGAGGAGAGGGCTCGACCCGGGGAGGAGTCGGCCCGACCCGCCGAGGAGAGGGCGCCCTGGCCGGGCGAGGAGGCGACCAACACGACGAGCGCACCCGACGCGGCCGCACCGTCCGACGCACCCGACGCGACCGCCGAGTCGAACACACCCGCACCGTCCGACACGACAGCCGGGGCGAACACACCCGCACCGTCCGACGCGTCCGACACGGCCGGCACGACTCCGGCGTCGGACGCGGACCCGGTCGGCGGTCCCGCGGACGCCGAGACGGCCGACCCCGAGGCGGCGCCGTCGCCCGACGCCGGCCGCGAGGACGCGAGTCCGGAGGACGCTCCACCCGAAACGGGGGGCGACCGCCCGGCGGAGGCGCCCGAGACCCCCGACGCCGTCGCGACCCCCGAGGACACCGCGCAGGCGAGCGCCCGGTCGGACGTCGTCTCGCCCGACGAACTCCCCGACGCCGCCGAACCCGCCGACGCGGCGACGACCGAGGGGGAACCCGACATCGACGCGCTCCGCGAGGAGTTGAACCAGCAGTTCGAGTCCATCCGCATCCTCAACCCCGGCCAGTACGAACTCAACCTGATGGAACTGTACGACCGCGAGGAGTACATCATCTCGCTCCGCGAGGACGGCCGGTACGTCATCGAGATGCCCGAGGGCTGGGGCGCGGGCGACGACGGGTAGCGTTCCGGACCGACTGTCCGCCCTCGTCGTCTCCGGACCGACCGTCCACGCTCGCGCTCTCCAGTCCGTTCTCCCCTTCCGGTCTCCGACGTTCTCGTCTCTCATCTCCGCCGTTCCCGTCCGTATCGATCCCGGTCCGTCGGCCCTCGACTCCGTCGTCTCCGCTCGACCCCTTCGCGCTCGCTCGACCCGCCGCCTCTCCGGCCGTTCTCCGGTCGCCCGCTCCTCGCGCCGACCGGTAACGCCGCTGTCACCGGGTGAGGCCGGTGTTTCTGGTCAGTATTTCCCTCCGCCGGCCCACCTTCGACTCGCACGATGGACGTACTCCTGCTCGGTGCGAGCGGCCAGATCGGACGACGGATCGCGAACGAACTCCTCGACCGCGGCCACGCGGTGACCGGCGTCTCCCGGAGCGGCGAGGTCGACGTCGAGGGCGACGAGTTCGAGGCGGTCGCGGGCGACGCGACCGACCCCGACGAGGTGGCGGACCTCGCGAACGGCCACGACGCGGTGGGCTCCGCGCTCGGCCCGCCCGCCGACGAGGACCCCGAGGTGTTCGTCCCGATGACCGAGGCGGTCCTCGACGGCCTGCGGCGGAGCGACGTCGACCGACTGGTCTGGACCGGCGGCGCGGGCGGGCTGAACGTCGGCCCGGACCGGAAGCTCATCGACGACGACGAGTTCCCCGACGACCTGGTCCCGTTGGCGCAGGCGCACATCGACGCGCTCGACCGCATCCGGGAGGCGGACGACTTGGAGTGGTCGTATCTCGCGCCGCCGATGGTGATCGAACCCGGCGAGCGCACTGGCGAGTACCGGACGGCGGTGGGCGACTTGGTGGTCGACGACGACGGCGACAGCCACGTCTCGATGGAGGACTTCGCCGTCGCGTTCGTCGACGAACTCGAAGACGCCGACGCGGTCCACACGCAACTCGGCGTCGGCTACTGAGACCGGCGTCGACGCCGGGGCGGTAGCGACGTTTGGACGGTAGCGACGCTTGGACGACGTTCGGCGACGCCTGGACGGCAGTGACACCCCGACGACGTTCGGCGACGTTCAGTGGCGTTCGGCGACGTTCGACGACGCCCGGGCGGTAGCGACGCGCCGCGTCGTGCGTCGACGCGCGATGCCAGCCGGGTGACGGCGATACCCGGGGACGCGCGACACCGCCCGAGCGGCGACTCGTCGCGTCCGGCGCGGGGACGCGACCCCTCGGCTTCCACTCGAATCCGGTACCCCCTCCCGATGCCGATGCGCCTCGGCGTCGACTCGAAGCGTTCCCGTCACCCGCGGAGGCACTCGAACGGTATCGACCCGCAGCGACCGACCCCGGCTCCGTCGTTCCGCGAGCGACAGGTACTCCCGGCACCCGTCCGTGCGCGTGATCGATGCTCTCGTCGCTCCGCGAACGGGTCGGCGGCGCGCTAGCGGCGTACCCCGCGCTCCTCGCCGCGGCCGGGGTCGTCGACCGCGAGAAGGGCGCGGAGGCGTTCGACCTCGCGGTGCCGGTGATGGTCACGGGGGGGATGCGGACGCTGCTGCGGATCACCGACTTCCTCATGGTCGGGCTGTACGCGGGCGGGACCGCCATCGCCGCCCTGGAGTTCGGCTTCCAGTACTACTTCATCGTCTTCGGGTTGGCACTCGCGCTCACCTCGGGTACGATCAGCGTCGTCTCGCGGCTCAAGGGCGCGGGCGACGACCGCGAGGCCGACTTCGCGATCAAGCAGTCGCTGTGGATCGCGCTCGCCGTCTCCATCCCGGCGACCCTGTTCGCGCACTTCTTCGCCGAGGAACTGATCGGCGTGCTCTCGAACGACGCGCGGACCGTCGCGCTCGGCGGCGCGTACCTCCGGATCGTGATGTACTCCGCGGCGTTCCGCTTCTGGTCGATGATCGCCGCGCGGGCGCTTGCGGGCAGCGGCGACACCCGGACGCCGATGTACGTCCGCCTGCTCACGCTCCCGACGAACGTCGCGCTCAACGCCGCGCTCATCTTCGGGCTGGGCGCGCTCCCCGAACTCGGGATCCGCGGCGCCGCGTGGGGGACGACCGCCGCGAACGCGCTCGCGGCCGCCGTCTTCGCCGGGGCACTGCTCTCGGGGCGCTACTCGGTCCGGCTCCCGCTCGGGGGCAAGCAGTGGGACACCGACCTCGCGCGCGAACTCGTGCGGGTGAGCCTCCCGCTGGCGGGCACCCGGCTGTCGCGGACGCTCGGCCGGTTCCCGTTCCTGTTCGTCCTCGGCGTCCTCGGCACGGAGGTGGTCGCGGCGTACGCCATCGGTCGGCGGGTGATGCTGCTGGCGCTGATGCCCGCGTGGGGCTACTCGACGGCGGCGTCGACGCTCGTCGGCCAGTCGCTCGGCGGCGGCGACGACGCAGAAGCCGACGCGTACGGCTGGCAGACGCTGCGGCTCGCGCTCGTCACCCAACTGCTCATCGGCGCGGCGCTGTTCGTCGTCGCCCGGCCAGTCGCGGCGGCGTTCAACCCCGGCGACCTCGACTTGACCGTCACGTTCGTCCGGGTGTTCGGTCTCGGCGTCGCGGGGTTCTCCGTCGCGCGGACGATGCGGGGCGCGCTCCGCGGGGCGGGCGACACCCGCTGGCCGCTGTACGGCGGCCTCGTCGGGACGTACGTCGTCCGGCTCCCCATCGCCGTACTCGCGCTCCCGGCGGGGTACGCGCTCACGCTGTTCGCGGGACCGCTCGGCTCCGCGCTCGGTCTCGCCCCGACGACGGTTGGACTCCCCGGGATGGACCTGGGACTCCTCGCGGTGTTCGCGGCCATCGTCGCCGACATGTACGTCCGCGGGGTCGTGAACCTCGCGCGCTACTGGAGCGACGAGTGGAAGACCGTCGCCGGCCGGGCCGACGTGGGGTCGACCGGCGACTGAACCGCGCGGAGATTGTGAAGTCTTTAAGCCCGGCGCCGTGTCACGTGCGGGCATGAGTAAGGCGACGATGGTCGTTCTCGGCGTTATCGGTAGTTCGGCGTTCCTCGCGGTCGCCATCCTGTTCGTGATGGCGTTCGCCTGAGCCGGGACCCGACCGCGACCCGAGTCGACCCCGACCGAGACGGGCCGGCCCGTCCGGTTCGGGCCACGCCGGCCCGACCGGCGCGGACCGAGACGGCCGGCCGCACTGCCCGACCCGCTCCGAGACGACCCGACCCGCTCCGAGACGACCCGACCCACTCCGAGACCAACACCGATGCCGACGTTCGAACCACACGACCTCTCCGACGACCTCGAAGCGGTCAGAGCGGCGTACGCCCCCGACTGCACCGTGGTGACCGCGGGGCGGGACTTCGAGACGCTCCCGCCCGCCGCCGCGGAGGACCTCGGACTGCTCGCGGAGTCGCTCGACCCGACGTCGTACCCCGCAGAGTGGCTCCCCGACGACGCGCCGGACCCGCTCCGGCGGTTCGCGGGCGGCGACTTCACGGTCGGCATGCCGGGCGACGGCACCGTCGTCTGGACCCGCCAGACCGTCCCGCCGACGGTGATAGCGAAGAAGCGCGCCGAGGGGACGCCCGAGCCGTTCCGCTCGTTCCTGTTCGCGGAGGCGTTCGTCGAACTGTCGCTCGACGTTCCCGAGCAGTTCCTCCCCTTCTTCGGCGAGCGCTACCGGGAACTCGACGCCGCGGTGCCGCGCGGTCCCGGCGAGGTGTACCAGGTCGCGGCCGCGCTGTACGACGCGTGGGTCGGGCTCCACAGCCGCGAGGCGTTCCGGGGCTGGGAGAGCGACCACCCCACCCTCTTCGAGGCGTGGCGGGAGGCGGGCGACACCGTCGCGGGGCGGCTGGACGACCTCTCCGGGGAGGTTGCGCGCGGCGAGACGTCGTTCGCGGCCGCGACCGAGTACGCCTGCTCGGCGGTGAAACACGACCTCGACCTGCCGGCGCCGTTCGCGGCACTCGACACCGAGGCGTACCGCGACCACGGCGCCGAGTACGCGGTCCGGTGGGCGGAGACCACGTTCGAGAAGATCACCGAGTGAGCGGACGGGACGGGAGCGACCCTCGCCGTCTCGGCCGCCGGGGGCGAGTGGATTCTTGTCGGCGCGCGCGGTACTGTCCCGCGTGTCTTCCGATCTCTCGACTCGCTCGACCGACGCCGGCGCGACTCGCTCGACCGACGAGCGCGACACCCGCTCGGACGGGCTGGTCGCGTTCGGAGCGCTGCTCGCGGTGATCACCCTGCTCGGCGTCCTCTCGAAGAAGCGAAGACGCGGGGGCGTGTGGCGTCGCGACCCGGGGTCGACACCGCTGCCGGAGTCGAATCTGCCGGAGTCGACGGTCGCGTCGTCGGGGAGCGAGCGGCCGGGTGTGTGACCGAGCGTTCGTGTGAACCCCGCGCTCGACCCGCGACTTAGCCGTCGAGACCGCCGAGGTCGACGGTTACTCCGCCTTCGGTGTCGAGGTCGATGACCACGTCGAACAGGCCGCGGAAGCGGTCGAGCGTCGACTCGTCGTGGACCTCCTTCGAGAGGTGGAACAGCCCGACGGCGTCGTGTTCCTCCAGCAGGTCGAGCAGGTCGCCGGTCGCGCCGTACACCCGGTCGACGTCGGCGTAGTACGCCATCTCGGTCAGCGAGTCGACGCTGAGGCGGCGCTTGCCCGTCGAGTCGGCGAGGAACTCCGCCACCTCCTCGACGATGCCGTCGAGGTCGTCGGGCGAGGAGACGTAGTGGAGGTGGTCGGACGACCGGCGGGAGTAGCCCCGTTCGACCGAGAGGGCGTCGAGGATCTCCGCGCGCGACTCGTCGACGTCGTAGTGTTCGAGTTTCTGTTCCACCTCGCGGGCGGTGGTCCGCGTCGAGATGACGAGAAAGCGGTCGGTGTCGGTCTTCAGGAAGTCGGTATCGATCCGGTCGGTCTCGCCGATGCTCGGGTGGAGAAGGAGCACGCCGGTCCCGCCCGGGATGGTGGTCTCCGTCTCCCCGGTGGCGAGGGTGTAATCCATGTCCGTGGCTCCGGCCGGGTGGACTTAATTCTGCGGGGGTGGGCGTCACCGATGCGGCAGCCGGTCGCATTCCGGCCGGTTCCGCGTCAGCGTCGGGTCAGCGCCCGCGGACTCGGCGGAGAGGGGCGGACTCGACGGCGTCGAGCGGACCCGGACGAGTTCGACGGGACCGAACGACGGGGACCGGCGGCGTTCGAGCGCCCCGCGCTAGAACACCGAGTCGGCGGTCGCGGCCCCGACGACCGAGAACACCGCCCCCACGGACACCGCCTTCAGCGTGACGAACATCTGTGCGGCCGTCCCGTCGCCGTACTCCCCCGCGAGGAACGTCGCCGGCGCGTCGAACGCGAGTGCGAGGACGAGCACCGAGAAGTACGAGACGGCGACGAGAGAGACGAACCGGAGCGGAACGCCGGCGACTTCGGTCTCGCGGTCGGGGTCGCGGTCGTCGTCCGCCTTGTACAGCGCGCCGTAGCCGATGGCGAACACGATGACGACCGTCGCGAGCGCTTGGTACCACTCCATGCTCCCCGCGAGCACCCACACCTCCTCGGTGACGACGAACGGTCCCGCGAGCAGGAAGCCGCCGACTATCTGTTGGGCGGTGTCAGCGACCGCGAACCGCCGGGTCCGTCCGACCATACTCCCCAGCCGTGCCCGCGGGTCAAAAGCGCCCCGTACCACGGCGACCGGAGCGCCCCCGGGACCGACCAGGTGGCGGCCGCTCGCGAGCAGGGGCGTCCGCCCGCGACCAGGTGGCGTCCGCCCGCGCGTGACGGGCCATCTGGTGACTCTTCTCACACGAACGCGACCGGCGTCGACCCGGTCGTCGCCTCCGCCGTCGGATCCGGGGCGCTCGGTCGGCGTGCGGGCGCGCCCGGCAAACCTCGGGTCGGTGGATAGGGTTAAACCGAGACCACCACTACGGGGCGCTATGTACGCGGCGAACGCGGCACACACGGACGCGCGGCGACGGGAGGCGCGCGCGTAGGATGCGCGTCGTGGCGAAGTTCGGCGGCACGTCGCTCGGCAGCGGCGACCGGGTCGCCCGCGCGGCCGACTCGATCGCCGGAGCGGTCTCGGAGGGGCACGAGATCGCCGTCGTCGCCTCCGCGATGGGGGCGACGACGGACGACCTGCTCGACGAGATCGACTTCGAGGTGGACGAGATGGACCGCGCGGAGATCGTCTCGATGGGCGAGCGCACCTCCGTCCGGATGTTGAAGGCGGCGCTGTCGGCCCGCGGCGTCGACGCGCTGTTTCTCGAACCCGGCTCCGAGCGGTGGCCGGTCGTCACGAACGAACTCGGCGAGGTGGACGTCGAGGAGACCCGCGCGCGCGCGGCGGACCTCGCCGCGGACCTCGACGGCGTCGTCCCGGTGATCACGGGCTTTCTCGCGGAGACGCTCGACGGCACCGTCACCACGCTCGGCCGCGGCGGCTCCGACACCACGGCGGTGATGCTCGGCAACTACATGGACGCCGACGAGGTGGTGATCGTCACCGACGTCGAGGGGGTGATGACGGGCGACCCCCACGTGGTCGAGGGGGCGCGCAACGTCGCGCGGATCACGGTCGACGAACTCCGGAACCTCTCGTTCCGCGGCGCGGAGGTGATCGCACCCTCCGCGTTGAGCTACAAGGACGAGGACCTCGGCGTCCGCGTGGTCCACTACCAGCACGGCGATCTGCTCTCGGGCGGCACCCGGATCGAGGGGAGCTTCGAGAACCTGATCGACATGCGCGAGGCGCCGCTGGCGTGCGTCACCGTCGCCGGCCGCGCGATCCGCAACCGGCCGGGGATCCTCGCGGACCTGGCGTCGTCGCTCCGGGGCGGCGACATCAACATCGACGCCGTCGCGTCGGGGATGGACTCGGTCACGTTCTACGTCGACACCGAGGAGGCGGTCCGCGCCGAGGCGACCCTCCACGACGAGGTGGTGGGCGAGGAGACGCTCTCGTCGGTCTCCGTCGAGGACGACTTCGCGGTCGTCCGTGTGATGGGCGGGGAACTCCCCAACCGCCCGGGCGTCATCTCCGACATCGTCGGCCCGGTCGCGGAGGCGGGGATCAACGTCCACGACATCATCACATCCGCCACCTCCGTCGCGCTGTTCGTCGCGTGGGACGACCGCGAGGAAGTGCTGAAGATCGTCCAAGACGAGTTCTGAGCGGGCCGGGTCGGCTCGGCTCGCTCCCGCCCTCCGCTCGCCGTCCTCCCGACGCGGGCTTGGCTTACCGAGTCGACGGCTCTACCGCCCCTCGTACAGCCGTTCGGCCAGCCGCCCGGGGAGTCCGGCTGCCTCGACCGCATCGGCCACCGCGTCGACGTCGTACTCCACCCGCCGTTCGTCGACCGCGGGACCGTCGCCGTCGAAGTCGACGACCGCGTACGCCGCCCGCGGGTCGCCGTCGCGCGGTTGCCCGACGCTCCCCGGGTTCACCACGGCGCCCTCGTCGTACGTCTCGTGTCCCTGGACGTGGGTGTGCCCGACGACGAGCAGGTCGACCGACTCGGGGTCGCCGTCCGCTCGGCGTGCGCCCGCGGGTTCAAACGGGTCGGCGTCCGCGTCGTAGTCGAACGCCGCGGCGCTGTCGAGCATGCGGGCGCCGAACTCCTCGGGGTAGGTGTACCGGTCGGGGTCGTCGGGGTGGCCGTGGACCGTCGCGACGCGGCCGCCCGCGACCCGCCGGCGGTCGGGCAGCCCCGACAGCCAGTCGAGCGCGCCGTCGTCGAGTTCCGCACGGGCGTGTTCGACGCCGGCGCGCGCCATCGCGTTGAACCGGAACGCCGACCCGCTGGCGACCGCGCGGTCGTGGTTGCCCATCACCGTCGGTATCGACCGCTCGCGCACCGCGCGCACGCAGTCGGCGGGCCACGGGTTGTAGCCGACCACGTCGCCCGCACAGACCACGCCGTCCACGTCGGGCATGTCGTCGAACACCGCGTCGAGCGCCACGCGGTTGCCGTGCACGTCCGAGATGACGCCGAGTTTCACGCCCCTCGGTACGCCCGCCGGCTACGTAGGCGTGGGGGCGGGTCGGCTACGCCGGTCGCCCGGAAAATCGCGCGAGCGCCCGAAGCGCACCGGATTCGTGTACGCCGCGTTCCGAGGCCTCGTTTCGCTCGGTCCCTCCGGTCGCTCCGTTACTTGGTTCGTTCACTCGATTTCGCCCGTTCCGTGGGCGGCTCGCCCACAGGCTCGCCGCCGTCCCACGAGGCTCCGTTCGTTCCCTTCGGTCACTTCACTCCGCCTCGCCCGCCCGATGCTCGGAGATGATCTCGTCGACCATCGCGGCGGTCTGCTGCCGTTCGCGGTCGGCGGCGCGCTCCTTCCAGTCTTCGATCACCGCCTCCACGTCGCTCTCGCGCGCGACGGCCAACTCGTCCACCTCCTGCAGTTGGACGTCCTCGGCGGGACCGACGGGGATGTCGTGTTCGAACAGGACGGCGTCGGCGGCGTCCGACAGCCCGCCCGACCGGAGCACGACCCGCGGCTCGGTCTCGGCGAGCCGTTCTGCGGTCGCTCGGCCCGCGCCCGACGCGTCCCGGAGGTACACCACGTCGCCCGGCGCGAGTCCGTACTGCTCGTCGGCGCGCTCGACCGACCGGGTGGTGAACTGCTCGACGGCCTTGACCGCCACGAGGTCGCGCCCCTCGGCCACGTCCGCGAAGTCGCTGTGGTCTAGCTTCCAGAGCGTCTTCAGCCGTTCGAGCTTCGACTCCAGTTCCTCCACCCGCTCGTCCGCCTCGTCGCGTTCGCGCTCCAGTCGGTCGACCTTCCGGCGCATCCGCGTCACCTCGCGGTCGCGGCGTGCCTCCCGTCGCTCCTGTCTGCGGGCGTCGGACAGTTCGGCCTCCAGTTCCTCCACCCGCTCGTCGCGCTCCTCCAGGTCGGCTTTCAGGTCGTCCGCGTGCTCTTGGAGGCGCTCGACCCGCGACTCCAGGTCACGGATGCGCTTCTCCTCCTCGGTGAGTTCGCGGGGTTCGTGCTCGCTCGACTCCTCCTCCTCGTCGGGGTCGTCGCTCAGGTCGCGCAACACCGCCTCGACGGACTCCTCGCCGGCGACCACCCGCGAGACGACTTCGCCACGCTCCATCCCCGCGGGCACCTTCTGAGTGATGCGCTCGAACTGGTCCTCGTGGGCGTCGAACGCGTACAGCGCGGCCGCGAGCGCGTCCCGCTCGTGGTCGTTGTCGTAGCGGGCGTGCTCGGTCCGCTGGAGTTTGTCGTCGACCGGCAGGTCGCGCTCGGGCGCCCAGCCGGCGGCGTCGAACGACCGGCGGAACTTCTCGACCGTCTCGGGCATCGGGTTCACGTCCGCGGCGACCACGACCGGCCGCCCGCGTTCGATCAGCCACTCGATGACATCGGCGGTGTCGGCGGTCCGCGTCGACAGCACGTCCAGCGGGTTGCCGTCGAGGTCGAGCACCGCCACCGCGGTGGTCGTCCCGGGGTCGATGCCGACGACCACGTGGTCGCGCCGCTTCGCCAGCGGGTCGAACTCGATGCCGTCGCGCCGCTCGCGTTCTATCTCGACCCGCGTGTCGCCCGACCGGTTGGCCGACACCGGGATCTCGTCGGGTCGCGCCTCCACGGTGAAGATGGCGTTCGAGAAGCCGCCGTACTTCTCGGTGGCGTCGCGCTCGTAGTCGAGGGCGGCCTCCTTCAGCGCCGACTCCACCTCCCGGGTGCGCCGCTTGACGTTGCCGTGGATCCGCCGGGTGTAGCGGTCCTGGCTCCACCCGCCCTTGCCGGTCGACCGGCCGCGGGCCACCTTCACCGTCGTGGTGTCGGTGAAGGCGGACACCTCGTACCCCACGTTCGCGGCCGCGAGGCGGGCGGCCGCCTCCGCCTCCTTCATCGGCTCCTTCCCGTAGGGGACGCCGTGCCGCGAGGCGACCCGCGAGAGGGGTTCGGGCCGCTCGGCGCCCGTCACCTGGACCAGCCGGGTGCCGGGCGGGAGCGACCGGAGGAAGTGGACGAGGGCGTCCTTGTCCTCGGCGAGTTCGTACATGTTGTCCGTCGCCACCAGCGCGGGCTCCTCCGAGTCGATGAGCCGGCGGAGCTTCCGGTGGCTCACCACGTCGCGTTCGATCGAGTCGCCGTCGAACTTGACGAGGGCGTAGGAGGGGGCGTCTCCCCGGATGTCACCGCTCTGAACGTCGACCCCGTACACGAGGGAGTCGAGCACGCTCGTCCGGGCGTTCACGCCGCCGTGTTAGACGCTGGCAAATAAAAAGGCCCCGCCGCCATCGACACTTCTTTCGGCTGTTTGAGTGGAGAACCAAACTAGCATATTTCACGCTCAAACGGTACTCGGTGAGAGACGGGGAGCGAACAGACTCGGGTTGTTGGGTATTCTCGGTGTCGGACCCGGGTTTACTGGACGGCGTCGGCCCTGTCACCGTCCTCCTCCGCGTCGTCTCCGGCGTCGAAGCCTCGTGCAACGAGCGCGCCGTTCAGTTCGGCGACGAGCCGTCCGACTTCGCTCTCCATATCGTAGTGATAGCGTCGGCCACCCGCCGTGGTTGCGACGACACCCATCTCGACGAGCCTGTCCATGTGACGACGGACGCTCTGCGTGCTGACGCCGGCCAACCGCGCCAACTCGGTCTGGGTGAACTCCCGAGACGGGTCGACGCTCAACAGCGCGTCGATGATGTAGTGGACGCTCTCGTTCTGACAGAGGTACAGCCACCCCGACGGGGCGGCGCGTCGTTCCGATTTCGACATCGACGGGAGGTCGGTCATTACTACTGTATAGTAGTAGGAGGCCACAAAAGGATTGGCTTCCACCCTACTTCTATGTGGGGTTTTATGTGAGGGGCGGGGACAAAACAGGTGTGGTCGATACCCAATACGAGTGTGAGGTGATCCGGACTCTCGTGACGACTCACTCGTACGGCTCTCCGTTGTCCGGAGACGAAATCCGTCGACGTGCCGCAGTTCCCTCCCACGACTTGGACGAGGCGAAAGCGGCTATCGAGTCGGTCCGGGGCCACCTGTTCATCGCCGACCGCGGGAATCGCGGTCTCGAACTCGTCACCGGGGAGTTCGGGGCGCTCGCTACCTTCCTCGCCGAGGAGTGCGACTGGTCGGAGTTCGAACTGAGGATCCGGCTCAAACACTTCGAGGGCTGGGACGACCTGTAGTTCGGGTTCGTCTCCCGTCCGAAGTTTCGGTGCCGGTTCCGTCGGTCGATTCTCGGGTTACGACCCCTCGGCGTCGGGGAACTCGACCGCCACCTCGTCGCCGTCGTCGGGGACGAACGCCTCGCCGTCGAACGCCTCGCGCGCCTCCGCCTCCAGCCGCCCGACCCGCGCGGCGTACCGCGAGGAGACGTGCGTGAGCGCGAGCCGCTTCGCCCCCGCGCGGCGGGCCATCTCGGCCGCCTCCCGCGCCGTCGAGTGGGCGGTCGCCTGCGCGCGGTCGCGGGCGTCGTCCGCGAACGTCGCGTCGTGTATCAGGAGGTCCGCGTCCTCGGCCGCCGCGACCGTCGCGCCCGTCGGCCGCGTGTCGCCCGTGTAGACGAGTTTTCGGCCGGGGCGGGGCGACCCGACGACCTGCTCGGGGTCGACGACGGTGCCGTCGTCGAGTTCGACCGACTCGCCCGCGTGGAGGCGGCCGTACAGCGGACCCGGCGGGATACCCAACTCCTCCTCGGCTTTCCGCCGGTCGAACCGGCCCTTCCGGTCGTCCTCGACGAGCACGTACCCCACCGACCGGGTGCGGTGGTCGGTCTCGAACGCGCGCACCTCGTACCCCTCCCGCGAGAGCGCGACGCTCCCCGGCGCCACCTCGGTGATACGGACCGGGAACGTCGGGTCGTTGCCCACCACGTGGACCAACTCGCGGAGGTGGCGTTTCGACCCCGGGGGGCCGTGGATGGCGAGCGCCCGCTCGCGGTCGTTGAAGTCGAGACTCTGGACCAGCCCCGGAACCCCGAGGACGTGGTCGCCGTGGAGGTGGGTGACGAAGACGTGCGAGAGACCGAACCCGGTGCCGAACGTCATCATCTGCCGCTGGGTGCCCTCGCCGCAGTCGAACAGCAGTTCGTCCCCCTCGCGGTTGACGTGGAGCGCGCTGGGGGCGCGCTCGACCGTCGGCACCGCGCCGCTCGTCCCGAGGAACGTCACCCGTAGCGTCATGGCGGGTGTTCGGAGGGGCCGCGGTGAAACGCTGTCGAAGCGCGGCGGTCCCGCGGGTCGATGGGGGTCGGCGACCCGGCGACTGCCCGCGGTCCGGCGACGACGCCACACCGAGGCGCGGAGTCGACCGGTCCGTCGGCCCGGCGATCCAGCGACCCGGCGAGCGTCGCGGCGACCGCCTCCGATTCCAGACGACTGGGAAGGGGACCGGGATTATACCGTGCGTCCGTCCCGACTCCCACACGTGAGGTAAGACAGATGGCGTACTCCGAGACAAACCCGTTGGCGAACGAGTTCGGATTCGACGTCGACGGGCCGCTCGCCGCCGGCTGGATCGCGCTGTTGCGCGTCGTCACCGGGTGGTGGTTCTTCCACTCGGGCGTGACGAAGCTCATCGAGAGCGGCCTCAACTACACGTACGCCCCGACGTACCTCCGAGGGATGACCGGAACCGCGCTCGGTCCGCTCCCCGTGTTGATGGGTGAAAACCTCGCGTGGCTCGTCAGGCCGGGCGTCCCGCTGTTCGAGACGCTCATCGGGCTCGCGCTGATCACCGGCGCGCTCGTCCGGTTGGCCTCGGTCGGCGGGGCGTTCTTCATGACCCTGTTCTGGGTCGGCAACGCCGAGTTCGGCCACGGACTCGTCAACGGCGACCTGATGGGGCTGCTGCTGTTCGGGACGATGATCGTGTTCGGCGCCGGCCGGTACTTCGGTCTCGACGGGCTGCTCGAGACGACCGGCATCGTCGAGAACTACCCGACGCTGCGGTACCTACTCGGCTGAAGGAGGTGACTCACGCGTGACCCAACTCGACACGGTCGAACGAGTCGCACTGGCGCTCGGTGCGGTGTCGACGCTGCTCGGCATCGTCGGCCTGGGGATCGTCGAGATCCTCGCCGGCCAGCCGTACGGCGCCGCACCGACGACGAACGAGGCGGGCGAGGTGGTCGCCACCCCCGCCGTCGACCCGGCGGTGCGTACCGGTCTGGTGATAGTCGGACTGGTCGTCCTGTTCGGCCTCGGTCTCTACCGGATGGTCACGGACGGGCGGGCCGCGACCGACGGGCAGACCCGCGTGACCGCCGACTGACCCGCTCACCGACCACACCCGCCGTTTCTGCGACGTACTTTCCCCAGGACGCCCTAGGGACGCCGTTCGCGCGGTCCGCCGCGTTCGCGTCTCGGTTGGCGACGCGCGAGCGGTGGACCGGCGGCCGGGCGGACGGACTACGGGGGCGCGTCGCTCGCTGTAGCGTTCGCCGGAGTCTCGCCGTCGGATTCGGTCGACGCGCTCCCGCCGGCCGCGCCGCTCGCCCCGCCGGAGACGCTCCCGCCGCCGCTCGCCCCGCCGGAGAGGAGTCCCGACGACCGGCTGGCGTAGTTCGACCCGACGTACTCGCCGTCGTGAAAGAGGAGGAGCGTGTACTCCTCGTCGGGGAACGTGAGGTTCGCGACGAACCGCGTCTCGGTCCGTCCGTCGGGACAGACGGTGGCGTTCGCGTCGCCGCCCTCCGTCCGCATCCGGAGCGCGTACGTCCCCGGCGCCACCTCGTCGACGTCGCCCGACAGCGTCGCCCCGGGCTCGGCGACGGTGAGGTTCTGCCGGAGCGTCAGGTCCGTGCCGGAGCCGTTGGGACCGCTCGCCGACGAGTCGGGAAGCCGGTCGGGCGAGGCCGGGTCGACACAGCCGACCGAGGCCCTCTCGAACGACGCGAGGCGGGCCTCGTCGACGGGTTGGCTGGCGAACGGGTCGTCGAGCGAGAGGGCCGCGCCGGCGCCGACGCCGCCGACGGCGACGCCGCCGAGGAACGCGAAGAGGGCGACCGCGAGAGTGGTTCGGGAGACCATACGCGACCGATCCGGGGCGGGGGGCAAGTGTCTTCGGTCGGCGCCCCGCCGGCGGCGCGACCGGGCATGGCTACCTTCATACCCGCCGGCCCGTTAGGCTCGACAGACAGATGGACGGCCCGCTGTGGACCGAGACGCACGCCCCGGCGCTCGCCGACCTCCCCCAGTCCGAGGTCCGCGACCGCCTCGCGCGCGCCGTCGACCAGCCGATGAACCTCGTCGTGCAGGGACCGGCCGGCGTCGGCAAGACCGCCGCGGTCCGCGCGCTCGCCCGCGAGGCGCACGCCGCCCCCGACACGGACCTGATCGAGATCAACGTCGCCGACTTCTTCGACCGCACGAAAAAGGAGATCCGAACCGACCCGCGGTTCGAGCCGTTCCTCGAAGGCAGGAGCCGGATGGCGAAGCGCGACATGATCAACCGCGTGCTCAAGGAGTCGGCCGCGAACGCGCCGGTGTCGGGCGAGTACAAGACGCTCGTGCTCGACAACGCCGAGGCGATCCGCGAGGACTTCCAGCAGGCGCTCCGCCGCGTGATGGAGCGGTTCCACCGCACCACGCAGTTCGTGATCGCCACCCGCCAGCCCTCCAAACTCATCCCGCCGATCCGGTCGCGCTGTTTCCCGGTGCCGGTGCGCGCGCCGACGACCGACGAGACCATCGGGGTGTTGGCGGGGGTCTGCGAGGCCGAGGGCGTCGACTACGACGACGACGGCCTGGAGTACGTCGCCAGCGCCGCCGGGGGCGACCTCCGCCGGGCGGTGCTCGCCGCCCAGACGGCCGCGGTCGAACACGGGGAGGTGACGATGCAGGGGGCGTACGAGACGCTCGACGACGTGGGGACCGACGAGCAGGTGCTGTCGGCGCTGTCGGCCGCGCGGGCGGGCGACCTCTCGGACGCACGGGGGACGGTCGACGACCTGCTGTTCGAGGAGGGGTTCGACGGCGGCGACCTCCTCCGGGAACTGCTCCGCGTCGCCCGCTCGAAGTCGGACGCCGACGCCGAGGCGGTCGCCCGCCTCCACGCGCTGGCGGGTGAGGCCGACCTCGACCTCTCGGCGGGGACCGACGACCGCCTCCACCTCACCCACCTGCTCGCGGCGTGGGGAGCGGGTCGGCGGACGTTCGAGACGCCCGTCCGCGACACCGCCGACGCGTGACCCCCGGACCCCTCCCCGACCGCCTCGCCCCCGGTGCCGGCCGGGTCACGCTCCCGTTGCTCGCCGCCGCGGCACTCGCGGCGCTCGTTGTCCCGCCGGCGGGCGCGCTGCTGCTCCTGGCCGCGGGCTTCTCGCTGTGGTTCTTCCGCGACCCCGACCGCGAACCCGCGGGAGCGGGCGTGCTCGCGCCCGCCGACGGCCGGGTGTCGGTGCTCCGCGAGGAGGGCGACCGCCTCCGCGTCGGCGTGTTCATGAGCCCGTTCGACGTCCACGTCAACCGCGCGCCCGTCGGCGGCGAGGTGCGCGAGGTGACCCACCGCGGCGCCGCCCACCGCCCGGCATTCTGTAAGGACTCCGACCGCAACGAGCGGGTCGAGTTCGCCGTCGCGGCCGACGAGTCGGACGACGGCGGGACGACGGAGTTCGGCTGCGCGCTCGTCGCCGGCTGGTTCGCCCGCCGGATCACCCCCTACGTTTCGGGTGGAGAACGAGTCACACGGGGCGGCCGCGTCGGCCACATCGCGTTCGGTTCGCGGGCGGACGTGCTGCTCCCGCCGTCGTACGACCGCGAGGACGTGCGGGTGAGGGAGGGCGAGCGGGTGTACGCGGGTCGGTCGGTGCTCGCGCGGCGGGAGTAGGCGAGCGACGTCGGACGGACGAAAACGCTTACGCGGTCGTGTCGTCACCTCCGAGCTGTGCCCTCCACCCGCACGTCGCCGTGGCGCTACGGCGTCGCGCTGTTCCCGCTTCCGGTGTTGCTGTCGGTCGGCGCGACGCTCGCCTCCGACCTGTTCCTCGCCGTCTCGCTCGACGACCAGTTGACCGACGCGGACGTACTGGCGGGTATCGCGGGGTTCGTCCTCGGAGTCGCGGCGTCGTGGCTCGCGGCGCTCGCCGCGCTCGTCGTCCTCGTCGCCGTCGTCCTCGACGCGCGGGCGCTCCGGCGAGCGGACGCCGACTTCGCCCCCCGGACGGCGTTCGTCGCCGGCGTCGGCGTGGTCCACCTCGTCGCGGCGGCGCTGTTCGCGCCGCTGTACGTCGTGTCGGTGCCGGCACTGGCGTACTACACCTACCGCCGGTTCGAGAGCGGCTGAGTCGGTCGTCGACCGGGTTCGCTCCGGTCGCGGACCCGTTCGAGCACGTGGACGTGCCGGACGAGCGAGCGGTGGACCCGCCGCTCGAACGCGTCGGTGACGCGCCAGCCCGCGCTCACGGCGGCGTCGCGCCACGAGCGGTCGGCGACGAGCACCCCCCGCGGGGCGACCCGCGCGGCCTCCGAGAGCGCGCCCGCGACCAGGTCCGAGAGGTCGTGGCGCGCTATCTTCGACTGGCGACCGTACGGCGCGTCGAAGACGACGCCGTCGACCGAGTCGTCGCGGAGGGGGAGCGCGGTGGCGTCGCCCCGGAGGACGGCTCGGTCGGCGTCGGGGACGTAGCGCCCGAGGTTCTCGCGGCTGCCGCGGACCATCTTGGCCTGCGCGTCGACGCCGACCACGTCGCTGCCCGCGAGGCCCGCCTCGATGAGCGTGCCGCCGGTGCCACACATCGGGTCGAGCAGCCGGCGGCCCGCCCCCGCACCCGCAAGGTTGGCGTACGCGCGGGCGTCCATCGGATCCATGCTCCCCGGCTGGAAGAACGGCCGGTCGGTCGGCTTCCTGGTACCGAAGTCCCGCACGGACTCGGCGGCCACCCAGCCGACCAGGCAGGTGTCGTCGGCGAACAGCACCCGGAGGACGTGCTCGGGGTCGTCCAAGTCGACGGAGAATCCCCGGTCGACCAGCGCGGCGCCGCAGCGCCGTTCGGTCTCGGCGGTGCTGACGGGCGCGGAGTCGCGGACCACCCGCGCGCGGACCGCGACGCTCCCCGACGCCGGGCGCACGCCCCGGAGGTCCGACGCCGCGACGACGGCGCGCGCGCTCCGCGGGTCGGCGTCGGTCCGCCCGAGCAGGTCGAGCACCGACCGGGTGTACGCCAGCCGCCGCGCCGCCGTCCGGTCGACGCCGTCCGCGAGCGCGAGCCCCGTGGCGACGACGCGGACGCCTCCCGCCGCCGTCGCCGCCTCGCGGGCGGCGAAGGCGTCCTCCTCGCCGGCGAGTTCCAGCCCGTACACGTCGGACGGTGAGTCGCCGCCGGGCATCAACCCCCCGACTCCGGGTCGGCCGTCGCCCGTGCTCGCCCCTGCTCACGCCCCCCGTCACCCCCCGGTCCGGCGGGGGCCGCTCGACCCGCCCGAACGACCCTGTTCGACCCGCCGCCGCACGGCGGTACTACTTTAAACCTTAAATACGACCCTTAAGTCGATACCATGGTCGATCCGAAGGAGACGATCAACATCGAGAACGTCGTCGCGTCCACCGGCATCGGTCAGGAGCTGGACCTCCAGACCGTCGCCATGGACCTCGAGGGGGCGGACTACGACCCCGAGCAGTTTCCCGGTCTCGTCTACCGTACCCAGGAGCCGAAGAGCGCGGCGCTGATCTTCCGGTCGGGGAAGATAGTCTGTACGGGCGCGAAGTCGACCGACGACGTTCACGAGGCGCTCTACATCGTCTTCGACAAGCTACGAGACCTCCAGATTCCCATCGAGGAGGACCCCGAGATCACCGTCCAGAACATCGTCACCTCCGCGGACCTGGGCAAGTCGCTCAACCTCAACGCCATCGCCATCGGGCTGGGGCTGGAGAACATCGAGTACGAACCCGAGCAGTTCCCCGGGCTGGTCTACCGGCTGGACGAGCCCGACGTGGTCGCGCTGCTGTTCGGCTCGGGGAAACTCGTGATCACGGGGGGGAAGGAGCCGGCGGACGCGCAGGCGGCCGTCGAGGTCATCACCGACCGGCTCTCGGACCTGGGCCTGCTCGGGTAGCCCGCACGCGTGTTCCCGCTTCAGGTCTCCCCCGTCTCGGTCGTGGGCGGGTTCCTGTTGCTCGCGGTGTTCTCGACGTTCGTCGCCAACACCGCCGCCTACTTCGTGCTCGGCGACGCCGCGGAGCTCCGCCGGGCGGTCGCCCCCGGCGTGGCCACGGCGACGGTGATGCTGTCGGCGGTGGTGCTGCCGGCGTACGCGGTCATCCCGCTGGCGCTGACCGTCGACTTCGTCGCCGTCTCGCTGTCGTACGAGTTGAACTGGCGCGGGACGGCGATGGTGACGGCCGTCCACTACTCGCTCACGCTCATCCTCGCGATATCGGTCAACCAGACGCTCGCGCTCTACCAGACCGCGCCCGGGTGAGGGGGGAAGCGAGCCAGTGACCCCCCGCGCCGCGCTCCGCTCGCTCGTCTGGAACGCCGACGAGCGCCGCCCGCCCGCCCCCCTCCGGCTGGTGGCGCTCGTCGCCGCGGTGTTCGTCGCGCTGCTCGCCGCCGGCTTCCTGGTCGTCCCGCTCCGGGGCGGCGGTATCGCCGCGGGCGGCGCGGTCGGTACCGTCGCGTCCGGCGTCGCCGTGACCGCGGGCGTCCTGGCCGTCGCGCGGGTCGTCGACCGGCGGCGACTCGCCGACCTCGGTCTCAGAGCCGAGCGGGGCTGGGTCGCGGACCTCCTCGCGGGGCTGGGGCTCGGCGTCGCGCTCCAGACGCTCGTCGCCGGCGTCGGTCTCCTCGCGGGCTGGTTCCGACTGGTCGACACGACGGTCGGCGCGCCCGCCGCGTTCGCGGGCGCGGTCGTCCTCTACCTCGCGGTCGGCTTCTACGAGGAACTCCTGCTCCGCGGCTACCTGCTCACGAACGCCGCCGAGGCGCTGTCGGGCTACCTCGACGACCGGGCCGCCGCCGCCGGGGCGCTCCTCGTCAGCGCCGCGGTGTTCGGCGTCGCCCACTGGGCGAACCCCGGCGCGTCGCCGCTGTCGACGCTCGGGGTGGCGCTCGCGGGGGTGTTCTTGGGCGTGGGCTACGTCCTCACGGGCCGGCTCTCGTTCCCGGTCGGCGTCCACGTCACCTGGAACTTCACGCAGGGCGTGGTGTACGGCCTGCCGGTCAGCGGGACGACCGCCGGCGCGCACCTCCTCGACCTCGAACCGGTCGGGCCGCCGCTCGTCACCGGCGGCGCGTTCGGGCCGGAGGCGGGCCTGCTCGGCGTCGCCGCGCTCGTCGTCGGGACCGCCGCGACGGTCGCGTGGGACCGCCGGACCGGCGACGGACGGCTCGACCCGCGCGTGCTGGTCCCGGACCTGCGGTGGCGGGCGGGTGAGTCGGCGGACGAACGCGGAGGCGAGGCGGCCGCCGAGGTTCGTCGGCGGGACCGCTGAGCGGGGACCGCTCACGTGGGCGTCGGCGGACGCGGACGGCGCTCCCGTGGGCCGCCTCGGCGGTCGTGTTCGGGGTACCGGGCGGCCGAGCCCGCACCCCGGCCGGACGACTACTCCACCAGCCGCTCTATCTCGGTGACGAGCACGTCGCTCGCGCCCGCCGCCTTCAGGTCAGTGATCACCTCGAACACCCGCCGTTCGTCGACGACGGCGTGGACCGCCACCCGGTCGTCGTCGCCGTCGGCGACGTCCATCACCGTCGGCCCGCCCAGCCCCGGGATGACGTCCTTCACCTCCTCTAACCGCTCGCGCGGCGCGTTCATCATCAGGTAGCGCTTGTCCTCGGCGGCGACCACCGACTCGAACGCGGTCGCCACCTGCTCGACCTTCGGGTCGTCGACGGCGTCCGGGCGGGCGAACAGTCGAACGGAGGAGGCGAGCACCTCGTCGACCACCGCGAGCCGGTTCACCTGGAGGGTCGTCCCCGTCGAGGTGATGTCGACGATGGCGTCGGCCATGTCGACGTGCGGGGTGAGTTCGGTCGCGCCCGTCACCTCGACCACCTCGGCGTCGATGCCCGCCTCGGCGAGGTACTCCCGGGTGATGCGGGGGAACTCGGTGGCGACCGTCCCCCCTTCGACGTCGGCCGGGGTGGTGATGTCGCCCGCCTCGGGCGCCGCGAGCACGAGTCGACACCGGCCGAACTCCAAGTCGAGCAGGTCGACCAGGTCGGTGCCCGACTCGCGCGCCTGGTCGAGACCGGTGACGCCGACGTCCGCTGCGCCGTCGGCGACGTACTCGGGAATGTCGGCCGCGCGTGCGAATAGGACGGACACGTCGGGGTCGACCGTGTCGGCGTACAGTTGGCGGTCGGCGGTGTCCTCGACGTGTAGCCCCGCCCGTTCGAGGAGGTCCATCGTCGGCTCGTGTAAACGGCCCTTGTTGGGCACGGCGATGCGCATGCCCGGGGCGACGGCGCGGGCGCACAACGCTCTTTCCCTCCGCCGGCCGGGTCGAATCGGGTGCGGGCGCCGCCCGACCCCGCCTGCTGTCCGACCCTCCCCGCCGCCCGACCTCGCCCGCCGTACCGCGCCGCCCGGGCGTGAGCGATACGTCTTTGGCGGCGGTCGGACTGGTCCCGACGTGGTCCTCATCCAGTCAACCCCCTCCGGACTCGCCGTACCTGGAGCGCTCCTCCTCGTCCTCTGTGTCGCCGGCCTCGTCGTCGGCGCCGCCGGGAGCGCTCTCGCCCGGCGGCTGTCGAACCCGGTCGGGAAGTACCGCCTGCTGTACGCGCTCGTCGTCGGCCCGCTCGCGCTCGGGAGCTACGGCCTGCTCGCGCTCCTCGACTTCGGGCTGGCGGTCAGAGCCGCGTTCCTCCCGTGGGTGGGCGGGTTCGCGGGCACCGTGTTCGCCGAGTTCGTGACGTTCCTCGCGGGCGGCGTCGTCGGACTGGCGGCGTACGCGCCGACGGTCCGCGGGGTGCGCGCGGCCCGCGACGTCCCGCTGTCGACGACGACCGCGCTCGCGCAGATGACCCGGTACGTGGTCGCGTTCGCGGTGCTGTTCGCGCTCTTCGTCCCCGCGTTCCGACTCGGCCTCGGGGGGCCTCGGGGTAGTGTCGGCTCCCAGCTCGGGCTGGTCGCCGGGTTCGTCGTTCTCGGGGTGATCGTCGTCGTCGGATCGCCGTGGGTCGTGACCGCGATGCGGTCGACTCGCCGGCCGACCGACGCCGAGGCGGACCGCCTCGACGCGCTCCGCGAGCGGGCGGGGCTGTCGGTGCGGGACGCGCGCGTGTTCGAGACCGACGGCGCGGAGACGGCGAGCGCGCTCGTCCGCGGCGCGGCGAGCCACCGGCGGCTGTTCGTGACGGATGCGTTCTTCGACGCGTACGACGACGACACCGCAACGGCGCTCCTGGCCGTCCAGGCCGGTCGGACCCGCTCGCGCGTGATCGCCCGCCGGCTCGGGGCGGTGCTCGCGAGCGCGGCCGCGCTCCTGTTCGCGCTCTCGCCCGGCCCGCTGTGGCCGCTGGTGGGCGCCGCCGTCGTCGTTCTCCTCGCGGGGTTGTGGGTCGCGCGGCGGGGCGTCGCCGCGGCCGACGACTACGCCGCCGAGCGGGTGGGCGCCGACGCGGTCGTCGCGGCGTTCGAGCGGTACGCCGAGTTCCACGCGATGGAGCCGTCGCGCCGACGGGTGCCGAACCCGCTGTCGGCGACCGTCCCGCTCGGCGACCGCATCGACCGCGTACGGGGGCACGACACCGAGGGGGCGGGCGACGGGCGCGTGCCGACGGATTGAGTACGGGGCCGCCCGACGCTCCCGACATGACGACGCTCGCGCTCACCGACGGGTTCGTGTTGACGCCCGGGTTCGCGGTCGAGAAGCGGGACGTGTTGGTCGACGCCGACGCCGGCGACATCGTCGAGGTGGGGTCGGACCTCGGCGCCGACGCCGACGACACGCTCGACGCCTCCGACGGTCTCGTCATCCCGGGGCTGGTCAACGCCCACAGCCACGCCGCGATGACGCTCCTCCGGGGGTACGCCGACGACAAGCCGCTCGACGCGTGGCTCCGCGAGGACGTCTGGCCCATCGAGGCGACGCTCCGCGGGTCGGACGTGCGCGCGGGAGCCGAACTCGCGATGGTGGAGATGATCCGCTCGGGCGTCACCGCGGTCGGCGACATGTACTTCCACGTCGGGGATATCGTGGACGTGGTCGACCGCTCGGGGATGCGCGCCCGGGTCGGCCACGGCGTCGTGACCGTCGGCAAGGACGACGACGACGCGCAGGCCGACCTCGACGAGTCGTTCCACGTCGCCGAGAAGTTCGACGGCGCCGCCGACGGCCGCGTCCGGACGGCGGTGATGCCCCACTCGCTCACCACCGTCGACGAGGAACTCCTCGACGAGGCGGCCGAGCGCTCGCGGGAGGCGGGGATCCCGCTCCACTTCCACCTCAACGAGACGCCCGCGGAGGTCGACCCCATCGTCGACGAGGCGGGCGAACGGCCGAGCGCGTACGCCGACGACCGCGGGCTCCTCCGACCGGACACCTGGGCGGCCCACGGCGTCCACACCGACGAGTCCGAGATCCACCTGCTCGCCGACCGCGGCGTCACCGTCGTCCACTGCCCGGCGTCGAACATGAAACTCGCGTCGGGGATGGCGCCGGTCCAGGAGATGCTCGACGCGGGCGTCAACGTCGCGCTCGGCACCGACGGCGCCGCCTCGAACAACGACCTCGACGTGTTCGGCGAGATGCGCGACGCCGCGATGGTCGGCAAACTCGCCGCCGACGACGCGAGCGCGGTGTCCGCGGAGTCGGCCCTCCGGATGGCGACCGAGAACGGCGCCAACGCCCTCGGGTTCGACTCCGGCCGGATCGAACCTGGACGGAACGCCGACCTCGCGGTGGTGGACCTCGACGTCCCGCACCTCACCCCCCACCACGACCTCGTCTCGCACCTGGTGTACGCCGCCCGCGGGAGCGACGTGCGACACACGGTGTGTGACGGCCGGGTGCTGATGGACGACCGCGACGTGGTCGCGTTCGACGAGGGGGAGGTGCGCGAACGCGCCCAGGAGGCGGCGTCGGGCGCCGTCGACCGGGCGGAGCGGTAGCCGGGCGACCCCGGACGACCCGGGGGCGCCGGGCGGCGAGTCGCTGCCGCTGGTCGTCCTACCCGTCGGCTACTCCGTCGTCCACCGGATCGAGTGAGCCGCCGGGCCGCCGCGGGGAGCCGTCCCCGGACAGTGGCCGGGATCGCACCGGACTGTGGCTGGAATCGAACCGGACAGCGGTCGGGGACCGCACCCGGACCACGGCCGGGGCCGCACCCGGCCTGCGGCCCGCCTCGGCGGCCGGATGGCCGCTTCGGCGGGGTTAAAGGGTGACGCGCCGAACCGCGACCCATGAGCGAGACCGGACGCGACGAGCCGTACCCGCCCGTCACCGAACACCTCGACGACCCCGAGGCGGCCGCCGAGGAGGGGCGCCGGAAGATGGAGTGGGCGCTCCAGCACATGCCAATCTTGACGGAACTCCGCGCGGAGTTCGAGAGCGAGCGACCGCTCGACGGCCAGACGGTCGGGATGGCGATGCACGTCGAGGCGAAGACCGCGAACCTGGTGGAACTGCTCGCGGTCGGCGGCGCCGACGTCGCCATCACCGGCTGTAACCCGCTGTCGACGCACGACGACGTGAGCGCCGCCCTCGACGCCAACGACTCCGTCACCTCCTACGCGGTCCGCGGCGTCGACGACGACGACTACTACGCCGCCATCGAGTCGGTCATCGGCCACGAGCCGACGATAACCGTCGACGACGGGATGGACATGGTCGCCGCCATCCACGAGGAGTACCCCGAACTCATCGACTCCATCCTCGGCGGCTGCGAGGAGACGACGACCGGCGTCCACCGCCTGCGCGCGATGGACGACGACGGCGCGCTGGAGTACCCGGTGTTCGCGGTGAACGACACGCCGATGAAGCGGCTGTTCGACAACGTCCACGGCACGGGCGAGGCCAGCCTCGCCACCATCGCGATGACGACCAACCTCTCGTGGGCCGGCAAGGACGTCGTGGTCGCGGGCTACGGCTACTGCGGGAAGGGCGTCGCGGGGAAGGCGGCCGGGCAGAACGCGAACGTCATCGTCTGCGAGGTGGACCCCCGGAAGGCGCTCGAAGCCCACATGGAGGGGTACGACGTGATGCCGATGGCGGAGGCCGCCGAGGTGGGAGACGTGTTCCTCACCACGACCGGCAACCGCGACGTGATCACCGAAGAGCACTTCGAGAAGATGGGCGACGGCGTCCTCCTCGCCAACGCGGGCCACTTCGACGTGGAGATCAACCTCGAACAACTCGACGAGATGGCGGCCGACCGCTACGAGGCGCGCGACGGCGTCGAGGCGTACGAGATGGACGACGGCCGCCGGCTGAACGTGCTCGCGGAGGGGCGGCTGGTCAACCTCGCGGCGCCCATCGCGCTCGGCCACCCGGCGGAGGTAATGGACCAGAGCTTCGGCGTGCAGGCGGTCTGCGTCCGCGAGTTGGTCGAGAACGACGCCGAGTACGACGCGGGCGTCTACGACGTACCCGACGAGTTGGATCGGGAGGTGGCGGAGATCAAACTCGACGCCGAGGGGGTCGGCTTCGACGGACTCTCGGAGGAACAGCGCGAGTACATGGGCTCGTGGCAGCACGGCACCTGAGCCGGGTCCCCCGTCGGCGTCCCCGGAGGCGCGGTCGGTCCGCCCGGACCGCGGGCGGCGAGCGCTCCGGTTACACGCCGAGCCACTCGTCGTCGCGGACCGTGTAGCCGTTCGACCGGCAGAACTTCGCCGCCCGCCGACGGACGTCCCGCGACCCCGGGGGCGTCCCCGTCTCGCGGGCCCGCTCGACGATCCAGTCGGCGACGACGCGGATCCCCTCGTCGTCGTCGTCCTCGTCGATCGCCTCCAGTTCCCGGAACGTCCGCTCGTACGCCTCCCACTGCGACTCGCGCGGCGCCGTGTTCGGGGGTCTGCCGACCGCCTCCACGACCCGCTTCATCGCCCCGGCGACCGTCGGCCGTTGGACGCGCGCCCGGACGGCCGCGGGCGAGTCGAACGTCTCCCCGTCGGCGTCCGGGAGCAACTCCGCGACGGTGTGGCTCCCGTCGGGCGTCTCGACTGCGCGGTCGCCGACCGCCGCGACCACCTCCGTCCCCGTCGCCGGGAACGACACGGCGTCGAGGTCCGCCTCGACCGCCGCGAGGTCCGCGGCGTCGACCGGCGGTTCCGGCTCGTCGGCGCGTTCGAGTTCCTCGGCGATCTCGCGCTCTAACCGGCGACGCTCGGCGGTTCGCGCCTGATCCTCTCGACCTTGCTTGTCGTCTGGCATCCTCCCACGTAGGCCGTGCGAGCGTATATAACCAACGCGGACGCGAGCGACGGTCGCACGCCGCGCGGTCGCGCTCACTCGACGATGTCGACGCCGGTGATATCGTGGCGCGTCCCCCCTTCCTCGCTCGCCGTGACCTCGACCTCCCAGCCGTGGTCGTCGGCGACCCGGCTCACGATCCACAGCCCGAATCCGCTCCCGTCCTCGCCGGTCGAGTACCCCGGCTCGAACACCTCGTCGCGCTCCCCCTCGGGGATGCCCGGTCCGTCGTCCGCGACGTAGAACCCGCCGTCCGTCCCCCCGACCCGCACGACGACGGTGTCGCCCCCGTGTTCGACCGCGTTGCGGATCAGGTTCTCCAGCAACTGCTGGAGCCGGCTTCGGACCGCGCGGATCGTCAGTTCCGTATCGACCACGAGCGTCGCCTCGGCGGTCTCCGTGTTCCGCCAGCAGTCCCTCACCGTCGGCGAGAGGTCGACCGCCTCGACGTCGCCGCTGCGGTCGTCCTCCTGCGCGAGCGTCGCCGCGTCCTCGACGAGTTCCTGAGCGCGGCTCACCGCGCCGGCCGCCTCCGAGAGGTGTTCGCTGTCGCACTCCTCGCGGGCGAGTTCGATCCGGCCCTGAGCGACGTTGAGCGGGCTCGCGAGGTCATGTGACACCGTTCGCGCGAACTCGTCGAGTCGCCCGTTCCGGCGTTCGTGCGTCCGTTCGTGCCGCTTCCGGCCGCCGAGTTCGCGCCCCACGCCGACGAGTCCGACGACGTCCCGTTCGGAGTGGCGGAGCCGGGACCCCGAGAACTCGTAGGGCTTCCGGTCGCCCTCCTTCGTGAGCAGGTCCGCCTCGACGATCACCTTGCCGGTCGTCAGCGTCCGATCGATCGCGTCGGCGATCCGCTCGCGCTCGTCGTCGGGGAAGAACTCGGCGGCGTCCATCCCCGACAGTTCCTCGTCCGTGTAGCCGGTGACGTCGGCGAACCGGCGGTTCCACCGCTGGAGGTCGCCGTCCTCGCCGACCACGTAGAACAGTTCGTCGAGCGTGTCGAGCGCCTGCTCGACGAACGCCCGCTCGCGCTGTAGCTCCTCCGTCACCTCCCGCCGGGCCGTGATGTCGGTGATGAACCCTTCGAGGTGCTCGGCCCCGCCTTCGACGGCGGAGACGCCCTGCCCCCGCTCCCACACCCACTTCGTCGTTCCCTCCTTCGTGACGATGCGGTAGGTCAACTCGAACGACTCCTGCCGCTCGGCGGCCGCCCGCGTCGTCTCGCGCCACTCCTCGCGGTCGTCTTCGTGAACCAGTTCGTCGCCGCACGGCCCCCCCTGCGATCCGAGTTCGGACGCCGAGTAGCCCGTCAGGTGCTCGACCCGTCCGCCCACCTCCTCCATCGGCCACCCTCCATCGGCCGTCCCCCGGTACACCACGCCCGGCAGGTTGTCGACGAGCGTCTCCAACTCCCGCGTCCGCCGCCGGCGCTCCGTGACGTCGCGGCCCTCCCAGAGGAGCAGCGTCACCTCGCCCGCCTCGTCGGTCACGGGGCGGACCAGCAGGTCGACGACCGCGTCCCCGTCGGCACCCCGGACGCGCAACTGGTCGCGGTACTGCTCGCCGCTCGCCGCCCGCTCGACCGCCGCGCGGACGTTCGTGCGGGACCCTTCGTTCGGCGCGAACCAGCCGGTCTCCCAGAGCGGCGTTCCCGCCACGTCCTCCCGGCTCAGCCCCCCGAACGCCAGGGCCGTCTCGTTGGCCTCGACCACCGTCCCGTCGGGGTCGAGCAGCCCGACGAACGAGTACATGTTGTTGAACACCGCCTCGAACCGCCGCTCGCGCCGCTTCCGCTCGGTGAGGTCGCGGACGAGACAGACGAACTCGCCGTGGTCGGTGGTCGTGATGGTGTGTTCGGCGACGAACGTCGTCCCGTCGGCGCGAACGCCCGTCTTCTCCCCCTGCCAGCGGCCCGACGCGTCGAGCGTCGGCCGGACCTCCTCGTCGATCGTCCGCGCGGTCTCGTCGTCGTAGAGCCGCCCCCAGTGTTCGCCGACCAGCGTCTCCGAGTCGTAGCCGTACAGCTCAGCGTACGCCTGATTGACGTAGACGAACCGCTCGTCCTCGTCGAGGATGCCGATCCCCTCGTGTGCGGTCTCGATGGCGTTCAGGTGACGCTCGCGCTCGCGCTGGGCGACCGTGCGCTCGACCGCGTTCCGCACCCGGTTCGCGAGGATCGCGTACTGTTCGGTCCCCGGCTCCTTCTGGAGGTAGTCGGTCACGCCCGCCGAGATCGCCTCGCTCGCCACCTCCTCGCTCCCCTTCCCGGTGAAGAGGATGAACGGCAGATTCGGGTACTCGGCGCGGACGGACCGGAGGAGTTCGAGACCGTTCCGCCCGGGCATGTCGTGGTCCGAGACGACGCAGTCGAACTCGCCCCCGACGAGGCGGTCGAGCCCGTCGTCGGCGCTCGTCGCCGTCTCGACGGCGAACCGGTCGTCGGCCCGTTCGAGGTAGGTCGCGGTCAGGTCCGCGAACGCCGGGTCGTCGTCGACGTGGAGCACCCGGATCGACCCGGCTCTCGGTCGGTTCCGACGTTCGGATAGTCGGCTCGATGACATACCCTCGCCCGACGGTATCTTTCCAGATTTATATACATTATGGGGGTTGTCGAAAACTTGCATTTACACTCGCCCTGGCGGCACGGACGGTCGAACGGGGTTGAGTCGGGGCGTCCGTCGGTTACAACTCGACCCGTTCGACTGTCGAGTACTCCGGGCCGCCGTCGGTCAGCGTGCTCTCCGTGAGTCCGACCGCCTCGACGCGGAACGTCCCGACGGTGGGGTCGGCGTCGTCGAGGAACGACTGGACGCGCTCTTTCCCGCGGGCGTCGTCCATCCGCGCGAGCGTGAAGTGCGGCGTGAACTCGTGGTCCTCGGCGTCGAACCCCAGCGCCGTGGTCTCGCGTTCGACCGCCTCGTGGAGTCGGGTCAACTCCGCGCTCCCCTCGCGGACGCCGACCCAGACGACGCTGATGTACTCGCGGGAGGGGAAGGCGCCGACGCCGCCCACCTCGGCGTCGAACGGTCCCACGTCGGCGTCGGCGACGGCGGTTTCGAGCGCGTCGGTCACCCCGCTCACCGCCTCGTCGGGCACGTCGCCGAGGAACTTCAGCGTGCAGTGCGCCCCCTCGGGGTCGGTAAAGCGGAGGCTCTCGACGCCGTCGAGCGGCGCGCCCGCCGCCGAGAACGCGGACGCGAGGTCGTCGGGCAGGTCGACCGAGACGAACAGCCGGGGCATACACTCCCGAAGGGGTCGGAGGGGCAAAAGCGGGACGCGCAAGCCTTACCCGCACGCTCGGCCAATCGGGCCGTATGAGCGACGAGGACCGGGAGAACCCCGAGAACACCGAGCGGGCCGACGGGCGCGAGGGTCGGCGGCACGAGTTCTCCTCCGGCGGGGGACTCGACGAGGACTACGAGGAGTTCAGTCTCGACCCCGAGGAGTTGAACGCCGACCCCTCGCAGGTCGACCCCGTCGACACCCGCGTGATCACGGACCTGCTCGACGAGCGGAACATCGCGAAGGACAAAGTCGACGTCGAGAGCCTGGTCGACGTGGGGCTGTCGTACATGGGGATCAACCGGTTCGAGGCGGCGACCGAGACGTTCCAGCGCGCCGCGCAGTTCGCCGCGGAGGACTCGTTAGAGGAGCAGGAGGCGTGGGTGAACAAGGGGGCGGCGCACGCCCAACTCGAGGAGTGGGACGAGGCCATCGGCGCCTACGAGGAGGCGCTCCGCATCGACGACTCCTCCGAACACGCCGCGAGCGCGGAGACCAACCTGGCGTACGCGCTCCACGAGTCCGGACGGACGGAGCAGGCGCTCGAACACGCCGAACGCGCGGTCGAGGCCGACCCGCGGTTCCCGCAGGCGTGGTACAACCGCGGCTTCTTCCTGGTCGAACGCGGCCTGCTGGAGGAGGCGGTCAACGCCTTCGACAACGCCATCCGGCTGGGCATGCGCAACTCCGAGGTCCTAGAGGAGAAGGCGCGCGCGCTCGACGAACTCGGCCGGGACGAGGAGGCCGAGGAGGTGGCCGAACGCGCCGAGGAGATGCGCAAGCAGGCGGAAGAAGAGATGGTCGAGGAGTACGGCGAGCGGTGATGCTGCTCACCGAGCGCGACACCCCCGAGGGGACGCTGGTCTCGGTCTGTGACGCCGACGTGCTCGGCGAGACGTTCGAGAGCGGGGAGGTCACGCTCGACGTGACCGAGGAGTTCTACGGCGGCGAGGCGGCCGAGGAGGCGGGCGAGGAGTCGGTCGTCGCCAGCCTCAAGGGGGCGACCACCGCCAACCTCGTCGGCGAGGAGTGCGTCGGCGTCGCCGTCGACGCGGGCATCATCGACCCCGACCGCGTGCTCGACGTGGGCGGGACGGTCCACGCCCAACTCGTCTGGCTGTAGCTCCCCGCTCGGACCGCCGCGATCCTCACGCCTGATACGCGGGGCGTTAATCGTATCCACTCACGGCACGCTCCCCCGGACACTGTCGCGAACCGCAGTCGGCGCTCGTCCGACCGCGCTCGCGTCGAGACCGTCCGATGTACCTCAGACCCACCCGCGTGCTCGCCCCGGAACGGATCCCTCGGCTGTTCGAGTGGTTCGGTCTCCTCTGTGTCGTCCTCATCGGCGTCGAGTGGGCGGTGGCCGACGTGCTCGCCCTCGGCGGCGACCTCGTCGCCAACTACCTGTTCGCGTTCGTGTTCAGCGGCGTCCCCGCCCTCGGGATCAGCTACGCCGGCTACCGACTCGACCGGAGCGACGTCGAACCCGACCAGTACCGCCGCGTCGCGCGGTGGTGTCTCGGCGGCCTCGTGGGGTTTCTCGGACTCAACCTGGTCCTGATGGCGATCTGGCCGATGGACAGCCTCCTGTTCAACGTCGGCTGGGCACGCGGGACGGCGATATACGGCGCCGCGGGCGGCCTGCTCGTCGGCGGGATCGAGGCGCGGGCGGTCCACCGCGCGCGCGTCGCCGAACGGCGGAACGCCCACGCCGAGCACCTCGAAACCCAACACCAGTGGTTGAGCTACATGAACAGCCTGCTCAGACACGAGGTGCTCAACACCGCGAACGTCATCGAGGGGTACGCCGACCTGCTCCTCGACGAGGCGGACGACGACGGCTCGCGCGCCCACCTCGAAACCATCCGCCGGCAGAGTCGGAGCATGTCCTCGGTCATCGAGGACGCGCAGATCCTCCTCGAAGCGACCGACCGAGAGGGCGGGTTCGAACGCGTCGACCTCTCGACGGTCGTCGCCGAGCAGACGGCCGAGCTACGGACGCGGTACGACGTCGCCGTCGACAACGACGTGCCCGACGGGCTGACCGTCGTGGCCGACGACCTCTGTTTTCGCATCTTCTCGAACCTGCTCACCAACGCGGTCAAACACAACGACGGCGACGCCCCCCGGGTGTCTGTCGACGCGGAGGTCGACGCCGAGACGGTGACCGTCCTCGTGTGCGACAACGGGCCGGGGATCCCCGACTCGCGGCGCGAGCAACTGTTCGACGGGGAGACGCGGAAGCGAACCCACGGGCTCGGTCTCTACCTCGTGCGGACGCTGGCCGAGCGGTACGGCGGGTCGGTCGAACTCCGCGAGACCGGGCCGGAGGGGAGCGAGTTCGCGGTGTCGCTCCCGCGCGCTACCGGCGAGGCGTCGGGGTCGCGGACCGCGGTCGACGCCGACGCGGGAGCGCGGGGCGCGACCGGGAGCGCGTGTGACGGCCGGACGCCGACGCGACCCCGCCCGTGACGACCGGAACCGTTTTCCCCGCGTTCGCTCACGTCGGCGCGTGGTCGACTCCCGACTGCTGGTCCGCCTCGACGCCCTCCTCGGCGTGTTCGCGCTCGCGGTCGTCGTCGCGGCGTTCTACCTCGCGACGCTGAACCCGTTCGTCGGCGCCCTCGCGCTCGGAGCCGTCGGGGTCGGGCTGTACGCGCTGCTGTCGTACGTCCGCGGCTTCCTCGTCGGCGCGGCCGACCCGCCCGAGTAGCCGACGGCGGGGTCGACCGGTCCCCCCGCCGGCACGTCGCCGGTACGCGAACCGACGGGCACGGCCCGCCGACGGACCCAGCCGACGGCTCGGCGCCCGAACGACGAAACCGATACCGGTTACACACTCGGGGTGACCGAAGGGATGTTACCCCTCCGTCCCCTCCCTCCGTACAATGGGAAGCTCACAGCAGGAACAGTACCCGCTCGACGTCGACGCCGTCCGCGAGGAGTTCCCCATCCTCGACCGGAAGGTGGGCGGCGACGTGACCACGCCGGGCGAGGACGAGAACGACACGAAACCGCTGGTCTACCTCGACAACGCGGCGACCAGCCAGACCCCCGACCGGGTCATCGACGCCATCGCGGACTACTACCGGTCGTACAACGCGAACGTCCACCGGGGGATCCACCACCTCAGCCAGGAGGCGAGCGTCGCCTACGAGAACGCCCACGACCGCGTGGCGGAGTTCGTCGGCGCCGACGGCCGCGAGGAAGTCGTCTTCACGAAGAACGCCACCGAGGCGGAGAACCTCGTGGCGTACGCGTGGGGGCTCAACGAGTTGGAACCGGGCGACAACGTGGTGATGACCCAGATGGAACACCACGCCTCGCTCGTCACGTGGCAACAGACGGCCAAGAAGACGGGCGCGGAGGCGCGGTACATCCGCGTCGACGACGATGGCCGCCTCGACATGGACCACGCCCGCGAGTTGATCGACGACGACACCCGGATGGTGAGCGCGGTCCACGTCTCGAACACGCTCGGCACCGTCAACCCCGTCTCCGAGTTGGTGGACCTCGCGCACGACCACGGCGCGTACGCGTTCCTCGACGGCGCACAGTCGGTGCCGCACATGCCCGTCGACGTCGGCGAGTTAGACGCCGACTTCTACGCCTTCTCGGGGCACAAGATGTGCGGTCCCACCGGTATCGGCGTGCTGTACGGGAAAGAGCACGTTCTCGAGGAGATGGAGCCGTACCTCTACGGCGGGTCGATGATCCGGCGGGTGTCGTTCGACGACTCCGAGTGGGAGGACCTGCCGTGGAAGTTCGAGGCGGGCACGCCCGTCATCGCGCAGGGGGTCGGTCTCCACGCCGCTATCGACTACCTCGACGACTTGGGGATGGAGAACGTCCACGCCCACGAGTCGCTGCTCGCGGAGTACGCGTACGACCGGCTGACCGAGTTCGACGACGTCGAGGTGTACGGCCCGCCGGGCGACGACCGCGCCGGCCTCGTCTCGTTCAACCTCGACGGCGTCCACGCCCACGACCTGTCGAGCATCCTCAACGACCACGCGGTCGCGGTGCGGGCGGGCGACCACTGCACCCAGCCGCTCCACGACGAACTCGGCGTCGCCGCCTCCACGCGCGCGAGCTTCTACCTCTACAACACGCGCGAGGAGGTCGACCAGTTAGTCGACGCCATCGACGACGCGCGACAGCTGTTCGCCTAACTCTTCCCGGGACGATTCCTCGGTCGCTCGTGGTTCGAGCGACGCTTCGCGCCTCTCGTCGTCACGGAAGACCGCTTCGCGGTCCCCCGAACGGCTTCGCTCGCTCCCCGCGGTGAGCCTCCCTCGGCAACCGGTCGGACGGAAGGCCGCTCGCTCGGACTGGCGAAGCCGGATCTCGCTCGCGGTGAGGGCGCTGGCGACCGGCCGTCCTCCGCTGGGTCCGTCTCCTCCGCTCGTCCCCCCGCTCGTCTTCGCTCGGTCTCCCCTCGCTCGGTCTCCCGTCTTCGCTCACGCCCGGCACCCGTCCGACGGTTCGTCGTGGCACTTGGCGAATCACTCCACGCATGTATCGATAGTTCGGAGTTCTTCGCCGGATCGGACCGGATCTTTCGGAAGGTATGGGCGACATACACAGATTTAAGCGCGCACACCCGGCACCTCGTCTCGTGTCATCATCTGACAACCAGCGGACGACCCGCCGCCGGTTCCTCGCGTCGGTCGGCGCCTCGGGCGGCGTAGCCGTCACGAGCGCGCTCGCCGGCTGTTCCGGGGGCGGCGAGAGCGACGCGGGCGGCGAGACGAGCGACGCGAGCGGCGACGGAACCACCGCGAGCGACACCGAAGGGGGCGGCGGGGAGGCGGGCGAGGCGCTCCCCTCCTACCAGTACTTCAACAACCCGGCGGCGTACAACGCGGCGAGACACGACGCGATCAACCTGATCGGCACCCGGCTGAACGACCTGGGTCTCGACGTGGGCGTCGAGGTGTTCGAGTGGGGGACCCTCTACACGCGGGTGCGCGACGAGCGGAACTTCGACTTCTGTACGTGGAACCACACCCACGACATCTACCCCGGGCTGTTGATGAACGAGTTCTTCCGGTCGTCGAACACCGACCCCGGAGAGGGCAACTTCACCGGCTGGCACTCCGAGGAGACGGACGAACTGCTCGCGACGGCGCTGTCGTCGAGCGAGACGAGCGAGCGCGTCGACGCGCTCCACGAGTTCCAGAACACGATCACCGAGGCGGCGCCGACGAACCCCATCGTCCAGATGCCGTCGGTGGTGGCGTACAACAGCGACCAGGTGTCGGGCTGGGTCGACCACGTCAGCGGCCCGGGCTACTTCTACAACATGACGAGCATCGAGGTGGACAACCCGGAGAACCAGCTCCGGGGGTCGTGGTCGGAGACCATCGGCACGCTCAACCCCGTGGGCGCGCCCGCCCAGACGAAGGTCAGCCACCAACTCGACGTGCTCTACGACAACCTGGTCCGCTTCGACGGCAACCTCGAAATCGACCCCGAGGCGGGGCTGGCGAGCGACTGGGAGCGCCCCGACCGGACGACCGTTCGGTACGCCATCAAGGACCACCAGTGGCACGACGGCGAACCGCTCACCCCCGAGGACGTCGCCTTCACGTTCAACTACATGAAAGAGCACGGGGCGCCGCTGTACGGGACGCAGATCCAGATGTACGAGGACGCGGAGGTGCTCGACGACGGCCGGGTGCAGATCAACTTCACCGAGGAGAACGCGCCGGGTCCGGTCCACCTGCTACTGTCGAGTCAGGTGCCGATCATCCCCCAGCACATCTGGTCGGAGCGGGACGCCCCGCTCGACATGCAGATAACCGAACCCGTCGGGTCGGGACCGCTGATGTTCGACTACTGGGACCAGGGGAGCGAACTGTCGCTCGTGAAAAACGAGAACCACTTCTACCCGGTGAGCTTCGACAGCCGGATCTGGCGGATCATCCCCGAGAGTTCGACCACGTGGGAGCTCCTCCTCAACGGCGACCTCAACTACCTGCCGTTCTCGCGGATCGGCAAGCAGTTGAACGACAACCGCGAGGAGAGCCAGATCGGCGTCTACCAGATGCCCGGCAACGGCTGGTGGCACTGCAGCATGAACACCCGCAACCCCGGGATGGACGACCGCGCGTTCCGGCAGGCGGTCGTCAACACGCTCCCGAAGACGGCCATCGTCGACCAGATCCTCTACGGCTTCCCCGAACCCGGGTTCAACCTCGTCAACGAGTCGTTCGGGCAGTACCACAACCCGGACGTCCCGCGGTACGACGAGAGCATGGAGACCGCCAGAGGGCGGCTCCAGGAAGCGGGGTACGTCTACGACGACGACGGGACGCTCCACTTCCCGGCGGAGTGACCCCCTAGTCGACAGGCGCCCGCCTCGGCTCGGACCACCGGCCCCGGAATCCTTTTCGGCCGGACTCGCCTACTTACACCCACTATGGGCATCGGCGGCGGCTCCGACATGTACCGACAGCAGATACTGGACCACTACAAGAACCCGCGCAACTACGGCGAACTCGACGCCCCGACGTTCTCGCACACGGGGGAGAACCCCTCGTGTGGCGACACGCTCACCGTCGACGTCGGACTGGCCGACGACGGCGAGACCATCGAGTCGGTCGCCTTCTCGGGTGACGGCTGCGCCATCTCGCAGGCGTCGGCGTCGATGCTCTCCGAGCGACTGCCGGGCATGACGCTCGACGAACTCGACGCGATGGACACCGACGACATCACGGAGATGCTCGGCGTCGACATCTCGCCGATGCGGATCAAGTGCGCCGTACTCGCCCGGCAGGTCGCACAGGACGGCGCGAAACTGTACGAGGGCGACGTCGACGACCTCGACGTGACGAAGACCGAAGGCGACGAGGTCTGACGACGCGCCGTCCGCCCGCCACCCCGCTCCGGCCTCTTTCTCCCTCCGCCGGTTCGTCAGCGGCCCGGCCGGTCAGCCGATGAACTCCTCGACGGACGGCGGGAGGTTTCGCCGGACGAGTACGTACACCGTGCCGAGGGCGACGCAGACCAGACACAGCGTCCGGACGACGCCGCCGACGAGCAGGACGCCGGGGAGCGCGCCGACGGCGGTGACGAACAGGTCCTCCGGCGCGCCGTCGTACCGGACCAGATAGCGCGGCCGCCACCAGGTCCCGTGGAGGTGGTCGTACACCGCCTCCGCGGAGCTGCGCTCCCACGGTCGGACCTCGTTGCCCGCCCCGAGCGCGTCGCTGCCCGCGTGGACGGCGAACGCGAGCGCGAACGTCGCCGCCCCCGCGGTCCACGGGGTCGGCGCGAGCAGCGCCGCCGCACACGCCGGCAGCGCGAGCGCCCAGCCGACCACCGGAAAGTGGAGCGTCCGGCGGTGGTGGCCGACGAACAGGTCGACGTCGGGCGCGAGTCCGCCGGCCATCCCCGCGAGCGCCGCGGGCACCGCGAGCGACGGCGCGAGCGCGAGGACGGGCAGTGCGAGACACGCGCCGACGACGATGTGGGTGAACACCATCACGGCGTGCGGTCCCCGCGGTCGCTCTCCCCGACAGGTCGGTCGCCGGACGCGGCGGCGGTCACCGACCCCGTCGACCGCCCTCGTGGTCCCGTCATCGTCGTCCGTTCGTTCGCCCCAACGGGCTTGAATGGCTCGCCGGGACCCGACACCGCGCGCCGTCCCGTTCCGTCCCGTTCCGCCCTCGCGCCGCCCTCGTGCCGTCCGACCGGGCGGGACGGCTCCGAACCCGACAGATTCACTGTCCCGATAGCTGTACGTCCCCGGCGTGTCCCCACGCGAGTACGCCCCCCTCCTCGCCGCGGCGCTCGCCGTCCTCGCGCTCTCGGCCGGCGCCGCGACGTTCGACGCAGTCGACTGCCTCGACGGCTCGGCGTCCGCCGACGACGGCGGCCGGGTCGACCGCTCCGAGTCGTCGAGCGACACGCCCGGAGCGCCGACGGACGACGGCGAACAGCAGTCCGAGCCGGGTTCGGTCGGCGGCGACGGTGACGGGTCGACCGACGGTCCCGGCGGCTCCGGCTCCGCTCCGCTGGCCGTCGCGCTGGTTCTCGGCGGGCTTGCGGCCGCGGCCGCGCTCCTCCGACGCCTCGCGGCCGGTGACGACGCCGCCGTCGACCCGGCCGACGACGACCGACCGGAGCCAGCCGGGCCGTCGGACCCGGCACCGCCGACCCCGGACCCCGACGACGGCGTCGCCGCCGCGTGGCTGACGCTCGCGCGCCAGGCCGTCGGCGACGACTGGGCGCGGCGGACGCCCGGCGAGGTGACGGCGGCGGCGCGCGACGCGGGTCTCCCGGCGGACGCCGTCGCCGACCTCCGCGTCCTCTTCGAGCGGGTGCGGTACGGTGACTCGTCGGCCACCCCCGAACGGGAGACCCGAGCCGTCGCCGCGGTGGAACGGCTTCCGGATCCGAACGACGCCGATACCGACCCGAACGCCGCCTTCGACTCCGGTCGAGACGGAGGGGAGGCGGACGCGTGACCCGGCGGCGCCCGTCGGCGCGCGACCTCGCGCTCGTCGTCGGGACCCTCGCGTGCGCGTACGGGCTGGCCGTCCTCGCGGTCCCCGCGGCGGCGGTGGCGGTCCCGCTGTCGACACCCGTGGTCGCGCTCGCCGGGCTACTGGCGCTGGTCGCGGCCGGCGTCGGACTCGCCCGC
>NZ_ASGZ01000036.1 GCF_000495475.1 Candidatus Halobonum tyrrellensis G22 | reverse complement strand
GGTCGCGCTGGCGGCGCTCGCGGCGAGCGGCCTGCTCGCGCGGCGGCGGGAGCCGTAGACGCCCGCCCCGCCGAGGAGCAGCCACGCGACCCCGACTCGGGTCGCGCGACCGCCCACGCGGCCGACGGCACATAGCACCCTTTTTCCGCGCGGGACGCGCCCCCTCGGTATGGTCGAGAACGTCCTCTGGCCCGCGTACTTCGACGCGGCGCTGTCGCGCGCGGAGGGGCGGCGCATCCCGCTGGAGATGGCCGTCTCCGAGCCGACGGTCGACGAGATCGCGAAGGCCGTCCAGCAGGTGGGCTACGACGCCAAGATAGAGCGCGACGTGGGCTACTCCCGCGAGTACGAGGCCCGCGGGCGCGTGCTCGTGACCGGCACCGAGGAGACCGCGAAGAACGACCTGGTGCAGGCGGTCGGCGCCTACCTCGGGATCGTGCGCGGGGACTGACGGGGTGGCGAGATGAGACGCGTCGGCGAGGTGGTCCGGACCGCGGGCGGGGTGGCGGTGGTGCGCGTCCCCGAGGGGGACGACCCCGCCGACGTCGGGACCGAGACGCTCGACGACTCGCTGACGACCGTCGGCCGCGTGGTCGACGTGTTCGGACCCGTCGACCGGCCGTACGTCGCTGTCAGCCCGGTCGACCGCGACGCCCTCCCGTCGCTGCTCGGCGCGACGCTGTACGCGCGGTAGCTACGGCGTCCGACCCGCTCGCTCGACTCCGCTCCCGCCCCCGCTCGGACCGCCCGCCGCGCGGTCACGCCGCCGGTCGTACTCGGCGTGTGCCTCGCCCAGTTCGAGCGGCGGCCCGCGCCCGCGAGCGGGACGCGCTGAACCGCTCCGTTAGCCTTTACCTCCGGCGTCTCGAAGCCGGCGGCAATGGCACGAACAGCCGAGCGGGCCGACCTCACGCCCGTCATCGGGTTGGAGGTCCACGTCCAACTCGAGACGGACACGAAGGTCTTCTGCGGGTGTTCGACCGACCCCGCCGACGACGAGGCCCCCAACACGCGCGTCTGCCCCGTCTGTCTCGGGCTACCCGGCGCGCTCCCCGTCCTCAACGAGGCGGCGGTCGAGGCGGCGGTGAAGGTGGGGAAGGCGCTCGACGCCGACATCCCCGAGGAGACCCGGTTCCACCGGAAGAACTACTACTACCCCGACCTGCCGAAGAACTTCCAGATCACCCAGTACGACGCGCCGCTGTGCGCCGACGGCACGCTGGAGTTCTCCCACGAGGGCGAGCGTCGCGAGGTGCGGGTCCGCCGCGCCCACCTGGAGGAGGACCCCGGTAGCCTCCGGCACGTCCGCGAGGGGACCCAGGATCTGGACGTGCGGACGACGTCGGTCGACCGCGCGGACTACTCGCTGGTCGACTACAACCGCGCGGGCACGCCGCTGATGGAGGTGGTGACCGAACCCGACTTCCGCGACCCGAGCGAGGTGCGCGCCTTCCTCGAGAAACTGGAGGAGGTGCTGGAGTACCTCGGCGTGTTCGACGCCGCCCGCGACGGCAGCCTCCGGATCGACGCCAACCTCTCGATGGTCGACGCCGCCGAGTTCGACGCCGACGGCGGCGTCTCCGACGACGTACTCGCCGAGGCCAACCGGACGGAGGTGAAGAACATCTCCAGTCACCGCGGCGCGGAGGACGCGTTGAGCTACGAGCGGAGCCGTCAGGAGAACCTGATCGAGCGGGGGAAGGCGGTCGCTCAGGAGACGCGCCACTTCAACGAGACGCACGGCAACACCGTCTCGATGCGGTCGAAGGAGACCGAGGAGGACTACCGCTACTTCCGGGAGGCCGACCTCCCGCCGCTGCAGGTGTCCGACTGGAAAGAGCGGATCGCGATCCCCGAACTCCCGGACGCCCGCCGCGAGCGCTTCCGCGAGGAGTACGGACTCGACGCCGAGTCGGCGAGCAAGCTCACCTCCCGGAAGGCGGTCGCCGACTTCTACGAGGAGGTCGCGGAGGCGTTCGACCCCGACCTCGCGGCGACGTGGGTCGCGGACAACCTGCTCGGCGAACTCAACTACCGCGACGTCCCCATCGAGGACGTGACCGACAGGCTCGACGAGTTCACGCGGCTGGTCGAACTCGTCGCCGCCGACGAGGTGACGACGAAGAACGCCGAGGAGACCGTCCTCCGGACGATGCTCGACGAGGGGGTCGGTCCCGACGAGGTGATCGAACGCGAGGGGCTGGGGAAGGCGGACGACGACGCCGTCGCCGACGCGGTCCGCGAGGCAATCGAGGAGAACCCCGACGCCGTCAAGGACTACCACGCCGGCGAGGGCGGCGCGCTCAACTTCCTCGTCGGACAGGTGATGGCCAAGACCGGCGGGAGCGCCGACCCCGGAACCGTCAACGAGCGGCTGCGCGCGGAACTCGACGGGTAGCCGTCCCGATTCGGGTCCCGAGTGATCCCGATACCGATGCTCGTCTCCGGGCTGGTCCTCCTCGCGGTCGGCATTGCGACGACCGTCTCCTTCGACGCCTCCTCCGACGTTCTGCCGCTGTACAGTCGAGAGCCGCCCGACGAGGGGGATCGGGGTGTGGAGCGTCGGACTCGGCGGAGCGTCGGACTCGGCGGAGCGGCGGTGGCGGCGTTCGGTGCGGTCTCGGTCTACGGCGCGTTCGCGTACGCGTGAGTCGTCCCGCCCGCGGGCGACGGGGTCCCGACGCCCGCCCCTCTACCCCCGCAGGGAGTCGACGGGTCTGTCGTTCGCGGCCTTCCACGCGGGGTAGAGACCGCTCAGCAGGCTCGCGACCACCGCGAACAGGAACCCGTACAGCAGGTAGCGCGAACTGCTCCACGCGAGGACCTGCGTCGCGTCGTCCGCGAGCACGTCGAACATGAGCAGACCGACGCCGAGCGAGAGGAGCGCGCCGACCAGCCCGCCGATCACCCCGAGCAGGAGCGCCTCGGTCAGGATCATCCGGAGCACCTCCCCCCGGCGGATCCCCACGGCGCGGAGGACGCCGATCTCGCCGCGGCGTTCGATGGTGCTCATCAACATCACGTTGAGGATGGCGACGCTCGCGACCACCAGCGAGATGGAGCCGATGCCGAGGAGTGCGAGGTTGAGCGTGTTGAGGAACGACCCGACCTGCTGTTGGATGTCGCCGAAGTTCGTGACGCTCAACACCTCCTCGTCGCCGGGGTTGAACCGCGCTTCGATCGCGTCGGACACCGCCGTGGCCTCCTCGCCGCCGTCCGTGAGGATCGTGACCGAGTCGTAGTACTCCTGGTCGCGGAGCGCCGACAGCGGCAACACCAGCGTGCTCCCACCGCTGCCGAACCCGCCCTGCTGGGACTCGATGATCCCCCGGACCCGGTAGAGTTGGCCGTCGTACTCGACGGGGTCGCCGAGTTCCAGCCCGAGGCGGGTCGCGGTGGCGTTGCCGATCAGCGCGCCCGACTGGAGCCGTTCGGGCGCCTCACCCCGCCACACCTCGTACATCGCGCTCGCGTTGGTCAGCGCGGTCACGCTCACGCTCACCTCGTCGCCGTTCCGGGCCGTGAGCCGCGTGAAGTTCGACTTCTGGGGGACCACGGTGGCGTCGCCCGAGACGCTCCGTATCCCCTCCACTTGGTCGTCGGTCAGCCCGTCGGTGTCGCTGTCCTCGCCCGTCGACACCGTCACCTGGTTGCCGATGCTCCCCAGGTCGGCGGTCGCCTGCTGTTGGATCGCGGCGCCCGCCATCCCGAGTGACGCGATGGCGACCACGCCGATGACGATACCCAGCGCCGCGAGCCCGGTCCGGACCTTGTTCCGGCCGAGGTTGCGCCACGCCATCAGCGCGCTGGGGAACCGCCAGAGCCACTCGGCGACGCTCACGGCTCCGCCTCCCGTCCCTGGATGACGCCGTCGACGATCCGGACCACGCGGTCGGTGTAGTCGAGCACCTGGTCGTCGTGGGTCACCACCACGATGGCGACGCCCTCCTCCTCTTTCAGCCGGGTCAGCTCTTCGAGGATGAGCCGCCCGGTCTCCTGGTCGAGGTTGCCCGTCGGCTCGTCGGCCAACACGACGGCGGGCTCGTTGATCAGCGCGCGCGCGATGGCGACCCGCTGCTGTTGGCCGCCCGAGAGCTGTTTCGGCGTGTGGTCGAGGCGGTCGCTCAGCCCCACCCGGCGGAGCAGGTCGACCGCCCGGTCGTGACGGTCGACCGACGTGTCCCACATCGACGGGAGTTCGACGTTCTCGGTCGCCGTCAGCATCGGCAGGAGGTGGAAGTCCTGGAAGACGAACCCGATGCCCGACCGGCGCTCCTCGGTCAACTCGTCTTCGGTGAACTCGCTCACGTTCCGGCCGTGGTGGGAGACCGTCCCCTCGGTCGGGGTGTCGAGCAGGCCGATGATGTTGAGCATCGTGCTCTTGCCGGAGCCGGAGGGTCCGATCACCGTCACCATCTCGCCGCGGTCGACGTGGAAGTCGACGCCGTCGAGCGCCGCTATCTCCTCCTCGCCGCTCCGGTAGCGCTTGACCACGTCCTCCAGTTCGATGACATGCGCGCTCACTGACTGCGCCATCGGTAGACCCCGAACCCGACGACCGCGACCACTACGAGGACGACGCCGATGGGGAGCAGCGGGAGACCGCCCGACCCGCCCGACCCCTCGGACCCGCTCGCCGCCGCGGGACCGGCCGCGGCGCCCGACTCGCCGGGACCGCCCGCGCCCGCCCCCGCCACCGCGGCGCCGCCGCTCACGTCGACGCTGACGACCCGCGAGAGCCGTTCGCCGTCTGCCGTGTAGCTGATCCGCACGGGGAGGCTGTCGACGTTCGTGGCGTTGGCGCTCGTGCTCGCGGACAGTTCGAACGTGGCGAACTCGCTCGACTCGATAGTGCCGACGAAGTACTCGCCGTTGGGCGAGGTGGGTGAGACGCCGTCGCGGTTCGGGACGCTGAGCAGCACCGAGTCGGCGTCGGCGGTGCCGAGGTTGGCGACGTCGCCGCTCAGCGACAGCGACGACCCGAAGCCCGACACCTCGACGCCGGTCAGCGTGACGTTGGCGGTCTCGCTCGGCGAGTAGTCGAGCGTCGTCTCGGTGCTCTGCCGGTCGCCCGCGGCGGTGTACTCGGCGCGGACGGTCACCTCGCCCGCGGGGATGTCGTTGCCGTCGAGTGTCGCCGTCCGGGTGCCCTCCTCGGGCACGTCCCCGACGAGCGTGCGGGCGACGGTTTCGCCGTCGACGACGGCGCTGACCCGCACGTCGCGGAGTTCGACGTTGCCGTACTCGGTCAGGGCGGCGCGGACGGTCGGCGAGCCGTTGATCGTGCTCGCGGCGGCGCTCAGTTCCGCGTCGACGTCCGCCGCCTCGACGTCGGTCGTCACCTCGCGGGTGACCGTGCGCGTGCTCCCCTGGTCGGTCTTGTACGTCAGCGTGGCGTCGAGGGTTCCCTCGCCCGTCTCGGGGAAGGTCACGTCGTACGTGTAGGTGACCTGTCGGCCCGCGGCGAGCGAGGCGTTGACCCGCTCGGGGTTCGTCACGTCGGCGTCGCCGCCGAGTTCCAGCCGGACGTTCGAGAGCGCGCCCGCGTCGCCGTTCGAGACGGTCACGTTGACGCCGCTCTCCTCGCCGGCGACGGGGTCGAGGTCCGCAAAGGAGACCACCGCCTCGTCGGGTTCCTCGACGTCGACGAACAGCGGGTAGCTCACGCGGGTGTAGTCGCCCGCCGAGTCTTGGACCACCGCGTAGACGGTCAGCCGCTCGCGGCCGGCGTCGTCGATGGTGGCCGTCACCGGGACGGTCAGCGAACTCCCGGCGGCGACCGACCCCAGATTCTTCGCGCGCGCGTACTCGGTGCCGTCGGCGCCGCGGACGAACACGTTCGTGACCTCGACGGTGCCGGCGCTGCTCTCGAGGTTGGCCACGTCGACCGACAGCGTGAACGGTTCGCCGGGCGCGGGCTGGTCGACCGAGGCGTTCACCGACCGGATGGCGACGTCCGTCTGGACGGCGCCGACCGTGACCGCGACGGTCGCCACCGACGCGAGCAACACCACCGCGAGCAGCACCGCGCCGGCGCCGCGTCTCGGGCTACCGCTCATCTGCGCCCCCGCGAGCCGTCGCGGTCGTCCGTCTCCGCGAGCCATCGCGGTCGTCCGTCCCCGCGGGCGTCGGGACGACGAGTCGATCGGAGGGCTGTCGTCGTCGAGTTCGTCGTCGTCGTCTCACGACCCATACCGCGTCGCCCGGGGTCTTATTCCCTTCCCGACTCCCGCGCGAGCGTCACCACGTTCCACGTTGGGCCGTGCCGCCGCCGCGAGCCGAGTGGCCGGCCGCCGTCGCCCGTCGGCGCTCGCGTGACCCCGACCGGGCGCCCCCGCAAGGACGAAGCACCCCGGTCCCGAGGGGTGTTCCATGCCCACGAGTCCCGACGCGAGCGCGGCCGACGCCGTCGTCGCCGAACGGTTCGACGGCTACCGCGAGTCGCTGTTCGACCTGCTGCGCCTGCGGACGGTGAGCGCGACCGGCGAGGGGATGGCCGACGGCGCCGACGCGGTCCGCGCGTTCTTCGAGACGTACGGTTTCGACGCCCGCAGCGTCGAGACCGACCGCTACCCGCTGGTGTACGCCGAGCGACTCGCGGCCGACCCGGCGGCCGCCCCGACGGTCATCTTCTACGGCCACTACGACGTCCAGCCGGCCGAACAGCCCGACGAGTGGGAGACGCCCGCGTTCGAGCCGACGGTCCGCGACGGCGCCGTCTACGCCCGCGGCGCGGGCGACAACAAGGGGCAGTTCGCCGCCCACGCGTTCGCGGTCGACGCGCTCTCGCGGGCGGACGCGCTCCCCGACGTGAACGTGAAAGCGCTGGTCGAGGGGGGCGAGGAGAGCGGGAGCCGGGGGTTACGCGAGTACCTCGACGGCGGCGCGCCCGAGGTGGCGGACGCCGACCTCGTGTACGTCGCCGACGGTCCCCAGCACCGCTCGGGACGGCCGACGCTCGCGTACGGCAACCGCGGCGTGCTCTCGTTTCAACTGGACCTCCGGACCGCGGACGCCGACCTCCACTCGGGCAACTTCGGCGGGCCGGTGCCGAACGCGGCGACCGAACTCGTCGAGATAGTCGGGTCGATGGTCGACGGCGACGAGGTCACGGTCGACGGCTTCCACGACGGCATCGAGGTGAGCGACGCCGACCGCGACCTCGTCGCGCGGCTCCCCGACGACGGAGACGCGGTCCGCGAGGAACTCGGGCTCACCCACCTCGCGACCGAGAAGCCGTACTACGAGCGGCTGTTCCTCGAACCGACGCTCACGGTCAACGGTCTCGACGCGGGCTATCAGGGCGAGGGCGGCAAGACGGTCATCCCCCACCGGGCGACCGCGAAGTGCGACTGCCGGCTCGTCCCCGGCCAGGACGGCGACCGGGTGTTCGAGCGGGTCCGCGAACACGTCGCCGGCGTCCACCCCGACGCCGAGGTGACGATGGGGTCGACGTTCCCGCCGGCGAAGACGCCCGTCGACGCGCCCGCGGCCGCGCCGGTCCGGGAGGCGCTCGCCGCGGTGTGGGACGCCGACCCGGTCGAACTCCCGGTGCTCGGCGGGTCGCTCCCCGCCGCGTTCTTCCGCGAGGTCGAGGCGCTGTCGGACGTGCCCGTGCTGGTCGTCCCGTACGCCAACCCGGACCAGGGGAACCACTCGCCGAACGAACACCTCTCGTTGACGCACCTCGAGAACGGGATCCGCACGACCGCGGCGTTCCTCGACCGGTTCGCCGACGCGGACCTCGACGCGTAGACGCCGACCGCGGAGGGGCGACGAGCCACGCGTCGGCGGGTTGTTCCCCGTCCGGGGTCGGTCTCGCCGGGTGGCCAACCCTTTAGCCCCGAGCGGGCGCGCGTGCGGACGTGACACAGACCGACACCGAGTACGGCGTGGCGCGCTACCTCGCCGTCGAACACGTCGACTCGCCGGCGTTCACGCCCGACGGCCGCCTCCTCTTTCTCGCGGACACGTCGGGGACGCCGCAGGTGTGGACCGCCGACGCGGCGGGCGCGTGGCCCGAGCGGCTCACCCCTCACGAGGAACGGGTCTCCGTCGTCGCGGCGTCGCCGACGGACGAGCGGTTCGTCTTCGGGATGGACCGCGGGAGCGACGAGCGCGACCAACTGTTCCGCTACGACCTCGACACGGGCGCGGAGACGCCGCTGACCGACGACCCCGACTCCATCCACGCGTGGGGGGCGTGGGGACCCGACGGCGACCGGGTCGCGTACGCCGCCAACCGCGAGGCCGACGCCCGGTTCGACGTCTACGTCCAGCGCGTGGGCGACGCCGACTCGGACCCGGGCGACCCCGAACGCGTCCACGAGGGACCCGGCGGCTGGCTCGGCGTCGAGGCGTTCGGACCCGCGGGGCGACGGCTCGCGCTGTCGAAGCCCCACGCGAGTTCCGACGTGGAACTGTCGCTGCTCGACTTGGAGTCGGGGGAGACCCGGACGCTCTCGGACGACGAAGCGGCGGCCTACTCGCACGTCCAGTTCGACGGCGACGGCGGCCTCTACTGCGTGACCGACCACGGGCGGGACACCGCCTACGTCGGCCGGTTCGACCTCGACTCGGGCGACCTCACCCCCGTGGCGGGCGACGCCGACGGGGGCGACGCGACGGGCGAACCCGGGACGGACGCGTGGAGCGTCGACGCGTTCGCGTACGACCGCGACACCGGCCGCGCGGTGTTCGCGTACAACGAGGGGGGGTACTCGTCGGTCGCGGCGGGCACGCTCGACGGCACCGAGTTCGCGGCGGCCGACGCGCCCGCGGTCGACGGCATCGCGGCGGGGTTCGCCTTCGGTCCCGACGCCGAGCGGGTCGCGTACACCCACACCGCGCCCGCGGAGCCGTACGGCGTCCGCGTCTGCGAGTTCGGCGAGCGCGAGGCGACCGACTGGACGCCCGTCGGGACGAACGGCGTCCCGCGGGAGTCGTTCCGCGCCCCCGAGACCGTCAGCTACGAGACGTTCGACGGCCGCGAGATACCCGCCTACTGGACGCTCCCGGCCGGGGTCGACCCGGACGACGCCGACGAGGCTGTCCCCGCCATCGTCGACATCCACGGCGGTCCCGAACACCAGCGGCGGCCGTGGTTCTACCCGACCAAGCAGTTCTTCTTGAACCGCGGGTACGCGGTGTTGGAGCCGAACGTCCGGGGGTCGTCGGGGTACGGCCGGGCGTACGCCGCCCTCGACGACGTGGACAACCGGATGGACTCGGTCGCCGACGTCGCCGCCGGCGTCGAGTGGCTGGCCGACCGGCCGGCGGTCGACGACGACCGGGTCGTGGCGTACGGCCGGTCGTACGGCGGGTTCATGGTGCTCGCGGCCATCACGGAGTACCCCGACCTGTGGGCGGCCGCCGTCGACTTCGTCGGCATCGCCGACTTCACCACCTTCTTGGAGAACACGGGCGAGTGGCGCCGCAGTCACCGCGAGGCCGAGTACGGCTCGCTCGACGACGACTACGAGTTGCTGAAGGAGATATCCCCGCTCAGCCACATCGACCGGGTCCGGTGTCCGCTGTTCGTCCAACACGGCGCGAACGACCCCCGGGTGCCCGTGGGCGAGGCCGAGCAGGTGGTCGAGGCGGTCCGCGAGCGGGGCGTTCCGGTCGAGAAACTCGTCTTCGACGACGAGGGCCACCACACCACCTCCCGCGAGAACCTCATCGAGGAGTTCGAGCGCATCGCCGGGTTCCTCGACGAACACGTCTGAATTCCGGTCGCGTTCCCCTCGACGGGGCCGCCCCGCATGCGTCCCGGGCGCCGCTCACTCCGCCTTCTCCAGCGTCCACACCTGCGTGCGGTCGTCCGCGCCGAGGGGACGGCCGTCGAAGCCGCCCGCGACCGAGGCGGACGCGAACGGCGACCCGTCTGCGAGCAGTCGGACGAGCCGTCTCGGGAGCATCGCGATTTCGTGCGCCTCGCGGCGGACCGTCTCGCCCGCGGCGGTCCGGAGCTCCGTCTCGACGGTGAACAGTTGCTCCGCGTGGTCCGTCACCCGCGTCCGCGAGCGGACCCGGTACTCGCGGCCGTCGTACTCGACGGACTCCTCGCGCCACTCGCCGTACGTCTCACGTATCACGTCGAACCGCGGGACGAACACGTCGAAGACGAAGCGGCCGCCCGGCGAGAGCGCGCCGTGAGCGCCCGCGAGCGTCGCCCGCAGGTCGGCGAGCGTCGTCGCGTGTTGGATGGCGTTGAACGGGCAGACGACGAGGCCGTACGTCCGGTCGACCGTCGGGTCCCGCATGTCGCTCTCGCGCACCGACGGCGACAGCCCCGCCGCGCGCGCCTTCGCCCGCAGGCGGTCGAGCGAGTCGGGGTCGACGTCCACCCCGTCGACGTCGACGCCCGCCCGCAGGAGTTCGAGGTGGACCCGGCCGGTGCCGCAGGCGAGTTCGAGCGTCGGGCCGTCGGCCTCCCGGGCGCGTTCGACGTAGAACGGGACGTCGCCTCGCTCCGCGTCCGCGTGCTGGAGGTCGTACAGTTCCGGCTGGCTGGGATGCGCGCCGTCGACCATGCCGACGCGTCGCGGTCGGGCGGGGTAAGCCCTGGGTGGGCGCGTCACTCCGCCGCACGCCCGTGCCACCGACCGCGCCACACGCTCACCACCCCTCGTCGATGTCGCTCCGTAGCGCGTCGAGGATGCGTGCGGTGGTGTCCTCTACGATCCCCTCCATCGCCTCGGGGTCGGAGTTGGTCGGGTCGCCCAGCCCGCCCTGCTCGGTCACGTCACCGAAGTAGGTGTACGACCGGGTCTCGGGCCGGTCCTTGACGGTCTGTGGCTCCTTCTTCTCCTCGCGCACGAGGTCCGGGCGGAACAGTTCGATCACGCTGGTCTCGTGGTCGCCGGCGTGACCCCACCCCTCGCCGAACTCCTCGCGCAACTGCTCGCGCGCGAAGTTCGTCCAGTGGACGACGTGGGCCGTGAGGTCGGTGTCGCGGTTGAGTCGGTCGGCCGCGAGGCTGAGCGCCTGTCTGTTGCCGCCGTGGCAGTTGAGGAAGACGACCCGCTCGACGTCGTGGGCCGCGAGCGACCGCCCCACGTCGATCAGGACGCCCTTGTACGTGTCCTGCGAGAGCGTCACCGTCCCGGGGAACGTCATGTGGTGTTCGGAGTCGCCGAACGGCAGCGCCGGCAGGCGAACCAGCGAGAGGTCGTGGTCGGCCGCCGCCTCGACGAGTTCCGCGCTCAGGTGGTCCGCCCGGAGCGTGTCGACGGACAGCGGCAGGTGCGTCGAGTGTTGTTCGAGACTCCCCGTCGGGAGCACCGCGGCGTCGGCGTCGGGCAACGCCTCGCCGGCGTCCTCCCACGTCATCGTGAACAGGTCGGCGTCCGTCTCGGGCATACGCGAGGGGAGCGCTCGGCGGGCAAAACCCTCGGGGTACCGGCACCGATCCGCCGTTCCCGTCGGACTCGCCGACCGGGCGACGGCCGACCCGCCCGCGCGTGACCGGGCGCACGCCGGTCGGAGCCGGCGCGACGGTCGCGAGCGTTTCGGGTGGCTTCTTACCCGCGACGGGCGACGCCCGGAGGTGTGAACCGACGAACGTTCCTCCGGGGTGCGGTCGCGGCCGCGGCGGCGGCGACTGCCGGATGCGGGTCGGGGGAGAGCGGTCCGGCCGAGGGCGGTGCGACCGGAACCGGACCGGGCGAGAGCGGCGACTCGGGGCCGACGATCGGGGCGGTGAACCGGCGCGACGAGCCGATAGACGTGTCGCTGTCGCTGTGGCGACTGGGCGAGGAGGGAACCTCCTGTGACACGGAACCGGAGACGAACGGCGAGACCGCCGAGGCGTCGGTCGACCCGGGCGAACGGGCGGACCTGCTCCCGGTGCCCGGCCCGGGGACGTACGGGATGGTGTTCGACGCCGACGGCGACCGCAGCGAGTCGTGTCTCGACTACACCGGCTCCGAGACGGGGTTGACGTGGGTAATCGAGTCGGGGTCGGCGGACTTCGTCGTCGAGTGAGCCGGCGACCGCCCCGGCGGTCGGCCCGCGCGTCGGGGAGTGGCTTCTTGCCGGCGGCGGCCGACGGCGGAGTATGAACGGCGACAACCGCGCGGCCGTGGCCGACCTCGTGCGGGCGACGATGCGCCGGGACCGCCTCCCGGGGGTGAGCGTCGCGGTGGTCGACGGCGACGCGCCCGTCTACGCCGAGGGGTTCGGCGCGCGCGACCTGGCGGGTAACCGCCCCGCGACGCCCGACACGCTGTACGGCGTCGGGTCGGTCACCAAATCGATGACCGCGCTCGCGGTCACGCAGATCGGCGAGGCGGGGATGCTCTCCGTCGACGACCCCGTGACGGAGTATCTGGATATCGACCTCGGCGACGCGTACGACGAGCCGATCCGGCTGCGCCACCTCCTCACCCACTCGTCGGGACTGCCGTCGCTCGGGACGAGCGAGGCGCTCATCGGTCGCCGCCTCCGCCGCGAGACCGACACGGTCGCGCTGTCGAGCGCCGCGGACGTCCGCGCGCACGTCGAGGGCGCGGCCGACCAGCGGGTCGCGCCGCCGGGCGAGCGGTTCGCCTACTGCAACGCGGGGTACGTCCTGCTCGGCGAGGTGGTCGAGGCGTGTACGGGCAAGCCGTTCGCGGCGTACCTCGACGAACACGTGTTCGACCCGCTGGGGATGGACCGGGCGACGCTCGACGACTCGCGGTTCGCCATGGACGACGACCACATGACGCCGTACCTCCACGAGGACGGCGACCTGGTCGCGGCGTCGTTCCCGGCGCGCGAACTCACCCACCCGACGGGCGGCGTCATCGCGTCGGTCCGCCACCTCGCCGACTACCTCCGCCTCCAGTTGAACGGCGGGCGGTTCGAGGGCACCGAGATCGTGAGCGCCGACGCGCTCCGCGACTGTCACGAGGGGCGCATCGAGACGCCGAGCGGCCCGTACGGCTACGGCTGGCGCACCCGCGAGACGTGCGGGCGCGACCTGGTGGGCCACTCGGGGTCGGTCGCCGTCTCCAGCGCGTACGTCGGCTTCTGTCCCGCCGAGGGCGTGGGCGTCGCCGTCGCCGCCAACAGTTCGCCCGACTACCCGCTCGCACACCTCGGGCAGGGCGTGTTCGCCGCCGCCGTCGGCGAGGACCCGTCCGACGTGCCGTTCTTCGAGCGCCGCCGCCGGTTCGACCGGCTCACCGGCGAGTACGCCTCCTACCGCGGGATCAGGCGCGCGGTCGTCGCCCGCGACGGCGGCACCCTCCGGCTCGAAACCGGCGGCTCGCTCGGCGGCGACGGCCGACCGCTCGAACCCACCGACGACCCGTACGGGTTCGTCGCGGTCGACGAGGCGGGCGCCCGCGAACCCGTGGAGTTCCGGGTCGACGACGGCGACGTGACGCTGCTGTACGACCGCTGGCGCTTCGAACGGGTCGCCGACCGCGCCCCCGAGTTCGAGTAGCGCGGACCGGTCGACCGGTCGCGCGGCGGCCGCGGACCGACGAGGCCGACCCGCGAGTCGCCGGCGTCGGCCGCGCGGTTCGGCGGGTGGCTCACTCGCCGTCGTACGCGTACTCGGTCACGAGCGACCCGCCGTCGTCGTACACGCTGACGGTGTCGCCCGCGTCGTTCCAGACGGGCGAGTTCCGCCCCCAGTACAGTTCGACGGCGGTCCCGCCGCTGCCGGTGTTGACCGCCGCCCGCGCGCCCGCCGGCAGCGTCAGCCCCTCGGGGAAGCGGTACTCGTGGCCGGCGGCGTCGGCGATTCGCCAGCCGCTCACGTCGAGCGGTCCGTCGCCGGCGTTCTCGACGACCACCCGCTCGCTCGTCGGCTCCCCCGCGTCGGCGCCCGACTCCACCCGGACGACCGACAGGGGCGGCCCGGCCGGCCGCTCGGGCGTGAACGCGCCGAACAGGTCGAACGAGTCGTCGAACGCCGAGGTCACCGGGATCGCGGGGTCGCCGTTCAGCGCGCTCCCCTCGTCGGTGACCGCGTCGCCGTTCAAGCGGAGGTCGGAGCCGAGCGCCGCCGCCACCGCGTCGAGGTTCTCGCGGGCGTCGGCGGGCATCCCGTCGGCGGCGTGCCCCACCAACAGCACTGCCCCGCCCGCGTCGCGGAACGACTCGACCGCCGCGAGTTCCGCGTCGGTGTACGCCGCCGCGGGCGCCGTGACGACCAGCGCGCGGCCGTCGGGCATCCCGTCGGCGAGGGTGTTGACCTGCCGGTGACCGATATCCTGCCCCTCCAGATAGCGGAGGTAGTACGCCATGTCCTCCGAGGAGAGCGCGTAGTCGGCGTCGAACTGGCCGTGACCGCCGTCGACCAGCAGTTGTCCCCCGCGGTCGCTCAGGCTCGCCAGCAGGTTGGTGAACAGCGGGAAGTTGCCGAAGCCGCTGGTGTCGGTCGGGAACCCCTCCGCCTGCTCGTACCACTCGTCGACCATCGGCCCGCCGACGACCGCCACCCGCGCGTCGTCGTCGACGCCGACCAGCGGCAGGCGGCCGTCGTACTCGACGCCGTCGCCGGCGAGCGTCTGGGTCGCCCCCTCGCCGGCGAACACCGGGGCACGGCCGTCCGCGAGCGTCCCCGAGGCGGTGCGGACCGTGGCGGGGTCGGGGACGAACGCGCGCTCGACCGGCCGGTCGCGTATCTCGGGCGTCGCGGGCAGGTCGCTCCGCGCCCACAGCCCCCGGCTCTCATCGCGGGCGGTCTCCTCGACGGCGCGGTACTCGTCGTGTCTGGCGAACCCCGAGCCGTACACCCGGGCGAACCCCTCCGCGACCGCGAGGCGGTTGTACACCGTGTCGCGAGCCTCCGAAGGGCCGTCCGACCCCCCGGAGCCGTCGGCGTCGTCCCCGTCGCCCGGTGGCCCGGAGTCGTCCGACCCGTCGGGGTCGTAGCGGACGTACCGGAGCAGGCGGTCGAACTGGTCGCGCGAGGGTTCGTTGGGGTCCTCGACGAGTTCGACCGTCGCGCCAGCGAGGCGCTCGCGGGCGAACTCGCTTGCGCGGCTTCCCCACCGCCCGAGGTAGTCTATCGACTCGATCCCCTCCCACTCCCTGCGGCGTTCGGCCTCGACGTTGTCTGTCGTCTCGGGCGTGTCGATGCCGAGCACGCGCACCGTCCCGGTCTCCCCGTCGGGGAACTCCACGTCGAGGGTGTCGCCGTCGACGACGTCGGTCACCGCGGCCGTGGTCGGATCGGGCACGGTCGCCCGCTCGCGACCGGAGTCGATTAATCGTTCGGATCGGGATGGAATTAACTCCCTACCGGTCCGTATCCGTCGGGAGCGGTCGGGTGCGGTCGGGAGCCGAACCCCGGTTCGCCGGCCGGTCGGGCGGCCCTCCCGGCGCTCCGAACCGCGGGAGACCGCGAAACCTTTAGATGGGGTATCGACCTACCACCCGCCGACGAATGGACCTCATCATCACGGAGAAGGACAACGCCGCGCGGCGTATCTCCGACATCCTCTCGGGGGGGTCGTACGACTCCGAACGCCGGGCCGGAGTCAACGTCTACCGGTGGGGGGGAACTCGCTGTATCGGGCTCTCCGGGCACGTCGTCGGCGTCGACTTCCCCGCGGAGTACGACGACTGGCGCGACGTGGAGCCGGTCGAACTCATCGACGCGCCGGTCCAAAAGCGGCCCACCCAGGAGAACATCGTCCGGGCGCTCCGGCTGCTCGCGCGCGAGGCCGACCGGGTGGTCGTCGCCACCGACTACGACCGCGAGGGGGAGCTGATCGGCAAGGAGGCGTACGAACTGGTGCGGGAGGCCAACGAGGACGTGCCCGTCGACCGGGTGCGGTTCTCGTCGATCACCGAACGGGAGGTGACCGAGGCGTTCGACGACCCCGACGATATCGACTTCGACCTGGCGGCGGCGGGGGAGGCGCGTCAGATCATCGACCTCGTGTGGGGGGCGGCGCTCACGCGGTTCCTCTCGCTTTCGGCGCGGCAGTTGGGCGACGACTTCATCTCCGTCGGCCGGGTGCAGGGACCGACGCTCAAGCTGATCGTCGACCGCGAACGCGAGATCCAGGCGTTCGACCCCGAGGAGTACTGGGAACTGTTCGCGGACCTGCTGAAGGCCGACGACGCGGACGGCGAGGCGGCCGACGACGACGCGTTCGAGGCGCAGTTCTTCTACGAGGATGACGACGGCACCGAGGCCGAACGCGTCTGGGCGGAGGCGACCGCCGAGGCGGTGTACGACGTGCTCCGGGAGGCGTCGTCGGCCACCGTCTCGTCGGTCCGCCGCCGCTCGCGGACCGACCAGCCGCCCGCGCCGTTCAACACGACGCAGTTCATCCGCGCGGCCTCGTCGCTGGGCTACTCCGCACAGCGCGCGATGAGCATGGCCGAGGACCTCTACACCGCGGGGTACATCACCTACCCGCGGACCGACAACACCGTCTACCCCGAGGACCTGGAGGAACGGGAGTTGCTCGAGGAGCTCGCGGCGGACTCGCGGTTCGGCGACGACGCCGAAACCCTCCTCGAACTCGACGACCTGACGCCCACCGAGGGCGACGAGGAGACGACCGACCACCCGCCGATCCACCCGACCGGCGAACTGCCGTCGGCGTCGGACCTCGACGACGACGAGCGGGAGGTGTACGAACTCGTGGTGCGGCGCTTCTACGCGACGGTCGCGCCCGACGCCCAGTGGGAGCACCTCCGGGTCGTCAGCGAGGTGGCCGCCGACGGCGCCGGGCCGGACGACGGCCCGCTCACGCTGAAGTCGAACGGCAAGCGGCTGGTCGAGGAGGGGTACCACGCCGTCTACCCGTACCTCTCGACGAACGAGAGCTACGTCCCCGACGTGAGCGAGGGGGAGGTGCTCTCCGTCGTCGACACCGCCTTCGAGGCGAAGCAGACCCAGCCCCCGCGGCGCTACGGCCAGTCGCGGCTGATCGAGACGATGGAGGAGATGGGTATCGGGACGAAGGCGACGAGACACGACGTGATCCAGAAGCTGTACGACCGGGGGTACATCGAGAGCGACCCGCCGCGGCCGACCAAGTTGGCGGAAGGGGTGGTCGAGGCGAGCGAGCGGTTCGCCGACCGGATCGTCAGCGACGAGATGACCGCCCAACTGGAGGCGGACATGCAGGCCATCGCCCGCGGCGAGAAGGACCTCGAGGAGGTGGCCGACGAGTCCCGCGAGATACTCGTCTCCGTCTTCGAGGGGCTGACCGAGTCGCGCGAGGAGGTGGGCGACATGCTCCAGGAGTCGCTCAAGGCCGACAAACGGCTCGGCCCGTGCCCGGAGTGCGGCGAGGACCTGCTCGTGCGGAAGTCGCGGCACGGCTCGTACTTCGTGGGCTGTGACGGCTACCCCGACTGCGAGTACACCCTGCCGCTCCCCTCGACCGGCAAGCCGCTACTGCTGGAGGAGGAGTGCGAGGAGCACGGCCTCCACCACGTCAAGATGCTCGCGGGCCGGAAGACGTTCGTCCACGGCTGTCCGCAGTGTAAGGCCGACGAGGCCGACGACGAGGCGGACGTGGTGATCGGCGACTGTCCCGAGTGCGGGGAGAGCGCGGCGCGGAGCGCCGCGGACGGAGACGGCGAAGCCGTCGAAGCCGAGGGCGGCGAGTTGGCGATCAAGCGGCTCCGCTCGGGCGCCCGCCTCGTGGGGTGTACGCGCTACCCCGACTGCGACTACTCGCTACCGCTGCCGCGGCGCGGCGAGATAGAGGTCACCGACGAGACCTGCGAGGAGCACGACCTCCCGCACCTGGTGGTCCACACGGGCGACGAGGACGACGAGGGCGACGACGAGCCGTGGGAACTCGGCTGTCCCATCTGCAACTACCGCGAGTACCAGGCCCGGCAGGCCGGCTCCGAACTGGAGACCATCGACGGCATCGGCGAGAAGACGGCGGAGAAGCTGAAGGGCGCGGGCATCGACGACCGCGCGTCGCTCAAGGAGGCAGAACCCGACGACCTCGCCGGACAGGTCGACGGGGTCGGACCCGATACGGTGCGCGACTGGCAGGCGAAGGCGGACTAACACCCACCTTTTTCCTCGTCGGGTGCCCTCGCTCGCTCCCTTCGGTCGCTCGCTGCGGGCACCCTCCTCGAAAAATGTGGATCAAAAAGGGCCGCTCGCTCGGCCTCCGGCCTCGCTCGCGGAACTCGACGTAGCGGTTCCGCCTCGGCTACCCGCCTCGCTCGCGGGACCGCTCGTCGGCCGCTCGACATCGAAAAAACCCGAGCCGCTCGGGTCGTCGTTCCTGATCCGGGTCGCTACTCCTCGCCCACCGGGAACCGCCGGTTGGCGACGTCCATCGGGTCGAGTCGGCCGACCATGAACGGCCGGAGGTGGAACGCGAACGACGCGGGTTCGGGCTGGACCTGATACTCGTCGTACGGTTCCGTCGGCGTGCCGCCGACGCCCGACACGAGGTGGTCGAGGTCGAACCCGACCGTCCCCCGCGGTTCGAGTTCGTGCTGGTGGTCGGCGTCGGCGAGGTTGGCCCACTGTTCGAGGGCGACGTTCGTCGCCCCGTCGGTCGCCGCCCCGAGGAGGGCGACGTCGCCGTCGGACAGGGTCGCCCACCGGGTGTCGGCCTTGTTGCCGTTGTCCGTCGGCGGCAGGTAGGGGACGTACTGGTCGTCGACCGACCCCTCGTAGCGGCCGACGTCCGCGCCCCACTTCCGGTCGGGGTACGTCTCTATCGGCCCGCGGCCGTACCACTCGAACTCGGAGAACGAGTCGGGCAGTTCCATCCGGAGCCCCATCTTGGGGAGGTAGTCCGTGACGACGCTCCGCAACACCTCGTTGGGGGTGACGTCGACGTCGACGGTCACGTCGCCGACCCCGTACACGCGGTAGCGGTACGACGTCTCGAACCCCGCCCCGCGGTCGGACGACTGCCGCTCGCCGAACTCGTCGAACTCGTACCACAGCACGGCGCTCTCGGGCGGGGTGTCGAAGCCGCTCGCCACCTCGTCGGTCGACAGCGCGCGCTCGTACACCCGGACCGAGTCGACCGTCGTCTCCGCGAAGCGGGTGGTGTTCTCGGCGTTGTGCCCCACCTGAACCGGGTACTCCGTCGTGTTGACCGTCGACGGCTCGTACGCCGCCGTCGACAGGAGTTCGCCGTCGAGGTAGAGGCGGAGTTCGTCGTCGTCACAGACGCCCGTGAGCGTGTGCCACGCGTCCGGGTTCGGAACCTCCGAGGCCGGCGCCGTCACCGTGTGCCAGCCGTCGGCGTAGACGAACAGTTCGAGGTTGTCGCCGTTGACCTTCAGCCCGTACTGGTGGTCCCCCCGGCTGACGAACGGGTTGTGGTCACCGGTGTCGACCCCCTTGAACGTCACGCCGATGGTGAACCCGGGTTCGGCGAAGTTCAGCGCCTCCGCGTCGCCCGTGTCGACGTAGTCGTCCTCGCCGTCGAACGCGAGCGCCCGCCCCGACCGGCCGGTGACGCGCTCGGGGTCGCCGTACACCGCCCCCTCGGCGTCGCCGGCGGCGTCGGGCGTCGTCGCCACCGTCTCCGGGCCGCGCCCCTGCGCGAACCCCTCGACGTCGACTTGGACGACCGACTCGCCGGGTCGGGAGACCGACACCGAGTCGACCTGGTGGGTCAGGTCGTCCAGCCCGGCCGCACGCCAACTCGACGCCTGCTCGCTACCCCACGCCTGCACCTCGTTCATGATCGGCGCGCGCCACGCGTTGAACTGCGGGCCGCGTTCGAGCACCTCCCGTCCCCCGTAGCGCAGCGACGACAGCGTCCCCGCCTCGCGGTCGAACCGGTACTGGAACCACTCGCCGTCGACGACGAGTTCGCTCCCCCGTTCGGCCGTCGACAGCGCGGGCTGGCTCGCCGGGTCGACCGACCGGGCGTCGGGTACGTCGAAGGGGACGGCGAGTTGGTCCCGCGCGACCACGTGGCCGGCGTCGGCGTACGGCGTCGACTCGGGCTCGACGAACCGGACGTTCAGCCAGTACTCCGTCCCGGGGGCCGGCGAGTCGGGGGCGTCGAACGGCACCGAGACGCGCCGGGTCTCGCCCGGCGCGAGGTCGATGTCGAGCGTCCCCTCGTCGACCGTCTCGTCGTCCGCGACGAGTTCCCACCGGCCTTCGACCGCGTCGAGGGGGGTGAAGTGGTAGTGGTTGGTGACGTACACCTCGCCGTCCGCGAGCGCTCGCGTCGGCGCGACCTTGACGGGCTGGTGGCTGTGTTTGAGCTGCCAGAGTTCGGGCTGGGCCTCGCGGTCGGACCAGACCAGGCCGTTGAGACAGAACGGGTCCTCGTCGTAAAACTGGTAGTCGACCGTCTCGCCGTCGACGGTGGTCGTCCGGTTGAGGTCCTGGTTGACCCAGTCCCAGACGAACCCGCCGTTGGTGCTCTCGTCGCGGAGGAGTCCGTCGAACGTGTACGCCACGACCGGCTCCTCGGCGTCCGCGACGCTCCCCACCTCGTCGGCCGACAGCGCGCGGTCGAACGCCCACGCGCCGTCGACGGTGACCGACGGGCCCGCCGCGCCGTCACCGTCGCCGTTCGCGTCGGCGGCGCGCTCGCCGCCGAACCGGACCGACTCGTCGGCGTCGACCGCCCGGTCGGGCGCCGCCCCGACCGACAGCAGGCGGTCGCCGTCGAGGTACACCCGGAGGCCGTCGGCGGAGCCGACGAGCGCGAGCGTGTGCCACCCGTCGCTTCCGGTCGACTCCGCATCCGCGTCCGCGGCGGCCGACGGGAGGTCGGCCGTCTCCGTCGCGCCCGACCCGTCGACCGAGAGTTCGACCCGCCCCCGGTCGACGGAGAGGGTGAACCCCGCGAGCGAGACGAGCGTGCGCGCCGCCCCCGAGAGCGCGCCGCTGAACGAGACGGCGAGGGTGAAGTCGGGCAGCGACACCCCGACGTCGTCGGCGTCGACGTCGATGTAGTCGCCGGGGCCGAGCGTGACCGCGCCGCCCTCCTGGCCGACGCCGACCGTCGGCGACCCGACGAGCACGCCGTCCGCGCCGTCGCCGTCCGACTGGTCGCGCGCGCGCCGGACGGGCGGTTGGATGTGGCCGTCCCACATCCGGTGGACCAGCCCGAGGCTGTTGCCCATCGCGTGGTTGTACTCGCCCATCACCACCGGCCGGAGACCGTCGCCGATGTACGAGCCGTCGGCGACGCTCAACAGCGTGTCGAGGTCGGGGTAGCGCGGCCCGAGCATGTCGCTGTACTCGACGTCCCAGCCGCCGCCGTTGGGCTGGTGGTACATGATGCGGTCGGGCGCCTCCCCGTACACCGGCCCGTCGTACGACTCGACCGGGCCGACGCCGGTCACGTCGCTGGTGTCCGCCGGGAGGGTCTCGTCGGAGTCCATCGCCAGCGCCGCCATCTCCAGGTGCTCCGCGCCGGTGCCGGCCTCGTTCCCCGTCGACCACGAGAACAGCGACGCGTGGTTGCGGTCGCGCAACAGCATCCGCCGGAACCGCGCGACCGCCTGCTCGTGGTACTCCTCGGTCGACGCGAGCAGTTGCTGCCACCAGTGGGTCTCGACGTTCACCTCGTCTTGGACGTAGATACCGTACTCGTCGGCGAGCCTGAGGAACGTCGGGTCGTTCGGGTAGTGGGAGGTGCGGACCGCGTTGACGTTGAACTGCTTCATCCGCTCGAAGTCGGTCCGCATCATCTCGACGGGCACCGTCCGGCCGCCGTCGGGGTCGGTCTCGTGGCGGTTGACCCCCCGGATCTCGACGGGTTCGCCGTTGACGACGACGTGCGCGCCGGGTTCGCCCCGCGTCGTCTCGAACGACCGGAAGCCCACCTTGTCCAACAGCGCCTCCGTCTCGTCGCCGATGCTCGGCTGGAGGCGGAGCACGACCGTATAGAGGTTGGGGTGTTCGGCCGACCAGTTGGCGGGCGCGTCCACCTCCCCCTCCATCGTCACCGTCTCGCCGTCGTGGCCGACGGTCGTGAACGCCGACAGCGTCGTCACCGGACCCCCGCCCCCGTCGACGCCCTCGGCGGACGGCCCGGAGGGGTCGTCCGGGCCGTAGAGGAGCGCCTCGACGGTGTACATCCCCTGCGTCTCGCCGGTGTAGTTGGCGAGTTCGGCGTCGACGCGGACCCGGCCGTCCTCGTAGTCGTCGTCGAGGTCCGTCCGGACGTAGAAGTCGCGGACGTGGACCGTCGGCGTGGCGAACAGGTAGGCGCTCCGGAAGATGCCCGAAAAGCGGAACATGTCGATGGTCTCGAGCGCCTCGCCGTCGGAGAAGCGGTACGCCTGGACCGTCACCTCGTGGTCCTCGCCGGCGGTGACGTGGTCGGTCACGTCGAACTCGCCGGGGGTCATCGACCCCTGCTGGAAGCCGACGTACTCGCCGTCGACCCAGACGAAGAACGCCTGCTTGACCGCCTCGAAGTGGAGGAACACCTCCCGCCCCTCCCAGCCGTCGGGCACCGTGAACGACCGGCGGTACGTCCCGGTCGGGTTGGTGTCGGGCACGTCGACGCCGTCCTCCGCACGCGGGTCGAGTTGCCCCTCCAGCGGCGGGTCGTACTCCTCCCACGTGATCGAGTTGTTGGTGTAGATGTACTGGTCGTACCCCTCGGTCTGCCAGACGCTCGGTACGTCGATCGCGTCCCAGTCGGCGTCGCCGCCGTACTCGGCCGGGCGCTCGGCGGGGGTCTCGTAGAAGTCGAACGCCCACTCGCCGTTCAGGCTCAGGAAGTACTCGGAGCCGGCGAACCGGTCTTCGAACGACGCGAACCGCTCGTCGGACGCGCGCGCCTGCTCGACCGACGCGTACGGCACCGCCGCGGCGGCGTGGGTCGGCTCGCGGTTCTGCTCGAACATGCGGGGGTTCTCGATGTACGCCCCGAGGTTCTCGATCCGCCCCGGGCCGCCCGACGCCGTCGCGGGCGCCGACGGCCCCGCCGGCTCGGACGACTGAGCCGCGGCGGCGCCGGGCGACGCTCCCGCGAGCAGCGCCGCGAGCCCGGTGGTCTTGAGGAACGTTCGTCTGGTGCTGTCGGTCGCCGTGCCGTCGACCGACGGTCGTCTGTCGCGTTCGTCGCGTGGATAGTTGTCACTCATGGGGGAGTTCTCCGGCCGTTCGCCACCTGTCACCGTGTGGCGTGGCACCGGTGGCGCGTTTCGATCTGGAGCGCGCCCGAATAACTCTTTGGAACGATGAGGTAATTATTAGCGTCCGGTGAGAGCGAGCATGGGTTCCGTTCTCGGTCCCACCTTTTTTCCTCGTCGGGTGTCCTCGCTCGCTTCGCTCGCTGCGGGCACCCTCCTCGAAAAAATGTGGATCAAAAAAGGGCCGCTCGCTCGGCCTCCGGCCTCGCTCGCGGTACAGCGTGCTTGTGGCTACCCGCCGACTCCGTCCTCGTGCCCTTCGGCGTACGTCCGCCAGTGTTCCTCGGCGTACTCGACCGCGTCCCAAAAGCCGAGGTCGAGTTCGTCCTTCGGCTGGTCGCGGCGGTACAGGCGGTCGATATGTACGAACCCGTGTGCGGTGTCGATCCGGACCACCTGGACGCTCTCGCTCGTCTCGACGTCGTTGTAGTGGACGACGACCGCGAACTCCGCGGGGTCGTCGAACCCCGGGCGCGCGCTGGCCGTGAGGAAGTACTCGTGTCCCGCGTATCGGCCGAGGCGGTACTCGAACGTCGACTCCCCCATCGGTCAGGCGACGGGTTCGACGAACACGCGTTCGTGTTTGAGTCGGGGCGCCTTCCGCGCGCCGTCCGTCTCGTACTCGACGACGCTGTGTTCGACGAGCAGTTCGAGGTCGCGATGGACGGCGGCCACGTCGCGGTCCACTGCGGCCGCGAGCGCCGTGATCGACTCGGGGTCCTCCCGGCGGATGGCGTCGACCAGTTGCTCGCGGCGGTCGGTCAACACCTCGACCGCCTGTTCTCGGTCGAGGATCAGGAAGTCCTCGTAGCCCGCCCGCGCGAGTCGCCGGGCGAACTCGGCCTTGCTCTCCCGCGTCTCGACTGCCATACCCCTGTTTTGACGTGAGAGGTCAAGAACCCACCTTTTTTTCCTCGTCGGGTGTCCTCGCTCGCTTCGCTCGCTGCGGGCACCCTCCTCGAAAAAATGTGGATCAAAAAAGGGCCGCTCGCTCGTCGCTCCGCTCCTCGCTCGCGGTACGGGTACGCTAGTGATTACTCACCGACCGCCTCCGCGACGATCTCGATCGCCTCAGTCCCACCTTTTTCGTCGTCGGGTCCGCTCGCTGCGCTCGCGGACCGCTCCTCGAAAAACGTGGATGAAAAAGCCGCTCGCTCGTCGCTTCGCTCCTCGCTCGCGGTACGATATCTAGCGACTACTCACCGACCGCCTCCTCGACGATCTCGATCTCCTCGTCGGTCAGGCCGTACAGGTCGTAGACGATCTCGTCGATCAACTCGTCGGTTCGCTCGATCTTCCGCTCCAGTTCCTCCGCGCGCTCCGTCGTCTCGATGTAGCTCTCCAACCCCTCGCGTACGTCGTCGACCCGCGGGAGGGTGAGCGCCCGGAGGCGGTCGACGAGCGAGTTGGTCTTCGTCGCCGTCTCGCGGAACCCCGCGAACCCGCCCGCCTCGTCGACGGCGACGGGGACGAACGCCTCGATCAGGTCCGCTTCTCCCTCCGTGAGGTCGGTGATGCGCAGGGCGGGCAGTGGGTCCGTCTCGGTGTACCCCCACTGGTCGGTGTCGTACTCGTCGGGGTCGTCGGGTTTGTACCGGGCCGTGAGGCGTATCTCGACGGTCGTGTCGGACTCGCGGACGACCTCCACGCGGCCGACGCGGAGGTTGGGCTTCTGTTCGGTGGTCTCCTGAAGGATGGAGTCGGCGGCGTTCTCGGGGGGTTGGGTGAAGCCGATGTCGGAGAGGGCAGGGCCATCTTGGTAGGTGCCTAAGTGATCTAAAATTCTCACATTCAAATTCTGTTTGGAAGACAGTAGCTCGACCATTTCATCAACTAGTTTATGTAAATCTGGATGATCTGTTGTCGGTATTGGGAAATCTGACACGTGAACTGTTCGGTATTCCAAGTATCCACCCCGAACGCTTGAGAGCTTATTTTCTGCCCAGAATTCGCCCAGAGTAGAGTTTAGTAAGGCGACGATCTCTCTACTTTCAGATGGAATAATGAAGCACTTGTTATTCGTGTATCTTCCACTTCTATCGAGACTAAACCTAGGGCCATCTGATATCTCTGGGTATACAATTTTCTCTGATTCAAACGCTGAGTAGTATCCACAGGAGCGGAGCTCCCACCAATATTCTCCCCGATCATATCTTGATTTTGCCTCTTCCATAAAATCAGACAAATGGTCAGACAAACCCGGAAACTCATTACTGAACCATCTCCACGCCTCTTTTTCTCCCTTAATCCCGGAATTAGATGTAGTCCAACCTGATGGGATACGGATCAAATATTGATCAGAAAAATTAGCCAGATACCTCTCTGCATCGTTACCTCTCATTAGTGGAAATATGAATTTTTCAGAGTCTCTGTCCATACTTAGGATATGTTCTCTCGTATCTGCACCGATAATGAATGCATCATTTAAACCGGTCAGTATTCCACGCAAGATATTCGACTCAAGTACCTCTTCCAGTTCTTTCCCGGTGTCCTCAATATTGTCAAATATGCCTATGGATTCTGGATTAGATATCGGCCATGAGCCGGATCCGAGCTGTCTCTGACTGATATCATATCCATTTGATTCGATAAGTTGTCTAAGATCATTGAAGCTGAGAGATTGGACATTGTGAACAAGTATCCGTGAGTCAAAACTTGGTGTATCCTTCTCAAATAGGAGCAGCATTGGGTAGGCAGATACTGCTGATCCAAACACTGGTAGGTCACGAAAGTCACACAGTACGTCCAGATGAGCCCTCTTTCTCAAGAAATCACGCAGCGGTTCACCATATTCTGCCCGGATGAATTTATTGGAGACAATATATCCCAGGTGCCCTTCTTCTTTTAATATATCATGACCATTTTCAACAAAGTACGTGTATAAATCCGCAGCAGAGGTATAGACTTGGTACTCTGTGGAAAAGTAATTAGATTGATTCTGCATATGCTCTTGGCGTACGTACGGAGGATTCCCCACAACCGCGTCGAACCCGCCGTCCGCCCGTTTCTTCCCGTCGGCGTCGAAGAACACCTCGGGGTACTCCAGTTCCCAGTGGAAGAAGTCCTCCTCGTCGGCCGTCGCCTGCGCCGCCCGGAACCAGTCGCGTTCGCGCACCTCGCTCCACTCCGATTCGCTCTCGATGGCGCCCGCCATCTCCTCGTAGACGCCGTCGGGCACGGAGACGCCGAACCGTTCTGCGGTGTGGACGTTCGCCATCTCGAACAGCCGGCCGTACAGCGGGTCCGACCGAATCTCGTCGTACGTCCCCTCCATCGACTTCACGTCCGCGAGCGTCTCGTTGTCGATGGCGAGGAGATCCGCCATCAACTCCATCACGTGTTCGAGCGTGTCCCGGCGGACCCGCGCGAGCGCCTGCATCAGCGTCAACTGCCCGCCCTCGTCGGCGGCGTCGTCCGAGAGCACCTCGGTGATGTCCGAGCCGACCAGCGAGTTTCCGGTCTTGAGGTGGTGGTCGAGGAACGCCAGCGGCTGGTCGGTCGCGAGCGTCTCCAGCCACATCGACAGCTTCGCCAACTCGACGGCCATCCCGTTGACGTCGACGCCGTAGATGCACTCGCGCGCGACGATCCGCCGGATGTCCTGCTCGTCGTACCCTTGGATCTCCTGTTCGCGGATCACCTCCATCACCTGTTCGGTGAGGTAGCCCGTCGCCTTCGTGAGGAAGTGCCCCGACCCCATCGCGGGGTCGAGTACCGTCAGCCCGCGAACTCGCTCCAGAAACGGCGCGATGTACCCCTTGTCGCCGGGTTCGAGCCCCTCCGCGTCGGCGATGTCGGCTTTGATCTCGTCGATCAGCGGGTCGACCGTCTCCTCGACGATGTACGCCACCACGTAGTCGGGGGTGTAGTACGCGCCCGTCGCCTTCCGCTCGCCCTCGTCGTTGACGACGTACAGTTCGCCGCGGTCGACCGTCTCCACCGCGTCGGCCACGCTCACCTCCGTCGCCGGCTTCCACACCTGCCCGCCGTCGGCGGACACCGCGGCGTACTGCTCGGGGGCGATCCGGAACTCGTGTTCGAGCAGCCCCTCGTATATCGTGCCGAGGTGTCGCGTGTCGAGGTCGGCGTAGTCGGCCAGCACGTACCCGCTCCGGTCGTCCGCGCGGGTCGTCCCGAGCCGGTAGACGACCTCCGCGACGTAGCGGTCGGCGACCTCGTTGTTCGCGAGGAACTCGTGTTTCCCGTCGTCGAACAGCCCCCCGTTGTACGGGGGGATGCCGAGCGACTCCTCGCCGGCGTCGACCAGTCGGAACAGGTCTTGGAGTTGCCCCCACATCGACGTGGAGTACTCGCTGTACCCGTCGAACGTCCCGCCCGAACTGACGTCCTCGTGGATCTCCCGTCGAAGCGCGTCCAGGCTGAAGTTCTCGTGGAACTCGTCCGCACGGGCGGGGTCGTCGGGACTGATGAGCTGACGCGACTCGGCGTACAGGACGAACATCAGCCGGTAGAGCAACACCAGTGACTGCTCTTTCAGTTCGTCGCGCGCGGCCTCGTCGTCGGGGTCGATGTCGAGGTCGTTCGTCTCGACGAACCCCTCACCGAGCACGCGGAGCGCGGTGAACACGTTGTCTTGGAGGTCCTCGCCGAGCTCCTGTGCGGCCGTCTCGCTCTCGTTCCAGACCCGGTCGAGAAACGAGGTTCCGCCGGTTTCGCGGAAGGCCTCGGGTCTGAAGAACGCGTAGAAGTACTTGAACGCCTCCCTGTCGCCCGATTCGAGCAACTCGGGGAGGTCGACCTCGTAGTACGTCTCGGTCGCGTAGTCCTTCGTCCCGTACAGTCGCCACTTCCGCCCGTTCGTGAGGATACCCCACGTGAGCGACTCCGGCGTATGTTCCAGGTAGTACTTCACCTGGTGGGAGGCGTCGCGGTACGACCGCTGTTCGCTGAACCGCTCGGTGAACGCCTCGTCCCACCGTTTCGCCTCCAACAGCGCACACGCCGTCCCGAACGTGCCGGTCAACTCCCCGTCCTGCTTCATCGCCATCGCGTCACGGCGGCTCTCGGCCGAATCGTACAGCACCCGGTCGATGTACCCGCCCGTGTCGGGGAGGCTGGTCTCTTGGATCGTGTCGTACCCGAGTGCGTCGAGCACCACGTCTATCCACGACCCCAACAGCGTGTCCTCGTTGTACCCCTCGACGAGTTCCCTCTCGCCGTCCCAGTGCGAGTCGAGGGCTTCGAACGCCTCGTCCGCCTCCGCGTCGCAGTCCCACCCGTCCAGATCCCCCACCCGTTCGTCCAGATAGTGCCCCGAGAACAGATCCGAGTTGACGTACGGCCCGGAGGGAAGGGTAGCCTGACTCACAGTTGCTACCGAGATGGTCCGCTCAAAATAAAAGAAGCTACCGACCCACCTCGACGACCCGCGCCCTTTTTCACGCCTGACCGACCTACGCTACCCACGCATGACCGCGCCGTGGGAGGAGTGGGACCACATCCTGAAGGTGGACCCGGACAAGGACCTGTACGGAGACGAGACGTTCGCGGACGTCTGTGCGACCGGCACGGACGCCATCGAGATCGGCGGCACCCTCGACATCACCACCGAGAAGATGCAGCGCGTCATCGACGCCTGCCGGGAACACGACGTGCCGCTGTACCAGGAGCCGTCGAACCCCGCGGTGGTCGTCGACGACGACGCCCTCGACGGCTACCTCATCCCGACGGTGTTCAACGCGGGCGACCAGTTCTGGATCACCGGCGCGCACAAGGAGTGGGTCCGCATCGCCGACGGACTCGACTGGGAGCGCACCCACCCCGAGGCGTACATCGTGCTCAACCCCGACGCCTCGGCGGCCGAACTGACCGACGCCGACTGCGACCTGACGCCCGCCGACGTGGCGGCGTACGCCCGCGTCGCCGAGAAGATGTTCGGCCAGGACATCGTCTACGTCGAGTACTCCGGAACGTTCGGCGACACCGAGACGGTCGGGGCGGCCCACGACGCGCTCGACGACGCCACCCTCTTTTACGGCGGCGGGATCCACGACTACGACTCCGCCCGCGAGATGGGCGCACACGCCGACGCCGTCGTGGTCGGCGACCTGCTCCACGACGAGGGCTGTGCGGCGGTCCGCGAGACCGTCGAGGGCGTCGAGGACGCCCACGCCGACCTGGCGGACGCGTAGCCGTCCGGAGCCACGTCTGCCCGCACCCGCCTCCCCTCCCTTCCTCTCACCTCGCCTTCTCCGCCGCGGTTCGACGCGCCGCCGCCCGACGGCCCCGTCCCACCCCCGAGCCCCGACCGTCCGCGTGGCGGTCGGGGGCCGCGGTAGCGCGGATCGACCGACTTTAAGCCCCGCGAACCGGACCGGTCGCGTATGCAGGGACGAACGTACACGGCAGACGCCGAGCCGGGTGACGAGGTCACCGTCGCCGGCTGGGTACACGAGACCCGCGACCTCGGGGGTATCGCCTTCCTCATCCTGCGCGACGCCACCGGGCGCATCCAGGTCAAGTTCGAGAAAGACGAGATGGACGACGACCTCGTGGAGACGGGGCTCGACGCCCACCGCGAGTCCGTCCTCTCGGTGACGGGCGAGGTGGCCGAGGAGCCGCGCGCGCCCACCGGCGTCGAGGTGGTGCCCGCCGCCGTGGAGGTGCTCGCGCCCGCCGACCCCGAACTCCCGCTCGACCCCTCGGGGAAGGTGGACGCCGAACTCCCCACCCGGCTGGACAACCGCACGCTCGACCTCCGAAAGGAGGAGGTGAAGGCGGTGTTCGAGATCCGCGCGGAGATCCTGCGCGCGACCCGCGAGACGTTCCGCGACCTCGACTGTACGGAGATCAACACGCCGAAGATCGTCGCCACCGGCACGGAGGGCGGCACCGAGCTGTTCCCGATCACCTACTTCGGCCGCGAGGCGTTCATGAACCAGAGCCCGCAGCTGTTCAAGCAGCTGATGGCCGGGTCGGGGCTCGAACGCGTCTTCGAGATCGGCCCGATCTTCCGCGCGGAGGAGCACAACACGCCGCGGCACCTCAACGAGGCCACCTCGATCGACTTCGAGGGGGCGTTCTGCGACCACACCGAGGCGATGGACGCCGCCGAAGCGGTCGCGAAGGGCGCCTACGAAGCGGTCGAGGAGAACTGCGCCGAGCAGTTGGAGGCGCTCGGGCTCGACGAGGAGTTCGAGGCGCCGGAGGGGGAGTTCCCCCGGCTCTCGTACGAGGACGCGCTCGACCGGGTCAACGCCGAGGGCGACCTCGACGCCCACCTCGTGTGGGGCGACGACCTCTCGACGGAGGCGGAGCACGTGCTCGGGCAGTCGGTGGGCGAACACTACTTCATCACCGACTGGCCCTCCGAGATCAAGCCGTTCTACATCAAGGACCACGACGACGACGAGGAGCTGTCGACCGGGTTCGACATGATGCACCCGCGGATGGAACTCGTCTCGGGCGGCCAGCGCGAACACCGCCACGACCGCCTGATCGCCGGCTTCGAACAGCAGGGGCTCGACCCCGAGGAGTTCGAGTACTACACCAAGATGTTCAAGTACGGCATGCCGCCCCACGCCGGCTGGGGGATGGGCGCCGAGCGGCTCGTGATGACCGTCCTCGGGCTGGAGAACATCCGCGAGGCCGTCCTGTTCCCGCGAGACCGGCAACGGCTGAGTCCGTAGACGAAGCCGTTCCGGCGAGCGGGGGCAGAGAGTGGAGCGGAGCGGAACGACCGCGTTCCCGCGAGACCGCCGGCGTCTCTCACCGTAGGAGACGCTCACGCGGGCGACGCCGTCGACGGGACCGGTTCGGGCCGCGGCGCGGAGTACGCTTTTGCCCGTCCGGGTGTCCTCTCCGGGTATGGACGCGACATCCCCCGGCGACGACGCGCCGACGTACGCGGCCGACGGCGGCGACGAGGACGAAGAGGAGACGCCGCTCCAGCAGGTGGTCGCCGGCGGCGTCACGGCGCTCGTGCTGCTGGTCGCGTTCGCGCTCATGTTCGCGGGGGTCGAGTTCTTCTGGGTCGCGTTCGTCGTCGGCTTCGCCGGCCTGCTCCCGCTCGCGGTCGGCCTGACCCGGTGGTACGAGTCGCGGCGCGACCGCGAGCCGACCCGGCGGGGTGAACGCGCCGACCGCGGCACCGACGACGGCGACGCGACCGACGAGGCGCTCGCGACGCTCCGCGGCCGCTACGCGCGCGGCGAACTCGACGAGGCGGAGTTCGAGACGCGGCTGGACGCGCTGTTACGGACCGAGTCGCTCGGCGACGCCCGCGCGGACGCCGAGCGGCGGGCGGCCGAACGCGAGCGGAGCCGCGAACGCGAACGAGCGACCGAGCGGGAGCGCGACCCCGAGCGCGAATCCGAACCGGAGCGCGAACGCGACGGGTAGCCCGCGCGGTGAGTCCGCACCGTCGGCTGTGCGGAGTCCGGGTCGCGAGCACCGACAGTTCTTAGCGGCCCGCGCGTTCTACGTGGGCGTATGACGAACAGCGCGTACTACGACGAGGAACTCGCGGGGGAGCTGCGCTCGGCCGTCGCGGGCGTCGTGACCGAGTGGCCCGGCGTGGCCGAGACGGAGACGTTCGGCTGCCCGTCGTTCACGGCGGACGGCACGCTGTTCGCGGTGGTCGCCACGCAGGGACTGGCGCTCACCCAGCTCCCGGACGACGAGAAGAAGGCGTTCGCGGAGGCGTACCCGACCGAGTCGTTCGCGCCCGGCGAGCGCCGCGTCGACTCGTGGGTCGTCGTCCCGCGGGACGCGGCACCCGACGACGTCGACGGGCTGGTGTCGTTCCTCCGCGCGAGCTACGAGTCGGCGCGCGGCGAGTAGGCGGCGGACCGCGGCGCGTCGACGCTCCCCCGACCCCGTCCGACCCGCGTCGCTCGCGCCGTCCGGTCCGCCCGCTGACCGGCTCAGATGCCCGACCCGGACGCCTCGCCGCCGCGGACGACGTGGCCGTACTTGAGCAGGGCGACGAACACGGTGCCGCCGATGACGTTACCGAGCGTCGCCGCCGACATGAACCGGGCGTAGTCCATCAGCCCCACCCCGCCGTCGATCAGCAGCCCCGCGAGCACCTCCACGTTGCCCGCGATGCAGTGGGGGAGACCGATGAACCCGATCGCGGTCGCGATCAGCCAGACGAAGAACACCCGACTGATCGTGTCTTGGGCCGCGGCGACCAGCCACGAGAGCAGCCCCATCAGCCACCCCGCGAGCAAGCCCGCGCCGAGGAGCGTGAACCACGAGTGTTCGACCAGTCCGCGTGCGATGTCGCCGAACGCCTCCGGTGAGGCGACGCCGAGCGCTGGTGCGATCGGAACCATCACGGCCGCGAAGATGGCGCCGCCGACGATGTTCGCCCCGTAGACGACGCCCCACAGGCGCGCGAGTTCGCCCATCGACGCCCGGCGGTCGATCACCGGGAGAACGGCGAGCGTGGTGTGTTCGGTGAACAGTTCCGACCGGCCGAGCACGACGAAGATGAACCCCACCGCGTACACGTTGGCTTCGAGGATGTCGATCGTCGCCGACGAGTAGCTGCCCGCGCCGACGGTCAACACCACCGCCATCAGGAACGGCCCGAACCCGATGTCGAGGCCGGCCGACAGCCCCGAGAGCGCGAGTCCGTCGAGCGGCCGGTTGAGTTCCCCGAGCCCCTCGTCTATCTCGCGGGCGAGGATCTCGCCGTACGTCGGCTGTCCGCCCTCCTGTTCGGCCTGTTCGAACTGCTCTTCGGAGAGGTCGCTCCGCCCGTCCTCCTGGCCTTTGTCCTGCGGGCGGTCGTTCCACTCGCTCGTCGCGTCGTCGGAGTCGGGCCCCTCCTCGTCGGGCCTCTCGTTCAGGTCGTCGCTCATCGACCCCCGTCCGCGCGGGCGGCCACCCGGGAAGGCGACCGGGAACGCGCACGGCAGCCCCGCGGTCCCGACGCGCTCATAGGATGAACGCGACGATCGCGAGCACGAGGAACACCAGCACGAGGATGCGCGCGATCTCCATCGTCAGCCCGGCGATGCCGCGGAAGCCGGCCAGCCCGGCGACGATCGCGAGCACGAAGAAGACGATGGCGAGCCACAGCAGGTCGCCGCCCTGGAGCAGCGCCGGGGTGACCTGCGCGAGCGTCGGAACCGCCGATGTGAGTGCGGACATACACTCTCTGGCGCCTCGCTCCGACTTATCGGTGGTGGCCGCCGCGTGTCGGTCGGTCGCACGGTCGTCCGTGCTCGACCCGACGTCCGTCCGCGTCCGGTTCCACGCCCGTCCGCGACCGTCCGGGTCCGACTCCGCAACCCTCCGCGTTCAGTAGTCAACCGTCGCGTTCGGCGTCGAAGCCGGCGAGCGGGGCGATGTCACAAGCGATAGGTACCGGCGTCCACTCCTCCCGACGATGACCGACCCACCGGGCGAGGCGACCGCGTTCGCGCCGGGCCACGTGACAGCGCTGTTCGCGCCGTACCCGGCCGACGACCCGGTTCGCGCGGGGTCGCGCGGCGCCGGTCTCGCGCTCTCCGACGGGGTCGAAGCCACCGTCGGGCCCGTCCACGGGGACCGGCGGGTCGTCCGCCTCGACGGCGAGGTCGTCGACCTCGCGGCGGTGACGGGCGTGCTCGACCGCCTCGCGCCCGACGCCCGCGTCGCGGTCGACGCGACCACCGACCTCCCGGTCGGCGCCGGGTTCGGCGTCTCGGGGGCGGCCGCGCTCGCGGTCGCCTTCGCGGCGAACGACGCGCTCGAGTTGGGCCGCTCGGAGAACGAACTGGTGCGGGCGGCTCACGCCGCCGACGCCGCCGCCGGCACCGGGCTCGGCGACGTGGTCGCGCAGTTCCGCGGCGGCGTCCCCCTCCGGCTGGAACCCGGCGCGCCCGGCCACGGCGCGCTCGACGGGGTCCCGGCGCGCCCCCGCGTCGAGTACGTCACGTTCGGCGAACTCTCGACGGCGGCGGTGCTCGACGGCGACCTCGACCCCGTCCGGACCGCCGGCGAGGACGCGCTGACGCGGGTGGTCCGCGACCCGACGCTCGACCGTCTCGTGACCGAGTCGCGGCGGTTCGCCGACGAGGCGGGCCTGCTCGTCCCGGAGGTGCGCGAGGCGGTCGAGGCGGTCGACGAGGCGGGCGGGCGGGCGTCGATGGCGATGCTCGGCCGGACGGCCTTCGCCGTCGGCACCGGGCTGTCGGACGCGGGCTACGACCCCGCCGCGTGTCGGGTCCACCCGGCGGGCGCGACGCTCCGGTAGCCGGCCGTCGCGAACGGAGCGAGTTTTGAGTCCCCGTCGCCCACGTCGGGTATGACCGACGCCGACGACGCGCCCGCGAGGACCGACGACGGCGACGCCCCGAGCGAGGTCGACCACGAGTCGGACCTCCCCGAGGACCACCCGCGCTACCAGTCGCTTCTGACCCGCCACCGGATCGAGGCGGGCGTCGAGAAGGGGATCACCTCGACGCAGGGGCTGATCGCGGAGGGGCGCGGCGAGGCGTTCGACTACCTGCTCGGCGAGGAGACCATCCCCTCGGCGGACGCGGCCGCCCGCGCGGCGGCGGCGCACCTCCTGCTCGCGGACCACCCCGTCCTCTCGGTCAACGGCAACGTCGCGGCGCTCGTGCCGGGCGAGGTGGTCGACCTCGCGGCGGCCACCGGCGCCGACGTCGAGGTGAACCTGTTCAACCGCACGGACGAGCGGATGGAGGCCATCGCCGACCACCTCCGCGAGCACGGCGCCCGCGAGGTGAAGGGACTGCGAGCCGACGGCCGCATCCCCGGACTCAGCCACGAGCGCGCGAAGGTGGACGCCGACGGCATCGGCGACGCCGACGTGGTCGTGGTGCCGCTGGAGGACGGCGACCGCGCCGCGGCGCTCGCGGACCTGGGCAAGACAGAGATCGTGATCGACCTCAACCCGATGAGCCGGTCGGCGCGCGCGGCGGCGGTCCCGATAGTCGACAACGTCGTCCGCGCGGTGCCGAACGTGACCCGGCACGCCCGCGACCTCGCCGACGCGAGCGACGACGAGTTGCGGGGAGTCGTCGAGTCGTTCGACCGCGAGGAGGCGCTCGACGCCGCCGAACGAGCGATCCGCGAGGGCGACCTGACGGGCGACTCGACGGGCGCGAGCGACGAGCGGGAGGAGTGACGACCGCCTGCGCGGCGTGAGCCGACACTCGCAGCGAGTTGCGCGAGCGCAGCCCGCGGGGAGTTCGGGTCGTCACGACCCCTGATACCGACGGGACCACAACCACTATCACCGATTCGCGGGTCCGGTACGACTCGTGAGCGATATCCGCGGCGTCGCCCTCGGCGCGGTCGAACACCCCGACACCGGCGCGTACCTCGTCCAGCGACTTCCCGGTGACCGCGACGGTCCCCACTTCCACCGGTTCGTGGGCGGCGGGATCCACCCCGGCGAGCCGAGCGGCGCGGCGCTCGAACGCGAGTTCCGCGAGGAACTCGGCGTGACCGTCGAGCCGGGTCCCGCGGTCTGTACCGTCGAGAACCTGTTCACCTACGAGGGGGTTCCCCACCACGAGTTCGCCGTCGTCCGCGTGGCGCGGTTCGCCGACGCGTCGCTGTACGACCGCGAGCGGTTCTCGGGCGTCGACACCGGCGGCGTCGAGTACGAGGCGTACTGGCGGACGCTCGCCGACCTCCGCGACGGCGAGGCGCCGTTCTTCCCCGAGGGGGTCGCCGACCCGCTGGCCGCCCACGACGCCGACGATGCGGCCCCCGGCGAGGGGGTCGGACACGTCGTGAGCCCCGACCCGGCGACCGACGAACGGTAGGCCGACAGCCCGCGGCGGCGCGAGCGTGGCGTCCGAAGTCACCGTCACCGTCCGGTCGGGACCGTCCGTCACCGAGACGGAACGACCACTCGACTCGGCCGACTAGTCGAACCCCGAAACCAGCGTCACCAGCCACTGCGCGGGGTCGCGGTGCCGCCGCACCTCGACGCGGTCGACCCACTTCACCCACTGGAACCCGCGGCGGCCGGGCGCGACCAGCCGCGCGGGCGCGCCGTGGCCGTGGCTCAGGCGCTCGCCGCCCGCCCGCGTCGCCAGGAGGGCGTCGCGCGCCTCCGCCAGCGGGAGCGACCAGCGGTAGCCCGTCACCGAGACGAACCGGACGTAGCGCGCGCCCGCCCCGACTCCCGCGGCGTCGAGTAAGTCGCCGACGCGGACGCCGCCCCACTCCTGTACCGTGTACCAGCCGCTCGTGCAGTCGAGGAGCGCCTCCACCTCCGTCGGCTCCGCGACCCCACCGGTGTTCTCACCGCCGTCGGCTCCACCTCCAGCCGTCCGCCCGCGGTCCACGTCGCCGACCCCGAGCGTCAGCCGTTCGTCGACCACCCCCTCGACGGCGAGCGTCCACGTCTCCGAATCGACGGGGTCGGGGTCGTCGGCGACCCACGAGGTGACGGGGAACGCGCCGCCCTCCGTCTCCGCGCCGTAGAGGTCGCCGGTCGGCTTCGACCCGGTGAACCGCCGGGTCGCCCCGCCGAGCGCGCGGTCGGCGGCGTCGCTCGCGCGCCACGCGACGGCGCCGCCGACGAGGAGCGCGCCCGTCCGGAGCGCCGCCCGGCGGTCGCGGTCCACGCCGCGGGGGT
>NZ_ASGZ01000035.1 GCF_000495475.1 Candidatus Halobonum tyrrellensis G22 | reverse complement strand
CCGCGCGGTCGAACACGCCGACCCCGTGGCCGACCAGCACCCGGTCGGGCGAGACGCGCGCGAGCGGCCCGCGCGGCGGGAACGGGCGCGCGTACGCCGACACGCCCAGCCGCTCGCCGCGGGCGCGGAACGTCGGCGCGGTGCCGAGCGCCTCGGGGACGTACAGCGTCCCGTCGGACGCGCGGTACAGCATCGCCTCGTGCCACGTCGGCAGCGGCGTCCACCCGACGAGCCGGTACTCCGTGCCGGGGAGCCGCCCCGACACCCGCTCGACGGGCGCGTCGACGCGCGCGTCCACCCGGCCGACGTGGTCGGGGACGGAGACCGGGACGCCGTACCGGTCGGCGAACGCGCCGGCGTCGCGCGCGTGCCAACTCGAACAGACGGCGACGCCGGCCACCTCGCCGAGTTCGGCAACCCGGTCGTCGACGCCCGGCGCGTCGAGCGGGTCGACCAGCCAGACGCCGTCGTCGGTCGCGAGCGCGTGACTCGCACGCCGGAGCGTCTCGTCGGGGTGTGCGACCCAGCCGAACCCGCCGTCCCAGCGGTCGACGAACCGCGGGTCGGCGGGCGCCTCGGAACGGGAGGGCATCGGGTCCGATGGGACCGAGACGCCGCAAGTAGCTGTCGGTCGTCCGACCCGAGAACGCCCCTCCCGAGACTCAGATCGGATACTCGGAGCGGCGGCGCGGAACGGGTCTGGCGGGTCGAGCGGCGCCGATAGCGTCTCGTACGCCCTGAGACCGCCGCGAACGGGTGACCTGTCAGCGCCAAAAGTTCTATACCCTCCCGCCGGTACGAGCTACGAAAGGAGCGTATCGCATGGCAAAGGACACGGTCAGGTACCCCGACGCGGTCGTCGACGAGATAGACCGACTGGTCGAGGAGGGGACGTTCGAGAGCAAGTCGGAGTTCTACCGCTTCTCCGCGGAGTACGTCCTCGCCATCGTCGACGACGACTGGGAGCCGGAGACGTTCAACTACGCGGAGATCCGCGACGAGTTGGACCTCGACGAGGAACCGGTGTTGCTCGGGGCCGACGGCGGCCGGGACTTCCTCAACGCCGTGATCACGGTGCGCCAGTACGGGCTCCGCAACGAGTTCGAGGAGGCGGAGACGTTCATCGACGAGAACTACGACGTGACCGACCGCTCCGGCATGGTACTGGAGGAACTGCTCCGCGTCTACCGTGACCGCGCGGAGACGGGCGGATCGGGCGCACAGAGCGGCCTGTAGCCGACTGGGGGCCGGCCTGGGGGCCGCGAATCCGCGGGTTCGAACGGGGCGGTCCGACCGACGCCGACCGCGGAGCGGCGCGTCGGGGGAGCCGAGCGGGCGGGTCGACCGCTGGAGGAGGAGCGGGGGACCGAATCGAACGTTGGAGAGCCGATCGACCGAATCGACCGCTGGAGGGCCGGAGGGGGACCAGTCTCCTCTCCCTCACCCCGCATCACCTCACCCGCGGAGCGCCTCGACGGGTCGCTCGCGGGCGGCTTTCCAGGCGGGGTAGAGTCCGCCGACCACGCTCGCGACGACGCCGAACGCGACGCCGGCGGCGACGTAGCCGAACGCCCCGGCGGTGAACGCCAGCGGGTCGTCCAACAGTGCGCCGTTGATCAGCGCCGTGATCGCGAGCGCGAGCGGCGCGCCCAGCAACGACCCGACGACGCCCAGAAGCGTCGCCTCGGCCAGCAGGACCCGGAGGATGTCGAACTTCTCGTAGCCGACCGCGCGAAGCACGCCGATCTCCTCGCGGCGCTCGATGGCCGACATCAGCATCACGTTGGCGATGCTGACGCCCGCGACCAAAAGCGAGATGGCGCCGATCCCGACCAGGAACAGGTTGACCTGCGCGAACGCCTGGTCGATCCGGTCTGCGGCCTGTCCGCGCTCGAATATGTCGACTCGCTCCTCGCGGTCGTTGAACGCGGCGCGAACGTCCCGAGCGGTCGCGTTCGCCTGCCGGGTGTTCTCCGTCCGGACGACCACCTGCGCGTAGATGTCGTCCTCGAACTCGCCGGGCGGGAGGACGACCGCGCCGTTGGGGCGGGCGACCTGTGCGCGTCCCTCGTCTTCGAGGACGGCGGCGACGCGGTACGTCTCCAGGCTGGTGACGACCTCCCCGTCGCGGACGTCCGACCGGTTGACGGTCAGTTTGGCCCCGGGTTCGAGACCGCGTTCGTCCGCGAGTGTCCGCCCGACGAGCGCGCCGTTGCGCCAGTTGCCCGGAATGTCCCCCTCGTCGACCGTGTACAACTCCCGCGGGTCGTCGACGCCGTACAGCGTGACGCCCGTGCGGTCGCCGTCGCGGCCGGCGAGGACGCCGTCGCCCCGCTTCAGCGGGACGATGTCGGCGGTCCCGGTGACGCGGTCGACGGTGTCGACGTCGGCCGCGGTGAGGTGCCCCGGCTCCTTGTCCGGGCCGGCGTACACCTGGATGTCCGAGCCGATGGTGCCGAGGGTGCCCATCTGTGCCTCCTTGAACGCGACGCCGCCGGCGCCGATGGCGCCGATGGCGACGACGCCGATGACGATGGAGGCGACCGCCAGCGCCGACCGGGTGCGCGCGCGGGTGATGTTCCGCCGGGCGATCAGGAACGTCGGGAACGCCCCCCAGAGGCGGTCGAGGAGCCGCATCGCTACCGAGCCTCCGCGGGGTCGGCGAACACGTCCCCGTCGACCAGGTGGACGGTCCGGTCGGCGAACTCCGCGACGTAGTCGTCGTGGGTGACGGTGACGACGCCGACCCCCTCGTCGGTGATCCGCTCGAACTCCGCGAGGATCCGGTCGCCCGTCTCGCGGTCGAGGTTGCCGGTGGGTTCGTCCGCGAGCAGGAGGTCGGGGTCGTTGACCAGCGAGCGGGCGATGGCGACCCGCTGTTTCTGCCCGCCCGACAGTTCGTCGGGGTAGTGGTCGAGGCGGTCGGCCAGCCCCATCCGGTCGAGCAGGTCGCAGGCGGTCTCGCGTGTCGCCGCGGGCGTCCGGTCGAGCAGGCGGGGGATCTCGACGTTCTCGACCGCCGTCAGCGTCGGGACGAGGTGGAAGCTCTGGAACACGAACCCGACCACCTCCTTCCGCCTGCGGGTGCGCTCGGTGTCGGAGAACGTCGACACGTCGGTCCCCTGGAGGCGGACGTCGCCGCGCGTCGGCACGTCGAGCAGGCCGAGCACGTTGAGCAGCGTCGACTTCCCGCTGCCCGACGGGCCGACGATGGCGACGAACTCGCCGGGGTCGATCCGGAACTCCACGCCGCGGAGCGCGCGGACGGTCTCGCCGCCCGTCTCGTACTCCTTGACGACGCCCTCGCCGACGATCACCGGGCCGTCGTCCGTCTCGCTCGCGCCGTCCGTCTCGCTCGCGTCGCTCGCGCGCGTCCCGTCGTCGGGGACTCCGGCTGACGGCTCGGCGGTCATCGTCGCCACGCGACCGCGAGCACGCCGAGCAGGACGACCCCGCCGACCGCAAGCGGCACCGCCGGGAGTCCGCCGTCCTGCCGGGCCGGTTCGGGCGTCGCCTGCGCCTCCGGGCCGACCGGGACGTCGGTCCGGTAGGAGCGTTCGACGCCGTCGACGACGTACTCGACGCGGACGGGCACCGACGAGACGGTCGCGTTCCCGTCGGCGCGCGCGTTGAGGTCGAACGAGACGAAGTCGCTCGACTCGACGGTGCCGACGAAGTAGTCGGGCTGGGGGGGTGCGGGTCCGACCCGCTCGCCGTCGACGACGCTCACCACGACGCTCGACACCGCGTCGCCGCCGACGTTGCTCGCGCTCCCCGACACCGCGAGCGCGCCCTCCTCGCGGACGACGTCGACGCCGGTCAGGCGGACGCGGCCGGGGTTCTCGGGCGCGGTGAAGTCGCCGGTGAACGTCCGCGAGACGGTCTCGCGCTCGCCGTCGGCGGTGTACGACAGCGACACGTCGACCGGATACCGTCCCGTTCCGTTCACCCGCGCGGGGAACGAGTACGTCGACGACGCTTCGCCGCCGAGGACGGCGTCGACGCGGCTCTCGGTGTCGAAGCCGACCGCGTCGTCGGCCGCCGACACCGAGAGGTCGAGCCGGCGGATCGACGCGTTGTGGCCGTTGGCGACCGTGACGTTGACGGTCCGCTCGGCGCCCGCGACCGCCTCCGCCACCGACAGTTCGAGCTGCGGGTCGGGGTGGCGCTCGCGGACGGTCACCTCGACCGGCTGGACGACGCGGCGCGACTCCACGTCGTCGAGGAGGGTGACGTGGACGTAGACGGTCCGCTCGCCCGTCTCGTTCAGCGTCGGCTCGATACGCACCGTCCGGCGCTCGCCGGGGCGGACCCGCTCGGCGACCGAGTCGCGCGTCTCGATCTCGTCAGCGTCGGGCGCGGGCCCCTCGAGTACTTGCAGTTCGGTGACGACGTAGTCGCCGTCGCTGTCGGCGGCGTTCGAGACGGTGACGTCGATCGGGAACGACTGTTCGACCACCGGCCGGTCGGTCGAGGGGTCGACCGACACCGACGCGAACGTGTCGGCGGCGACCGGGACGGCCGCGGTCGCGGTGACCGCGGCGAGCGCTACCAAGAGGGCCGCTGTAGTTCGGCTGCGGGGCATGTGGTCGTCCGGTCGCCGGGGAACCCAATAGCCCCCGACGACGAACTTCCCGCTGCGAAAACGCGGGATCGGAGCCGGGCGGGGAGTCGAAACCAACTAGCCGCAAAGCGGCACGCACGCCGCGGTGGCGGCGTCGCCCCGCCGGTCGGCGCGGCGTCGGACCGTCGGCGGCGGGCGGGGCGGGACCGCTGGTTCTCACGGTTTCGCGCGGTCCCGCCGGGTGGCGCCGACTCCCGCTCGGTCTCGCGCGGGCCGCCCGGCCCGGTATCGGTACCCCCAAAGCCACCCCGGTCGGAGGGGCGGGTATGAGACTCGAGGACTACTGGGGGATCGGACCCAAGACGGCGGCGACGCTCCGGGAGGCGCTCGGCGAGGAGCGCGCCGTCGCGGCCATCGAGTCGGCCGACGTGCGCGCGCTCGTCGACGCCGGGGTGACGCGCGGCCGCGCGACGCGGGTGCTCCGCCGGGCGAACGGCGGGGGCGGGATGGACCTGTTCGCCACGAAGGACGCCCGCGAGGTGTACGACCGGCTGCTGTCGCTCGCGGCGGAGTTCGCGGTCACCGACCACGCCGCAGACCGGGTGCGCGTGCTCACGCCGCTGCCCGACGAGGCCGAGCGGGCGGCGCGGCTCGACGACGTGCTCGAAGCCCGCGACGCGTGGGCGGGGCTCGACGACGACGCCCGCGCGGCCGTGCTCGCGGCGTTCGACCGGTACGACGAGGCGGGCGGCACCGACCGCGCGGCGGTCGAGACGGCGCTCGCGCTCCGGGCGGCGGGCCTGCGCGGCGGCACGTTCGCGGCGCTCGACGGCGTCGACGAGGACGCGCTCGCGGGGGCGGCCGACGCGCTCGGCGCGCTGACCGACGAAGGGGTGGCGGCGGGCGCCGACGAGGAGCTCGACCGCCTGCGCGAGCGACGCGACGCGGTCGAGGCGCTCGCCGACTCCGCGTTCGACGTGATCGACACGGTGCGCGAGCGGGGGGTGCGCGACGCCGACGCGTTCGAGTCGGCGGTCGTGGAGTACGTCGCCGACGAGACCGACCTCACCCGCGGACGGGTCCGCTCGGCGTCGCCCGACGGCGCGGTCGACTCCGCCGACTTCGTCAGCGGGACGCTCCGGGAGCTGTCGTCGGCGCTCGACGCGGACGTGACCGAGCGCGAGGAGACGGTCCGCGCGGAACTGGAGGCGGCCGTCGAGGCGGCCGGCGACGACGTCGAGCGGGCGGTCGAGGCGGCCGGCGACATCGCGTTCCTGCTGTCGCTCGCGCGGTTCGCTGTCGAGTACGACCTCACGCGGCCCGACCCCGCCGACGACGGCATCGCGGTCCGGGAGGCGCGCAACCTCTTCGTCGACGGGGAGGTCCAACCCGTCACCTACGCGGTCGGCGCCCACCCGCTCGGCGACGCCGCGCCGTCTGACGACCGGGTCGCGGTGTTGACGGGTGCGAACTCCGGCGGGAAGACGACGTTACTCGAGACGCTCGCGGCGGTGGTGGTGCTCGCGTCGATGGGGCTGCCCGTCCCCGCCGAGGAGGCCGCGGTCGGCGGGTTCGACGCGGTCGTCTTCCACCGTCGGCACGCCTCGTTCAACGCCGGCGTGCTGGAGTCGACGCTCAAGTCGATCGTGCCGCCGCTGTCGGGGGAGGGCCGGACGCTGATGCTCGTCGACGAGTTCGAGGCGATCACCGAACCCGGGCGGGCGGCGGACCTGCTCAACGGGCTGGTGGAACTCACCGTCGAGCGGGGCGCGCTCGGGGTGTACGTCACCCACCTCGCCGACGACCTCTCGCCGCTGCCCGACGCCGCGCGGATCGACGGCATCTTCGCGGAGGGGCTGACCGAGGGTCTGGAGTTGGAGGTCGACTACCAGCCCCGGTTCGGCACCGTCGGCCGCTCCACCCCGGAGTTCATCGTCTCGCGGCTGGTCGCCAACGCGGGCGACCGCGCCGAGCGCGCGGGGTTCGAGCGGCTCGCGGCCGCGGTCGGCGAGGAGGCGGTCCAGCGGACGCTCTCGGACGTCGAGTGGACCGAGGAGTAACAAGAGCGGAGCGCGGACGGGCCGGTATCGCCGGGGCTCAGTCGGCCGTCGCGGGCGGCGCGTCGGCCGTCGCGGGGTCGTCGTCGGCGTCGGCGACGGTCGGGTCGTCCCGGTCGCGGCCGAACACGCCGCGGTGCTCGTAGACGACCCACGTGTACGGCACCTTCGCGGCCACGTCGAGGAACGTCACCAGCATCGCGGTCCCGAGCGTCGAGACGGCGTCGAAGCCGGCGGGGCTGGCGAGCCAGACGACCGGGTACACCAGCCAGACGACGCTGCTCTGGTTGCGCAGCCGGAGGAACAGCCGACGCCGCTCGGGCGTCGTCTCGCCCGCGTTCGCGGGGTACACCCGGAAGAGGACGACCATCGTCGCGGCGAACGCGAGACAGCTCACGCCGAACGCCGCCCACTTGACCGCGCCGGTCGTCGTCGTCGCGACCCAGCCGCCCGAGATGAACAGCGCGTCGAGTCCGGCGGCCGTCGCCAGCCACTTGCGGTCGACGCCGACCACGTGGCCGACGTACCACACCATCACCGCGGTCGTGACGAACCAGTCGAGGTAGCGGGCGGCCTGCGCCTCCGTGCCGCCGCCGACCACCGCCCCCAGCCCGATCGTCATCGACAGGTACGCCAGCGCGGCGAACGCCGGGACGACGAGCAGGCGGCGGAACTCGCCCGCGTCGGCGTCGAGCGAGTCGTCCCGCAGCAGCGACGCCACCACCGCGACGCCGACGAGCATGCCGAGCGTCCCGGTCGCGTACACCAGCGGTTCGAGCGTCGCGGCGTCGAGACCGCCGATCATCGCCCGTCACCTCCCTCGCGGCCGCCGTCGGTCTCGACGCCGCCGTCACCCACCGCCCGCGGGGTCGACCCCGACGGTCCCGCGGTGCCGCCCGCCGAAGCCCCGCCCGCCGGCCCGTCGGCGGCCGACTCGCGCACCTCGAACGTCGAGAGCGCGTCGAGTAAGTCGGCCGACCGCTCGCGGAACGCCTCCGACTCCTCGACCACCGCGTCGACCGCGGGCGACTGCTCGCTGGCGGCGGTGTTGGCGGCGGCCGCGCGCTCGGCCGTCCGGTCGCTGTTGGCCGCGAGGGTGTCGATCGTCTCGGAGACGCCCGCGGCCGCCGACGCCTGCTGGGCGGTCGCGTCGCTGATCTCGCGGACCCCCTGGTCGAGGTCCTCGACGGCGGTGGCGATATCGTCGAGGCGGTCGACCGCCTCCGCGACGGTCGCCGACCCGTCGCTCACCCGCTCGCTGGTCGCGCGGATCGACTCGACCGCGCGCTCGGTCTCGGTGCGCACCTCGTCGATCATCCCCGCGATGGCGTCCGCGCGGTCGCCGGTGTCCTCCGCCAGCCGCTTGACCTCCTCGGCGACGACCGCGAACCCCTCGCCGTCGGCGCCGGCGTCGCCCCCGCCGCCGGCGCGGGCGGCCTCGATGCTCGCGTTGAGCGCGAGCATGTTGGTCTGTTCGGCGATCTCGCGGATCAGTTCGGCCGCCTCGGTGATCTCGGCGGTCGCATCGTCGAGCGTCTCGATCCGGTCGACCGCGTCGCTCATCGTACTGTCCACGTCGTCCATCGTCTCGATCGCGTCGCCGGCGGCCACCCGCGCGTCCGCGGAGGCGTCGGCCGCCTCGTCGGTGGTCTCGACGAGCGACTCGGTCGTGGCGGCCACCTCCTCGGCGGTCGCCGAGAGGTCGGCCGTCTCGTCGGCACCCTCGCGGGCGGTCGCCCGCTGTTCGTCGGTCGCGGCGTCGATGTCGTCGGTCGCCGCGAGCACGTCGTCGGTGCGGTCGTCGATCCGCTCGGCGGCGCTGCGCACGTCGACGGCGCCGTCGGCGATGTCGGCCGCGAACGCGTTGACCCGCGCGAGCGCCGCCTCCAGTTCGTCGACGGTGTCGTTGAACGCCTCGCCGACCGTCTCCATCGCCTCGTGGTCGCGGTCGACGTCGACCCGCCGCCCCAGGTCGCCGGCGGCGACCGCGCGCATCGTCTCGGCGTAGTCGCTCGCCGTCAGCCGGTAGTCGGCCGCCATCGACTGCGCGCGCTCCTCGGCCGCCTCGGCCTCCGCCCGCGCCTCGTCGGCGTCGGCGATCCGCGCCGCGAGCGACCCGCGCATCCGGTCGACGGAGTTGTACACCCGACCCAGTTCGTCGACCCGCGAGGCCCGCACGCGCACGTCGAGGTCGCCGTCGGCGATCGCCTCGGTCTGTGCTTCGAGCGTCCGCATCGAGACGACCGTGTTCGTCCCGAGGTACGCCCCGAGCACCACCTGCCCGGCGGTCGACATCAGTATCGTCCCGACGACGTTCCCCGTCACGAGTCCGTAGCCGACGGTCGCGGCCGTCGTCAGCGCGAAGCCGACGAGGAGCTTCGCCGCGAAGCTCCGTCGGAGTAGTCGTACCATCTTGCGCGGTCCGACGGCTCGCCCCCCCATCAACCCTCGTCGTCAAATATCGGTTCTGAGTCTCGGGCCGCCTCCTAGGGACCGAGCCTCCGCGGACGGAGTCCGTCGGGTGACGGACGGCGCGTCGGCGTCTCCCACCCGTCGGTCGTCCCGTTCGGGCGGGCGACGACGGCGCGGACCGCCGCGAACGGGGTCGTTCCCCGGTCAGCCGGGGGCGGGCACGACCCGCCCGAGCGACCGGATCCGACGGTTCCGACACCGACGGACCGCTCGCCGCCCCGCCGACCGACGCGTATCCACCACATATTTATCGCTGAGTCCGTTTCGTAAAGTATCCGCAGCCGTGTCACGACGTGGTCGCGGTTCCGTCGGTCGAACGCGGACCCGGCACCCCCCCTCACCGGGACCCGACGACCCCCGAACCGTCCGAGCGCACGGGACAGTACGCCTATGACACCGACGCACTCCAGCCGGGGTTACACGCCCGGCGCCGTCGTCGCCCAGTTCCGCACCCCCCGGCGAGCGTCCGCTCGCGGGTCGGTGTCGTCGTCCGGAACTGCGGGCGCGGACGGCGCCTCGTTGAGCGTCGGCACCGCCCCCCCGCGGGCGACGGTCGCATGAGCGGGGTCGCGGCCGCGCCGCCGGCGACGGGGACGATCAGGGTCCTCCACGTCGACGACGAACCGGGTCTCGGCGACCTGGTCGCGACGTTCCTCGAACGGACGAACGACCGACTCGCCGTCGAGACGGTGGCGAGCGCGGGCGAGGGGCTGGACCTGCTCGCGGACGCGGAGTTCGACTGCGTCGTCTCCGACTACGACATGGCGGGTCGGAACGGCATCGACTTCCTCGAGGCGATCCGCGCCGAGTGGCCCGACCTGCCGTTCATCCTCTACACCGGCAAGGGGTCCGAGGAGGTCGCGAGCGAGGCGATCACGGCCGGCGCGACCGACTACCTCCAGAAGGAGACCGGGACCGACCACTACGCCGTCCTCGCGAACCGGATCGTGAACGTGGTCGAACGGGAACGCGCCCGGAGTTCGGTGGACGAGACCCAGCGGCTGTTCTCCGAACTCGCCAACAGCGCCGACGACGTGCTGTGGCTGTTCTCGCACGACTGGGAGGACGTCGTGTTCATGTCCGAGTCCTACGAGGAGGTGTACGGCGAGCCGCGGTCGACGCTCCACGACGACGCGAGCGCGTTCCTCGACGCGATCCACCCCGACGACCGCGAGCGGGTCCGGCGGGCGATGGCGAGGCTCTCGGCCGGCGAGTCGATCGACATCGAGTACCGGGTCAACGAGAGCGAGGAGTACGGACGCCACGTCTGGGTCAAAGCCGACCCGATCACCGACGCGGCGGGGTCGGTCACGCACATCGGCGGGTTCACCCGCGACGTGACCGACCGGAAGGCGCGCGAGTTCGAACTCGCGAGCGCACAGCGCCAGTACGAGGCGATGTTCGAGGACCCCAACATCCTCGCGGCCGTGCTCGCCCCCGACGGGACGGTGCGCGACGTCAACCGGACCGCGATGGAGTACATCGACGCCGACTTCGACGCCATCGTCGGTCGGCCGTTCAGCGAGACCCCGTGGTGGGGCGACGACGACGCGCTCGAACGGGACGTCGAGGAGTGGGTCGAGCGCGCCGCCGCGGGCGAGTACGTCCCGTTCGAGACGGAGGTCGTCAGCTCCGACGGGCGACGCGTCGTGAGCGGCGTGTTCAGGCCGGTGACGGACGACGAGGGGGAGGTGACCGAGATCGTGGTCTCCGACCAGGACATCACCGACCGGCGGGGGCGCGAGCGCGTCCTCCGGGAGATGTACGAGGTGATCGCCGACCGCGACCGGTCGTTCGACGAGCAGGTTCGCGCGCTGCTGGAACTCGGGCGCCAACAGCTCGGAGTCGACTACGGGACGCTCTCGCGGGTCCGCGGCGACGAGTACGTCTTCGAGGTGGTCGACGCCGACGGCGGGGGTATCGACGAGGGCGACGTGGTGCCGGTGTCGGCGACCAACTGCGAGATCGCCGTCGAGCGCCGGGAGACGCTCGCCATCGGTGACGTCGAACGCGACGCGCCCGAGGAGACCGACCGCGCCGGGTTCTCGGAGTGGGGGATCACCTGTTACCTCGGTGCGCCGGTGTTCGACGACGAGGACGTCTACGGGACGTTCTGTTTCTACGGGAGCGAGCCGCGCGCCGAGGGGTTCTCCGAGTGGGAGGTGACGCTGGTCGAACTCATGAGCCGGTGGGTGAGCTACGAGCTACAGCGCCAGCAGACGAACGACCGGCTCGACCGGTTCGCGTCGATCGTCTCACACGACCTCCGGAACCCGCTCAACGTCGCCCAGGGGTCGATCGAACTGGCCGAGGAAACGGGCGACCTCGACCGGCTCGCGGACGCGCGGCGTGCGCTCGACCGGATGACCGCGCTGATCGACGACCTGCTGGTGCTCGCGCGGTCCGGGGTCGCGGTCGACGACCCGTCGACGTTCGATCTCGGGGCGACCGCCGAGCGGTCGTGGGCGAACGTCCCGACGGGCGACGCGCGGCTCCGCGTCGAGACCGACCGGACGGTTCGCGCGGACGGCACTCGACTCGAACAGCTGTTCGAGAACCTGTTCCGCAACGCGGTCGAACACGGCGGTACGGGGGTCACGGTGACGGTCGGCGGCCTGGACGACGGGTTCTACGTCGCGGACGACGGGGCGGGTATCCCCGCAGACGACCGCGAGGCGGTGTTCGAGGCGGGCTTCTCGACGGCGAGCCAGGGCACCGGATTCGGGCTGTCGATCGTCCGCGAGGTGGTCGACGCCCACGGCTGGCAGGTGCACACGACCGACGGCCCCGCGGGCGGCGCGCGCTTCGAGTTCACCGGGGTCGCGTCGGGGGAGTGACCCCGGCCAGGGTCCGCAGCCACCGCGGTTCCCGCGGCCGCGCTCGTGGCCGGCCCGTACGCGACCCTCGACATCGACGGTCCCGCGCTGGCGTACGGCGGCGGTACGCCCCGCCTACCCAAGCCCGTGCGGGACGTACCCACATCGACCGTGCCACTCAGAGTCGTCTCCCGACTCCGCCGCGACCGGGCGTTTCTCTTGGGTCTCCTCTGCGGGACGCTGGTGTCGGTCGCGGGGCTGGTGGGGTACGTCGGCGTCCCGGTCGTCGCGGGCGACCACCCCTCCCTCGTCGAGGGGGCCGCGAGCGCCGGGTTCGACATGGCCGGGCGTCCGCTCGCGTATCACGGCCTCGTGGTGGTGTTGCCGTCGTTCGTCGCCTCGGCGGCGGGCACGCTCCTCCTCCGGCGGTGGGGTCTCACCGGGCGGGGTCCGCTGCTCGAACTCGCGGGCGGTATCGTCCTGACGCCGCTTCTCGCCATCGTCCTCGCGTACGCCGTGACCGCGGTGGGCGTCGGCGCCGCGATGGGGCTCTCGTCCGGCGGTGCCCCGGGCGACGCCCTCGTCGGGTCCGTTGCGATCACCGTGTGGGCGCTGATATTCGGCGTTTTCGCGGTCGCCATCGCGGTCGCTATCGTCGTTCCGGGCGTGTTACTCGGTACGGCCGCGGGGTACCTGGTGGCGCTCGGGGTCATCCGGGCGGGCGGAGCCGCACCCGTCGACGAGGCGTGAGGGCGCTAGCCCCGTCTCACCCGAACGCGCCCAGACTCGACTGCAACTCCCGCCGACTCCCGCCGGACTCCACCTCGTAGCCGACGAGCGAGCGCATGTCCACCGCGTACGTCGTCCCCGCGTTCCGGAGGACGAGCACGCGCCCCTTCGTCCCGACCACCTCGCCGGCGGCGAGCGTCTCCGCGACCGGCCGCCCGGACAGGTCGAGACCGTAGTCGAACTCGAACGTCTCCAGGGGGTCGAACCCCGCGAGCAGGTCGTCCCACGCCTCGGCGTCGAGCGTCGCACCCAGGCCCGCTATCTTGGTCGGGACGCGCACGCGGTCGGGTATCTCCTCGGCGATGCCCGCCTCTCGCTCGCGGGCGACCCGACCGTTCTCCACCGTCCGTAGGTGCGCCGCCCGGTCGGCGCCCTGTTCGCGGAGGCGGGTGTCGAGGCGCCACTCCCGGGTCACCCCGACCTTGAACGTGTCGGGGGCGAACGCCGCGAGGTACACCGCGTGGTCGTCGAAACAGTCCATCTCGTCTTTGAGACACGTGCCGGTACACCGCGCGCACACCCACGTCGAGCGGTGGTCGCGGCAGTAGGGGGCGCCCTCGGCGTCGCACGCGACGTGGTCACCCTCGTGGACCGTCCCCGCGCAGTGGCGGTCGGCGAGCGCCCAGTCGAGTCGGTCGCCGGGGTCGAGCGGAACCCGGTCGACCGCCGCGCCGGGGCCGTCGCTGACGAACAGCGCGCCGCCCGGCGTCTCGTACCCGACGATCTGCACGCCGTCGGGTAGTCGGCGCGCGGCTTTAGGCGTGTCCATCCCGGCCGCCCCGGCGGCTTCGTCTCCGCCCCTCGACGCCGGTGTCGTCGTGGACGCGGCGAGCGCGAGCGGTACATACCGCGTGGTTCCCGAGTCCGGGAGTAGCTTCACCCGCGGTGTCGATGGACGGCCGTGCTCGACGCGACGCTGACGGTCGAACCCGGCGAGGCGGGACTCGCGCTGCGGCTGACGGTGGAGAACACCGGCGACGGCCCGGTGTCGCTGTCGTTCTCGGACGGCCAGCGCGCGGAGTTCGTCGTCGAACGACCCGACGGTGGGGAGGTGTGGCGCTGGAGCGAGGGCCGGTCGTTCACGATGGCGCTCGGCAACGAGGAGCTACGGCCCGGCGAGACTCGCGAGTTCGAGGCGACGTGGGAGGGTGCGGAGAGCGGCGAGTACGTCGTCCGCGGCTGGCTCGTCGCCCGCGAGGCCGACGCCGAAGCGGAGATGCGGGTGACGGTGTAGGACGGAGCGTCGCCCCGCTCCGGTTCAGCCGGGGTCCCGACCGGATTCGGCCGGGTCCGCCCGGGCGCTCGGGTTCGGTCGGTCCGGTCCGCGGTTCCGTGCGGGCCGCGTCACTCCTCGTGGTCGCGGCCCCCGTCGGCGACCGCCGGGCCGTCGGCGCCCGACCCGCGGGGACCGACGCCCGCCGCGTCGCGGCCGCCCGCTCCGTCGCCCATCTCCCCGTCGACTCCGGTCTCGAAGCGCGCGAGCGCGGCCGACAGGTCCGTCGCCAGGTCGGACAGCCCCTCGGCGCGCTCGGAGATCTGGGCGGTCGAGGCGGCGGTCTGTTCTGCCGCCGCGGCGACCCCGTCGACGGTGTCGACCGCGGACTCGCCGGAGGCGGCGGCCTCCTCGACCATCGACACCACCTCCTCGGTGGAGGCGGCCTGCGAGTCGGTCGCGCGGTTGATCTCCTGGACGCCCGCGTCGGCCGCCTCGATCCGGTCGCTCACGTCGTCGAGCGCGCCCAGCGCGCCGTCGATGGTGTCACGGCCCTCGCGCACCCGCTCGCCGGTCGCGCGCATGTTGTCAGCGGCCTCGTCGGTCGCCGCCTGGATGTCGCCGACGAGCGCCTCGATGTCGCCCGCCGCCGTCGACGCCTCCTCGGCGAGCACCTTGATCTCCTCTGCGACCACCGCGAACCCGTCGCCCGACGTGTCCGCGCGCGCCGCCTCGATGCTCGCGTTGAGCGCGAGCAGGTTGGTCTCGGCGGCGATCCCGCCGATCACCTCGACGATCTCGCCCACCTCGTCGACCTCGCGTTCGAGCTGTTCGACCTGCCCGATCGCCTCGGTCGCCCGCCGTTCGACCGCGTCGAGTTCCGACAGCGCGTCGGCGGCGTACTCCCCGCCCGCCTCGCCGCGCTCGGCCGCCTCCCGCGAGACGCTCGCCACCTCGTCGGCCGAGGAAGCCACCTCCTCGACGGTCGCCGACAGCTGCCCCATCTCGTTTGCCGCCTCGCGCAGCCGCTCGCCCTGCCGTTCGGTCTCCGACGACACCGTCTCCACGTCGCCGCTGACCGTCACGGTGCTCTCGCGGATCTGGTCGGCCCCCTCGGCCACCTCGCCCGAGGCGTCGGCGACGCGGTCCGCCGCGCCCTCGACGCCCGCGACGAGTTCCTCGATGTCGTCCATCATCCCGTTGAACGCCGTCGCGATCGACGCGAGCGCCTCGCTCCGCCCGTCGGCGTCCAGCCGGACCGTCAGGTCGCCGTCGGCCGCCCGCCCCATCGACGCGCCGAACGACGACGCCTCGGACTCGATGGCCTCGTTCAGCTCCGCCGTCTCCGAGCGCGCGCGCTCGGCCTCCTCGCGGGCGGTCTCGGCGGACGCCTGCGCGGTCCGCGCGCGTTCGGCCTCGCGTTCGGCGTCGGCGCGGGCGGCCTTCGAGTCGTCGACCACCGACAGCGTCCCGGAGGTGCCGACCGCGAACGCGGCGACCGTCGCGGTCAGAAGCGAGACGCTCAGCGTGTCGAGCACCGCCCACGCCAGCCCCGCGTGCTCGGCGAGCACGACCCCAGTCCACGCCGCTCCGAGTATCGCCGCGAGCAGGTAGTTGGCCCAGAACCCCGACTCCACCTCGGCGTCGCGGTAGTTCAACGCGGCGTACCCCGCCGCGCCGGCGAACCCGACGAACCCGATCAGGTCGAACACCGCGGCGACGTTGACCACTCAGACCGCCTCCCCGCCGTCGGCGACCGCGGCTGGTTCGTCCGCCTCATCGGTCCCGTCCGCGTCGGCCGCCGCGACGGCCCGTTCGTCGCCCGCGAGGATCCGCTGTCGCCGTCGGTAGGCGGCGAGCAGGAACACCGCGCCCGCGGCGCCGATCCCGACCGCGTGTTCGAGGAAGCCGAACACGCCCCCGAGCACGACGTGTTCGACGTTGGTGGCGACCGCCCCGAAGAACAGCAGCACGTACCCCAGCGTGAACAGCCCTGACCGCTCGGTGCGCTGGGTGACCACCGGGATCAGCCCCAAGAGCGCGACCACGACCAACACGAGTTCCTTGGCGTCGAGTGCAGCGAGATCCAGTGCCATGATCCCATCACCACGACTCCCGGCTTAACGGAAACGCCGCAAATATCACGGGCGATTGTCTACGTGTCGGCGTGACGAACGGAACCCGGCAGTCCGCGGCGACCGTCGGCCGCGCGCCGGATGTGCGCCGGATGCGCGCCGGACGCGTCCGTCCGGGCGACCGGCCTACGCCGACTGGCGGTACACCAGGTTGCGCTGTATCTCGCTGGCGCCCTCGTAGATGACCGGGATGCGCACGTCGCGGTAGACGCGCGCGATGCGGCGGTCGGCGAGGACGGAGCGCCCGCCGTGGAGTTGCATCCCGCGTTCGGCGCAGTCGACCGCCGTCTCGGTCGACTTCAGCTTCGCCATCGCGGCCCACAGCCCCGCGTCGTCGCCCTCCTCGACCTTCTCGGCGGCGCGCCAGTTGAGCGCGCGCGCCGCCTCGAACTCGGTGCGCATGTTCGCGAGGTCGTGTTGGACCGACTGGAACTCCGAGATGTTCCGGCCGAACCCCTCGCGGTCGTGGACGAACTCCCACGCCTCCTCGATGGCCGCGGCGGCCATCCCGAGTCCGTGACCGCCGACGACGACCCTGCCGTGGTTGAAGAAGTCCGCGAGCGCGTAGAAGCCGCCGCCCTCCGCGCCCACCAGGTTCTCCTCGGGGACGAAGCAGTCGTCGAAGACGATGTGGCCCTGCTTCGACGCGCGCATCCCCATCTTCTCGGGGATGTGCTCCGCCTCGTACCCGTCGGCGTCCGTCTCGACGATGAACAGCGAGTAGTTGCCGTAGCGGTCGTCGCGGTCGGCGGTCTTGGCGTACACGGTCAGCCAGTCGGCCTCGACGGCGTTGCCCACCCAGTACTTCTCGCCGGTCAACTCGTAGCCGCCGTCGACTTTCTCGGCGGAGGTGGTCATCCCCGCGAGGTCGGAGCCGGTCTGCGGTTCCGACACCGCCAGCCCGGATATCTGCTCGCCCGCGGCGACCGGCGGGAGGTACTCCTCCTTCTGGTCGTCGGAGCCGTACGTGTAGACGAGTTCGTTGCCGAACGACGCGAGCATCAGCGTGAGCCCGATGCCCGCGTCCGCGCGGTAGAACTCCTCGGCCATCGCGAGCATCTGGTGGAGGTCGAACTCGCGGCCGCCGTACTCCTCGGGGATGTCCTGCCCGACCAGCCCCGCCTCCTGGCCGGCTTCGAGGACCTCCCACGGGTACTCGCCCGCCCGGAAGTACTCCTCCGCGACCGGCGCGATATGGTCGTCGGCGAACTCCCGCGCCTCCCGTTTCACGTCGCGCGCGTGGTCGGGAACCACCGACTCGTCGAGCAGACCGAGGTTCGTGCCCATACCCGCTCATCGACCCCCGAAACCATAACGGTCGTGAAACCCCCGACCGGTGGGAGCGGGTTTACGCGCCCGCGAGGCGCCGCTCCCGCGTCCGGGCCGGGCGTCACTCCCGGGTCGCGTCGAGCGTCGCGGCGGCGGACGTCGCCCGCCTCACTCCTCGTCGTCGTCCGCGTCCGTCGGGGCTGTCCCGTCGGTCGCGCTCCCCTCGTCGCTCGCGTCCCCGGAGTCGTCCGCGTCGCCGTCGGTCGTGCGATCGTTCGTCCCGCCGTCCGCTCCCCGCTCGTCCGTCTCCGGGTCGCTCGACGCGCGGCCGTCCGCCCCGTCGGTTCCGGACTCCGCGGGGTCCGTCTCCGCCTCCGCCCCGGTCTCGGTCTCGGGGTCGGGGCTCTCATCCTCCGTTTCGTCGTCGTCCTCGCTCGCCGCCGCGAGCAGGTCGCGGACCGCGGGGCGCTCGACGGTCCCGGTGTCGGTCCGCGGGAGCGCATCACGGAAGCGGACCGTCCGCGGGAGTTTGAACGGTGCGAGACGGTCGCGGCAGAACGACTCCAGTTCGTCGGCGGTCGGGGCGGCCTCGCCGTCGACGGGGACGACGAGCGCCGCGACGCGTTCGCCCCACTCGTCGTCGGGGACGCCCGCGACGGCGGCGTCGACGACGCCGGGGTGGTCGCGCAGGGTCGACACCACCTCGCCGGGGTCGACGTTCTCCCCGCCGGTGATGATCCGGTCGTCGACCCGGTTGAGCACGTGGAGGTAGCCGTCCTCGTCGCGGTAGCCCACGTCGCCGGTGTAGAGACCGCCGGGACCGAACGCCGCGTCGGTCGCCTCCCGGTCGCCGTAGTAGCCGGGCGTCACCGTCGGGCCGTCGACGACGAGTTCGCCCGTCTCGCCCGCCGGGACGACCGCCCCCTCCTCGTCGCGGACGGTGAGGTCGGTCCAGAACTGCGGCCGGCCGACCGTCCCCGGGTCGGCGGCGGCCTCGTCGGGGCTGGCGGTGGTGACCTGCGACGCCGTCTCGGTCATCCCGTAGGTGGGGTGGACCGGCACCGAGTAGTCGTGACACCGCTCGACCAGTTCGTCGGGCGCGGGCGCGCCGCCCAAGAGGACCACCCGGAGCGAGTCCGAGAGCGTCCCCCGGGCGTCGAGCATCCGCCGGAGCATCGTCGGGACGAGCGAGACGCCCGTCACGTCGTACTTCCGGAGGTCGTCCGCCGCGTCGCCGGGGTCGAACGACCGCCGGAGGACGACGCTCGTCCCGTACAGCGTCGCGCGGTACAGCGGCATGATCCCGCCGGTGTGGTGGAGCGACAGCGTCGCCAGGTAACGGTCGTCGGGCGTGACCCCCAGCCGGAACGCCGACGCCACCGCCGACGAGAGCACGTTCCCCATCGTGAGCACGACGGGCTTGGGCGCGCCGGTCGACCCCGAGGTGAACAGGATCGCGAGCGGGTCCGACCGCTCCCACGTCGCCGGGTCGACGGCGCCGTCGGGCGCCGACTTGAGGTAGGCGACCCGCTCCCACTGGGGTTCGTCCACGGAGACGAGCGGCACGCTCGGCTCGGCGTGCTCCGGCGACTCGACGGCCGCGTCGGCGCCCGGTTCGTCGCGTGCGGTGTCACGCCGGGTCGGGTCGTCGGTCTCGTTGTCCTCGTCGGCGTTCGTCGCGTCCTCGTCGTCGGTCTCGGTGGTCTCGTCGGCGTTCGCCGCGTCCGCCGCGCGGTCCGGGTTCGGGTGCGGCTCCGTCCCCGGGTCGGGGCGGTCGGCCGCCTCGGCGGCCGCGGTCATGGCGTCCGCCTCCGCCGCGCCCGTCGCTTCGACGGCGGTCCGTTCGGTGTCGGCGTCACAGACCAGGACGGTCGCGTCGGCCCGGTCGAGCGCCGGGGCGAGTTCGGCCGGCGTCAGGTCCGCCGACACCGGGACCAGCCGCGTACCCAGCCGCATCGACGCGTGGAGGAGGGTGACGTACTGGGGGCGGTTGCGCATGGCGACGCAGACGTGGTCGCCGGCTTCGACCCCCAGCCCGGCGAGGCGGCCCGCCATCGCGTCGGCGGCGTCGTGCAACTCCGCGTAGGTCCACGTCCGCCCCGAGCGGGCGGCGACGAGCGCCTCCGCGTCGGGCGTCGCGGCGACCCGGTGGGCGAGCCAGTCGCGCATACCCGGTCCGGGGACGGCAGCCTTACTACTCTTCCGTCTCGCCGTCGGCCCGCAGTCGCTCCTCGACCGGGTGTCCCTCGGCAGGTGTCTATCGACCATTCCCCTCCCGACCGGTCGACGCGCGGCGGGTCAGGCCTCGACGAACTCCACGAGCACGCCGCCCGTGGAGCCGGGGTGGAGGAACGCCACGTCGTGCCCCCACGCGCCCGGCCGGGGGGTCTCGTCGACGAGTTCGACGCCCGACTCGCGCGCCCGGTCGAGCGCTCGCCCGACGCCGTCGGTGGCGAACGCGAGGTGGTGGATGCCCGGTCCCTCCCGGTCGAGATAGCGCGCGATAGTCCCGCCCTCGTGTGGTTCGAGCAGTTCGAGGTAGCCGTTCGAGCAGTCGAGGAAGACGACGTCCATCCCGTCGAACGTCTCCTCGTGGGCCACCTCACAGCCGAGCACGTTCACGAACAGGTCGGCGAGCGCGGCCGCGTCGTCGGTTGCGACGCCCGCGTGGTGGAGTTCCATACCGGCTCGACGGCCGGCGGTCACCTAAAGCGGGGTGTGACCCGCGGGCCGCCGCTCGCGCGGCCCCCGGGACCCGACCACCTCACTCGTTCGCGCGTCGCGGCCCGCCCGGTCAGCGGCCGGGCTGCCACTCGCCGAACTCGTCGCGGAAGGTGTCGGATATCTCGCCGACCGTCGCGTACGCCTTCACCGCGTCGACGACGTACGGCATCACGTTCTCGTCGCCCGCGGCGGCGTCGGCCAGGCCGGAGAGCGCCGCCTCCACCGCCTCGTCGTCGCGCTCCGCGCGAACCGCCTCCGTGCGTTCGACCTGCGCGCGCTCCTCCTCCTCGGACACCTCCTCGATGTCGACTTCCGGCTCCTCCTCGACCCGGTACTCGTTGACGCCGACGATGACCCGCTCGCCCTCCTCTATCTCGCGTTGGCGCTCGAAGGAGACGTCCTGGATCTGTCGCTGGACCCACTGGTCGCGGACGGCGTCGAGCATCCCGCCGCGGTCGTCCACGTCGTCGATGATGTCGAACGCGCGCTCCTCCAGTTCGTCCGTCAGGCTCTCGACGTAGTAGCTCCCCGCCAGCGGGTCGATGGTGTCGGCCGCGCCCGACTCGTGGGCGAGGATCTGCTGGGTTCGGAGCGCGGTCCGCACCGACCGCTCGGTGGGCAGCGACAGCGCCTCGTCCTTCCCGTTGGTGTGGAGCGACTGGGTGCCGCCGAGCACCGCCGCGAGCGCCTGGTAGGCGACGCGGGCGACGTTGTTCTCCACCTGCTGGGCGGTGAGCATCGACCCCGCGGTCTGGGCGTGAAAGCGGAGCTGTTTCGAGGCCGGTTCCTCCGCGCCGAACCGCTCGTCCATGATCTGCGCCCACATCCGCCGGGCGGCGCGGAACTTCGCCGCCTCCTCGAACACGTTGTTGTGGGCGTTGAAGAAGAACGACAACTGGGGGGCGAACTCGTCGACGTCGAGTCCCGCCTCGACCGCCGCCCGGACGTACTCGATGCCGTCGCCGAGCGTGAACGCTATCTCCTGGGCGGCGGTCGACCCGGCCTCGCGGATGTGGTACCCCGAGATGGAGATGGTGTTGAAGTTGGGCGTCTCGGCCGCACAGAACTCGAAGATGTCGGTGATCAGCCGCATGGACGGCTCGGGCGGGTAGATGTACAGGTTGCGCGCGATGTACTCCTTCATGATGTCGTTCTGGACGGTGCCCCGCAGTTCCGAGCGGTCGACGCCCTGCCGGTCGCCGACCGCGACGTACATCGCGAGCAGGACCGCGGCGGGGGCGTTGATCGTCATCGACGTGGACACCTCGTCGAGGGGGATGCCGTCGAACACCCGCTCCATGTCCCGCAGCGAGTCGATGGCGACGCCCGACTTGCCCACCTCGCCCGCCGCCATCGCGGCGTCGGAGTCGTACCCCATCTGGGTCGGCAGGTCGAACGCCATCGACAGCCCCGACGACCCCTGCTCGCGGAGGTAGCGGAACCGCTCGTTCGTCTCGCTCGCCGTCCCCATCCCGGCGTACTGCCGCATGGTCCACAGCCGCCCGCGGTGCATCGTGGAGTAGACGCCCCGGGTGTACGGCTCCTCGCCCGGGAACCCCAGATCCTCCTCGTAGTCGAGGTCCGCCACGTCGGCGGGCGTGTACAGCGCGTCCACCTCCGGCCCGCCCGTGTCCGTCGTGAACGACTCCTTCCGCTCGCCGAACCGCTCGAGCGTCGGCGCGCGGGTCTCCGACTCCCACCGCGCTTTCCCCTCGCGGATCGCCTCCAGGTCGTCGGGGTCGAACATACCTCGGGGGTCGGCCCCTCGGGCCTTAAGCGTTCGACGCCGGTCGTCTCGACCCCGCCGACTGCCGCGAGGGCGCGCGACCACCGCGCGGGGGGCGACCGCCCCGCGGACCGCACGACGGCCGCGGAGTCGTGGATTTATCCCGCCCCCGACCCACCCCCCGGGCATGCCGCTCGCACTCACCCTGGCGTACGTGCTCCACACGCTGTTCGCGGGCCTGTGGGTCGGCGCCGTCGCGTTCACCGCGTGGAAAGTCGTCCCGGCGGCGAAGGCGGGCGACGCCACGCCCGAGTCGCTCGCCGCCGTCGCGGGCGGCCTCTCGACGCTGACGCGCGTCGCCGCGCTGTTGTTCCTCGCCACCGGCGGCTACATGGCCGCGACGGTGTACGGGAGCGAGGGGCTGTTCGCCCCCCCGCGCGGCCACCTCGTGCTCACGATGCTCGGTCTCTGGATAGTGATGACCGGCCTCGTCGAGGTCGCGACGAGTCGGATCGACGACGCGACCGCCGAGAACAAGGTGCGCACCGGCGCACGCGAGGCCGGCACGCTGCTCACGGCCGCCGCCGGCGTCGGCGTCGTCCTGCTCTGTATCGGCGGCTACCTCGTCGCGCCGCCGCTGTAACCGCCGACCGACCCGGCGACTCGTCCGTCTCTCCTCGTTCCCGTCCGCCGACCCTCCGCGCTCACGTCGAGCGGCGGCTTCTCCGCGTGCGGCCGGTCGAACGACGGCGACGCGGTTCCGTCGGCCGTCCGACCGTCGCGGACGGACCCGCGGCGCGCGCGGGGGACGTTGCCGACGAGACGGCCGCCCGCCCCCGCGAGACGACACGCGTCGCCCTCCCGGGGGAGGCTGTCGGCGACGTAGACGTTCCCCGACGGCGACGTGGCCTGCGGACCGGCCGGAGCGACCGCCGTCCCCGCCCCACCCGGAACGCTAAGTGCCGAGCCTCGGTACCCCCTCGCGTGAACGTTCCCGACGACGTCAGGCGGTTCGTGCGCGCGGCCGGCCCGGAACACACGCCCGTCCAAGAGCGGATGGCGGAGTTCGCGGCCGAACACCGGTTCCCGAACATCGGCCCGGAGGCGGGGGGCGTACTCCGCACGCTCGCGCGGCTGACCGGCGCGGGGACGGTGTTCGAGTTCGGCTCCGGGTTCGGCTACTCCGCGTCGTGGTTCCTCCGCGGCGGCGCCGACCACGTGGTGCTCACCGAACTCGACGACGACGAACTCGACCAGGGTCGGGAGTTCCTCGCCGACGCGGGGCTGGCGGACCGCTGTTCGTTCGAGGGTGGCGACGCCCTCGACACCGTCGACCGGTACGACGGCCCGTTCGACGTGGTGCTCGTCGACCACCACAAGGAGGGGTACTGCGACGCGCTGGAGGCCGCGACGCCGAAGCTCCGCGAGGGGGGCGTCGTCGTCGCGGACAACGTGATGCGCGGCCCCATCGACTTCGACGCGGTTCTCGCCCACCTCGAGGGCGAGCCGGAAGCCATCGACGCCGACGACGAGCCGTCGCGCGCCATCGCCGACTACCTCGATACGGTGTGTCACGACGACCGCTTCGAGACGGTCGCGCTCCCGGTGGGGTCGGGGCTTGCCGTCTCCACGAAGGTGGCGTAGCGGGGCGGGTCCGAAGGTTCACGTCGGGTCGGGCGACCACCGACCGCGTGCGCTGACGGTGGCCCCCCGGCGCTCGCGGCCGCGCGACACGCCGCCGGGGGTGGACGGAGCCGTGTCGCCGGTTCGCCACTCGTTGGGAGTCGCTACTCCCGCCGGCTGCCGGGCTGGGGGTCGACGTGCGGGTCGGGCATCAGGTCCGCGAACGGCTGGTCGTCGATCCACTCGACCAACTGGACCAACTGGTCGGTCGCCGCCTCGAACAGTTCCGCGCCCTTCTCGGGCGTGGCGTCGGTCTGGTCGCCGAACACGCCGTTCTCCGAGTTGTCGATGCTGTCGTAGAACGTCCGCGACCCCGCGGTTCGGAGTTCCTCGGGCGCGAGCGTCGCCCGCCCGCCCTCGTGGGCCGCGTCGAGTTCTCCCTCGCGGACGAGGTCCTCGGCGATGTGCATGACCATCGCCGTCTCCTTCGGACCGCCGTGGGGACCGTTGGTCTCGAACGCCTCGTCGACGAGGTCGGGGATCGACTCGTCCCACATCCACTCGACGGCGTAAGCGGTCTCGTCGCGGCGGAGCCGCCGCCCCACCTCGCGGAGGTGCTGGACGTTCCCGCCGTGGGCGTTGACGTAGACGACGCGGTCTATCCCGTGGTACGTCAGGTTCCGGGTGAAGCTCTCGACGTAGTCGCGGAACACCTCGGGCTCGACCCACATCGTGCCGTGGAACTGGCGGTGGTGCTCCGAGACGGCGATCCGGACCGGCGGGGTGCAGAGGTGGCCCGTCCGGTCGGTCGCCGCGCGCGCGAGCGCCTCCCCGATGAGGTAGTCGGTCGCCAGCGGCAGGTGCGGGCCGTGCTGTTCGGTCGACCCGAGCGGGACGACCGCGAGCGACTCCTCCGCGACGTACTCGCCCAACTCGGGCCAGGTCTGCTCCGAGAGGTACACGTCCACCCCCAGTGAGAGCCGACGCATGAAGCCGCGGGAAGCGGTCAGTCGCTCGCGGCGTCGACACCGGCCCGGCGGCGTGGGGCGCGCCGCCGGCGTCGGCGGCGTCCGCAGGCGCCGCCGAGCCACGGGCTCCCCGCACTCCGCGGAATCCGGGGAGTTCGGGGGCGCTCAGCGCGTTCGGGGTGTTCGGGGAGTTCGCCACCCTTTTGCTCCGCGCCCCCCACTTCCGGGCCATGTTCGGTGGAGGCGGCATGAACCCGCGGAAGATGGAACAGATGATGAAGCAGATGGGGATCGACGTGACCGACATCGACGCCGAGGAGGTCGTCATCCGGACGGCCGACGAGGAACTCGTCTTCGACGGCGCGGAGGTCACCCGGATGGACGCGCAGGGTCAACAGACCTACCAGGTCGTCGGCGACCCCGAGTCGCGCCCCCGCGGCGAGGGCGGCGCGAGCGCCGAGGCCGGCGCGGACGACGCGAGCGCCGAGTCCGGCGCGGACGACGCGAGCGCCGAGTCCGACGCCGACGCCGAGGCGGTCGAGTCGGCCGACGAGATTCCCGACGACGACGTGGAACTCGTCGCCACGCGGGCGGGCGTGAGCCGCGACGAGGCGCGCGAGGCGCTCGAAGCCGAGGACGGCGACCTCGCGGCCGCCATCTCGCGACTGGAGTGAGCGGCCCGGGCAGTTCCGACGGCGCGACCGACGGGACGGACGGACGCGACGAGCGCGACCCCGACACGGCCGGGACGAGCCTCGCCGCAGTCCTCCTCGTCCACCCCGACTCCAGCCGCGAGTACGTCCGCGCGCCCGGCGAGGAACTCCAGACCGACCTCGGCGTGCTCACGGTGCCGGCGGACGTCGAGTCGGGCGACCTGCTGGAGACGCACCTCGGCGAACCGTTCCGCGCCCGACGGCTCCGCGGGCCGGACCTGTTCAACCACTTCGAGCGCACCGGCGCGCCGATGATGCCCCGCGACATCGGCCTCGTGGTGGGCCACGTCGGCGCGCAGTCCGGCGACCGGGTTCTCGACGCCGGCACCGGGACCGGCGTGCTCGCGGGCTACCTCGGCCGCCTCGGCGCCCGCGTCACCACGTACGAGCAGGACGCCGACTTCGCCGCCGTCGCCCGCGGCAACATGGAACTCGCGGGCGTCGCCGACCGCGTGGACGTTCGGACGGGCGACGTACGCGACGACCTCGACGCCCTCGCGGGGAGCGACGCCGACGCCGACACCGAGTCCGACCCCGACTCCGGCTCCGGGTTCGACCTCCTGACGCTCGACACCGCCGACGCGGCCGCCGTGGTCGAGCGGGCGCCCGACCTCCTGGTCTCGGGGGGGTACTGCGCGGTGTACGCCCCGTTCGTCGAGGACGCGCGCGCGGCCGAGGAGGCGGCGCGCGCGGCCGGTCTCGCCGGCGTGGAGACGCTCGAGACCATCCAGCGGGAACTCAACGTGGACGAGCGCGGCACCCGCCCCTCCACCGCGGGCGTGGGACACACGGGCTACCTGACTTTTGGACGGGTAGAATAGCGAAAATTAAAGGCGGATCGTGACCCAGAAGGGGTGTGACGACCCCCCCGTCGACCCGCGACCGACCGCTCGCCGAGCGACTCCTCCGGGGGGGTGACCCGCTCGTCGTCGGCCCGCCCGCTGACCTCGTCCGGACGCTCGTCGACGCGCTGTACGACTCCGAGGCGTCGGCGCGGCTCCTCCTCGCGGACGCGACGGCCGCGGAGGCGTTCGCGGAGTTCCTCACGGCGAGCGGTGCGGCCGAGACCGTCGCGGACGGCCGGCTCGAACTCCGGACGCTCGCGGGGCTCGACGAGAGCCTCACCGTCGGCGCGGGGGCGGCGTACGCCCACGTCCGCGTCGGCGACCGCATCGAGACGGTCACCGTCGCGGACGGCGAGACGGTCGACGCCGTCCGCCGGGCCAACGAGGAGCGGTGGGCGGCCGGCGCGCCGTTCCCGCTCGACGCCCCGCCGCGCTCGCGGCTGGTCGACTCGCTCCGCGCGGAGCGGCCCGACGCGGGCGCGACGCTCGCGGGCGCGCTCGACGCCGTCGAGACGCTCCGCGGCGACGACCCGCTCGACCCCGTCCTGCTGTGTACGCTCGTCGGCGCCCGCCACGGCATGCTGTCGATGGACCTCGGCGAGTGGGCGGGCGACGTCGACTTCTCCAGCCGGACCGAGATAGCCCGCGCGAAGAATCGCCTCGTGGACGCGGGGCTGGTCGAGACCCAGCGCGTCCCGCAGGGCGTCGGCCGGCCGCGCCAGCGGCTGGTGCTCGCCGCGGACGCGCTCACGGAGCTCCCGCCCGCGGAGTTCGTGGCGGCCGCGCGCGCCCGCCTCGCGGGCGAGGACCACGTGGACGCCGGTTCGGAGCGACGCGGCTGACGGGCGCGACCGGCCCGGCTCGCTCTCCACCCCGCTCCTACTCCCCTTCGCCCGTCCGCTCCGCCGGCGCTACCGTCGCGCGAATCAGGTCGAACAGCTCCGCCTCGAACGCGTCGGCGTCGAACGCGGCGGCGAGTCGGTCCGCCGTCTCGGGGTCGGCGGCGTCCCGGACGGCGGTCGGGAACGCCCCGCCCGCGAGCGTGTACGACCCGTCGCTCCCGTCCGGGCGGACCGCGACCCAGCCGCGGACGCGCGCGCTCGCGCCGCCGAGCCGACAGACCGCGTCGTACGACGACGCTCGCGTCGCCCCGTCGAACGCGCCGTCGGCCGACCGGTCGTCGGCCCGCCGCACCGCCGAGAGGCCCCGGTCGGCCAGTCGGTCGGCGAACCCGGCGCGGGCGCGGTCGGCGACCAGCGCGGTCAGCGCGCGCGAGACCGGCGGTGCCGGCCGGAGTTCCAGCCGGCTGGCGACGAAGAAGCGCCACGGGTAGTCCAGCCCGGTCGCCGAGAGCAGCCGCTCGCGGAGCGACCCGTCCTCGAAGACGAGCGTGGCCGTCTCGACGCGTACGAAGCCGGCGTCGAACGCGACCCCGTCGGCGCGTTCGATCTCTCGCCAGCCGCCGCTGTCGAGCGCGTCCGTCGGCACCGGCGGCGGGCTGGGCGCCATCGACCGATCGACGGCCGCGGGGCGCATAACTCGGGGGGCTGCCGACCCCCGGTCGCGCGCTCGCGCGGGTGGCCGCGCTCGTACGGCCGGTCGGCCCGCCGCGCCGGCTGGTTCGGTGATTTTAAACGACTCGGCGCCCCAGGCTCTACAATGGCTTTTGAGGAACTCCTGGAGGACCCGGTGATCCAGAAGTACCTCCACGAACTCGTCGGCCCGACGGGGATGCCGGTGGCGGCCGCGCCGCCGGACGGGGAGGTCACCGACGAGGAACTCGCGGAGGAACTGGGGTTGGAACTCAACGACGTCCGGCGCGCGCTGTTCATTCTCTACGAGAACGACCTCGCCTCCTACCGGCGGGTCCGCGACGAGGACTCGGGGTGGCTCACCTACCTGTGGACGTTCCAGTACGACAACATCCCGGAGAACCTCGAAGAGGAGATGTACCGCCTCCTCGAGGGGATCGAACAGCGCGAGGAGTACGAGTCTGACCACCAGTTCTACCTCTGTGAGGTCGACTCGATCCGCTTCGAGTTCGAGGAGGCGATGGAGTTCGGCTTCGAGTGTCCCGAGTGCGGGTCGCCGCTGGAGTCGATGGAGAACAGCCGGCTCGTCGAGGCGATGGAGTGGCGGATCGACCAGTTGCGCGAGGAGCTCAACGTCGACTCCGAGGAGCCCGAGGCACAGGCGTAGATGGTCGTACTCGCCACCAAGTGCTACGTCTCCGGCGAGGCCCGCGAGCGCGCGCTCGACGGGATGACCTCGTTGGTCGCGAACGACGTCGGCGAACTCGACGTCGACGCCGATGTTGGCGTCCGCCGCGACGACTTCGTCTCCGTGACCGTCGAGGGTGCCGACGAGACCGTCGCCCGCAACGTCCTCCGCGAGCGCTGGGGCGAGGTGACCGACCACTTCGACGACGGCGAGGTGTACCGTGGAACGCTCGAGCGGTGGGACGACGAGGGTATCACCCTCGACGCCGGCCGCGAACTCCGGGTCCCCTCGTCGGAACTCGGGTTGGGCGCCGGCTCCCCCTCGCAGGTCCGCGACCGGTTCGGACTGGTCCAACACCTCCCGCTCCGGTTCGTCTACCGCGAGGAGGGACCGAACGAACTCGCCGACGCCGAGCGCGACCGGCTGTACGACTGGACCCGCGGCACCGGCCGCGTCAACGTCAACAGCGCGACCCGCGGCGAGGTGCGCGCGACGGTGAACCGCGCGGGCCACGCCCGCGACATCGTGACGGTCGAGCGACTCGGCCTGCTCGAACAGAGCATCGTCTGTAAGGAGGGGACGGACCCGCCGGGCCTGCTGTCGGCCATCGGCGGCTACCTCCCCGCGGAGCTGAAAGCCGTCATTCCGTGAGCCGACGCAACCGCGTCCTCGCGGTCGTCGCGCTCGTCGGCCTGCTCGGGCTGTCGGGCTGTCTCGGCCTGTTCGGCGGCGGCAGCGTCGGCGACGACCGCCTCGACCGTGCGCCAGCCGGCGACGACTACGCGTGGAACGCGAGCGTCGACGCACACATCACCGTCCTGAGCGACGCCACGTTCGAGGCGGTCTACCGGGTCAACGGCTCGGAGGCCACGCTCTACCGGCCCGACGGGCTGGGTGGACGGACCCCCCTCGACGTGCGCGCGGTCCGCTACCAGTACCCCAACGGGACGGTCATCAACGGGTCGACGCTCGCCGCCCGCGGCGGGGTCACGCAGAACCGCGACGAGGTGACGGTCACCCTGCCCGCGGACGTTGAGGGCGGCCGCCTCGCCTTCACCGCGGGGAGCACCCCCAAGCGGTTCAGCCTCCCGACGTACGTCGACGGCTCCTACGAGGTGGTGCTCCCGCCGGGTCGGGACGTCAGCCTCCCCGTCTTCGGGCAGATATCGCCCGGCGACTACGACACGCCCGTCCGGACCGACGACCGGGACCGCGTCCACATCACCTGGGGCGACGTGACCGCCGACTCCGTGACGGTGCAGTTCTACCAGCCCGGCGACCTCCGGATCCTCGGGGGGCTGGTCGCGCTCGCGGGCGTCGTCGGCGTCGGCGGACTGCTGTACTACCGGCGGCAGATCGAGCGGCTCAGACGGCTCCGGGAGGAGCACGGACTCGACGTCGACACCGACGACGACGACCGGCAGGGGCCGCCGCCGGGGATGGGCTGAGCGGAACACGGGGCGTCGACGCGGAGCCGCCCCGACCCGTCCGCGGCCGGGAGCGGGGCGCGCCCGCGGACTTATTCTCGCGGCGACCCACGGACGGGGTAGAGACATGGACGCCGCAATCGTCACCGTCGGCGACGAACTCCTCTCGGGAGAGACGGTCGACACCAACGCCTCGTGGCTCGCCGCCCGCCTCGCGGAGCGGGGGGTCGACGTCGAGCGCGTCACCACCGTCCCCGACCGGGTCGACGACATCGCCGCCGCCGTCGCGGAGTACCGCGGCGCGTACGACGCGGTGCTCGTCACCGGCGGGGTCGGCCCGACCCACGACGACGTGACCATGGACGGGGTCGCGGCCGCGTTCGGCGTCGAGTTGGCCGCCGACGAGGAGGCGCTCGCGTGGCTCGCCGACCACGGCGGCTACGCGGGCGACGACCTCGACGAGGGCACCACCCACCTCCCGGCGGGCGCGCGCCCGCTCCACAACGAGGCGGGCGTCGCGCCGGGCTGTGTTATCGAGTCGGTGTACGTGTTCCCGGGCGTCCCCGCCGAGATGGAGGCGATGTTCGAGGGGGTCGCGGGCGAGTTCTCGGGCGAGCGGCGCTACGCGGAACACGTCGAGACGAGCGAGCCGGAGTCGACGCTGCTCGACCGGTTCGAGACGCTGCGCGCGGAGTTCGACGTGACGGTCGGCTCGTACCCCGGCGACGGCGTCCGCGTGAAACTCGCCGGCACCGACCCCGCGGAGGTCGAGCGGGCGGCCGCGTGGCTCCGCGAGCGGGTCGACCCGGTCGGAGAGTGAGACGGCCGGGCGCGTCGGCCGGCGTCAGCTGTACAGGTGTGCGAGCCAGCCGACCGTGATCAGCAGGCTGGCGACCAGCACGACGGCGGCCGTCGGCGCCACGGGGAGCGCCGCCGCGGCCTCGCCCTCGGCCGACTGCAGCAGGAACAGCGCGGTGTTCATCTGACTCGGGGCTACCGGTGGGGCCGACATAAGCGTGTCCAAACGGGGCGCCGGCGGCCATCGCCGCCCGAGTCGCTCGGGCCGTCCGCTCGGAGCTACTCGCCCGGCTTCGACCCCCGTTCGCGCTCCTCGCCGACCGCTCGGTCGTACTCGGTGGCGAGACCGTCGAGCGCCTCGTGGTGTCGGGTGGTGTGGGGCGCGGTGAGCGGCGACACCGACACCCGTCCCTCCGCGACCGCGCGCCGGTCGGTGCCCTCGGGGTCGGGCAGGCTGCCGTCGACCATCCGGTCCCACGTCCGGTCGTGGAGGACGACGCTGTCGCCGTCGCGTTCGGCGGTCATGTCGTACACCGTCGACGGCCGGGTTATCTCCATCCCCTCGGCGTCCGCCCACGGCGCGTTCACGTTGAGGTAGTCGGTCCGCTCGAACACGCCGGCGTCGAGCGTCCGGTCGGCGAGGTAGCGCGCCGCCGTCACCGCTCCCCGGTAGTCGGCCTCCTCGGTCGCCAGTTCGCGCCAGTCGGTGTCGCTCCCCGCGGGGACGTACAGCGACACCGCCATCGCGGGCACGTCGAAGAACGCGGCCTCGACGGCGGCGCTCACGGTACCGGAGCGGCCGAGGACGTACGCGCCGATGTTCGCGCCCTTGTTACAGCCCGCGACAACCATGTCCGCGTCGGGACACAGCGACTCCAGCCCCGCGACGGCGCAGTCGGCGGGCGTCCCCTCGACGGCGTAGCCGAGTTCGTGCTCGCGGACGTTCACCTCCGTCGAGAGCGTCCGTCCGACCGCGCTGCGGTCGTCGGCGGGTGCGACGGCGACCACCTCGCCCACGTCGCTCAGCGCGTCGTACAGCGCGCGAAAGCCCGGGCTGTCGATGCCGTCGTCGTTCGTCAGGAGGTAGCGTGGCTCCCCGCGCGCGCTCGTTCCCATGGGTGGGCGGTTTCGGCGGGCGAGCAAAAGCGCGTCGGGTGGCGGGGCGCGCCGTCGCCCGTCGCGTCGGTGACGAGCGTCTCCGGGGTCGCGCCGCCCGACTCGGAACGGTCCCGAGTAGCGGGCGGTCCCACCGCAAGACACACGGGGGCACGCGAGTAGTCCCACACATGGGACTCGGTAGCACCGCCAAGCGGGTCCAGAAACTCGCCGACCTGGCCGAACAGTTGTACACGAAGGTGAACGAGATGCGCGCCGAGGTGAACGAGATGCGCGAGACGGTGTCCGCGACCGACGCACGCGTCGGCGAACTGGAGACGGAACTCGCCGAACAGCGCGCGCTGGTCGAGGCGCTCGCGCGCGAACGGGGCATCGACCCCGGGGAGGCGACGGCCGACGTCGACCCCGCCGAAGCGGGCGCGGACGCCGACCCCGGCGCCACCGGTCCCGGCGCCGGGACGGCCGACCGCACCGACGGCACGGGCGACGCGAACGCCGGCGACGCGGGCGCGGGCACCGGACCGAACGGGGACTGAGCCGACACCCCGGCGGTAGCCACCCCTCGGCCTCGGGCCGGTCGACCCGCCGTCCCGCGGATGGTAAGATACGTAACCGGGGGCAACATTTGCGAGCACGTGACGACACACCGCGAGCCCCTCGACTCCGTCCTCGACGCCGTCGGGGAGACGCCGCTGGTCCGGGTCCACGCCGCCCCCGACGAGGTGCCCGTCTACGCCAAACTGGAGTCGTTCAACCCCGGCGCGTCGGTCAAGGACCGCATCGGGGCGTACATGCTCGAACGGATGCTCGAGGAGGGGACGCTCCCGCCCGGCGGGACGGTGGTCGAACCCACCGCGGGCAACACGGGCATCGGCTTCGCGGTGGCGGCGGGACAACTCGGCGTCGACGCGGTGTTCGTCGTCCCCGAGCGGTTCAGCGTCGAGAAACAGCAGTTGATGCGCGCGCTCGGCGCGGAGGTGATCAACACCCCCAGCGACGACGGGATGGGCGGCGCCATCGACCGCGCGCACGAACTCGCCGAGGAACTCGACGACGCCGTCGTCCCCCAGCAGTTCTCCAACCCGCTCAACGCCGAGGCGCACTACGAGACCACCGCGCCCGAGGTGTACGACGCGCTCGACGGCGAGGTGGGCGCGCTGGTCGCGGGCTGTGGCACCGGCGGGACGCTGATGGGGATGGCCGACTACGGACTCGAACGGGACCCCGAGACGCACGTCGTCGCGGTCCAGCCCGAGGGGTCGACGTACGGCGACCTGTTCGGCGAGGAGACGGAGGGCGACGAGTACAAGACCGAGGGCATCGGCACCCACGACGTCTCCACCAACCGGCTGTTCGACCCCGAGGCGGTGGACGACCTCAAGACGGTGCCCGACCGCGAGACGCACGCCGAGATGGGTCGAATCGCCGCCGAGGAGGGACAGCTGGTGGCGTCGAGTTCCGCCGCCAACTCCCTCGCCGCCTGCGAGGTGGCCCGCGAGATACGCGACGGCGCGGTCGACGCGCCGTACGACGCCGTGGTGACGGTGTTTCCCGATTCGAGCGAGCGCTACCTCTCGAAAGGGGTGTACCGCTCGTTCGAGGAGTGGGAGGGGTAGCGGTCGTCGCCCGGGCGGCGTCTATCGTCCCGGCCTCGGGGAACTCCCCCGTTCGGGGTCGGCGGCCCGTCTCCGGTCCGGGTCGCGACTACTCCGCCCCGTCGGTCCCGGGACCGAGCCGGTAGCCGCAGTTCGAACACCGGCGTTCGGCCCGCCACCCGCCGCCCGTCGTGTACCGCTCGGTCCACGGCTCTTCGGCGCCGCACTCGGGGCAGACGCGGGGTGCGTCGGCGGACCCGCTCACGGCTGGTCCGTCGGGCCGGGCGAGGAGCGGGGTCTCGTCGTCATCCCAGCAGCCGGCCGTGTTCCACCTTCATACACCGGTCCTGCGTCGTCGTCAGCCCGGCGTCCTCGGCGCGCGCGAGCGCGCCGTCGTCGGTGATGCCGAGTTGGAGCCAGACGCCCTCCACGTCGCCGCGCGCCTCCCTGCGTTCGACGACCTCCTCGACGATGCCCGCCACCTCCTCGTCGGGGCGGAACACGTCGACGAGTCGCACGTCCTCCTCGACGTCCGCGAGCGAGTCGTACGCCTCCTCGCCGAGTATCTCGTCGGCGTACGGGTTCACCGGGACCACCTCGTAGCCGTGGTCGGCGAGGTACGCGGGGATGTCGTGGGCCGCCTTCCCGGGCGTGCTCGAACAGCCGATGACGGCCACGGGGTCGAGCAAGAGCAGTTCGCGGAGTCCCTCGTCGTCGGTGACGGGCATGGTCGCCGGTAGGGGCGCGCGGTCGATAAGCGTGCGGTCGGCGCCGGCCGGGTCGGTCGGGCCGGCGGCGCCCCGCGGCGGGCGAGTAAAGGGCTGGAGCGTGGCGCTCAGACTCGGGTGAGCGGCGAGCGGGGAACGGGGAGCGTGACGTTCAGACGCCCGCGAGCCGGATCTTCGGTTCGTCGTCCTCGCGGGTCTCGACCACGCCGTCGAACAACTGTTTGAGCGTGTTGATCGTCTGGTCGTCGTGGGCGGTCGAGTCGATGCAGTACAGCCCAAGCCCGTTGACGCTCTGGACGCGGCCGGTGAACACGTGGAGGAAGCGGAACACCGTCTGGAGGTCGGTGTACATCAACAGCGTCGACAGCGAGTGGAGCATCACGCGGTTCCGCTCGATCCCACGATCGTTGTGGAACTCCTCTAAGAACTCCGAGAACTTGATCCCGATGCCGGTGAGGTCGACCGGCGAGGAGGTGTACTTCACCCCCTCGTCGAGTTCGTCACCGACGCCGTGCTGGTGGGTGACCGTGTCGACGACGCCGACCGGCTTGCCCTCGTAGTCGACCCGGCGGCCGAACCGGTCGAGCAGTCGCTCGGCGTTGTCCTTCGTGGTGACCATGATGGCCCCCTCGCCGTTGCGGGTCCCCTCGGCGAGTACGTCCAACGCCAGTTCACGCTTGCCAGTCAGCGGCGCGCCCGTGAACAGGACGTTCGACCCCGGGTCGATCTCCGCCCCGAGCGCCTCGACCTCATACATGCACGTCCCCTGCGGGGGTACCCGCCCCGACCCGCCGGTCTCGTCGGTCCGCTCGGGGGTTCGGACGACTCACGGTCATCGAGTTACTGGTACATACCGTGAGCAGGTATTATTCTTTGTGATTACGCAATCGTTCACCCGACGACCGTAACCAGTCGGCCGGCGGCGAACGCCGCGGCGGCGAGGAACGTCCCCCGCTTGAGCCAGCGCTGGGCGGTACCGGGGTCGCGGAACGCCCACGCCGTCGCCCCGAGCATCACCGCGTCGGCGGGGACGACCAACGCGAGGTACGCCGCTCCGAGCGTCCCACGGGCGTAGGGAAACCCGCTCGCGGCGACCGCCGCCGTCATCGCCACCACGGCGAGCGTCACCGTCGCCCGCTCGCCCGCGACGACGGGGAGGGTTCGCAGTCCCTCCTCGCGGTCGCCCGCCACGTCCTCGACGTCCTTGACGAGTTCGCGCGCGAACGTCGCCACCGCCGCGAGCGCGAACAGCGTCCACACCGCCGACCCCAACCCCTCGACCGCCGCCGCGCCGAAGAGGAACGTGCTCCCGGTGAGGTAGCCGACGACGGCGTTCCCCACGCCGGGCAGTCCCTTGAACAGTTCCGTGTACGCGAGCAGCGCGAGCAGGTTCACCACCGCGATGGCGAGCGCGAGGCGGGGGAGCGCGGCCGCCGCGACCACCGCCGCGACGAACAGCGCGAGCGAGAACGCGAGCGCGCCGCGCGGACTCACCCGGCCGCTGGGGATCGGCCGGTCGGGACGGTTCAGCCGGTCGATCTCCCGGTCGAAGTAGTCGTTGACCGCGTTGCCCGCGCCGGTCGCGAACGCCGTCGCGACGGCCGCGAGCGCCAGCGGCACCGGTCGGCTCGTCCCCACCGCGACGAACGCGCCGATGGCGGTGAGGACGGCTGCGGCGACCGCGTTCCCCGGACGGGTGAGTTCGAGGTACCCGCCGACGCGCGCGCTGGCGTCCGTCATCACCAGCGACTCCCGCGTCGTCCGGGATAAAGGGCGCGACACGCGCCGAGCGGCCCGCTGGTCGTGGGTGAGTCCCTGCGGGGGCGCGACCGCGGCGGCCGACGACCGAGCTACCGGACCGGGGGTCGAACGTCGAACCCCGCTCACGCGGGGCGACCCCCGCGGAACGACACCCGGCGCCACGTGTCCGCCAGTGGAGCGACGTGACCGTCGCGCGGACAGCCCGACCACCGGGTGGCCACCCCGCTCGAACCGACTTTCGACCTGCGGGCCCACCACCCCGACAGTTCTGGCCGTCGTCGCCACTCGGTGCGGATCGAGACCGGTGTTCGAACGTTCGAGGCCGGTACCGGCCGCTCCCCGTCGCCGTTCCCGGTGCCCCGCGCCACTCGCCGTCCTCCCTCCCGCCGACCACCCGTTCGGGTCGCCCTCGCCCGCACCGTTAAGCCGTCCGGGGTGTGACTCGCTCGCGTGCCCGACCGCCGCTTCTCCGTCGCCGACCCGCCCGCCCCCGACCACGCCCTCGACGACGACGCGAGCCTCCACTACGCGTGGGACAACGGACTCGACCCGGCTTTGACCGTCGCGCCGGGCGACGTCGTCGAGTTCGGCTGTCGGGACGCGTACGACCGACAACTCCCGCGGGAGCCGACGGTCGACGACGTGCGCGCCGTCGAGACGGACGGCCACCCGCTCACCGGCCCCGTCGCTATCGAGGGGGCCGAACCGGGTGACACCCTGCGGGTCGACCTGCTCGGGTTCGAACACGAGGGCTGGGGCGTCTCGGCCGTCCCGCCGGGTGAGCGTGGCGGCGGGCTCCTCCCCGAGGAGTTCCCCGACCCGCACGTCCGGGCGTGGGACCTCGACTGCGAGGCGGACGGTACCCCGGTCGCCCGGTTCGCCGACGAGGACGCGCCCGACGTGGCCGTCCCGCTCGCGCCGTTTCCGGGCAATCTGGGCGTGGCGCCCGCCGCCGACGGGCCGCACGACACGATGCCGCCGCGGGCGGTCGGCGGCAACGTGGACGTCAAGCACCTCACCGCGGGCGCGACGCTGTACCTCCCGGTCGAGACCGAAGGCGCGCTGTTCTCCGTCGGCGACTGCCACGCCGCACAGGGCGACGGCGAGGTGTGCATCACGGGTATCGAAGCCCCGATGTCCGTCACCGCCCGGTTCGACGTCCTCGGCGACCGCGCGGTGACGGCTCCGGAGTTCGAGACGACCGGCCCGTTCACCCCCACCGGACGGGACGAGCCGATGTACGCGACGACCGGTATCGCCCCCGACCTGATGGAGGCGACGAAGGAGGCGGTCCGACGGATGATCGCACACCTCCACGACCGCCGGGGGTTCGCCCGCGAGGACGCGTACGTGCTCTGCTCGGCGGCGGTCGACCTCAAGATAAGCGAGGTGGTCGACGCACCCAACTGGACGGTGACCGCGTACCTGCCCGAGTCGGTGCTGGCGTGAGTCGACGCGAAAGGAAAGCGTCATAAACGGCGCACGAGAAACACGGTCGAGGGCGCTTAGCTCAGCCTGGACAGAGTACTTGGCTTCGGACCAAGCTGCCGCGGGTTCAAATCCTGCAGCGCCCATACATTTGGTGTACGATACTCGCCATACAGCGTGGCGATTATCGATCGAACAAGCCTGATTTTGCTTTCGTACTCGCGGCGAACCTCTGGGTGTACGAGGAACCACTGCGGTTTTTCGGAACGCGGATCAACCGACTCATGACGGTCATTCGATTGACGGACGGGAGTCTGTTCGCGCAATCGCCCGCAGAACTCACGCCGGCCGTCAAGAAGGCCCTCGACGAACTGGGCCCAGTCAAATTCGTCGTGCCGACGAGCAAACTCCACGGCCACCTCTACATGGAGCAATACAGAGACGCGTACCCGGACGTGAAGTTGTTCGCCGCGCCCGGCCTCCCCGCACGACACCTGGACGTACGCTTCGACGGACTCCTCGGGAGTACGCCGGACCCGCGGTGGAGCGCGGACATCGATCAGGTCGCGCTCATGGGAACTGGTGGATTACCGAACTCTCCTGCTACCACCGTCAGAGCGGTACGGTCATCCTCGGAAACCTCGGCTACCATATCACCAGCGAGAGTTCAATCGAGATGCGGATTCTCGGGCGCATCGGTGGGATCTACAACCGGATCGGGTAACCCCTCGAATACAAGCTCACCGTGAAGAACACGGAGACGTTCCGCGACGCGGTCACTCGCGTGCTTGAGTGGGAGTTCGACCGTGTCATCCCCGGCCACGGCGAACTCATCGAATCCGGCGGGAAAGACGCAGTCCGAGACGGGTTCCAGTGGATCCTCACGTAAGGGGTTCTCGTTAGAGCGTGTCGAACGAGTTGAGTACGTCAGCCGTCGTGTACGTCTCGACCAAACTCTGTTCGTCGAAGTCGGAGTCGTCACTCCAGATGGCCGCATCACTGGCGATCGCACACGCCAGGTAGAGGACGTCGTTCGGGTCGGTATCGCCGATCGCGTCGTCTGCGTTCTCGATAGCCGAATAGAACTCGTCTGCGGGGACGACGTCGATGTACTGGAACAGGAGGTCGACGAACTGTTTCACGCGGGCGGGCTCCATTCCGGACTTCTCCACGATCAACTCCTCGTAGTTCCCTAGTTCCTCGTGGACGAACGCGGGCGTCAAGAGGTGGGTTCGAGCGTGACGATGAGTTCACGGGTTTTCGAGTCCGCGATGAGCGCAGAGATGACGACGTTAGCGTCGATGACGAGCTTCATTCGGCGGCTCAGGTCGACTCCTCGTCAACGCGCTTGCGTCCACTCTCGTTTATCTTGTCGGCGAGTTCCTGGACGTCACTCTCGGTGAGGTCGTCCATTACTTCGAGCGCCTCGATCTTCTCCTCGATGGCCTGCCGCGTGACCTCACTCCAGTTAATCTCGGGATGGTTGTTCATGCGCTCTTTGAGGTCATCGTCCACGTTGACCGTGATACTCGGCATACACAAAACTATGTGGACACAGAATACTGTGTCTTCCGGTGCATCTCAGATCTGCTAACTTTCGCTGTCACACGCCTCAGAGGTCGATTCGTTCGACACTCGAACTGGAGCCTGCAGCGCCCGTGTTTTTCCGACGAACGAGGTGAGGAGTGAAAACTGGACCGCGAAGGATTTGAACTAGACGACGGCGACTTCTAGTCGGAAGCGCAGCCAAAGAGGCGCCGTCAGCATCCGCTCGTGTCGAGGACGCCGTTGAATTCGCCCAGCACGTCGGTAACGTCCCCTTCGACGGAACGACACTCTCTTTCCCCGCTGACGCACCGCTGTTCGCCGGCGACTCTCGCTTCCGCGTCGAACCGCTTTACGAAACCGATGCGGAGAGTCTCAAGTTCGTCAACGGTCGTCTCGGCTCTCACCCGAAGGAAGTCGGTCAGAAAGGCGTCCACGAACCACCAGCGTCGTTCAACAGTCTCTACGTCTCCCTCCAACAACTCGAAGGGGGCAGGCCGATTCGTTCTGGGACACGTTCTCGCGGAAGCTCAGGCCACCGTCGCCCAGTCCCTCGGCAATTCGCTCCTTGGAGACGTAGACCCGGACGAGACTCGTGATCGTGAACCCCATGATGATCGCCCACGCCGCGGTCCACAGAAAGTCCCCACCGATACGAAGGGTTTCAAGCACGCCATCGATCATCGTCGCTCATCTGGTTCTAGCAACGTACGTATCCTCTATCGCAGTTTCACTTAACACTCCACTGTTCAGAGGCTTCTCAACCATGGATTCGAAACCATCACAGTTGGATTGCAGAGGATTCGAAGTCGCAATCGCATTGAACCACGGACCTCTACTTGATACTAGAGACGAACTCACGTGGGGACAACTATGCCTGAAAATACTGACAACAGACGGCTGGTCACGATTCTCCTCATCGTCATCGGCGCGTTTGTCATCTTCCCGCTGCTCTTCATGGGCGTCGGGATGATGGGATACGGGTCGATGATGGGTGGTATGTGGGGTGGAGGAATGTGGGGTGACGGTACGATGCCGGGGTGGCTATTCGTCGTCGGAATCGTGATGCGACTGCTGTTCTTCGCTGCCCTCGTTGGTGGTGGCTACCTCGTCTATCGGGCTGTCACGGGTACGAAAAGTGACTCAGACCCGGCACTCGAAGAGCTTCGTCTCGCGTACGCTCGCGGAGAACTGACCGACGAGGAGTACGAACAGCGACGGGAGGCGCTCCAACGCGACACCGACTCACGCCAGGAGAGGCCTGACGGATGACGCGGACACTCGACCACCGTTACGGGACTGCTCACCCGTCGCTCCCAGCCTGGCTCGGTCGATACACGACGCTGGGTCTCTACGGCCTGCTCGTTGGAACGGGACTCTGCCTCCTCGCACTCATCACGAATCCGGTGCCGGACCCCTCGTTCCCGTGGGCGACGCTGCCCGAGTCGGTCCGACTCCCGTTCGAGCAGCCCCGGATCGAGCACTGGCCAGTTAGCTACACCATCGGTATCTGGCTGTGGATCATCGGGTTTCCATCGTTGTTCCTCGCTGGGTACCGGCGATACGGAACGCGGACGCCATTCGGCTCGACGCTGTGGCTCGCTGGTCTCCCCACGTTGGCGATGGGTGGCTGGACGACGTACTGTCGGTTCCTCTGGCCGAAACTCCGGCCGCCGACGTGGAACGCCCCCTCCTATACGTTCGTCTGCTGGCTGTACTGCTCCTCGTACGACGTGACCTGGAGTAATACCGCCTACGTGGTTGCCCTGTTCGGTATCGTCGGAACGATTCTCGCAGTACGGCGACGAAAGGGGGCCGGTTACGTCCTTCTCGGGTTTGGGCTCCTCGCACTTCCCCTGGGACTGCCAGCTGTGTACGAGGGGTACCGACGAACGACGCAAACGGTCACCTGACCCGTCGTACTCGTCGTTCGGGTAGTAACGGTTTTGTTCTGACAGGTACCAAACCTTTCTATGGTCTCTCGATCAGACCGTGCTCTCCCTATCACGATCGTCGCTGATGCTGTCCTGATTATCGGGTACCTCGTCAGCGCGCTCGTTCCCGCTCGTCGCCTCTGGCCGATTGGCGACAGCCGCTGGCGCTGGTGGTTCAACTGGTCGCTCCTCTCGGTTGTCTTCAGTGGGTTCCCCGTACTAGCCTCCCGTGATTGGGACTCAGTCCGCCTCACAAGTACACCCCTTCGGATTGGAGGGGCGCTCCTCTCGGTGTTCGGTATGGCGTTTTCACTCTCGGCGCTGTTCGAGCTCGGGTGGATGGAGAGTAGTGGTCGGGAAGGGGAACTCCGAACCGACGGCATCTACGAGTACACGCGGAACCCCCAAAGCGTCGGGTTCATCACCTTCATCGTCGGGACGATTCTCGCGGTGAACTCGTCGAAACTAGCGGTGCACGGTTTCCTGACCGCCCTCGTCTACATCCTCTTCCCGTTCGCCGAAGAGCCCTGGCTGCGTGAACACTACGGCGACGAATACGAGGAGTATTGCGAGCAGACACCGCGGTTCGTTACCGGAGAGTCGATGAAGCGTCTCTTGTGCGAGTAGTACAGCTATCGGGCTCTATCGAAATTATCAGCAGTTGATGGGTCGTGACTCGGCTGCGGTCGATACAGAGCGCCTATCGGTCAGGAGGTCGAATCGCTACGTACAGGGAGTTCACTTATCGGTGCGGGCAGCGTATCGTTCAGTATGCCTGAAGAAGTCCTGTTCGAATCGGAGAGCGACCAGAGTCGAGAAGAGATCGCAGCGTACCTTCGGAAAGTCGCGGATAATCTCGACAGCGGAAACGCTATCAGCCTGAAAGCAGGCTCCGAGTCCGTCACACTGACTCCCCCTGCCCGACCAACCTTCGAGGTCAAGGCTGAACGCGAAGGCCCGGCTGGCAATATGACTGAATTAAGTGTCGAGTTCGAACTCGAATGGGACGAGAACGACGATGGGGAGACCAGCGGAAGCGGCCAGTTGGAAATCGAGTAGTCGCTCCGCACACCCGTCTGTCGGCCGTTATACAACTCAATACGCGGAACGAACACCAGGTGCTTGCTGACTTCACTCCCTGTCTCTCGCGCGATGGTTCTACCAGATAGCCGGTAGAATACGTCCCGAGATGATACCTCGTTCCCCGATATTCGACAAGTCGCTTCTGTCACGGCTCCCCGACCGCGAGAACGACCTACTCACGAGCGGAACTGCCGAGGCGGTTCGCCCGGCGCGTCGCCGACGGGGTCTGTCGGGGCTGTGGCGAGGACGCCCCGTTCGTCGACGGGAGCGGCGAGCCCTTCCTCGAAGTGCACCACCTCCATCGACGGAGCGACGGCGGCGCCGACGACCCGGACAACGTCGTCGCGCTCTGTCCGAACTGCCACCGGCGAGTTCACCACGGACGGGAGGGCGAGACGTTCGAGGCCGACCTGGTCGAACGGGTTCGGGATCGCTCGTTCGACTGAAGCCGCCGTCCGACTCCGGGTAGCCTCACGCTCCAGCGTCGCCGCCCGACGCGACGCCGTTCCGACGGGGGGCCTCGACGCTCACTGCTCCGCTTCGACCACCACCTCGACCACGTCCGCGACCCCCTCGTGCGTCTCGGGGTCGAACGAGGTCACCCGGAGTCGAACCAGCGCGTCGACCAGCGCCGGGTCCGCGTCGGGCAGTCGCAACACGGTGTCGCCGATGCGGGCGCGGACCCCGCTCCCGTCGCGGCCGGTGACGTACGCGTCGAGCGTCTCGCCCGCCTCGTAGGCGGGGGTGGCGGTCCGGAACCGGAGCCCCGCGAGAAACGCGCCGAACCGGCTCACACCCGGCTCACCTCGTCGCTCCGACGGTCGGCGACGTACTCGCGGCCGTAGCCCGTCCACGCCGCGACGACGAACACGGCGACGAGGAGCCAGCCGTGGAACACGTACGGCCACACGGTGACCGGGTTGACCACCATCGCGGACGTGAACCACGGCGTCGCCTCCGCGCCGACGAGCCCCTGCATCGCGCCGTAGCCCGCGAGGACGCCCCCGCCCCACGGGAAGATGTAGCCGAGCGCGGAGGTGTTGGCGTCGAGAATGTTCGCCCGCCGGTAGCCGTTGACGTTGAACCGCCGCCCGAGCGTGCGGACGTACGGCGCGATGGCGATTTCGGCGGCGGTGTTGATCGTGACCATCGCGTTCACCAGCGCCGTCCCGAGCACCATCGTCAACTCCGCGCGCCGGACGGTGGTGGCGACCCGGTCGAGCAGGAGGGTGAGGACGGCGTCGAAGCCGCCGCCGCGCTGCATCACCTTCGCGCCCGCGACGATGAGCAGGGTCAACACGATGAGCGGGAAGAACCCCGACGCCCCGACGTAGAGGCTGCCGCCGACCGCGGCGTCGGCCGACGGCGCCGTCTCCACGACCGCGCCGACGACCGGCGCGGACGCTAGCCCGTCGAGTGGCGCGGTCTCGGGCACGCGGAACACCAGCATGTCCGCGGGGGTGACCGACAGCGCGTCGGCCGCACCGAGCGCGAGGTTGAGCGCCACCGCGACGATCAGCCCCCACGAGACGGCCTCGATGATGTGCCGCCCCCCGACCGCGAGCACGATGACGACGGCGATGTCGAGCAGGTGGACCAGCCCCCAGACGGTCGCCCCGCCGACGGCGTCGCCGGTCACGTCCACTCCGGGGAGCGTACTGCCGGCGACGAGGTAGGCGACGAACGCGAGGACGGCGGCGACGACCGCGTACTTGAATCGGGAGGCGACGACGCCCCCGATGTCGGCGTTCTGGGTCACGGCGCTCACGATGGTGGTGTCGGAGACGGGCGCGAGGTTGTCGCCGAACACCGCCCCCGAGAGGATGGCGCCGAACAGCAGCGCGGGGTTCGCGCCCACGAGCAGCCCCGCGGGGAAGACGAGCGACGTGAACGCGATGGCGGTGCCGTACCCGGTGCCGATCCCCGTCGCGAGCAGCCCCGCGAGCAGGAACGTCACCGCGGGGAACAGCGCCGGGCCGACGCTCAGCGCCTCGGCGGCCCACACCAACCCGTCGACGAAGCCGCCGGTCTGGATGGTCTGGGCGAACATCCCCGCCCAGAGCCACGCCACGATGGCGGTGGCGGCGACCCGTTCGGTCATGCCGTCGAACACCACGTCCGCGTACGTCTTCCAGTCGCCGCGGACGAACAGCATTCCGGCGATCAGTCCGACCAGCATCCCGACGACGAGTCCCGTCGTGTCGCCGATGCCGAACAGTCCCGACTGGACGACCGCCCAGACGACGAAGACGGCGACCGGAATCGCGCTCGCCGCCGGCCCGCCGCGGAACTTCAGCTCCGGATCCGGGGGGTCGGTGTCGGTCTCGATGTCGCTCACGCCTCGACGTGCTCTCCACCCGGTCAAAAGCGACCCGACATCGGTCGGCCGCTCCGACCGCCCGAGTCCGCGCCGCCGTCGGGTCGGCCGCCCTACCGGCTCACCCCCACGGGTACGTCTTCATCCGCTCGACGTGTTCGGGCGGGACGGGCACGTCGCCGTCCAACAGCGGGTCGTCCGTCCGCTCCATCCACGCGTCGACGCGGGCGCGGAGGCGGTCTGCGACCTCGGCGTGTTCGGGGTCGTCGATCAGGTTCTCCTGCTCCAGCGGGTCCGCGTCGAGGTCGTACAGTTCCTCGGCGGGCCGTGCCGACGTGTAGAAGCGTTCGTACAGCGCCCGCCCCGAGGGCGACTGGAGGACGTCCATCGGGAGGTAGACGAGGGGCAGGTCGCCGAAGCTGCGGACGTACTTGTACCGCTCCGTCCGGACCCCCCGCGTCGGGTTGTACTTGTCGTGGAACGTCATCTCGAGGAACGCCTCATCGCGTCCGTCGTACGCCTCTCCGTCCCCCTTCCCTTCGCCGTCGCCCCACAACAGCGGGGCGAACGACTGCCCGTCCACCTCCGGGGGCACGTCCCCGCCCGCCACGTCGAGGAGCGTCGGGAGCAGGTCGACGTTGCTCAGGAGTTCGTCGCGGACGGCGCCGTCGGGGAGCGCCGGGTGGGCGGCTAACAGCGCCGTGCCGACGCCCGCCTCGTAGAGCGTCCCCTTCGCCCGCGGGAAGGCGGGACCGTGGTCGGTGGTGAAGACGACGAGCGTCTCCTCGCGCAGTCCCGCGGCCTCCAGGCGGTCGAGGATCCGGCCGACGGCGTCGTCGACCGCACGCACCATCCCGTAGAAGGCGGCGAGTTCCTCCCTGACCGCCCGCACGTCCGGGAGGTAGTCGGGGGGGTCGACCGCGTCGGGGGCGGGCGCGTCGTACCGCGGGTCGTCGAACCGGAACCCCTGATACCGGCTCAGCCGGTGTGGCTCGAAGAAGCCGACCGACGCGAAGAACGGGTCGTCCGGCGGGTCGTCGAGGAAGTCGACCGTCGCCTCGGCCACGTCGGCCGCGAGTTCGCTCTCGGTCCAGTGGTCGTCGTAGCCCAGTCGCTCGGGGTCGACCACCTCGTGTTGGACGCCGAACAGCCGGGTCTCGTAGCCCGCGTCGCCGAGGAGTTCGGGCAGCGTCTCCACCTCGTCGTCGAGCCCCCACCCGAGGTGTGCGAGGCCCAACAGCCCGACGTCGTGTGGGTAGCGCCCGCTGACCATGCTCCCCCGACTCGGCGAACACTGCGGTGCGGTGCAGACGTGTTGGTCGAACCTGACGCCGTCGGCCGCGAGCGAGTCTATGGCGGGCGTCTCGACCGCCGCCCCGTAACAGCCGAGCCGGCGCCCCAGGTCGTGCGGGTGGACGAGGAGGACGTTCGGCCGACGCTCGAACGCGGGGTCCGAGTCCATGCCTCGTCGCTCCGACAACCAGCGGAATAACGGTTTTCACATCAGCATCGATACTACCGACACTGCCGACGGTCGCCGCCTCCCTCACGCCGCGTCGACGACACACCGGAAGCCGAGATTGCCCGTGCTCGAATCCGGCGCGTTCGACGACCGCGCGGCCACCCGGTAGCGGTTACACCACGACCGGTGACAGAGGTACGACCCGCCGCGCATCACCCGCTCGTCCCCCTCGGCGGGACCGGCCGGGTTCTCGCGTGGGGTCTGCTCGTACCAGTCGGCCGCGAACCGGTCGTGACACCACTCCCAGACGTTGCCCGCGGGGTTGTACAGGCCGTAGTCGTTCTGTCTGAACGCGTCGACCGGCGCCGTCCCGCGGTAGCCGTCCTGGACCGTGTTCCGTTCGGGGAACGACCCCTGCCAGATGTTACACCGCCACTCGCCGTCGGGCGTGAGGTCGTCGCCCCACGGGTACGTCGCGCCCGCGACGCCGCCGCGGGCGGCCTTCTCCCACTCCGCCTCCGTCGGCAGTCGCTTGCCCGCCCAGTCGGCGTACGCCGCGGCGTCGCGGTGGGAGACGTGGACGACCGGGTGGTCGAGGCGCTCGCGTATCGACGTGCCCGGGCCCTCGGGGTGCGCCCAGTTGGCGCCCTCGACGCCCGCCCACCACGACGCCTCGGGGACGCTCCCGCGGACGTACCGCCGGTTCTCCGCGGGGAGGAACTTCTCGAACACGAACGACCAGCCGAACTCCTCGGCCTCGGTGGTGTAGCCCGTCTCGTCGACGAACTCGTAGAACTCCGCGTTCGTCACCGCGTGTCTGTCGACGTGGAAGGCGTCGAGGTCCACCTCGTGGGCGGGTCCCTCGCCGTCGGCGGGGAAGCCGGCGTCCGAGTCGGTGCCCATCGTGAACGTCCCCGCGGGCACCCGCGTCATCCGACTCGTGTCCACGTCCGCGGCCGACGTGTCGGGCACCGCCGGCGCGCCCTCGCTCCCCGGTCCGTCCGCGTCGCGTCCGGGCCGCGACGCGCCACAGCAGGGTGCCCCCTCGTCCGTGCGCTCGTCGCTCATGGGTCGGGGTGCGCGCGGGCTGCCTACAAGCCTTTCGCGCGGCCTCGACCGCTACGCCCCCGGCTCTCCCCGTCGCTACTCGTGGCCCGCGACCGGGAGCGGTTCGTACGGCTCTTCGAGGTACTCCACGTCGCTCTCGGAGAGGTCGAGTTCGGTCGCCTCCACCGCGTCTTCGAGGTGTTCGACGCTCGTGGTCCCGACGATGGGCGCGTCGACCCAGTCCTTCTCGAGCAGCCACGCCAGCGCTATCTGCCCCATCGAGACGCCCTCCTCGTCGGCGAGTTCCGCCACCCGTTCGTTCACTTCCTCGCCGCCGCCGTCGAGGTACGGCATCCCGTCGAGGAACTCGTCGGTCTCGCCGCGCGTGGTCGCGTCCACCTCGTCGTGCGGCCGGGCGGCGACGCCGCGCGCGAGCGGACTCCACGGGATGACGCCGATGCCCTCCCGCTCACACAGCGGAAGCATCTCGCGCTCCTCCTCGCGGTACAGCACGTTGTAGTGGTTCTGCATGGTGGCGAACCGCTCCAGGCCCAGACGGTCGCTGGTGTGGAGCGCCTCCGCGAACTGGTGAGCCCACATCGAACTCGCGCCGAGATAGCGGACCTTCCCGCGGCGGACGGCGTCGTCGAGCGCGCGCATCGTCGTCTCGACGGGCGTGTCGGGGTCCCAGCGGTGGATCTGGTACAGGTCGACCGTGTCCATCCCCAGCCGTTCGAGGCTGGCGTCGAGTTCCTGCTCGATGGTCTTCCGCGAGAGACCCCCCGAGTTGGGGTCGTCCTCGCGCATCTGTCCGAACACCTTCGTCGCGACCACCTGCTCGTCGCGGTCGTACTCCGAGAGGGCGTCGCCGAGAATCTCCTCGCTCTCGCCGTTCGAGTAGACGTTCGCGGTGTCGAAGAAGTTGACACCGAGTTCGATCGCCCGGTCGATCATCTCCTGGCCCTCCTCGGGGTCCATCATCCACTCCCGGCCGGTGCCGAAGCTCATGCAGCCGAGACAGACCTGGCTCACGGTCACGCCGGTGTCACCGAGCGTTGTGTACTCCATGGTCGACGGTCACTCTCCACGCGCAAAACTCCCCGCGTCGGTCGACCGGATTGCCGGCTCCCGGGAGCGTCCCCGGTCGTCTCCGACCCGGGTGGCCCGCCGGCGCTCGCGCCGTCGGCACCGGTGACTCGGCCGCCGTCGGCCCGGCGACAGCGGCGCGGAAGCGGGGGGCTTTACGTCTCGGTTGCCTAGCCACTGGCGTGGAGTCGCCCTTCGACGTCCTCCGGATCGACCCCGACGCCGACGACGACGAGGTCGACCGGGCGTACAGACGACGGGTGTTGGAGGCGCACCCGGACCACGGCGGGTCGCCCAGGGAGTTCCAGCGGGTGCGGGCGGCCTACGAGCGGATCGAGGCGGGGTACGAACCCGACGACGCGGGGAGCGAACGCGGCAACGGCGCGGGTGCGGGCGATCCGCCGGACCCCGGCCCGGGGGCGAGGGACCCCGCGGGCCGGTCGACCGGGAGGGCCGGTCGCGGACCCGGCGAGGCGTCGGACGACTCAGACGAACCCGACGAGTCGCGGGTCGAGTACCTCAACTACGAGGTGCTCGACGACCGCGGCTGGGGGCTCGGCGACCCCGACCTGTTCGAGAAGGCGTCCGACGCGGACCTCGACCCCGCCGACTACGGGATGTTCCTCGTCGAACCCGGCGAGTCGCTGCTGGAGGCGGCCGAGAACCGCGGGTTCGCGTGGCCGTACGCCTGCCGGGGCGGCGCGTGCGCGAACTGCGCCGTCGCCGTCGTCGAGGGGGAGATGGAGACGCCCGGCAACCACATCCTCTCCGAGGAGATGGTCGCCCACGGCATCCGGCTGTCGTGCATCAGCGCGCCCCAGTCGGCGGAGCTGAAAGTGGTGTACAACGTCAAACACCTCCCGGATCTCGACGAACTCCGCCTCCCCGCCGACCGGTTCGAACGGGCGCAGGCGACCGACTGACTCGCGGCGCGAGCCCCGCCGACCCTCGGCCGTTCGGGACCCGACTACGCCCGACTTCTCAGAACCCGCCGCAGGTCGAACTCGCGCGGAACGACTCGTTCGACTCGACGGTGAGCGTGTGCGACTGGTCGCCGCTCCCGCAGTCGACCACCCGCGTGTACACCAGCCGCTCGTCCGCCGTCTCCACGAGGTAGACGGTCGTCTCCCCGCGATTCCACCCGTCGAGGGTGGCGGTGACGTTCTCGCCGGGCGCGAGCACGACCCGCCGCTGGAGCGTCGCGCCTTCGTTGTCGAGCGTCACGTTCCGCTCGCCGCTCGGGAACTGGACGTCGCGAGCGTCGAGCGGTCGTCTTCCCCCGTCGGTCGCCCGCGAGAACTCCAGGGCGGCCGGGTCGTCGACCGGCACCGTGTACACGTCGACCCGGTACTCGTCGCTCGCGCTGTTCTCGACGGTGGTCTCGGGCGGGCCGCCCAGCAGTGGGCCGGCACAGCCGGCCGCGACGACGAGCAGCGCCAGGGCGACCGGGGGGACGAGCGCGGACGGCGGGGGCACGCGGGGACTCATCGCGTCGTCTCGGTTCCGGTCGTTCGGTCCGAAATACGTTACGGGAGTCGTCCCGGTCGGTGCCTACAGCCCCGACACGTCGATACGGGTCTCGGGCATCCCGCCCAACAGCCCGCCGAACGCCGTCTCGTACCCCTCGTGGCGCGCGGTCTGGGGCCACACCGTCGGCGAGAGCGCGAGTTCGTCGCCCGACTCGACGCCGTCGACGACCGCGCCGTAGTGGTACGAGAGGTCGGGGTCGAGCGTCCGGACGAGTTCGCCCGAGAACACCGCCGAGCCGTCGCGCGTCAGCGTCGCTTCGAGCGACATTGCGGGGACGAGCATCCGGTTGTACGGCGTCCGCGCCGACACCGCGAGGTACTCCCCGTCCCTCTCCACGCCGGCGGGCGGGCTATCGAGGACGGTCGCCACGAGGACCGCGTCGTTGCTCGTCGTCTCGCCGACGACCGTCCCCGGGAGCGCGCCCGTCTCGGGCGCGTACGAGTCCGGCATCATCTCCATCTCGTGGGGGTCGACCGCGCCGGGGTCGCCCGCGTCGTCGAGCACCTCCAACCCGAGTTCGTCCCGTTCCGACTGTCTGTACTCGAACTCAACGGTCACGTCGGCGGGGTCGCCGAACCGCGTCTCGAACGCGCCCGTCCGTCGCGTGTTCACGCCGCCGACTTCGAGCGTCACGTCGTACGTCCCGTCGCCGTCGAGTCCGAAGTTCGCGCCGTAGTGGAACCCCATCGGCTGTGAGAGCATCGGGTAGATGACCTCCTGGGAGACCAACTCCCCTCCCTTCGCGATCTCCAGCGACAGCCCCGTCTCGGGGAGCACCTGTCTCGTCTCGGCGTCCCAGACGCTCGCCATCAGGTGGACGTCGCCCACCGGGTCCGTCCGCTCGACGTCCTCGCCGTTGACGTTCCAGAAGCGGTGGGCGTACGAGTACATCAGCCCCACCTCGTAGTCGCCGCCCGACCCCGTGTCGACCATCGCCACCTCCTCGACGTGGCTGGGGTAGTACACCGCGTCGGGGCGGTCCGCCGGCACCGCCGGAATGACCAGCCCGTTCCCCTCGCCCCCGCTCCCCCCCGACTGGAGTTCGAACCCGAGACACCCCGAGAGCCCCGGGAGTCCGACCGCGCCGACCGCTCCCGCCGCCCGGAGGTACGCGCGCCTGTCCATACCGAACGTACGCATCTGGTACAAAAGGGGGTTGTGGTACACCCGTCGAACGCCCCCGGCCGCGGCCGGCGACTAGGGGGGAGGCGTCGAGCGACGAGGGGCGAACGAGCGAAACCGTCTCGGTCGTGCAGCGGCTACCGTCGGCCGTGTCACGACCCCGTCCGGCGTCGCTGCTCGTCGCGGCCGCGACGCTCGCGCTCGCCGTCGCCGGGCCGTCAGCGGTCGCCCACCCCGGCCACGCGGCACACGACTCCGGGGCGGCCGTCGGCTGGTTCGCGCCGCTGGCGGTCTGTGCGGGCGCCGCGGTCGGGGTCGGTGCGGTGGGTCTCCGGACCGAGGGGGTCGTCTCCGGCCGGGCGGCCGCCGTCGGCGGGGCGGCGGGCGCGCTCTGTCTCGCCGCCGGCGTCGGCGCGTTCGCCGGACTCCTCTGACCGGCGCGGCCGCTCGGTCCGAGCTTCGACCCGTCCGGCTCAGCCGTCGGCGTCGGCCGGCCCGGTCGGGGTCGGGAGCGCGCGGAGCGACCGCGGCGGCACGAGGAAGTAGCCGCGACTCCGGACGAAGATGTACTCGAGGATGCCGTTGTTCACCCGCTGGCGGACCGCGGGCGTCGCCTCGGTGACGTCGGTGCCGTTCATCGCGCGGCGGACCGCCTCGAAGTCGGCGATGGAGCGCTGGAGCGACGGGAAGTGCAGGCTCGCCACGTCACCGTCGGTCGACTCGAAGTGTCGGCGCAACAGCCGGACGTTCCCCTCGGAGTCGCGGTTGGCGCGGGCGCTCTTCTGGGCGTGGCCCACCCGGCCGTACTCCGTCGCCTGCTCCGTGATGTCGTCGAGGAACCGGTCCACCTGGCTGGTCGCCCCGAGGTTCGTCCCCGCCTCCTCGACGAGGTTCTCGGCGGCGTGGCCGGGCGAGAACATCTCCATCACCCGCTCGTCGTGGTCCTGTTCGCCGTACCAGTCGTCGAGCCGCTGTCGCCAGTTGCCCACCGACTTGGTCGTCCCGCCGGCGAACGGGCCCGTATCGAGCGAGACGTACGACTCGCTCGCCTGGTTCTTCCGGAAGCCGGCGGCGAACCCCATGAACAGCGGCGACGACTCGGGCACCGGGTTGGGCTGGGGGATACCCTCCAGACTGTCGGCCTTCTCGCGGGGGAGTCCCCGGCCGACGAACCCCGTCCGCCGGGAGTCGAGTTCGAGCGCGTCGGTCAGCGGCGCGGGCATCTCGACGCCGTTCGCCCCCGCGCGTTCGCCGCGGAGCGCGGCGTCCGCTTCGAGCACCACGTCCGCGCGGTCCGACGCGAGGTGGACCAGCACGTCCTGCTCGTCGAAGTCGGGCGTCTCGAAGTTCGACAGCCGCGTCGGGTGCGGCAGGTCGACCGAGTCGGGTAGCGCCGCGTCGAACCGGTCGAAGTAGGCGGGCGAGTAGCCCGCCGAGTGGAGCAGCGCCTCGTGGCTCCACGCGTACGCCTCGTCCAGCGTGTCGAGCGCCGCCGCGACCGTCTCGCGCGCGTCGGCCGACGGCGGGCCGTCGCCGGGCAGCGACAGGTACAGCAGCACCTGGTGGCTCGGCAGCAGGTGGTTGCCGTACTCGTCGGTCCGGACGTGGTCGTTCCACGCGTGTTGGCGGTCGGGGTGGGCGGCGGCCCCCTCGCCCGCCGGCACCGGCTCGCCCCCCCCGAGTCGGTCGAGACACGCCGACAGCGCCGCCGTCCCCCCCGCGGCGACGGCCGCCTTCAGGAACGCCCGGCGCGGCAGCGCGTCGTCGAAGGCTGTCACGGGCGGAGGTAGCCGGTCCGGACGAAAGGCGGTTGTGGTGCGCCTCTCGAATCCGGGAGTCGGGGGCGGGCGGCCGTTCGGTCCCGCCGCCGACCGCACCCGGAGGAGGGTCCGCCCGCCCGACGCCGCTCACTCCAACAGCGAGTCGACCAGCCGGGTGAACCGGTCGAGGAAGCGGTCGGGGATCGACGGGCGGATGGCGCGGAGCGTCCGGGCGGTCGCCGCCTCGTCGGCGAGTTCGAGCGTGACGCGGTTGCGGTCGTCGCGCCGCTTGCACACCACGTCCTCGGCGACGAGTCCGTCGAGGTGCCACTCCAGCGTGCTCCGGGCGACGCCCACCCGGTCGGCCACGTCGGCGGGCCGGGCCGGTCCGCCGTCGAGGAGTTCGAGACAAATGTCGCGGGCGACCTCCCGGCGGAACAGCGCGACCCGACGGCGCTCGACCGGGTCGTACTCCGGGGTGAAGTAGTGGGTCCGCCCCGACACCGCCTCGCTGACCACCCGGTCGTCGCCGCACAGGCGCCGCAGGTGGTACTGGGCCTGCCCCGGTGCCAGGTCGAGCCGTCGGACGAGTTCGTTGAAGTGGAGGCCGGGGTGGTCGTCGACGAACCGGGCGATGCGCTCGCGAGTCTCGTTGCTCACGCGAACCCCCTTGGGGTGAGCGTGCGTTCCGAACACACGACCTGTGCGAGGTACATCACGCGAACCCCTCCGGTGGCGAGCGTGGGGTCACGTCGAGGCCCCCCCGGTCGCGCCGCGGGCGTAGTACACCGCGGCGATGACGAGACCCGCCATCACCACGTCGAGTCCGTGTTCCGCGACGTGGTGGACCCCCGCGCCGAGCAGTCCGAGTTCGGCCGCCACGGCGACGCCCGTCCGCGCGAGCAGCGTCCCGAGCGCGAGCGCGACCAGCAGGTACGACCGCGACCCGCGTCGGAGGAACGCCGCCAGCCCGCCGCCGAGGAGGACCGCCCCGCCGAGCGCCGCCAGCGCCAGCACGAGGGGGTACCACACCCCGCCCGTCCCCGCCGCCGAGAGGTGCAACGGCACCGGTGTCATTCCCAGTTCGTTCGGTCCGCGCCACCCTGCCTCTTTCGGTCCCCCGGGGCGGCCGCCGGAAACGTCGGGGCGCCCACCGCGGGGCTGACGACGGGCCGAGCACGCACTCGCGGCCGTCGGGGGTAAGTAGGGTGGTCTCGTCCGTAGCGACATGCAGACCGTCTCTCGCCTCTGTATCCTCAACCCGATGAGCGGCGCGGCCGACCACGTCGAGTCCGTCACCGAGGGGATGGAGGCGAACGGGTTCGAGGTTCGCGAGACGGAGAGCGCCGACCACGCCGTCGAGTTGGCCCGCGAGGCGGGCGAGGCGGGCGTCGAGACGGTCGCGGCCGCGGGCGGCGACGGGACGATAAACGACGTGCTCTGCGGGCTGTACGACGCCGACGCGCTCTCGGAGGTGACGTTCGCCATCGTCCCCGTGGGGACGGCGAACCTGCTCGCGCGCAACCTCGGCATCTCGACGGTCGACGAGGGGATCGAGGTGGCCGCCGAGGGGGAGGTCCGCTCGGTCGACGTGGGGCTGGCGGAGGACGAACCGTTCGTCGTCTCCTGTATCGCGGGTCTCCCCGCCGACGTGAGTACGTCCGCCTCCGGCGAGTTGAAAGAGCGGCTCGGCACGCTCGCGTTCGTCGTCACCGCCATCGAGGAGACCATCGAGTTCGACGGGCTCGACATCCGGGTCGAGACCGAGGAGACGCTCCCGGGCGACGAGTCGAGTTGGGAAGGCGAGGCGCTCTGCGCCCTCGTCGGCAACGCCCGCAAGTTCGTCGACGACGACGAGCGGGCGAACATGGAGGACGGCCGGTTCGACGTGGTCATCGTCGAGCGGATGGACGCGAGCAGCCTGGTCGCGGAGGCGGTCGAACAGCGGCTGTTAGGTCACGACGACACCGACGGCGTCCACCACATCCGCGCCCGCGAGGTGTCCATCGAGAGCGACGGCGAGCCGATCACGTTCAGCCGCGACGGCGAGGTGAGCACCCACGACGACCTCGACATGACGCTGCTCCGGGCCGAACTCGACATCCGCGTGGGCGAGTCGTACGACCCGGCGCCGCAGTGAGCGGCGACGGAGGCGGTGTCACGGCCGACGCGAGCCCGGAACGAGCCGACCAGTGGGTAGCCGGTAACCGACCTGCCACCATCGGCTTTCGGCGGGCGCCCCTCGCGTGAGGTGTGCGCCTCTCCACCATCGCCGTCGTCGTCGGACTGCTCATGGCCGTGCTCCTGCTCCCGATTCCCGGCGCGTCGATACTCGGACTGTTGCTCGTCGTCGTCGGTCTCGCATACCGGTTCCTCGTGGAGTGAGCGGCTGACGCGAGGTCGCAGGACCGGTCGGCGGCCGCCGGCTACGTCACGCCGCCGCCGCGCGTCTCGTAGTCGAGGTGGGCGTCCGTCTCGACCACCTTCCGGACCGTCTCGACTACGTCCCACACGTCGACGAACCGCGTGTACAGCGGCGACGGACACACCCGGACGACGTTCGGCGGGCGGAAGTCGACCACCACGCCGCGGTCGCGGAGCGCCTCGCTGAGCCGGTAGCCGTCGGGGTGTTCGACCGCGACGTGTCCGCCCCGGCGGTCGGGGTCGCGAGGCGTCCCCACCGCGAACGCGTCGGGGAGACGCTCGTCGACCAGGTCGATCAGGTAGTCGGTGAGCGCGACCGACTTCCGGCGCACTCGGTCCACGCCCGCCTCCTCCAACACGTCGAGCGCGCCCGACAGCGGCGCCGTCGACAGCAGCGGCGGCGTCCCGACCTGCCAGCGGCCGGCGTCGGCCGCGGGGGTGTACTCGCCGCGCATCTCGAACTGGGTCGCCTTCTCGTGGCCCCACCAGCCCGCGAGCGCGGGCGTCACGTCGTGGTGTCGCTCGTGGACGTACAGCCCCGCAGTCGCGCCCGGGCCGGCGTTGAGGTACTTGTACGAACACCAGACCGCGAAGTCGACGCCCGCACCGTGTAGGTCGTGGTCGACGACGCCCACCGAGTGGGCGCAGTCGAACCCCGCGAGCGCGCCCGCCTCGTGTGCGGCCGCCGCGATCCGCTCGACGTCGAGGAGTTGCCCCGAGCGGTACAGCACCGAGGGCATGAACACGATGCCGGCGTCGTCGCGCTCGTCGAGCGTCGCCTCCACGTCCGCGGCGCGGACCGTCCGGCCGTCGCGCGACTCCACGACCGCGAGTTTCCCCTCGGGGTCGATGCCCCGCTGGCGCAACTGCGCGCGGACCGCGTAGTGGTCGGTCGGGAAGTCGAGTTCGTTCACCACCACCGCGGGCGCCTCCCCCGCGGGGTCCGAGCCGGCGGGCGTTCCGGGCAACTGGTCGAGGAAGCTCCCGACCAGCGTGTGGACGTTCACCGTCGTTGAGTTGGCCACCGCCACCTCGCCCTCGCGCGCGCCGACGAGGGGCGCGAGGCGGTCGCTCAGTTGCTCGGCGTACGAGAACCAGTCGGGGTCGGCCGCCTCCCACCCGCGTATCGCCAGGTCGCGCCACTCGTCGACCACCCGCTCGACGCTCGCCTCGGCCGCCGCGGGGGCGAGCCCCAGCGAGTTGCCGTCCATGTAGCGCTCGCCGTCGGGGGTCGCGAACCGGTCGCGGAAGCCCGCGAGCGGGTCGGCCGCGTCGCGTCGCTCGGCGTCCGCACGGTCGACCGCGTCGGGGTCGTCCATACCCGTCGGGTGTCGCGGGCGTCGCTTAGGCGTTCCCCGCGCGGCGCCCCCGCTCCGCCATCACGCCGGCCCGCTACCGTGGGGTGAGTCAACGTACCACATCAGACGGTAACAACGCCGAACAGACGAGAGAACGGACATTTATCGACTACGACCGAGTGGACTCCATCAAAATATCAGCATTTCATACATTCGCCCCGGCAGGACGGAGTAGACCGCCGGTAGGGGGGCCGACCCGATGAGGGGCGAGGGCGTCACCGACCGCGGGACCGCGTGGGCGAGCGCGAGCGTCCGCGAGTGCGTCGACGCGCCCAACGTCGACCGCGAGGGCGACACGGCGACGGTCACGTTCACGGTCGACGAGAGTTGTGAGGAGGTGCCCCTCTCGCTCGTCTCGTACACGAAGCCCACCGCGGGCTTCAGCCGCGAGACCGCCGACCAGCAGGAACTGTTCGACGCGACCACCGAGACGTTCGGGCCGGACGAGCACACGCTCACCGTCGCGCTGCCGACCGGGAACGCGACCGACGCCTCGACCGACGCCGAGGCGGTCGGCGCCCGCGCCCTGATGGCCCGCCGCGAACGCGGTGCGGACCGGCCCTCCCCTTCTTTCGCCGCTACACGCCGCTCAGCCGTCGCTCCGCTCGCCCCCGCCGTCCGGGCCGCCGCCGACGAGGAGCAACAGCCCTCCGGCGACCGCCGCGCCGACGGCGACGGCGACGACCACGACCCGGACGGCGCCGGCGTCCGTCCCGCCGGTGCTCAGGAGGGCGACGGCCGCACCCATCGCCGCGGGGGCGACGGTGCTGCCCGCGCGGCCGGCCGTCTCGCCGAGGCTGACCAGCCCGCCCCGGAGTTCGGCGTCGGCCTGTCCGGTGATGGCCGACCGGTACAGCGTGAGACTGACCGAAAAACCCATCCCGACCAGCGCGCCCGCGGCGAACGCGACGGGGAGCGAGGGGGCGAGCGCGACGCCGGCGAGGCCGACCCCCCCGGCGGCGAGCGCACCCACCAGCGGCACCCGCGTCCCGAGTGCGGCCGTCGCCCGCCCCGTCTGGGTCGTCGCGACGGCCGAGGCGACGCTGGCGACGGCGACCAGCGCGCCAGCCTCGCCGGGCGACCCGCCGAGCACCTCGACGACGACGAACGAGTTGTACGTCAGAAAGGCGTACCAGAGGAACGACGGCACCGCGCGGCCGGCGAGCGTCGCGGCCACCCGCGGTCGGGACGCGAGCGTGAGGAGCGCGCGAACGTCGGCACCCTCGTCGGCGCTCCCGGGTTCGCCCGACTCGTGGAACAACAGCCACACCGCGAGCGCCGTCGGGAGCGTCACGGCGTACAGCGCGAACGGGAACTGCCACGCGAGCGCGACCAGCGCGCCCGACACCAGCGGGAAGACGGTGAGCGAGACGCCCACCGTCGTGAAGCGGAGACCCTGGGCGGTCGCCTCCGCCGGCCCGTCGAACAGGTCGCCGGTTATCGTGACGAGCACCGGGCCGATGCCGGTGTAGCCGATCCCCTGGAGCAGTCGCAACGCCAGCGCCACCCGGAAGTCGGTCGTCAGTCCGACCGCCATCCCCGTCAGTCCGAACAGCGCTAACCCCGCGGTTAGGACCGGCTTTCTGCCGTACCGGTCGGAGACGGCGCCCACGAGGGGGATGCAGACGACGGCGGGCGCGGTGAACGCCGACATCAGCAGGCCCACGCGCGCGCCGCTCACGCCGAACGGGCCGGTCAGCGTGTTGAGCAGCGGCGAGACCACCGACGCCCCCAGCGGCGAGCAGACGCTCGCGAGCAGTATCACCCGGAAGTCGCGGTCGGCGAGCACCGCGGCGTCCGCGCCGACGAGCGTTCGGAGGTCCACACGTGTCCACCGGCGGCCGGCCGCAAGAGGATTCCGTGACGGCGGCGGCGGCTGGCCAGTTCCTCGGTGGTTAGATCAACCTTTCCGTAATGTTATGTCAAATACGATGAAGTCCGAATCACGATACGTCATAACCTGCATCATGCCACCAGATCTCGGCCGGAGCGGTGCGCGGAGCGAACCATGACAGGAACGAACGAGCGGACGGCGGGTGGTCCTCGTCGAGCGGTTCTCGCGGTCGTACTCACGGCGGTGATGGTGGGGTCCGTCCTGACCGCCGGTGTCGCGTTCACCGGTCAGGCGGCCGCGGCGACCCAGTCGGTCTCGTCGTGTACGACCATCGACGAGTCGGGGACGTACGAACTCACCTCGGACGTCGACGCGGGCGGCGAGACCTGTTTCGACATCCGGGCGAGCGACGTGACGCTCGACGGTAACGGTTACACCGTGACCGGCGCTGGCGGCTCCGAGCGGGCGTTCGGCGTGTTCGTCAACGGGACGGAGGCGTCCGTGTCGAACGTCACTGTCACGGACGTATCGGTGAACCGGTGGTTCATCGGCTACCACGTCCGCGGCGCGAGCGACGTGACTATCGCCGACACCACCGCGGTCGACGACCGATTCTACGGCTACTGGGTGGTCACCTCCGACGGCGTCGACATCGAGGACGCCGTCGCGCGCGACCACACCCGCTCCGAGGGCGAGGGGGTGTCGATCATCCGGTCGACCGACATGGTCCTGGACAACGTCACGTCCGTGGACAACGACTACGGCATCCACGTCGACAACGACGCCCGCGACATCCGCATCGTCGACTCGGAGATCAGCGGCAACAACAACTGGGGCTACTACATGCGCGGGTACAGCGGCTCCGGACCCGCGAACGTCACGGCGACCAACCTGACGCTCGGTGACGCGGTGGTCGACGTCGTGGCGAGCCAGAACGTCGTCCTCGAAGGCGCCGACTCGCTGCCCGCGGCCCCCGAGAACGGCCAGGCGGTCAGCCCGCCCCTGCGGGCGTCCACCGCGGGCGGTAGCGCCGACTCGGTGCTGAACCTCTCGGCCCACTACGACGACGACGGGGTGAACGAGTCGTCGGTCGAACTCCGACAGTACGACACCGACGCGAGCGAGTGGTCGGCGTCCCCGTCGAGCGTCGTCGACGCCGACGCGAACACGGTCACTAGCCCGGTCGAGTTCACCACCAACGGCGTGATCTTCCTCTCGGCCGTCGGCCGGAACGCGACCGACGGCGGGAGCGAACCCGAGCCCGAGCCGGCGAACTTCTCGGTCTCGGAGCTCTCGGCGCCCGCCAACGCCACCGTCGGCGACACCGTGACCGTGACCGCGAACGTCACCAACACGGGCGGCACCGAGGCGACCCAGACGGTCGAGTTCGGTCTCGACACCGACGCCGACGGGACGCTCGACCCGCTCGGGATCAACGAGAGCGTGACGCTCGCGGCCGGCGCGAGCGAGATGGTCTCGTTCGACGTGCCCACGGACGGTCTCGCGGCGGGCACGTACACTCACGGCGTGTC
>NZ_ASGZ01000034.1 GCF_000495475.1 Candidatus Halobonum tyrrellensis G22 | reverse complement strand
CCCGCGCACGTCGCCCACGCGCACGCCGAGTCCGACGACCGCGAGTCGGGGGGACGCGCCGGCGACGACGGGGACGGGCGACGCGACGACGGCGGCGTCCGGTCCGGGGTTCGGCGCGCTCGCGGCCGTCTTCGGCGTCGGCGCGGCCGCGTGGCGCGCGCTCCGGGGCGGTCGTGGTCGACAGTGACACACATTCGTTCGCGGCCGACGACGGCGGGGTGAACCGCAAGCTTTCAACGTATCCGCCACCAAGGCGGACGCATGAACGACCTCGCGGAACGCGTCGAGGAGTGGATGGTCGGACAGATGCCGATCATCCAGAATCACGGCGGCACCAGCGTCGTGCGCGAGGCGGACGCCGAAACCGGGGTGGTCGTGGTCGAACTCGGCGGGACCTGTTCCGGCTGCGGCATCTCGAACATCACCGCCCAGAACATCAAGCGCGACCTGATCATGGACTTCGACGAGGTGGACGACGTGCAGGTGAAGGTGCCGTCCACCGGCGACACGGGGTCGAGCACCGTCGAAGGCGGCCGCGGCGGCGACCTCCAGTTCTCCAACGAGTCCGCCGACCACTTCTGACCGGGCGCGCGGCCGCGCCGGCGTCGATCACTCGACGCCGCGTTCGGCGTCGATGCGTCACCCCCAGCCACCGATTACTGGACGCACGTAACATCTCTCCGGAGACGGTTGCCCGATCCGCGCGGATACGATCTCCGGTGGAGATAATACACCTTATACCGGCCTAGGTCGACCATACCTAAACTTTATCCGGGATTTGGACAATGGTTCGTACGCAATGCACGATAGAATCGAAACGTTCGGTCGGGCGCGCGGATCCGGCGCCCCGTCACGCCACGAGCGGGCGTCGCCGCGCGGTCGACCGGACGCGACCGTCGCGGTCGAGGGGGTGACCGGTCGGTAGCGGGACGCGCGAACCGCCACGACACTGTACTGCGACCGGCCGGCGCCGACGGTCGCCGGTCAGGTCGCCGCCGCTCCCCGCCCGTCACCACGGGGGGTTCCGTGTGAGGGGGACGCCCGTTCCGCCGCGGGCGTGCCCCGCTATCTCACGCCGTCACGCCGATACGACGGTGATCACCTGTTTTCTGTCGATCGCGTCCTCGAGTTCCTCGGCGATGGCCGACCCGCGCGAGACCTGGATGTCGCCGCCGCGGCCGACCGTCGCGGTGAAGAGGTACTCGTCGTCCGCACGCACCTCGACCGTCTCGCCGACGTGTTCGTCCATCCGGATCACGACGTGCCGGCTGGTGATCTCCGGTTGGACGACCGTCCCCTGCGGCTGGGGGGTCGACGCCGGACTCCCGCCGTCGGCGCTGCCGGTTCCGCCGCCGTCGAACCCGCTCGACGGCTTGTCGGCGTGGGTCCGCACGTCGATGGAGAGGCCGAGGCGGTCTTCGATGTCGGAGATGCGCCCGCCGCCCTTGCCGATCACGTAGCTGATGTCGTCCTCCTCGACGTAGACGACCGCCTCGTTCTGTCCCTGGAGGTCCACCTCGACGTGCCCGCGCGCGACCGACCGGATCTCGCGTTCGATCTCCTTGCGCGCGAGGCGGCTCACGCCGGTGTCGCCGCCGTCGCCCTCGTCGAGCGGCACCGTGACGACCTGGTTGTTGAACGTGTATATCTCGTACTCCGGGCGGCCGGTCTCGAAGTCGACCACCTGTATGACGGGGCGCGAGAGGTCCTCGGCGGTCAGCCCCTCGGGCACCTTCACCTGCGTGGTCACGTCGTACACCGTGTCGACCTCCCCCGCCTCGATGAACACGACGGTGTCGACCACCTGCGGGATCATCCCGAGTTCGACCCGGCCGACCAGCCGCTGGAGCGCGTCGATCGCGCGGGTGGCGTGGGTGACGCCCACCATGCCGACGCCCGCGAGCCGCATGTCCGCGAACACCTCGAAGTCGTGGGTCTTGCGCACCTCGTCGTAGATGGTGTAGTCCGGCCGGACCAGGAGTAGCGAGTCGGCGGTGTTGGCCATGTCGCCGCCGAGGGCGGTGTACTGGGTGATGTCGTCGCTCACCTGGAGGTCGCGCGGCTTCTCCATCGTCTTGACCGCGTAGTCGTTGTCGTTGAGGAACTCCGCGACCGCCTGCGCGAACGTCGACTTGCCCGCGCCGGGTGCCCCCGATATGAGGACCCCCCGCTGGCGCTCGAGGAACCGGTCGCGGAGTTCGTCCGCGAACTCGTAGTCGTCGAGCGTCGTCACCGCGACCGGCCGGACGGCGGTGATCTCGATCCCGTCGGAGAACGGCGGCCGCGCCACCGCGATCCGGTAGTTGCGGTACTGGACGATCGTCATCCCGGGCTCGGAGAGTTCGATGAACCCCTGGTTGGAGGTCCGGGCGGTCGTCTCCACGTCGTCGGCCCACGCCGCCATCTGCTCCTCGCTCGACGGCCCGTCGGCGTCGTCGACCGGGCCGTAGTGCATCTCGCCGATGCCGCCGCGTTTGGCCTTCGGGACGGTGCCGGTCTTGAGGTGGATCGACATGGTGTCGTCGGTGAAGAACGACTCGATCTCCAGCCCCTCGTCCGTGGTCCCGCGGACGTCGGGTTCGACGTACTCCACGTCGAGTCCGGTCGCCTTCGCCGTCTCGGCTTGGACGTAGTCGCTCGTGAGCAGCGTCGCGTCGTTGTCGACCGCCAGGTCGCGGATCAGCGCGTCGATGTCGCCCTCGCCCGCGCCCTGCTGTTCGGCCGCGGAGGGCCGCCGGCCGACGAACTCCGCGTCGACGACGCCGTCGGCCGCGAGTTCGGCCACCCGCTGGAGTTCGGCGATGCCGTCCCAGCCGGTCTCGCGCCCCTCGTTCGCCTGCGCCTCCAACTCGGCGACCACCGCCTCGGGGACGAACAGGGTCCCCCCCTCTAGCGAGCCACCCTCGACGCGGTCCGACACGCGGCCGTCGATGACCACGCTCGTGTCCGGCACGACGTTCATATCTACCCTGCGGGCGGGCCACGCATAAAATCGGCGTGTACGGACGGTCGCCAGCCGCTCGGCGTCGCTCTCGGCGGCGAGCGGTCCGGACGGAGCGCCGTCGTCTCCCGCTGTCCGTGTGCGCGCATGCAAGCAGAACGACTTGGGGCGTGTCGGCGCAACGACTCGTCGGATGTTCTACCACGACGACGAACTCCAGTTCGAGGTCGAAGTCGAGGATCCGGACCCCCGGTACGCGAAGATGCTCCAGCAGGCGCTGGGCGGTCAGGAGGGCGAGATGCGGGTCGCGCTCCAGTACATGTTCCAGGCGTTCGCGATCCCGAAAGAGAAGAACGAGGTGCGCCAGTTCCTGATGGAGACCGCGACCGAGGAACTCGGCCACATCGAGATGATCGCGACCGCCATCTCGAAGAACCTCCAGAACGCCTCGGACGAGGCGCGCCGCGAGGCCCGCGAGAGCGACCCGATGATCGCCGAGATGATGCGCTCGGGCCAGCCCCGGCAGGCGCTGTCGGCCGGCCTCCACGCGATGCCCGTCGACGCGAACGGCAACCCCTTCACGGGTAACTTCGTGGTCGCGTCGGGCAACCTCGCCGCCGACATGTACGCCAACGTGATGGCGGAGTCGACCGGTCGCCTGCTCGCCACCCGGCTGTACGAGATGACCGACGACCCGGGCATGGAGCAGATGTGGGAGTACAACATCGCGCGCGACACGATGCACCAGAACCAGTGGCACGCCGCACTCGAGGACCTCGGCGAGCACCGCCCGGTCCCCAACAGCTTCGACCAGAGCAAGGAGAACCAGGAGTACAACTACACGTTCATGTCGACGTACAAGGACGAGCGCGACGACCCCAAGCAGCCGTGGACCAGCGGTGAGTCGCCCGACGGCAAGAGCGAGTTCACCTACACGCCGCGCCAGCCCGGCGGCGGTCAGCCCGACCTCGACGAGATGATCGACGAGATGTACAACGAGGTCAACTGAGGCGGCCGACGACTCGACCGACCGCTCGAACCGCGCCCCCGTCTCGTCGGTCCGTCCCTCCCCTCCGTCGTGGTGTCCGAACGGGGGCTCAGTCGGCGTCGGCGTCCGCCCGCGCCGCTGTCGGCGTCGCCTTCTCGACCGCGATCCACCCCGCCGCCACGAGCGCGAGGCTCGCGACCAGCCAGCCGAGGTCGTACGCGTCGAGCACCGGGTACGTCGCGTGGTGCAGTCCCAACAGCGCGTGGTCGACCACCACGTCGAACAGGTTCCACGCGCCCAGCCCCACGACGGCGGCGCCACCGACGGCGCTCGCGGCGGGCGGCCGCTCGGGGTCGGCCGCGACCAGCGCCGACCAGAGTTTCACGCCGCCGACGCAGACCACGAGCAGCATCGCGAGCGAGAACACGCCGTCCGCGAACACGTTGGTCCGCAGCCCCGACAGCGTGGTCGGGTCGACGTACCCCGAGACCAGGTGGTGGGTGCGGAGGATCTGGTGGAACAGGATCACGTCGAGCAGGCCGCCGAACCCCACGCCGAGCGTCGCGGCGGCGAGGAGCGTCGACCGCTCGGCGGTCGGGCGCACGGTCGTCCCCCCCGGGTCGGGTCGGCCGCCGTCCGACGCGGTCATCCCTCGCGGTCGTCGGGGCTCTCGTGTTCCCGCTCCTCCCACTCCTCGTCGTCGACCGCGGTGTCGTCGGCGGGGTCGTCGTCCGCGGCGGTGTCGTCCTCGGGGTCGTCCTCCTCCTCGCCGAGGGCCGTGTCGTCCTCCGGGTCCTCGTCCTCGGGATCGTCCGGGTCGTCGTCGCGGTGTTCGTCCCACTCGTCGCCGTCGACCGCGGTGTCGTCGGCGGGGTCGTGGTCGTCGTCGGCGGCGGTGTCGTCGGTCGCGTCGTGTCCGCTCGGGTCGTCCGACATGGTTCACCCGAGAGACGCCGCCCAGCCGCAAGTCGTTCCTGCGCGTACACGCAAGCCGGCCCGCCGTCGGCCGCCGCTCCCGACCCGCGGAACCCGACCGGGTTTATGCCTCACCTGGCCCACCGACGGGTGTGAGCGACGCCGCACCCGACGGAGTCGACGAGGAGCTCGTGGAGTTGACCCGCGAGTTGGTCTCGATCCCGAGCCACGACGACGAGACGGCGGCGGGCGACGCCATCGAGGCGTGGCTCCGCGCCGAGACGGACGCGGAGGTGACCCGCGACGACGCGGGCAACGTGGTCGCGCGCCGCGGCGACGCCGACGCCCCGGCGCTCGCGCTGGTGGGCCACCACGACGTGGTGCCGCCGGGCGACCCCCAGACGGACGACGGGGAGTACGTCGTCGAACGGCGCGACGGCCGGGTGTACGGCCGCGGAACCGCCGACATGAAGGGGTCGGTCGCGGCCGCGATGGTGGCGTTTCGCGACGCCGACCCCGACTGCGAACTCGTCTTCGCGTCGTTCGTCGGCGAGGAGGTGGGCGGCGTCGGCGCGCGCGCGGCCATCGACGACGGGTTCGCCCCGGAGTACGCCCTCGTCGCGGAGGGGTCGACCGACTACTCGAAACCCGGCGTGACCGACGTGGTGGTCGCCCACCGCGGCCGGCGCGCGAGCACGCTCCGGGTCGCCGGCGAGAGCGCGCACGCCAGCCGGCCCGCGGAGGGGCAGAACGCTGTCTACCGCGCGTGTGACGCGGTCGACGTGGTCCGGGAACTGGAGTTCCCCGAGACCGAGGTGATGGGCGAACCCGTCCGCGGGAGCGTCGCGGTGACGGAGATAGACGGCGGGAGCGCGTGGAACGTCGTCCCCGACCGGTGTACCGTCACGGTCGACGAGCGCACGGTTCCGGGGTCGTACGCGCCGCTCGAACGGACCGAGGACGTCGACGGCGTCACCTGGGAGGTCGACCAGGACCTCCCGCCGATGGCGTGTGACGACGACGCGTTCGCCGACGCCGCGCTGGCGGCGGCGCGGGCGGCGCAGGCGGGCGACCCCGAACACGTGGTCAAGCCCCACGCCACCGACGCGGGGTGGCTCTCGGAGGCGGGCACGACCTGCGTGGTCTGCGGGGCGTCGGAACCGGGCGAGGCGCACACCGACACCGAGAGCGTCTCCGTCGACGTGCTCGGGCGGTGTTACCGCACGTACCGCGGGCTGGCGGAGGACGCGTCGGCGTTCGCCGACTGAGTCGCGCGGGCCGGCCGGGCGGCCGTCCGCACGCCGACCGCCCGCGCGCGTACCGGGCCGACCGGCCGGGAGCGGTCGTTTGAAGGCCGCCGGGGGGTAACCCCGGACGATGGCTACCGACGCCGACACCGACGCGGAGACCGGGACGGTCGACGCGTACGACGAACTGACCGACCGGCTCGAACGCCTGACCGCCGTCCAGGGCGCCAGCGGCGTGTTGAGCTGGGACCAGCAGGTGACGATGCCGGAGGGCGGCACGCCCGCCCGGTCGAAACAGCTCTCGGTGCTGTCGTCGGTGAGCCACGAGATGCTCACCGACGACCGGACCGCGGAACTGCTCGACGCCTGCGAGGGGAGCGACCTGACCGGCCAAGAGGAGGCGGTGGTCCGCGAGACCCGCCGCGAGTACGAGCGCGCGGCGGCCGTGCCGGGGGAACTGGTCGAGGAGATATCCAGCACCTCCTCGGAGGCGCTCGGCGCGTGGGAGGAGGCACGGGAGAACGACGACTTCGAGACGTTCGCCCCCTACCTCGAGGACCTCGTCGAGTTGAAGCGGGAGTACGCCGAACAGATCGACCCCGACCGCGACCCGTACGCGGTGCTGTTCGAGGACTACGAGCCGTGTCTGCCGCTGTCGCAGGCCGAGGAGATCCTCGATACGCTCAAGGAGACGCTCGTGCCGATGATCGACGAGATCCGCGAGAGCGACGCCGACGTGACCACCGACGCGTTCGAGGGGACGTTCGACGCCGACGAGCAGGAGGCGCTCTCGCGTGACGTGCTCACGGACCTGGGGTACGACTGGGAGCACGGACGGCTCGACGTGTCGAGTCACCCGTTCACCTCGGGCAACCAGTTCGACTGCCGCGTGACGACGCGGTTCGACGAGTCCGACCCGCTGGGCGCGCTGATGTCGACGGTCCACGAGTTCGGCCACGCGTTCTACAACCTCGGGCTGCCCCGCGAGCAGTTCGGCACGCCGCTCGGCGAGTCGCGCGACCTGTCGGTCCACGAGAGCCAGTCGCGGCTCTGGGAGAACCAGGTGGGCCGCTCGGCGGCGTTCTGGGAGCACGTCCTGCCGACGGTGCGCGAGCAGTTCCCCGACGTCGACGCCAGCGCCGAGGAGGCGTACGAGTCGGCCAACCAGGTGTACGAGGACAACCTCATCCGCGTCGAGGCGGACGAACTCACCTACCACCTCCACATCGTCATCCGCTTCGAGATAGAGCGCGCGCTGATCGCGGGCGACCTCGACGTGGCGGACGTGCCCGAGGCGTGGAACGACAAGTACGAGGAGTACCTCGGGCTCCGACCCGACACCGATAGCGAGGGCTGTCTCCAGGACATCCACTGGAGCCACGGCAACTTCGGCTACTTCCCCACCTACTCGCTGGGGTCCGTACTCGCCACCCAGTTGTACGACGCCGCGGACGACGACATCGACGACCTGGAGGGGGACGTTCGGAACGGCGAGTTCGGCGCCCTCCACGACTGGCTCCGCGAGAACGTCCACCGCCACGGCGCGCGCTACGAGACGAACGAACTCGTCGAGCGCGCGACCGGCGAGCCGTTCGGCGCCGACCACTTCGTCGAGTACGTCCGCGAGAAGTACGGCGACCTCTACGACCTCGACGAGTCGGTCTGACGCGGAACCCCCGGTCTCACTCCGACTCCGCCCGGGCCGACTCCGCCCGACTGTCGACTGGACGGGCCGCCGGTCCCGACTGCAGGTCAGCGTGTGCCCGGTCGATAGCCTCCCGGAGCAGCCGACCCCGTTTCTCGCGCGACACGCCCGGCGTGACCTCGTCGCTCCAGTCGGTCGCGAGGCTCGACTTGGGCGTGAGCCGTCCGCCGAGCGACAACACTCGCGCCTCCCCTCCCCCCATGGACCACCGACGGGTCGCCGGCGTGAAAACGCCACCGGCGACTCGGGGGATCGGCCCGTTCACGCGTCGCCCTCGCCCCCGGAGGACTCGTACCGGCGGGCACCCACGACGGTCCGAACCGCGAAGGCGCCGCGACCCCGCGAACACACCGACCTGCTTTTCTCGCCCCGCGCCCCAGCCCCGTCAACCCATGCGCCGCTTCTCCGCCGACTACCTCGACCGCACGCGCCGCGGGATGTGGGAGTCGCGCGACGCGCTCGAACCGCTCTCGCTGGCCGACCGGCGGCGCGTGCTCGACGTCGGCTGCGGGACGGGCGAACTCACGCGCGTGCTCGCCGAGGAACTGGAGACGCCCGAGGCGGGGGCGAGCGCGCCCGACGCGCGCGTGGTCGGCGTCGACGCCGACACCGACCTGCTCGGGGTCGCCCGCCGGGTCGGGGCCGACCGGGAGCCGACCGGTCGCACAGCCGACTACTGCGCCGCCGACGCGCTCCGCCTGCCGTTCCCCGACGACGCGTTCGACCTCGTGGCGTGTCAGGCGCTGCTGGTCAACCTCCCCGAGCCCGCGGCCGCGCTCCGCGAGTTCGCGCGCGTCTCGTCGGAGTTGGTGGCGACGATAGAGCCGGACAACGCCGACGTGGGCGTCTCCTCGACGGTCGACCGGGAGTCGGAGTTGGAGGCGCGCCTGCGGCGGGCGTACATCGACGGCGTCGGGACGGACGTCGCGCTCGGCGACCGGCTGGCGAACCTGTTCGCCGACGCCGGCCTGTCGGACACCGAACGCCGCCGCTACCACCACGAGAAGCGGGTCGAGCCGCCCTACTCCGAGACCGACCTGGAGGCCGCCGCGCGGAAGGCCAGCGGCGCGGGGGTCGCCGACCACGAGGCGGAACTCAGGCGCGCGCTCCCGGCCGGCGAGTACGACGCGCTCCGCGGGGAGTGGCGCGCGATGGGCCGGGACGCGGTCGAACAGATCCGGCGGGAGGAGTACCGCCGGGTCGAACTCGTGCCGTTCGACGTGGTGGTCGGGCGGGTCGACGCCCCAGCGTCGGGGAGCGGCGCGTAAACGCGGCCGGACGCCCGACCCGTAGCGTCAGACCACGTCGCCGCGGACGGACGCCCCCTGCTGGCGCTCGCGGTACGCCCGCACCGCGTCGGCCGCCTCGCTCGCGACGGACTCGTCGGCGCCGAGCATCTCCAGCGCGCCCGACAGCGTCGGGAACGGCAGTTCCCCGCCCCGCAGTTTCTCCATCGTCTCCTCGGCGCGCCGGCCGTCGGCCCACAACTGGACGCCGCGGGGGTCGAGCACCTGCTCGTACGCCTCCCGCGCCATCGCACCCTTCAGCCGCTGGGTGACGTTCTCGTCGAACGGCGCGTTACACACTTCGAGGTGGATCGGCTCGTCGCCCGACGGGAGGAGGTGCGCCGCGAGACACCGCTCGGGCGCGGCGTGGCCGTTGTCGTTCGCACGGAGGTGTTCGGGGAACTCCCGCGCCCACTCCGCCGAGACGGACTTGCCGACGCCTTTGATCCCGTGCGACTCCACGAACGCCGCTTCGGCGTCCGCGTCGCCGCGCATGTGGAGGTCCTTGGTGACGTACACGTCGAGGCGGTCGACCGGGTCGAGTCCGAGCGCGACGTCGCCGTACACCCACACCTCGCGGACGGGCACCGGCATCGGCTCCGACTCCACCGTCTCCAGGAGGGTCTCCACCCGGTCGAGCGCGGCCTCGCGGTCCATACGCGTCGGTGCGCGTCCCGGGGTGAAGCGTCTTACGCGTCCGTCCCGCGGGCGGCCCCCGTGGGTTCGTCCGTCGTGGTCGGCGCCGCACCCGGTCCCGCCGCCGTCCGAAACCGTCAACCCGCCGCCCGCGCAACCCGCAGTAATGAGCTGTGACAAGTGCGGTCGGGACGCGGTGTACCACGCCGCCTACTCCGGGGCGCACCTCTGTGAGGACCACCTCCGCGCGTCGGTCGAGAAGCGCGTCCGCCGGCGGGTCCGCGAGGACGGCCTCCTCCCGGACGACGCGACCTCCGACGACCCCGAGCGCTGGGTGATCGGTCTCTCCGGCGGGAAGGACAGCGTCGCGCTCACCGCGATACTCGACGACACGTTCGCCGAGGACCCGCGCGTCGAGATGGTCGCCCTCTCCATCCACGAGGGGATCGAAGGGTACCGCGACGAGTCGCTCTCCGCCTCCGAGGAGTTGACCGAGGAACTCGGCGTGCGCCACGAGACGGTGTCGTACGCCGACGAACTCGGCGTCGAGATGGACGACGTGGTCGAGTCGGACCCCGAGAACATGGCCGCCTGCGCCTACTGCGGCGTGTTCCGCCGGGACCTCCTCGAGACCTACGCCGACGAGTTCGGCGCCGACAAACTCCTCACCGGCCACAACCTCGACGACGAGGCGCAGACCGCGCTGATGAACGTCCTGGAGGGGGACGTCGCACAGACGGCGAAACACTTCGACGCCAGCCTCGGCCCGTTCGACGAGCGGAACGAGTCGGAGTCGTTCGTCCCGCGGGCGAAACCCCTCCGGGACGTACCCGAAAAGGAGGTGGCGCTCTACTGCCGGTTCCGGGGGCTGCCCGCCCACATCACCGAGTGCCCCCACGCCAGCGAGGCGTACCGCGGGGAGATACAGCAGCTACTCCTGAAACTCGAGGAGAACCACCCCGGCACTCGCCACTCGATCATGTCCGGCTACGAGGAGTTCGCCGCCATCGCCGCCGACCGCTACCGCGGCGACGAACGCGCGGAGCTCTCGGAGTGCGAGCGCTGCGGGTCGACCACCGCCCGCGACGTCTGCCGGAAGTGCCGGCTGGTCGAGTCGATAGAGGCGGTCTGACGACGGCCCGACGGCCGACCACCCGCCGACCGCGAGAGCGAGAGGAACTGCGATAACGGGGAGACGCCGAGAGAACGGAGAGGAGCCGCGAAAACGCGCGTATACGCGACGCTCGGCTCGAACGAGTGAACGGCGGGACGCGCGCCGCCGCGGTCGGCGGCGGATGGCGCGCCCGCGAGAAGTCGGTCGAACGCGGCCGGTCGTGTCGCCGGGCGCGCTCGGTCGGTCGTGACGGGCGGTCGGCGGGCGGACCCCGAGCTACCGGATGACGTCGAGACCGTTGTTCCGGTCGGAGCGCTCGCGGCCGCCGTCGGACTGCCAGGCGGCCTCCGAGTCGGTGCCGCCGTCCGAGGCGTTCGCGCTCGCGTCGAACTCCGAGGTGCTCGCCGAGTCGGACCCGGCGTCTTCGATGCTCGCGCGGGACTTGTCGGCCTGCTTCTGCGTGCTCGGGCCGAGCACCTGCGCGCTCTGGACGCCGGTCATGATCGCCATGACGCGGACCTTCCCCTTGTACTCCTCTTGGATGCGAGCGCCCCAGATGACGTTGGCGCTCGCCTCCAGCCGTTCGGTGATGTTGTCGGCGATGCCCTCGGCCTCCTTCAGCGTGAGGTCCGGTCCTCCAGTAATGTGGACCAGCCCGCCCGAGGCGCCGCGGTAGTCGACGTCGAGCAGCGGGTGGTTCATCGCGTCGTTCACCACCTCCTGGGTCTTGTTCTTGTCCTGCGTCTCCCCGACGAGCATCACCGCGACGCCGCCCTGGTTCATGATCGTGGACATGTCCGCGTAGTCCAGGTTGATCAGGCTCGGCTGGGTGATGGTCTCGGAGATGCCCTTGACCGTCTCGGCGATGATCTGGTCCATCACCGAGAACGCCTTGCCGATCGGGAGGTTCGGGACGTAGTCGAGCAGGCGGTTGTTGTCGAGGACGATGATCGAGTCGGCCTCGTTGCGGAGTTCTTCGAGCCCCTCTTCGGCCTTCACCGTCCGGGCGCGCTCGACGTTGAACGGCGTCGACACCATGCCGACGACGATCGCGCCCTGGTCTTTGGCTATCTTCGAGACCACCGGCGCCGCGCCGGTGCCGGTGCCGCCGCCCATCCCGGCGGTGACGAACACCAGGTCGGCGTCGCCGAGGACCTCCTTGATCGTCCCCTGGGCCATCTCGGTCGCGCGCTCGCCCATCGAGGGGTCGCCGCCCGCGCCGAGCCCCTGGGTGAGCGACTTGCCCACCAGGATCTTGGTGTCGGCCTCGATCATCTTGAGGTGCTGTTTGTCGGTGTTGATCGCCACCGTCTCCGCACCCTCGACGCCGATGTTGTACAGGCGGTTGATCGTGTTGTTACCGGCGCCGCCACAGCCGACGATGACGATTCGGGGCTCCCCGAACTCGTCGTCGTCGTCCAGGTCGGCCATGTCCCGCTGTTCGGCCTCCGCGTTGTCGAGGGCGTCCTGCACGATGTCCTGCATCGTTACACCTTCGCCCAAGAGCGCTTGTTGCGCTCGCGCCGACCCTGCTCGCCGGTGGTCTCTTGTTCGTTCAGCATTTCGCGCACCGCCGAGCGAATCGCCTCGCTACGATTCGGGAACTCGCCGGTCTCGACCATCTGTTCGACCTCCTCGATCTGCTGCTTCGGAATCCGTAGTGTCACACGCTCCATATTTGTACATTCCCCCGGTAAGACGGCGAGCCACTCGCGTGGCGTCCGACGGGCACCGGCCGGGTTCCCCGTCCCGGCGATTCCCGTAAGACATCCCGTCTTACGCACCCGTATCCACAGACTCGAATTGTATAAATGTACCGGAGGTGTAAGACAAGAGCGCGCGGGTCTGTCTTACGCGTCGTCGTACCCCGGTTTCCCCCCGTCGAGCACATCGGCCGCGGGCGTCCGACGACCGCAGCCCGGACAGAACGCCCAGTCGGAGCGCACCTCGTCGCCGCAGTCGCAGAACAGCCGCCGCGACGCCTTCTCGCCGCAGTTGGGGCAGTAGACGTGGTCGTCGGACAGCGACTCGCCGCACTGCGCGCAGTCCGTCGTCGCCGCCCCGCCGGCGTGTTCGTCGGTCCGGCTCGGCGCGTCGGACGCGCCGGGGTCGTCGACGCCGTCCGGGTCCGCTCGTCCGTCGTCGGCCGCCGACCCCCGGGCGTTCGACGCGGCGTCCGCGGTCGACGCCGCCTCCACGCTCGCGGCGTCGGACGCCCCCTCGACGGTGACCGAGAGGTTCACCTCGGGCGCCGGCGCGGACGCGGTCGGGGGTCGGCAGGCGGGGGATGCGTCGAGTCGGTCGGCGAGGAGCGCGTCGAGTCGGTCGGCGACCAGCGTGTCGACCCGCCGGCGGAGGGCGTCGTCGACCGGGGCGTCGGCCACGCCGGGGTCGTCCCCGCCGGCGGGAGCGTCGGCCCCTCGGCCGCCCGCTTCCCGCCCCGTGCCGTCGAGGTACGCGCGGAGCGCGTCTCGCATGACCTCGCTCTTCGAGGCCTCGAACGCGTCGAGGCGCTCGACGAGGTCGTCGTCGGCACGGAACGTGATCTTGCTCATCACCGCGGCATAGAGTCACACATCATATCAATGTGTCCCTCCGTCCGCTCCGCGTCCGACGGCCGGCGTCTTACGCGTCCCGTCGGGCGGTCGTGATCCCCGGCGGAGGCGGTGTGGGGCGGCCGACACGGGGCCGCGTTCCGGTATCGTGTTTCACGCACGCGTGGGCATCCCACGCGTGCGACGTCCCCGCACGGTCACTCCCGACGGACGGCGCACGCACCGGGACGGCACCGGCCGAGGGCGGCGCGCGTTCGCCGGAGCCGCCGGCGTCTTACCACCGGCGGACGTACGGCGGGTATGGACCACCGCGAACTCGGCGGGGTCGGACCCGTCACCGAAGTCGGACTGGGAACGTGGAACATCGGCGGCTCGTGGGGTGACGTCTCCGACGAGGAGGGCCGCGAGGCGGTCCGGGCGGCGCTCGACGCGGGGGTCGACTTCCTCGACACCGCCGACGTGTACGGCGACGGCCGGAGCGAGAAACACATCGCGGCGGTGCTCGACGAGCGCGACGCCCACGACGAGGTGACCGTCGCCACCAAGGCCGGCCGACGGCTCGACCCCCACGAGCCGGAGGGGTACGACGCCGACAACCTCGAACGGTTCGTCGACCGCTCGCGGGAGAACCTCGGCGAGGACACGCTCGACCTGCTCCAACTCCACTGCCCGCCGACGGACGTCTACTACCGCCCCGAGACGTTCGAGGCGCTCGCCGACCTGAAGGAGCGCGGGAAGATCGACCAGTACGGCGTGAGCGTCGAGCGGGTCGAGGAGGCGCTCAAGGCGACGGAGTACCCCGGGGTCGAGACGGTGCAGATCATCTTCAACCCGTTCCGCCAGCGACCCGCCACCTCCTTTTTCGACGTGGCCGAACGGCGCGACGTGGGCGTCATCGTCCGCGTCCCGCTCGCGTCGGGACTGTTGACGGGGAGCATCGACCGCGATACGGAGTTCCCCGAGGACGACCACCGCAACTTCAACCGCGAGGGCGAGGCGTTCGACGTGGGCGAGACGTTCGCGGGCGTCCCCCTCGACGCGGGGGTCGACGCCGTCGAGGCGCTCGAACCACACGTCCCCGAGGGGATGAGCCTCGCGCAGTTCACGCTCCGGTGGATCCTCGACCACGACGCCGTCTCGACGGTGATCCCCGGGTCGACGTCGCCCGAGCACGTCGAGTCGAACGCCGCCGCGTCCGACCTCGACCCGCTGTCGCACCAGGCGCACGGCGCGACCCGCGACGTGTACGACGAGTACGTCGCCGAACACGTCCACCACCGCTGGTAGCGACGTTCGACCACCTGAAGACACTTATCGGCGCTCGCGAGATGACCGGCGTGCGCCGCCGCTCCCTCCTCGCTGGTATCGCCGGCGGACTGGCCGCTCTGACCGGGTGTACCGACACGACGACCCCCAGGTCCGGTACCGCGTCGCCGACGGCCACGCCGACGCGGCGTCCGACGGCCGACCCGGACCCCACGGCGTCGCCGCCGCCGTCCGGGACGGCCACCCGGTCGGCGGCGGCCGAGGTGACCGTCGACGAACTCGGCCTCCAGTACGGCCTGGTCGCGCCCGCCTCGCCCGACTCCATCGGAATACGCGACCCCGAGACGCCGTACGTCGTGGCGTCGGTCCGCGTCGACGGGACGCTCCCGCTCGACGCGTTCGCGCTCCGGGTCGACGACGAGTCCGTCCCGCCGACGACGCCCGACGCCCGGAGCGGGGGCGACCGCCTCTACCGGACGTCGTGGGGCGACGACGGGTGGTACGACGCGAACCGCGGGAGGGGTCTGTTGCTGTTCGAACCGCCGAGCGGCGCGGCCGAGCGAGTCCGACTCGCCTGGCCGGGCGGCGGTCGAACGCTCGGCGACGCCGCGGGCGCACGCCTCGCAGGTCCCCCCGCGTTCTCGGCGGCGGTCGACGCCCCCGAGACCCACGCGGGCACCGGGGTGCCGTCCGTGGCCGTCGAGGCGGCGAACGAAGGCGAGCGACCGGGACGGTTCGTGGGCGCGCTCAACCGCGTCGGCCCGACGGTGGCGTACACGCCCGTCGCACGGCTGACCGAACTCGTGCCGGCGGGCGAGTCGGTCCGGCTACCCGTCCCCGTCGGGTGGGGCTGGCCCGACGACGACGGCCGGGTCGGCGACGGCGACCCGGACGTGACCTACCACCTCCACTACCCCGGCGGCGAGGACTCGGCGAGCGTCCGACTGGTCGAGTCCGACTCCGGCGGGTCGGCGTAGCCGGGTCGTCCGCCCCGTCCCGGTTCGAGGCTGGTCGCCTCCGAGTTCGACCCCGGGCGTCGCACGTTCACCGAACCGGGCGACAGCCGCGACGATCAGTCCGCCGGCCGGGTTTCGTATCGCGCCATTCAGTGTATCGTCTCGGCGCGTACGGTCGACCGCTACCCGGAACCTTATGCGCGGACGGGCGCGTTCGGTGAGTCATGGCGACGAGACTGCCCGCGTTCGAGTTCGACGCGCGGCTGGCGGAGGTGCGCGGCCGCCTGGCGGACACCGAGGCCGACGCGGCGGCGTTCTTCGGCGCGACGAGCATCGAGTACCTCACCGGCTTCCACCACATCCAGACCGAGCGACCGGTCGTGCTCGCGGTGACCGACGACCGCGTGGAGATAACGGTGCCGCGGCTCGAAGTCGAACGGGTCGAGCCGAACCCGCGGGTCGACGCGGTCCACCACTACTTCGACTACCCCGGCGGCGCGCCGCTGCGGACGGCAGCAGAGATGTTAGACGGGCTGGGCGTCGCGTCGGTGGCCGCGGACGCCGACGGCGCGCCGGGCGTGATGGGGTATCGCGGGCCGTCGCTCTCGGAGTTTCTCGACGTGGAGACGCAGTCGTGGGTCGACCGGATGCGCTGGGAGAAGACCGACGCGGAGGTCGACCTGATCCGCGAGTCGGCGGAGTGGGCCAACCTCGGGCACCGCTACCTCGCCGACTACACCGAGGTCGGCGCCCACCCCGCGACGGTGAGCCAGCGGGCGTCGATGGACGCCTCCCGGGCGATGCTCGACACGCTCGGCGACCGCTACGCCGTGCGGACGCGCGGCGGCGGCCCCGTCCACGCGGGCTACATCTCGGGCGCCGAGACCGCCCTGCCGCACGGGCACACCCCGAATGAGCGACTCTCGGAGGGTGACGTGCTGGTCACCGGCGCCTCCGCGAACGTCGACGGCTACCACTCGGAGCTGGAGCGGACGATGTTCGTCGGCGACTACACCGACGAGCAGGAGCACTACTTCGAGTTGATGCTGGAGGCACAGACCGTCGCCATCGACGCGCTCGGGCCGGGCGTCCCCGTCGCCGACGTCGACCGGGCGGTGAACGACTACTTCGACGAACAGGGCGTCCGCGAGTACGCCCGCCACCACGTCGGGCACAACATCGGACTCGGCGGGCACGAGCCGCCGTACGTCGACGAGGGGTGGGGGGAGTACGACCACGTCGACGAGGGCGACGCCACGATGGCGCCGGGGCAGGTGTACACCATCGAACCCGGCATCTACACCGACGAGTACGGCTACCGCCACTCCGATACGGTCGCCATCACCGAGACGGGCACCGAGCGGCTCACGTTCTTCCCGCGGGACATCGACTCGAACGTGGTGGGCTGAGACGGGCGACCCCGGGACCAGCTTCGTTTCACCCGCCTCGCACGGAAACCGCCGTCGGACGCGTGACCGACGCCGATGAAGGGGTTTTACTCGCCGCGGACCCCACGTCCAGGTAGTGGACGAGCTATGACGGCGACGCAGAGCAACCTGGCGGGGCTGTCGCGGTTCATCTTCCGCGCGCCCTCGTGGTACACGAGCGTCGCGTTCGCGCTGTTGCTCGCGGCGGTCGCGGGCGTCGGCGCGTTCGAGACCCGCGAGGCCGAGCAGGTGTACCGGACGTTCCTGTTCGTCGGCCGCGACGCGTGGGAGGGCGTGTTCTTCATCGGCATCCCGACCGTCGTCGCCAGCTTCGGCACCGTGCTGGTCGACCAGTTCGTCGGGGGGAAGCTCACCCGGAACCGGTCGTCGCTGCTCGCGTTGGTCTGTGAGCTACTCCTGGTCGCCGCGCTCACCGTCGGCGCGACGCTCGCGTACGCCTTCCCGTCGCTCGGACAGACGTTCGTGTTCAACGTGCTCGTCATCGCGCTCGCGTCGGTGTTCGGTCTCCGCCTGCTGGTGATCATGGCCGTCTCGCGGTTGTCTTTGGCCGTCGCGGCGGTGCCCGCGAGCCTCCAGACCGCCACGGCCGCCCTGCTGTTGTTCGTCTACAGCGGCACCCTCCGGTTCATCGAGTTCGGCGGGCCGTTGGTGCGCGCGCTGCTCACGCCGTACCTCGCACGGTCGGCGGAGGCGCCCTCGGAGCTGTCGGCGATCAACCCCGACCACTTCCTCCTCCTCGGGCTGACGTGCGCGCTGTACGCCGGCGCGGTGTGGGTGTTCCTCTACACCATCGACCGGCCGTGGCGCAACTCGCTGGACGTGTCGGTGCTCGACTTCATCGGCGGGTTCATCGGCCACATCGCCGAAGGGTCGCGCGAACTGGAGGACTTCTTCGAGCAGTTGGGCGAGGAGGCGGTCGTCCCGGTCACGGTGTGTTCGTTCCGAACGCCCGGCGGCCGGGAGAAGGCGCGGTGGGTGCTCCCGATGATCCATCCCGGCCCGATGGGCGAGATCGGCGGCGGCAACCTCCCGATGCGGGTGGCCCAGAACGCCGAGGGGCTGGCGTTCCCGCCGCACGCCACCGCGGGCCACGACTTCAACCTCGTCACCGAGCGGGAGGTGTCGACGATCATCGACGCCGCCGACCGGGCGTTCGACCGGGTGTCGTACGCGCCGGGCGCGACCGAGAGCACGCACACCGCCTCGGGGGAGGCGAACGTGCTCGGGCAGGCGTTCGACGACGACGCGCTGTTGGTGTCGTCGTTCGCGCCCGCGTTCGCCGACGACGTGGAGTACGCGGTCGGACTGTCGGCCACCGCGGAGGCGCGCACCCGGGGACTCGACGACGTGCTGTTCGTCGACGCGCACAACTCCAACGACGGGCTGAGCGGACCGGACCTCGGGCACGTCACCCCGGGGTCGACCCGCTCGTTCGACCTGATGCAGGCGGCCCGCGAGGCGGGCGAGCGGCTGGCGACCGCACCCCGGGGGGACCTCTCGGTCGGCGTCGCGTGGGACCGCACGGAGTGGTCGCCCCCGGACGGTATCGGTCCGCTGGGCGTGCGCGTGATGGTGGCGTCCGTCGACCTCTCCGGTACGGCGGACGCGCCGGACGCGCCGGACGCGGCCGGTCGGAGCGGGGACGGCGCGGACGGCGAACAGACCACCGCGTACGTGCTCGTCGACGGGAACAACATGGAGCCCGGGCTGCGCGACCAACTCGTCGAGGCGGTGGTCGACGACGACGCGGTCGACGAGGCCGAGGTGATGACGACCGACACGCACGTCGTCAACACCGTCGAGGCGGACAACCAGGTGGGCGCGGCGCTCGACGTGGATGAACTGGAGGCGCTCGTGACCGGCCTGACGGCCGACGCGCTCGCGGACCGCGAGTCGGTGGAGGCGGGGATGGCGAGCGAGCGGGCCGCGGTCACCGTCTTCGGCAACGACCGCACCGAGACGCTCGCGAGCCACGCCAACGCCGCCGTCTCGATGGGCGGCGCGCTCGCGCTGTCGGTCACGCTCGCGTCGTTCGCGCTGTCAGTGCTGCTGTTCTTCGTCGCCTGAAGCCGGGCAGTCGGGGCGGGCCGGTCAAGTCCGGGGGTCGAGACCGGGGAGCGCGCGGAGGAGTCGGTCGTTGTCGTCCGGGCGCCCGACCGCGACGCGGACGTGCCCGTCGAGTCCGCGGAACGTGGTGGCGTCGCGGACGACGACGCCGCGGTCGCGGGCGTGCCGGACCACCGCCGCGGGGTCGCGCTCGCGGGTGTCGAGCAGGAGGAACGGCGCCTCGGAGGGGCCGACGCCGTAGGCTGGTTCGAGCGCCACCCGGAGCCGGTCGCGCTCGCTCCGGACCCGGTCGCGCGAGTCGGCGACGAACCCCGTCTCGCCCAGACAGTGCTCGCCGACGAGCGCCGCGGGCGTCGACAGCCCCCAGGCGGGGCGGGCGGTTTCGAGGCGGTCGCGGAGCCGACCCGCGGCGACCAGGAAGCCCGCGCGCAGGCCGGGGAGACCGAACGTCGTTCCCAGCGAGCGGGCGACCGCCACCCCCTCGGTGCCGGCCATCGAGGGGCGGTCGGCGAAGTCGAGGAACGTCTCGTCGACCACGAAGAGCGTGCCGGCGTCCCGACAGCGGTCGGCGAACGCCCGGAGGTCGGCGGCGTCGGCGGCGTCGCCGGTCGGGTTGTTCGGCGTCGCGACCACCGCGAGCGCGTGGCCCGCCGGGTCCGCGTCAAGCAGGTCGTCGTGCGGGACGAACTCGGGCGTCGCGCCGCGCATCCGGACCTCGCGGGCGTACTCGTCGAAACTCGGGGACGGGACGAGCGCGGAGTCGTCGGGTTCGAGCGCGACGTCGAACGCGAGGCGCACGCCCGCGAGTCCGCCCGCGGCGGGGACTACCCCCTCGGCCGGACAACCCACGTAGTCGGCGGCGGCCGCGCGGAACGCGGCGTAGTCGTCGGCGGGGTAGCGGTGCGACGCCGCGAGCGCGGAGTCGTACACCGCGGCGACACCCGACGGTCGGGTCGGGTTGACGGTCGCCGTGAAGTCGAGGAGGTCTGGGTCGGCCGTCCCGGCGTGTACGGCCCGTTCGACTCCGTCGAGGGCGTCGGGATCCACGCCCCACTCACGGCCCCGAAGTGTGTTAACCTTTCTACACTCTCGTCCGAAACGGCCGGGCGGGGGTCAGGGGTCGACCGCCCACCGCGCCGCCAGCGTCGGGAGCGGCGTCGTTCCCACGTCGACGAACGTCCCGCCGGCGTCGGCGACGCCGCCGTCGGCCTCGGGGGTGTCGCCGACGTGCGTCAGCGACCCGACGGGCGCGTCGAGGCGGCCCGCGAGCGCCTCGAACGCCCGCGCGTCGGGCTTGCACCACCCGCAGGCGACGCTGGAGACGACGGCGTCGAAGTCGTCGCGCGCCAGCCCCGAGCGGACGAGCGTCCGCCCGACGAGTTCCGGGACCGCGCAGTTCGACAGCAGGCCGACCGGGCCGCGGTCGGCCGCCGCCCGGACCGCCTCGGGCGCCCCCTCCCGGGTGGTCACCTCGGGGTCGAACGCGGCGACAACCGCCCGGCGGGCGGCGTTGCCCGGCGCGTCGACGCCGCGGGAGGCGAGCGCCGCGGTGACGTGTGCGGGCAGGGGCACCTCCGCGCCCGCCGGGGCGTCGACGTGGGGTTCGCGGTACGCCTCGGCCCAGTCGTCGGGGACGGCGACGCCGCGCTCGCGGAGTTCGCGGCCGACCGCCGCCGCCGTGTCGGCGGGCCGCGGGACGTCCACGAGCGTCCCGAACAGGTCGAAGGAGGTGGCCGTGGGACTCACTGCCGGTCGTTCGCGCCGGCGTCTCAAGTACGCTCCGCTCCGTGCGGGGCGGAGAGCGGGACGGGCAGCGAGCGGGCGGGGGGAGAGTGGGGGCGGCGCGGGCGGCGCTCACCTCACCGACAGCGCTCGATGAAGTTCTCGAACACCTCCTGTCCGCGTTCGGTGTGGGAAACCTCGGGGTGCCACTGGACGCCGTAGAGGTCGCGGTCGGTGTCGCTCATCGCCTCGACGCCGCAGACGTCGCTCTCGGCGGTCCGCGTGAACCCCTCGGGCACCTCGGTCACCTCGTCGGCGTGGCTCGCCCACGTGCGCGTCGAGGGGGCGAGCGACCCCACGAGGGGGTCGTCGTCGTCGAGGATCTCCACTTCGACGTCGGCGTAGCCGCCGTAGTCGCCCGACCCGACGACGCCGCCGAGTTCCCGCGCCATGAACTGGTGGCCAAGACAGATGCCGAGGACGGGCACGTCCGCGTCGAGATACTCCCCACACCGGCCGACCCGGTCGATGCTCGGGCCGCCCGAGAGGACGACCCCGTCGGCGTCGACCTCCGCGGCGGGCGTCTCGTTGTCGACGACCTCGCTCTCGACGCCCGCGTCCCGGAGCGCGCGCCCCTCCAGGTGGGTGAACTGACCGTGGTTGTCGACCACCACGATGCGTGGCTCGCTCATACGCCGTGTTACGCGGACGTGGTGAAAAGCGGGGCGGTTCGACCCGAGACATGCACGAACGTGCGCGCCGGCGGGGTCGAGGCGTCGACCGCGACGCTCGGCCGACCGACCGACCGACCGGGGGGACCGGAAGGGGCCGCGGGGGCCTCCACGGTCGTGTCGTCACAGTCCGCAGTCGTCGTGTCGCCGTCGGTCCCGTCGCCCGACTCCCCCCAGCCGACCGCTCAGCCGTCCGACTCGGACGACCGTTCGCTCGCCGTCGAAAAACCCATCTCGTCCATCTCCCTGCCGCGCCGTGACTCCCGCTCCGCTATCGCCTCCGGGACCGGACTGGCGTCGTCGTCGACCCGCGCGAACCCCCCGTGGACCTTGGCGTGACACCACCGGCAGAGCGCGACCGTTATCTCGTGGCTCGGACGGTCGCCCTCGTCGTTCGCGTTCGCCGCCGTTCCGCCCGCGCCGCCCCGGCGGCCGGTCCCGCCGCTCCCCCCGTACGAGAGGTGGTGCTCCTCGACCAGCGGTCGACTCGAATCGTGGGCCATCCGGGTCTCGGGGAGCCCGCACCGGCGGCACTCCTTGCCGTCGGTCGTGTCGCGGTAGTGGGGGCAGTCGCGCCACTCGACGCCCTCGCCGGCGACGACGCAGTCGTAGCCGTCCGCGCGCCGGTCGGCCGCGAACCCGGGGTCGTCGCCCGCCCGGTCGAGCGCGAACCGGCACCGGCCGTCGCCCGTCAGGTGGTCGCACGCCCCCGCGTGCTCGTAGGGGTCCTCGACGCCGACCGGCGTCCCGTCGGGCGTCTCCTCCATACCCCGCGTCGCCGGCGCGGCGACTTAACCCGACCGGTGGGAGGGGCCGCGCGTCCGAGCGGCCGGCCGCGTCGGCGACACGAACAGGGCGACCCGACCCGACGACCGGCCGTCCGCGCCGCCCACCGACCGCGAGTCTCACGCCTGATACGGGCGACGAAACAGTGATGGCCGCGGCGGGGACACCACCGGTCGTGCAGTTGGTTCACCGTCCCGCGGACGGCCGGGGGGAGCGCGTGCTCGCCGACCGGGCCGAGGTCGCCGAGTCGTTCCTCGCGCAGGCGCGCGGGCTGATGTTCCGGCGGTCGATACCCGAGGGGTACGGGCTCGTCTTCCCGTTCGGCGAGGCGGCGTCGCGGAGCCTCCACATGGTCTGTGTCCCGTTCGCCATCGACGCGGTGTGGCTGGTCGACGGCGAGGTGTGCGGCGTCGACCGCCTCCGGCCGTGGGTCGGTCTCGCGCGCGCGAGGGCCGACACCGTGGTCGAACTCCCCGCGGGCGCCGCCGACGGCGTGGAAGAGGGCGACCGGGTGGAGCGGCGCGAGTCGGCGGGGCGGGCGGACGCCGACGAGGGGCACGACCAGCCGAGCCGACGGGTCTCGGGAGCGTCCCCGGAGCCGGCGGAGTAGCCGACCGGCCGCCGCGCCCGCAATTCTTGCCCGCCGGGAGCCGGACCGGTCGATTTATCACCGTGCCAGTCGCAGCCGTGAGTGAGTTCAACATGGCTCGTGAACGCTTTATCGGGGTCCCCCGATAACTACGCACCCACACTCGACGACACGACCGAGGTCTCGTTTCTAGACACCACCCTGCGCGACGGCGAGCAGATGCCGGGCGTCTCGCTGGCACCCGACGAGAAGGCCGACATCGCCGACGCGCTCGACGCCGCGGGCGTCGACGTGATCGAGGCCGGCTCCGCGCCCACCAGCGACGGCGAACGCGAGGGGATCGCCCGCGTGGCCGACCTGGGGCTCGACGCCACCGTCACCAGTTTCGCGCGCGGCGTTCGCGCCGACGTGGACCGCGCGCTCGACTGCGGCGTCGACGGCGTCAACCTCGTGGTCCCCGCCTCCGACCGCCACATCGAGACGAAGGTGGGCACCACCCGCGAGGGGGTGCTCGACACCACCGCCGACCTCGTGGCGTACGCCCGCGAACACGGTCTCTGGGTCGAGGTGCTCGGCGAGGACGGCTCGCGGGGCGACCTCGACTTCCTCGACGACCTGGCGCGGACCGCCTTCGACGCGGGCGCCGACCGGGTCTGCTACTGCGACACCGTCGGCGCCGCCTCGCCCGAGCGGACGTACGAGGCGGTGTCTCGGCTGGCCGAACACGGCCCGACGTCGACGCACACCCACGACGACCTCGGGTTCGCGGTCGCCAACGTCCACGCCTCGCTCGTGGCGGGCGCGGACCTCGTCCACGCGACGGTCAACGGCGTGGGCGAACGCGCCGGCAACGTCGCCTTGGAGGAGGTGGCGGTCGCGCTCTCGGAGTGTTACGGTATCGAGACGCTGACCCTCGAACACCTCTCGGGGCTCGCCCGTCAGGTGGCGGACGCCACGGGCGTCTACCCCGCGCCGAACAAGGCGGTCGTCGGCGACAACGCGTTCGCCCACGAGAGCGGCATCCACACCGACGGGACGCTCAAAGACGAGACGATGTACGAGCCGTACCCGCCGGAGTTGGTGGGGCGGGAACGCCGGCTCGTTCTCGGCAAACACGCCGGCCGCGCGGGCGTGGAGGCCGCGCTCAGGGACCTGGGGTTCGACCCCGACGACGACGAACTCGGCGCGGTGGTCGCGCGCGTGAAGGAACTCGGCGACCGCGGCAAGCGGGTCACCGACGCCGACCTCCGGGCGGTCGCGGCGGACGAACTCGACCGGGGGCGCGACCGCCGGGTCGAACTCCGCGCGCTGACCGCCACCAGCGGCGACGGCATCCCGACCGCGAGCGTCCGCCTCGCCGTCGACGGCGAGGAGCACACCGCCGCCGGTACCGGGAGCGGCCCCGTCGACGCCGCGATGAACGCGGTGCGGGAGGCGTTGGCCGACGACGACGCCCGCCTCGACTCGTATCACGTCGACGCGGTCACCGGCGGCACCGACGCCGTCGTCACCGTCGAGGTGACGATGCGCCGGGGCGACCGGCGCGTCACCGTCTCGGCCGCCGACGCCGACATCACCCGCGCGAGCGTCCAGGCGGCGGTCGACGCGCTCGACCGCCTGCTCGCCGACGAGGCGCGCGACGACGACGGGACTCCCGAGGGTGGCGCCGTCCGCCCCGCCGACTCCGGCGACGACTGACGCCGCCGGGCCGTCCGGACGGGCGGGCTACCGGCGGGTAGGCGGCGCGAAACTAACCCGGAGTCGTCCGTTCTCTCACCCATGACCGGCGCGCGACGGTCGACGCTCGCGGCCGCGCTCCTCGCGGGCAAGGGGTTCGACGCCGTCTCGACGGTGGTCGTGCTCTCGCTGTCCGACTCGGTCCGGGAGGCGGTACCGCTCTCGCGCGCGCTGATGGCGGCGTTCGGCCCGGTCGGCGGGATGGTCGTCCTCACGGTTCTCACGCTCGTCGCGTTCGGCCTGCTGGCGGAGGCGGGCGTGCTCGTCGAACGCCGGTGGCCCGACGAGACGCCCGACTGGTACGCGCCGACGCTCCGCGCGGGCGTCTATCTCGGTCCCGCGGTCTGGTTCGCGCTCGTCGGCGTCCGGAACTTCACGCACCTGCTGTGAGTCGGCGGCGCGGGCGGTGGCGGCCGGGACCGACCCGGGTCCGTCGTCGTCGGTCCGAACCCCCGGTCCGTCGGCCGGATCGCTAAGGGTTTACGTACGAGCGGGCCCGACCCGTCCGCGTGTACGTCGTCGAGGTGAAACCGTCGGCGCGGAAGGCCAACGGGCCGGTCGGCCGCGCCGTGGTCGAGGGTGGCGGCCGCCGCGAGTTCGACGACCGCCCGGCCGCCGAGGCGTGGGCCGACACCCTCTCCGAACGCGGCGGCCGCCCCGTCTGGATCCGGACCGCCCACCCCGCCGACCGGAGCGACGTGGACGGCTACCTCGTCAGCCGCCAGCGACAGCTGTTGGACCTCGACGGCGCGTACGACAAGCGCCGGCGTCGCCTCCGCGACGACCGGAGCGAACGGGGGACGCTCGCCGCGTACGACCCGTGAGCCGCCGGGTCACACCGCCCCGTCGGTCCGGTGGTTCGGGTCTCCGGGCGGCGACCCCGCTGTCGTGACGGCCGCGCCGCCGCCGTCGCGACTCCGGTCCCCGTTTCAGTCCTCCGCGCCGGCGCTCACCCGAACGGCGGCCGGTTCGGACTCGCACACGCCGTCCTCCGTTCGTCGCGGTGCGCCTCGTAGAAGCCGAGGGGGTGATTCGACCCCCGACGGGACGGTCGCTCCAGTCGCTCGTGCTGTGACTCGTGGGGTCGAACCCCGCCGGGAATCCGTTGGCCTCACGGGGACGCGGGTGAACCACGGAGGCCTCTCACGGAGTGGGTCGGGTGAAGAGCGCCGAGGGGGAGATTTGAACTCCCGAGTCCGAATGGACAGCAGATTTCGAATCTGCCGCCTTGGCCAGGCTAGGCTACCTCGGCTCACTCGGCAAGAGGAGGGGTGGTCATTAAGCGGTTTCGGTTCGGTACCAACGCCAGCGCCGGGACCCGGGAACTTATCCCGGCGCCCGTGCGGACACACCACATGGATATCCCCGACGCGAGCGCGGCCTGCCGGGACGTGCTCGACGCCCTCAGCGGTGCGATCGTCGCCGACGAGTCGTTCTTCGAGGACATCCTCCTCGGTCTCCTCTCGCGCGGCCACGTCCTGATCGAGGACGTTCCCGGGACGGGCAAGACGCTGACCGCGCGGTCGTTCGCCACCGCGCTGGGCCTGTCGTTCTCGCGCGTGCAGTTCACCCCGGACCTCCTCCCGTCGGACGTGACCGGGACGAACGTCTACGACGAGGGCGCCGGCGAGTTCGAGTTCTCGAAGGGACCCATCTTCGCGAACGTCGTCCTCGCCGACGAGATCAACCGCGCGCCGCCGAAGACGCAGGCCGCGCTGTTGGAGGCGATGGAGGAGGAGCAGGTCACCGTCGACGGCGACACCTACCCGCTGCCGGACCCCTTCTTCCTGATCGCGACCCAGAACCCCGTCGAACAGGAGGGGAACTTCCCGCTACCGGAGGCGCAACTCGACCGGTTCAACGTCAAGACGGCGATGGGCTACCCGGACATGGCGGGCGAGGTGGAACTGCTCCGCCGCCGCGCCGGCCGGGTCGAACAGGATCCTTCGGTCGGGCGCGTCCTCGACGAGGAGCGGGTGAAGGGCGTCCGCGACGCGCCCGAGGACGTGCGCACCGACGACGACCTGCTGGAGTACATGGCCGCCGTCACCCGCGCCACCCGCGAGGACCGCCGGGTGGAGGTTGGCGTCTCCCCGCGGGGCACCCAGCGGCTGTTCGAGGCCGCGCGCGCGTCGGCGGTGCTCGCCGACCGGGGGTTCGTCACGCCCGACGACGTCAAGCGGGTCGCCGGGCCGGTGCTCACCCACCGTCTCGTGCTCACGCCCGACGCCAAGGTGGGCGACGTGGCCAAGTCGGACGTGCTCGACGCGGTGCTCGACCGGGTCGAGGTGCCGACCGTCCAGGGGAGCGAGGCGGCGACCTGACCGGCGCGCCGGTCGGCCGGTCGACTCGACTGGACACGGCCGCGGCGTCGGCGCGGGTCCGACTCCGGAGGTAGCGGAGACGGGAGAGAGAAAGGGGGAATGGGGGGAGTCGTCCGGCCGGCCGGGGGCCGCCGATGCGATCAGGTGGGAGCCACCCACCCACCGATGGAGACGTCGGCGTCCGGCATAACTATGCGGCTCGTACTCGGCCAGTAGCCGGCTCCCAACTCGCCGGGAGGGCCACGCCGTCGGCGGAAGCCGGCTCCGGACTCGACCGGGCCGGCCCCGAACTCGACCGGAACTACCGGAGCGCGCTCGCGAGCGCCACCACGCCGACCAGGAGGAACACGAGCGCGACCAGCGGTTGGCCGCCCGCGGCGGCGGTGTAGACGCCGAAGGCGACGGCGGCTGACACCGACCCGACGGCGACGCTCGCGGCGGCGTGGACCGCGACGTTGCGCGTCGCGTCCGTCTCCCGGCCGAGCTGTTCGCCCAGCCCGAGCGCGTGGTCGCCGAGGTCCCACGCGAGCGCCGCGCCGACGCCACCGACGAGCAGCGGTCCCGGCCCGGCGCCGGAAACGCCCGCGAGCAGCACCGCGAGCACCTGCCCCGCGGCGCCGTACCCGAGGAGGCGCCCCGACGGCCGGAGCAGCCCCGCGAGCACGAGCACGAAGCCGGCGGCGGCCACCCCGCCCGCGGTGACCGCGAACAGGGCGGTCGCCGCGACGGTGAGCGCGGCCGCGGCCGTCGCGGCGGCCACCCCGGCCGTCGGCGGCCGTCTGGTGACCGTCACCGCGACCACCGCGCGGCCGCCCGGTCGAGTTCGGTCGCCAGCGCCTCCTCGCCCCAGTCGACGACGCGGAGTCCCGCCCCGCGGAGCGCCGACAGCCGGGCCGCCCGCTCGACGCGCGCGAGCTGCCGGCCCGGTGTGTCGCCGGCGGTCGGGTCGGGGCTGATCACCGTCACGGCGTGCCCGTACGCGTCGAGCCGTCGGGCGACAGTCACCGAGAAGTCGTCCGGCACCGGCGAGAACAGGATCACCTGCGCGTCCGCCGGAAGCCGCCGGCGGAACCGCTTGAGCCACGTCGTCGGCAGGAAGCGGTCGTCGGTCGGCGTCGGCGCGAGCGAGGGGTGGGTCGCGAGCAGGTCGCGCGCCTCCGCGCGGTGGTCCGACCCGGTGCTCGGCGGGAGCCAGCAGTCGCCGGGGGCGAACGCCGCGACGCCGACCCGGTCGCCCGTGTCGACCAGCGCGGAGAACGCCTGACTCGCCGCGTCGACCCCCCGTTCGACCGCGTTCGCCTCCTCGGCGTCGCGCGCGAGGTATGCCTCCGGCCGGGCGTCGATACACAGCACGACCGTCGCGGCGCGCTCCTCGCGGAACTGTAGCGTCGACAGCTCGCCCGTCCGGGCGTACCGCGCCCAGTTGACCCGGCGTGCGGGGTCGCCGTGGCGGTACTCCCGCGTCGAGTGGAACTCCAGACCCGCGCCGCCGACGTCGGTCGCCACCCGGCCGGCGTACGGCGTGGTCAACCCCCGGAGCGGCAACGCCCCCGAGGCGGTCAGCTCCGGCGCACACCGCATCGTCGTCTCGACCGTCTGCTGCTCGTCGTGCTCCTGCGAGCCGCTGGGGTTACGCGTGACGACGTGGACCGGCCGCCACTCGTGGGCGCCGCGGACCGCGGTGACGGTGTACCGCAGCGTCGCGGACTTGCCCGGCCGGAGCGCGGTCCCGAGCCGCGCGGGGTCGTCGCTCGCGAGCGCCGGCGGCACGCCGTCGACCAGCCGGAGGTCGGGGACGACGCCGTCGCCCGCGTTCCGGACGCGCAGGGTGACCGTCACCTCGTCGCCCGGCGCGGGCGAGGGGTCCGACAGTTCGCGCGTGATGTCGAGTTCCGGCCGGGGCGCCGAGTCGCCGCGGGCGTAGGCGGCGTACGCGACCCCGACCGCCCCGACGAGCAGCAGCGGCGGGTGCCGCAACAGCACCCCCAGCCCCACCGGGAGCAGCGCGAGCCCCGCGACGCCCGTCCACCGGCCCGTCGGGAGCACGCCCGCCGGCCGGATCTGTTCGGGGAGACCCCGGCGCTGCCCGCCGCTCCGGTCGCGGCTCCGCGGGCTCACCGGCGCACCTCCGCGAGTCGGTCGCGGGCCGCGTCGACGCTCCGTCGGCCGGCCTGACGCGCCGCGTCGAGCGCCGCCCGGCGCGCCGAGACGTCCGCCGCCGGGTCGCGGTCCCGCTCCGTCTCGGTCCCCGCCTGGACGGCCGAGATGGCCGCGATGGTCCGGGTCGCCGCGAAGCGGAACTCCGTCCCCGACCCGAACACGCGACGGATCCGGACCGACGCCGGCAGGGGGACCGCGCCGTCGTCGGCGAGGAACCACGCCGCCACCGGGTCGGCGGTCCACGTCCCCTCTTCGAGCGCCTCGCCCACGTCGGCCGTCCCGTAGTCGCCGCGCGCGCGGAGCGTCTCGCGGGCCGCGTCCGCGAGCCGGCGGCGGAACTCGCGCCGGCGCTTGATACTCGTGCGCGCGGCGCCCCCCGCGTCCGACACCAGCGCGTCGACGTCGTCGCCGGGCGTCGGCACCCGGTAGCGGTCCTCGACGTCCGCCGTCTCGGTCGCCCGCCGGTCGGCCATCCGGCTCTCGTTGGCGAAGCGGAGCCCCTGAACCAACGCGAGCACGCCGACGAGCGTGACGAACACGTAGTTCAACTGGAGCAGGCCGGCCAGCCCCCGCTGGACGAGGACGACGAACCCGAACAGCACCGCGACCACGCCGACGACGACGGTGGCTCTCATCGCTCGCCCCCCTCGTCACGCTCGTCGTCGCGGTCCGCGTCGACCGCGCGCTCCTCGTCGCCGTACGTCTCCTCGATCTGTCTGAGCGCGTCGATGGCGCGCTCCTCGCGGTCGGGGGTCGGGTCGGCCCCGCCGTAGCGCACCTCCTCGAACACGTCGGTCAGCGCGAGCACGTCCTCGCGGTCCATCCCGGCTTCGACCGCGGCGGCCGCGAACTCCGCGGGCGTGCTCGACGCCGGCCGGTCGACGTCGAGTAAGTCGGTCATCTCCCGCCACGCGCGGTACACCTCGTTCTCCAGCCCCGAGTCGCCCTCAAGCCGGTCGGCCGCCTCGCCCGCGGCGACCCCGACCGCCGCCCGTTGTTCGGGGTCGGGGATCTCCGGTTCGTCGTCGGCGACCCCCTCGTCGTCGTCGCCCGTCGAGACGAACAGCAGCGCGAGGCTGCCGAGCACCGCCACCGCGAGCAGGACCGCCGCGAGCGCCGTCGGCGTCGACACCGCCTCGCCCGCGGCGTTGAGCCCCGCGTTGCCGCCGCCCGACCCGAGACTCGAGTTGTTGGCCGGGGCCGGCGACGCGGCGGGGAACAGGTTGCCGCCCGTCCGACACGACGTGAGCACGAGGTAGACGACGGCGAACGGCACCAGCGCCGAGACGGTGAAGATGCCGCTGAGGAGCGCCGACCCCATGACCCGGTAGGCCGCGCCGAAGAACAGCACTACACCGCCGAGAAGGAGGAGTTGGACCAGCGGGCGAGTCAGGAACGTGACGCAGACCGCCAACCCCGTCGCCGGCCCGGCGCTCCCGTTGGCCGAGTCGCCCAACGGGAGTTGGCTCCCCTCGTCGTTCCCGATGCCGGCCCCGGACGCGGACCCGAACCCGAACCCGCCGCTGTTGGTCGTCGTCGCCGAGTCGAGGGTGGCGGCCGCGACGCCGAGCGCGAGGACGGCGATGACGGCGATGACGGCGGTGAGGACGGCCCGATTGTCTGCCACGACACCCCATAGCAGGATATCCCGGTTGAACCTTTCGACGGACGGCGTCGGGAGTGGGTGCGACCGACCGGCCCGCGGGGACGAACCGGCGATGGTTCGGGTGTAGGCGGGACGGCCCGGGGCGTATCGGAGCGAAGCAGAGATGTCGGAGCCGACCGAACGGGTCGCGGGGAGGGCCGCCGCTCGTCGGTACCACCGTCGGCGCGGCGGCCGCCCCGGCCCCCGCCGCGGACTCAGTCCTCGAACGGCGAGGCCGCCCCCGGCGGCTCCTCGCCGGGGAGGGTGATGACGTTCCCGCGGCCGACGTCTATCTTCGTCACCTCGCCTCGCTCGTCCATCCGCGAGAGCACGCGGCTCACCTTCGACTTCGACCAGTCGGTGCCGCCGACGACCTCCGTCTGCGGGAGTCGCCCCCCGTTGGCCTCGAGGAGACCGACGACGACCGTCTCGTCGTCCGGTTCGGCCGCCGAATCGCCGACGCCCGCCGCAGGCGCTCCGACCGACGCCCCGACCGACCGGGTGGCCGTCGCCTCGGACGCTCCCTTCCGGCCGGCGTCCGTCGCGGCGCCGTCGGCCGGCGCGGCCGAGTCGGCCCGCCGCGTCGACGGACCCGTGGTGTCGGCCGTCGGGCCAGCCGGGTCGGTCCCGGACTCCACTGCGCTCGCTCCGCGGCGGAACGTGACGGCGAACAGCCCCGACGCGACGACGAGGACGACGAGACCGGCGACCGCTATCGTGTTCATTGGGACACCCACCGGTTGGATCGCATTCCAGTTAGTAACGAGTCGCGTTATATCCGGTTACTAGGTCGATACGGAGCCGTGCAACAGTGTGAAACCGTTCGTCTTGCTAATAGGTACGTCCGGCGATACGGGTCGACCCTATCCGTTCGGGTAGCTGTTCGGACGGGACGAGCTAGAATCCGGGCGACGGTCGGGTTCCCCGACCGACCGCCGCCGGACCGTGCCACGCCGGGGAGAACCCCGGATGTCGGGACGCCGGTCGACTCAGCGGCGTCGAACCCGGACGCTGTCGTCAGTGGGGATGACGACGGCGTCCATGAGCGACGCGAAGGTGTCGACCGTTCGGTCGTCGTGTGCCCCCTCGTCGAGGTGGTAGTGAGCGAACGCGTCGACGGCCGTGAGACGGTTGCTCATCGCGTTCAGGAACCGGTAGGTTCGCTGTCTGTCGACGTACTGTAAGAGCGCCGTGAGCGACGGGAGCCAACAGACGGGGCGACCGCCGGACGACTCCAGCGCCGAACAGAGTTTGTCGAGTGCCACACCGACGTCGGTGAGGTTCGACGGCGAAGACACCGTCTCGACAGTGACTGTCGGGTCGGGGCCGGTCTGCTCCGCGATAGTGCCCTGCGGGGTCGCGTCGAGGACGTACACCGCCCGATTCGAGTCCCGCACGCGCTCCGACAGTACGGCCGCGTCCGACCGCGTGAACGCGACGAACAGGACCGCCCCGTCGGTACACGGGCCGATACCCGTGTCGTCCGTCCAGAGCCCCGACCCGGACGCGCTCCGTGGCGCATCCAACACCAACACGTTAGCGGCGTCCGAGAGTCGGCGCGGTAGCGAGGCTGCCTCGCCACCTGTCGACGGGTGCGGCGTCCCTGACATGGCGTTCTCAGCGTAGCAAACCAGGGACTAAAAGGTAGGAATCGGTCCCGACAGTTTTGCCGCAACTGGAACAACCGTTTCGCAGCGTTGCAGGTACGATCCCGATAACCGTCGCATACCGAGTCGGTAAACAACTCGGAACCAGTCTCGGGCAGGTTCTCCCCCGCTTGCGGTTTTCCGCCGAAGGGCTGGCGTACCCCGTCGGGCAGGGCGACCCACCTGGGCGCGAGCCGGACACCGGGCGAGCGACAGTCGGTCGCTGCCCGGAAAGTTACTTGGTGACAAACACCACGAAGAGCCAACCGACACCGATGGCCGCCGCCTCGACCGGTTCGACGGGGGCGGCGCCGGGTCGACGGCGTACGCGTTCGCGTACGCGAGCGTCGCGGCCGGACTGACCGTGTTCGCCGGGGCCGCCGGGGTCGTCGGGCCGTTCGGCGCCGTCGACCCGGCGTGGTGGGCGCTCGTCGGCGTCGTCGCGTCGACGGCGCTCGCCGCGGCGCGCTCCCGGTCCGAACGTTCATAGGGCCGGTCGGCACCACTCGGGTATGGACGCCGACACGCCGCGGCTGGGGGAACGGCGGGTCCACCTCGCCCTCCTCGGCCACGAGCGGGACCGGATCGTCGAACCGCTCCGCCGGTACGGCGCGGACGTGGTCTACCTCCTCGCGGACGACCCCGACCGCGACGCCGACAGGGGCGCCGTCGACCACGGCGCCGCGCGGGTCGACCCGGCCGACGACGAGGTGCGGTGGGACGCGGTCGCACCGTACCAGCGCGCGGTCCGCGACGAGGTGGCGTCGTTCGCCGACACCCGCTCGGTCCCCGTCCGGTTCGACGACGTGTACGACGTACTCGGGGTGGTGACGACCCTCGCCGCCCGCCACGCCGCGGCCGAACCCGGGGCGACCGGCGGCGTCGGCACCGCGAGCGGCGGCGCCGAGACGGGGACCACCGACCGCCTGTTCGTCAACGTCTCGACCGGACCCCGGATCGCGGTGGTGGGCGCCGCCATCGCCTGCATGGCGGTCGGCGCGCGACCGTACGGCGTCGAACCCGAGTCGTACGTCCACGACGTCGAGCGGGAACCGCTGACCGAGGGCGTCGCGGGCGTGGTCGACCTGCCGCTGTACCCCATCGACGCCCCGACCCGCGACCAGGTGGCGGTGCTCGGCCACCTCCACGAACGCGACGAGGCGAACCGCACCACCGACAAGTGGAACATCATCGAGTGGGCGGCCGACGCCGACCTGGCGTTCCTCCGGAACGCGGGCGAGAGCCGGACCGCGAAGTACCGCGCGCTCGAGGGACGCGTGCTCGACCCCCTCCGCGAGCGGGGGTACGTCGAACTCGAGTCGGTGGGCCGGTCGGACAACGTCGCGCTCACGCCGACCGGTGAACGGGTCTACTTCGCGTTCGCGCACGAACTCCACGACCACTCCGAGGAGTAGCCGGCCGGCCCGCGGGGCGCCGGCGGGTTGGAACCGAACGGAGAGACACGACGGTCCGGACTATCCCGATTGTACGGTTCGTCCGGACTATTGTGGCAGTGAGTACAATCGGCTACCCCCGGTAGAACTGCGTACGCGACGACCCCGGTCGGTCCCCACCCGGCCGGACACCGGGGTCGGCGGTCCCGACGCGGTTCGACCGGTCCCCGCTGACGACGTCGGCCTCGCGGTCGTCGCGAACCCGGCCCTCCACCGGCCGTCGCCCGTGCGTCCCCCTCCGCGCCCGGCCGACGGCCCTCGCCGGACGCGTCTCCGCCCGTTTCTCCCCGTACACCGACCGACGACCGCCGCCGAGCGGCGACGGCCGGCGCCTCCACACATACACCTCCACCCGCGGGACGCGTTCGCAGTCGCCGGGTCGCTCGCCGGCCGGAGCGGTCCGGATGCGGACGGGACCCCCGACGGATCCGACCGGCCGACCGGGACCGGATGCGCTCGCGAGGCCCGGGCCGGGTCGACGCGCCGACGCGGGTCGCGAACCGGTCAAAAGGAGAGGTGCGAGGTCGAACCCGGACCGCCGTCGCCGTCGTCGATACCGCCCTCGTGGGCGAACGCGAACTCGTCGTCCGCGAGGAACACCGCGCCGTCCTCGACGGCGACTTCGACTTCGACGAGCGTCGTCCCCGCCGCCTTCCCGTTGTCGCAGTGGCCCGAACAGGCGTCGAACATCGACCCGTGTTTCGGGCAGATCACCTGACCGTCGCGCATCGCCGCACCGCGGCCCCGGTCGAGCCGGTAGTTCTCGTGAGTACAGCGGTTCACCCACGCCTCGACGCCCGGGTCGTCGTCGCAGGGGACCACGATGACCTCCTCCTCGGTGCCGGTGCCGTCGACGGCCGTGAACAGCACCGACCCCCGGTCGGGCACGTCGTCGAGGCTCGCCAGTCGCGTTCGCTCCGTCATCGTCACCGCGTAGGCGGTCCGCGCTCATAGCCTCCGTGGCCGACCCAACACAAATCCATTTGAGTTAGGTCAAACTCGTTGGAAAACGTTTATCCCGGTGGTGGTGCACCGATCGACACGGCAACTCACCCGGCGTAACCGGGCGCGAGCGACGCGTTCGCCGCCGATCTCCGTATCCGAGGAGTGGCGACGCCGTCCGCGTCCGACCGGGCTGCCGACCACCATGAGCGACGTACTCACCGACACCGACGAGCGAATCGACTCCGTCGTCGCGCGGGCCTGCGAGGGTCTCGACCTGCCGGCGGAGCCGGCGACGTTGACCGAGGCGGCGCGGCGCGACTGCTACGCGGGCGCGTCCGCCGACGAGACCGACGAGGCCGTCGTCGGCGTGCTGACCGCGCGGGTCGAGCGCGACCCCGCGTACAAGACGGCGGCCGCTCGGGTCGCCCGCTGGCGGCACGCCCGCCACGTCACCGGCACCGACGGTCCCCTTGACGACGACCGCTACCGCGAGTCGTTCCGCGCGGGCATCGAGGAGGGGGTCGACCGCGACCGCCTCGACGAACGGATGGCCGACTACGACCTCGACCGACTGGCGGAGGCGCTCGTCCCCGCCCGCGACGACGAGTTCGACTACATGGCCGTCTCGACGCTCACCCAGCGCTACTTCCTGGAGACGCTGGACGACGACCCGCTGGAGCTCCCGCAGTCGTTCTGGATGCGGGTGGCGATGGGCGTCGCCCTCCGGGAACCGGAGGGCGAACGCGAGGCGCGCGCCGTCGAGTTCTACGAGGCGCTCTCGACCCGGCGGTTCATTCACTCGACGCCGACGCTGTTCCACGCGGGCACCACCCACCCCCAACTGTCGTCGTGTTACCTGACGACGGTCCAAGACGACCTGGAGGACATCTTCGACTCCTACAAGGCGCACGCCAAACTCTCGAAGTGGTCGGGCGGCATCGGCACCGACTGGACCAACCTCCGCGCCGCCGGCTCGCTGATCCAGTCGACGGGCGTCGAGTCCACCGGGACGGTGCCGTTCTTGAAGATATCCAACGACGTGACCGCCGCGATCAACCGCTCGGGCAAGCGCCGCGGCGCCGCCTGCGCGTACCTCGAAGCGTGGCACCTCGACTTCCCGGCGTTCTTAGACCTCAAGCGGAACACCGGCGACGAGCGCCGCCGCACCCACGACATGAACACCGCGGCGTGGGTGCCCGACCTGTTCGTCAAACGGGTGCGCGCCGACGCGGAGTGGACGCTGTTCTCGCCCGACGAGGTGCCGGAGCTCCACGGCACGTACGGCCAGGAGTTCGAGGAGACGTACGAGGCGTACGAGGAACGGGCCGAGGCGGGCGAACTCCGGCAGTACGAGACGGTCGACGCCGCCGAGTTGTGGCGGACGATGCTCACCCGGCTGTTCGAGACGGGCCACCCGTGGGTCACGTTCAAGGACCCCTGTAACGTCCGCTCGCCGCAGGACCACGCGGGCGTCGTCAACTCCTCGAACCTCTGTACGGAGATCACGCTCAACACCAGCAGCGACGAGACCGCGGTGTGTAACCTCGGCTCCGTCAACCTCGTCGAACACGTCGAGGGCGGAGAGCTCGACCGCGACCGGCTGGCGGACACGGTCGAGACGGCGATGCGGATGCTCGACAACGTGGTCGACCTCAACTTCTACCCGACCGACCGCTCGGAGCGGTCGAACACCCGCCACCGCCCGGTCGGTCTCGGCGTCATGGGCTTTCACGACATGCTCACCGAACGGGGCGTCCCGATGGCGAGCGCGGAGGCGCGGACGGTCGCCGACGAGACGATGGAGGCGGTGTCGTACCACGCCATCCTCGAATCCTCGCGGCTGGCGGCCGAACGCGGCGCGTACGACTCCTACGAGGGGTCGAAGTGGGACCGCGGCCTCCTCCCGCAGGACACGGTCGAACTGCTCGAAGCGGAGCGGGGCGAGTCCGTGGCGGTGGACGTCGAGGAGCGCCTCGACTGGGAGCGCGTCCGTGAACACGTCGCCGACCACGGGATGCGCAACTCGAACACGATGGCGGTGGCGCCGACCGCGACCATCTCGACCATCGCGGGCACCACCCCCTCGATCGAGCCGCGCTACGCCAACCTCTACGTCAAGTCGAACATGAGCGGCGACTTCACCGTCGTCAACGACCGGTTGGTCGCCGACCTACGGGAGCGCGACCTGTGGGACGACGAGATGGTCGACCGCATCAAGTTCCACGACGGCTCGATCCAAGAGATCGAGGCGATCCCCGAGGAACTGCGGGAACTCCACCGCGGCGCGTTCGAGGTCGACCCGCGCCACCAACTGGAGCTGGCCGCCGAGCGCGCGACGTGGATCGACCAGTCGCAGAGCGTCAACGTGTTCTTCCCGAGCACGGACGGCTCGCTGCTCGACGACGTCTACCAGCGGGCGTGGGAACTCGGCTTGAAGACCACCTACTACCTGCGGACGCTCGGCGCGAGCCAGTTCGAGAAGTCGACGCTCGACATGGCCGAGTACGGCCGCACCCAGACGCGCGCGACCGACGGACGCGGAGCCGACGACGAGACCGCACAGCGCGACGCCGGGAGCGCGGACGGCAGCGACCTCCCGAGCGTCGAGGACCCCACCTGCGACGCCTGCCAGTAAGAGCGCCAATGCCGATCAGCTACACCACCGACGCGGACACGCACGACCCGAACAAGATCCTCCCCATCGACTACGACTGGGCGCGCGAGTACTACCGCGCGGGCGTCGACAACAACTGGGTGCCCGAGGAGGTGCCCATGACCAACGACGTCCAACAGTGGGAGGGCGACGACCTCTCGGCGGCCGAACGACAGCTGATCGAGTGGAACCTCGGGTTCTTCTCGACCGCGGAGTCGCTCACCGCCAACAACATCGTCCTCGCGCTGTACGACCACGTCACCGCCCCCGAGTGCAGACAGTACCTCCTCCGGCAGGCGTACGAGGAGGCGATCCACACGGACACGTTCATCTACTGCTGTGACTCGCTGGGGTTCGACCCGGAGTACCTCTACGGCATGTACGACCGCGTGCCCGCCATCGAGGCGAAAGACGAGTTCGTCGTCGACCTCACCCGGTCGGTAACCGACCCCGAGTTCTCCATCGAGACGGAGGCGGACGTGCGGGCGTTCCTCCGTGACCTCGTGGGCTTTTACGTCATCATGGAGGGGCTGTTCTTCTACGCCGGCTTCGCCATGATGCTCGGGCTCAAGCGGCAGGGGAAGATGGAGGGGGTCGGCGAGCAGTTCGAGTACATCATGCGCGACGAGTCGCTCCACCTCGGCTTCGGCGTCGACCTGATCCGGGCGGTCCGCGAGGAGACGGACGCGTGGACCGACGCGTTCGACGCCGAGATCCGCGGGCTGGTCACGGACGCGGTCGACCTCGAACGGCGGTACGCCCGCGAGGCGTGCCCCGACGAGATCCTCGGGATGGGTCCCGCACAGTTCGCCGAGTACGTCGAGTACGTCGCCGACCGCCGGCTGACCCAGTTGGACCAGAAGGAGGCGTACGGCACCGACAACCCGTTCCCGTGGCTCTCGGAGGCGGCCGACCTCAACCGCGAGAAGAACTTCTTCGAGACGCAGGTGACCGAGTACCGCTCCGGGGGGTCACTCGACTGGTGACCCCGGCGGAACGCGACGAGGCGACCGCCGCCCGGCGCTCCACGTAGCCGTCGACCCGTTCGGTCCCCCCCTTCGGCCCTCCACGTACCCCGGCGCTCCACTCCACACACCCCGGCCCTCCACACGCCGCGTTCGGCCGGTCGGTTCCCCGGTCACTCCGTGACGGGGGGCGACTCGCCCGCCGCCGGTTCCGTCGAGTCGGCGGCGTCGACGCCCGTTATCTCGAAGCGGGCGCCGCCGCTCGCCGACTCGCCGACGGTGACCGTCCAGTCGTGCGCGTGGGCGATCTCGCGGACGATGTTGAGTCCGAACCCGGTCCCCTCCGCCGCCGTCGAGTAGCCCGCTTCGAACACCGCCTCGCGGTCGTCGGGCGGGACGCCCGGGCCGTCGTCCTCGACGAAGAATCCCCGCCCGTCCGGCAGCGCGCCGACCCTGACGGTCGGCGCCTCGCCGCCGTGTTCGACCGCGTTGCGGAACAGGTTCTCGAAGAGGCGACGGAGGCGGGCCTGGTCCGCTCGGACCGCGCCCGGACCGTCGACGCGGAGTTCGGCGTCGGCGGTGTCGACCGTCCGCCACGACGCGCGCGCGAGCGACTCGGTGTCGACGGGAGCGGCCTCGTCGACGCTCTCCCCCTCGCGCGCGAGCGCGAGCACGTCGTCGATGAGCGTGGCCATCCGGTCGATCGCGTCGGCGGCGGCCGCGAGGTGTTCGTCGTCGCCGCCGTCGCCGTCCGCCTCCGCCCGCGCGAGTTCGATCCGCCCGGAGGCGACGTTGAGCGGGTTGCGGAGGTCGTGGCTGACGATCCCCGCGAACTGGTCGAGCCGACGGTTCTTCCGCGCGAGTTCCGCCTCGCGGTCGGCGAGGCGGTCCCGCTCCTCGTGGAGTTGGCGGAACAGCACCTCCTGGGGGTTCGAGATGACGGTCTTCACTCCCGCGAGGTAGATGAGGTAGAAGGATGCGATCTTCAGCAGGTGGCCCACCATGGCCGAGAAGCCGTAGACGCTGATGTAGGTGGTGAAGAACAGTTCGCTCACGATCGTGACCCCGATCCCGACCACGAAGTAGCCGTACACCCGGCGGTCGAGCCCACCCCGGTGACGGTACAGTTGGACCAGCGAGACCCCGAGGAGAGCGACGATGGCGTACTCGGCTACGACCTTGAACGTCGTCAGCCCGCTCTCCGGGACGTAGGAGGTCGGGAAACTCCCGCCGAATATCCCGACCAGGAACGCCGCGGTGACCGCGACGTAGCCCGCCACCAGCAGCGCGGTGTCGCGCGACCGCCGGCTGAACGAGAGCCGCGCGCTCGCGGCGTTGTCGCCGACGAACCCGGTGGCGACGACGAGCGACCCCGCCTCGACGAACCGGGCCGCGAGCCACAACTGCGTCGAGAGGTTCGCCCCCCGGCCGGGGAACACCCCCATCCCCGCGTACGCGAGCGTGTGGAACGTGTCGAGCACCGCGACGGCGGCGTACGCCACACCGAGGATCAGGAAGAAGTCGGTGTCCATCCGCGCCCGCGAGTTCCACGCGACCAGGAACACCGCCGACGCGATGACGATGCTGAACACCTCCGCGAGGCTGTGAAACAACAGGAAGTTGAACAGTTGGACGACGTACAGCCCCGCGAACACCGCGGTCCACGCGACGAACGGGAGCCACGGCTTTCCGCGCCGTGCGGTCGAGTCTCCCCGTCGTCCCGAGTCCGGTCCCCCGTGCATATCGGTGCCTGTTCCCGAATCGCCGACCGCCTCGTGCGCCCGTCGTGCCGTCCCGTCGGAACCCCGACCCCGCCCGGCGGTCGTCTGCCCCGTCTACGTGGCTTCCGTCCCCCGTCGCCTTCAGTGCTCCGCCGCCGGCCCGCCCAGACACGGGTAGTCGGCGATCAGCCCGTCGGCGCCGGCCGACACCGCCGCCGCCGCCTCGTGCCACGTCCGTACCGTCCAGACGTTGACCGCGAGGCCCTCCTCGTGGGCGGCCGCGACCAGGTCCGTCCCCTCGACCCGGTCGGGGTCGGCGTACGGCGTGTCTGCGAGCAGCGCCAGCGGCGCCTGCACCGCCGCGGCGCCGTAACGGCGGGCCACCTCCAGCCCGTCGGCGAGTTCGAGCGCGACCGGCGCGACCGACTCGTCGGGCGCGATGTCCGCGACCGCCGCGATGGCCCCCTCGTGGAACGACGAGAACAGGGTCTCCCCGTCGAACTCGTCGGTCACCGCCAGCACGTCGCGGACGAACGGATGCCACGCGGCGCGGCGCGCGCCCACCTCCGCTTCGGGGAGCGCCTCGCCGGCGGCGGTCGGCGACTCGCCGTTCGACTTCAGTTCCACGTTGACGCCGACGCCCGCCGGGAGCGCCTCCAGTACGTCCGCGAGCGTCGGCACGGTCCGGCCGCTGTCGAACACGTCCGTCTCCGAGAGCTCCGCCGCCGTCGACTCCGAGACCAGCCCCGTCCCGTCGGTTATCCCCCGACTCCCCTCGCGGTCGTCGAGCGCGTCGTCGTGGAAGACGACGACGGCGCCGTCGGCGCTCGGGCGCACGTCCACCTCGACGAGGTCCGCGCCGTCCTCGCCGGCCGCGCGGGCCGCCTCGACCGTGTTCTCCGGGTACGCGCCCGCGAAACCGCGGTGTGCGACGAGCGTGGGTGTCATACGCACCTCACCCGCGGCCGGGGCAAAACCCTACTGGCGGGTGTCGAGTCCGTCCGTCCGGGCGACCGCGCCTGCCGCTGGGCGAACGCTTTTCGCGCTCGTCGTCGCCCCTCGAACCGTGCCAGACGATACCACGGGTGGCGCGAAGGCGCGGCTGTTCGACGCGGTCGAGCGGCGGCGCGACCGGCTGACCGACCTCTCGCGGCGCATCTGGGAAGAGCCGGAGGTGGCGCTCCGCGAGACGGAGTCCGCCCGGCGGCTCCGGGAGGCGCTCCGCGAGGAGGGGTTCGAGGTGGAGACGGGCGTCGGCGGGATGGAGACGGCGTTCGTCGCCCGCTACGGCGAGGGCGACCCGACGGTGGCGACGATGGGGGAGTTCGACGCCCTGCCGGGGATGTCCCAGACCGCGACCGCCGAGCGCGACCCCCGCGAACCGGGCGCGCCGGGCCACGGCTGCGGGCACAACCTGTTCGGCGTCGGGTCGCTCGGGGGCGCGCTCGCGGTCAGAGACGCCATCGAGCGAGGCGACTGCGGGGGCACGGTCGTCTACTTCGGCACGCCCGCCGAGGAGGCGGGGGGCGGGAAGGTGTACATGGTGCGCGACGGCGCGTTCGACGGCGTCGACGCGGTGGTCTCGTGGCACCCGGGGTGGTACAACGCGCCCGGCAAGGGGTCGTGTCTCGCGGTCGACGCCTACGAGGTGGCGTTCGAGGGGGAGACGTCGCACGCCGCCGCCGCCCCCGAGGCCGGCCGGAGCGCCCTCGACGGCGTTCACCTGCTCAACACGGGGATCGAGTTCATGCGCGAGCACGTCCCCGAGGCGGCGCGGATCCACTACGTGGTGAGCGAGGGCGGCGGCGCCGCGAACGTGGTGCCCGCGGCGGCGACGACCGAGTGTCTCGTGCGCGCGCCCGATCGCGCACAGGTCGAACGCATCGGCGGGTGGGTGCGCGACATCGCCGAGGGTGCGGCGCTGATGAGCCGGACCGACGTCGAGGTGACGAAGACCAGCGCGATGTACGGCGTGCTCCCCAACCACGCGCTCGCCGACCGTATCCGCGCCAACATGGACCAGGTACACCGCGCGGGCGGGATCTCCCTGTCCGACGACCAGCGCGAATTCTCCGCGGACCTCCGCGCGTCGCTCGGCGACGTCTCGCTCGGCCGCCTGCCCGCCGAGTACCACGACGAGGTGCGCAATCGCGCGATGTACACCGAACCGCTCGACGCGCCCGACGAGGGGACCACCGGGTCGTACTCGACCGACTCGGGCGACGTGAGCTGGACCGTCCCGCTGGGTCGGTTCACCGCGGCGACGTGGCCGGTAGGCACGCCCGCCCACTCGTGGCAGGCGGTCGCGGCGGGCCGCGACTTGGGGACCGAAGGCGCGCTGTTCGCCGCGAAGACCATCGCGGCGACGCTGTACGACCTGCTGGTCGACGGGGAGTTGCGGACGGCGGCCCGAGCCGAGTTCGACGACCGGACGGGCGAGCGGGGGTACGACTGCGGGTTGCCCGCGGACGCGAACCCGTACGAACTCGTCTCGCGGTAGAACGGCAGCACCGAACCGTGCCGAACCGGACCCGACCGAACCGGACTGGATCGAACCGGACCGCGCCCGGCCCGGATCAGAGCGTGATCTGGGTGAGCGCGGTCGTGGCCGTCTCGAAGTCGCGGTCGTCGGCGGCCGCGACGGTGATCGTGTTCTCGCCGTAGTTGATCCGGAGCCGCGCCTCGAACTCGCCGTCCTCGGGTTCGACCAGCGCGGTGTCGGTGGGCGTCTTGACCGCCACCACCTCGCCGGTGGTCTCGCCCGAGACGACGATCCGGTCGCCCTCGAACCGCGAGTGGACCCGCAGGTCGGGACGGTCGTCGGCGTCGGCGAGCCCACGGTCGAGGTAGCGCTCGCGGACGAACCGCGGGGTCTCGACGGGTTCGCCCTCGTCGAGTCCGTGCGCGAGGCGGGCGAACTGCGCCATCGACCACGCCAGCGGCGTCGCCGACCCCGTGCCCTCGCCGTACTCCCAGTTGTACTCGGTGGCGTGGTCGCGGTCCCACACCTGTTCGGCGATCATCCGCCCGGAGTTGGCGAACTCCTGCATCGCCGTCAGCAGCGCCGCCGGGTCGACCAGGTCGTCGTCGCGCGCGTCGGCGTCCGCGAGCAGTTCGTACTCGCCGCGCTCGCCGCTCAACAGCGGCCAGAGCCGCCCTTTGCCCGCGTGTTCGACCGACCACGGTGCGCCCTCGTCGTCGCGGCCCCGCTCGCCGTAGCCGTCGCCGTTGTACCGGTAGAACGCCGCCGTCGACTCGGTGTCGACGCGGATGGTCCTGTCCACCTCGACCAGCGAGTTGCGGACGATGGGGTCGTCCCACGGCTTGATCCCCAGCCGCACGAGGTCGAGAAAGCCCCCGTCGATGATGTCGCGCTCGTCGAGCGTCGGTCCCTGGTTGGCGAGCGTGCGGAGGTGGCCCGCCTCGGGGTCGCCGTCGCGGGTCACGCGGACGTAGTACGGCGTCTCCGTGTGGAGGTCGGTGCCGGTCATCGTCGCGGTCCAGTCGTCGACCCCGCGGGTCCACTTGTCCGCGAGCGCGAGCCACACCAGCGCGTCGGCCTCGGCGCCCGTCTCGACCGCGAGTTTCCCCGCACACGCCAGGCCCGCGATCTCGGCCGCGATCGAAGACGGCGAGTAGCCCGCCTCCTCCTCCCACCGCTCTTGGGCGGTCGCGGGACCGTTGCGGACGACGTAGTCGGCCGACCGGCGGACGTTCTCGAAGCCGTAGTCGGTGTCGTCGAACGCGACCCCCCGCTCCCACAGTTGGTACGCCATCACCTGCGGGAACGAGATGTTGTCCATCTGCTCGCCGCCCCAGCGGGTGAGCCCGTTGAGGTAGGTGTTCTGCGGGATGAACCCGTGGTCGTCCTGCTGGTACTCGTAGATGTACTCCAGTTGGTCGACCGCCGTCTCGATGTCGCCGACCATGTCCAGCACCGTAAACACCTGATAGAGGTCGCGCGACCAGACGAAGTTGTAGCCGTACCCCTTCGGCTCCTCGGCGGTCACCGCCTCCCCCCACGGCACCGACGGCGAGGCGATGGAGCCGCCGAGGTACGTCTTGTCCTCGACCGCCCGCAGACACATCAGCGCCGAGCGGTACTGGTTCGCGAGCACCTCGTCGTCGGCGACCGACGCGGGCAGCGGCTTGTCCGCGAGGAACTCCCGCCAGGAGTCGGCGTACGCCGCCGCGGCGGTCTCGTACCCCCGGGTGAGCGCGCCGAACGACTCGCCGAGCGCCGCCGCGGTGTCGGCGTGGCGGGCGAACCCGAGCGCGATGGTCTCGTCCGCGCGCCGGCCGGCCGCGAACCGCCCCACCAGCACCACGTTCTCGTCGTCGACCGTCTCGCGCGTCTCGGGGAGCGTCCCGTCGGCGTACAGCGTCCGGAGGGCGTCGCTGCCGGCGACGCCGACCGTCGCCCAGTCGAACCGGTTGGCGGCGGCCATCGCCACCGCGACCGAGTAGCCCTCGCCGTCGTCGTCGACGAGCAACGGCTCCTTGCTCTCGCCGGTGTACGCCGCCGAGTCGCGCGCCGCGAGGTGGTGGCTCCCGGGCGACCCCAGCCGCATCCCGCGGTCCTGCGTGCCGGTGTTCGCGAGCGCGGTGTCGGCGACCGCGAACAGTTCGTACTCGGTGTCGTCGTCCGCCTCGAAGCTCACGTCCGCCAGCAGCGCGTCGTGTTCGGGGTCGGTGGCGTACTCGACGTCGAGCGTCCACGCGTGGCCGCGACCGTCGCCCGTCTCGGCGACGGTCTGTCTGAACAGCAGCGCGTCGTCGGCGGCGGGCGTCACCTCCCGGGTGACGGTGTCGGAGTCGTCGTCGGTCCGGGTCTCGTTGTGCGTGCGGACGGTGTAGCGCTCGTCGTCGGGGTCGTTGACGATGAAGTCGAGCGTCCGCAGGTTCATCAGGTCGATCCGCGGGAACCGCACCTCCGTCAGCGCACCCGCGGTGAGCGTGAACCAGACGCGGGAGGGGTCGTCGCTCCGGTGGTCGGCGACGGTGCCGACGCCGAACTTCTCGCCGGTGGTCCACCGCGGCCGGTCGGTCGGTCCCTCGGGCAGCGACGCCGCCGTCGGCAGCGCCTCCAGTTCCGACAGCAGCGCGGTCGCGCGGAGTCGGACGGCGTGCGCCTGCCCGAGCGGCGTCGCGCTGTCGGGCGTGCCGTCGTCGAACAGTTGTTCGGGGAGGTAGCCCGCGCCGGTGGTCAGCGGACCCTCGGCGTCGAGCAGGCGGTACAGGTCGCTCGCGCGGTCGAGCAGCGCCTCGCCGCGCTCGCCGTCGTCGCGTTCGGTCAGGAGTTCGCCGACGCGGGCGGCGGCGACGACGCCCTCGGCGGTCGTGAGCGACCAGACCTTCGAGCCGGCCTGGCCGTGGGTCCGCCAGTCGTCGCCCTCGTAGCGGACGAGACCGGCCACGGGCGCGCCCGAGGGGTCGCGGTACAGCGTCTCCAGCGCCGTCTCGGTGTGGGCCGCGATACGGTCGAGCGTCGCGTCGGGGAGGTCGAGTCCCTCCACGGCGTCGTACTCGGCGGCGGCGTCCGCGAGCGCGAACCCCGCGGCGTCGACCCGGTCGTCGAGTTCGCCGTCGGGGGTGAGCCGCATCCCGTAGCAGTCACGGCCGTCGACCCACAGCCCGTCGAGTCCGCCGAGCACCGTCCGCGCCGACTCGCAGGCGCGCTCGGCGAGCGACTCGCCGACTGGCGCGCGCGCGACGGCGGCGTACGCCTCGACGAAGGCGGCGGCGGTGTGGGCGAACTGGCCGCTCATGTCCTCCCAGACGTTCTGACACGGGCCGGGCAGGCCGTCCTCGCCGAGGCTGTCGTCCATGGCGGCGACAGCGGCGTCGAGCGACTCGCGGGTCGCGGCGACCACCGACGAGCCGAGCACGTCGCGCCGCTCGCGCAACAGCCGCGCGAGAAACGCCGTCACGTTCGCCGTCTGGTCGGCCTGGTACTCCATCGACTCCGAGTCGCCCTCGACGTGGGCGTTCGCCCACCCGGGCGCGAGCGTCCCGTCGACCGCCCAGACGCGGTGGGGCCACGTCCCGTCGTCGAGTTGGGCGTCACAGCAGAAGCTGGCGGTCTCGGTCACGTCGTCGAGGGTGTCGACCCCGAACGCGTCGTCGGCGTCGAGCAGGGCCGACGCGATGGCGGCGTCCCCCCGGAACCACGTGTAGCCGTAGCCGCCCGAGTTGGTGAAGAACGGGTCGACCTCCGGCCCGGAGACGTGCGCGCCGGTCGGCGCCTCCAACAGGTCGAGCGCGCGGAGGTCCGCGCGGACCACCGCCGACCGGGAGCTCCCCTCGGGTACCGCGACGGTCGTCCGCTCGCGGGCGGCCGAGCGGATGTCGTCGGCCGACCGGTGGCTCGCGGTGCAGTCGCGGAGGTCGGCGAGCGCCGTCTCGCGGTCGAGTTCCTCGTGGTCCGATAGCTGGGTGACGAGCGTCGTTCGGGCGGCCCGGCCGACGCGTTCGAGCGGCGCCGTCACCACCACGTCGCCGCTGAGGTGGGCGTCCTCGTAGCGGTTCCGCCCGGTGTGCCGCGGGAACTCCACCGGCTCCTCGTCGAGTATCTCGTCGAACCGCTCGGGGATCTGCCCGCGCACCTCGTCGATGCCCGTCGAGGCGGTGACGTAGTCGTGTTCCCGGCGGTGGTACACCTCGACCGCCTTCGTCCCGTCGGGTCCGCCGCCCTCGTGGATGAGGCGGCCGACGCGCGTCTCCTGGCCCTCGGGGGCGAACGTGAGGAACGCGACCAGCCGCGCCTCCGGCGGGACCGCCCCCCGGAGTTCGACGTGGGTGACGTGCGCCCGTCCAAGCGTGAGGTCGTACTGGTGGACGGTGAACTTGCCCGCGTCGTACTCGGTCTCGACCAGGTTCGTCTCGCGGTAGTAGTGCTGACGGACGGAGTCGAGGTCGTCGAACCACCGGATCCGGTCGGCCGTCTCCACCCCGAACCGCGACCGGTCGACCCCGTACAGCCCCGACAGCGACGAGGAGTAGTCCCGCAGGTAGCCGCCCGGGTCGACGTGAACCAGCCTGTCGCCGTGGCCCGAGAAGGAGCCGGTGATCGTCGGCTCCCGCCCCGGGGACCGACCGGCTCGGTCGCGTTTGTATTCGTTGAGCGCCGTGCGCAGCCGCATACCCTCGCTACAGCGAGCCGGCGTATAAATATGGATGTGCTAGCGCCGCCCGCGGGTTCGACCGGCACGCGCCGGCGCTCGGAGACGCTCGTATCGGTAGGTGCCGGCGCTCGGAAGACGCTCGCGTCGGCACGTCGGCAGGCGCGCTCCCGGCTCAGAGCGTGTCGGCGTCGGCCGGCAGGAGCGTCGCGTCCTCCACCGTGACCGCCCCGCCCTCGGCGACCCGGTCGCCCGTCGCGACGTCGACCGCCCCGACCGCCGGGTCGATGGCGACCGTCGCCGTCTCGTCGGCGAAGTTGAGCACGACCACGACGGCCTCGCCCCCGTCGGGGGCGGCGCGGCCGTACGCCACGACCCGGTCGGCGGGACCGTCGCGGACCTCGTAGCCGACCCGGCGGAGGGCGGCGTCGTGTTCGAGCGCCGGGTGAGCGTGCCGCGCGTCGACCAGCCGGGCGTACTGCTCCTGTAGGTGGGGGTTGGCGTGCTCCCACGCCAGCCCGTCGCGGCGCCCACGCTGGCCGAGTTCCTGCCCGGCGTACAGCATCGGCGTCCCCGGGAGCGTCATCAGCGCGCCCGCGGCCGCCCGCGCCGCCGGCTCGCCGCACTCGGTGATGTAGCGGCTCTCGTCGTGGTTCTCGGCGTACAGCATGAACGAGGCGTGGTCGGGGAACCCCGCGTCGACGCGCGCGTCGATGGCGTCGAGCAGCCGTTCTGCGGGCTGGTGGCCCGCGCCGACCTCCCGGAGGGTGAACGCGGTGGTCGAGTCGAAGTGCATGTCGAACATCCCCTCCTGGAAGTCCGCGATGTACGGGATGGTCTCGTCGAGCAGCAGGAACTCGGGGTCGCGCGCCTTCACCCGGTCGTGCAGTTCCTTCCAGAACCCGTTCGGCACCGCCCACGCCATGTCACACCGGAACCCGTCGACGAGCGGCGCCCACTCGTCGACCGCGTCGAGCAGGTGCCGGCGGACGTCGAGGGTGTCGAAGTCGAAGTTGGCGATGTACTCCCAGTCGAAGTAGGTGCCCGGCTCGCCCGACTCCTGCCACTCGTACCAGTCGTAGTACTCGCTGTCGGGGTTGCGGTAGGCGTCCTCGAAGAACGGGTGTGCGCGCGCGGAGTGGTTACAGACGAGGTCGAACAGCACCTTCATGCCGCGGTCGTGGGCGGCGTCGAGGAACCGCTCGTACGCCTCGCGGCCGCCGAGGTCCTCGGCGATGGCGAAGAAGTCCGTGATGTTGTACCCGTGAGGGGCGTGGTCGTTCTGGAGGACGGGCGTGAGCCAGAGCACGTCGACGCCCAGGTCGTCGAGGTAGTCGAGGCGGGCCGCGATGGCGTCGAACGTGGTCGCGGAGTCGTCGTCGTCGGGCGCGAACGTCCGGACGTAGATCTCGTAGATGAGCGCGTCGGTCGCCCACTCGGGGGGGTCGTACGGCCGGGTCGTCTCCACGCTCCGGCGGGCGCTCGCGGTTCCGCCGTCGGTCCGGACGCCGTCGCCGTCGTCCGTGCGCACGTCCACCGAGTCGGCGACGCTGTACCCGCCGGCGCCGACCGCGACGGCGTGGACGCGCAGGCGGCCGGGGAGCGCCGACACCGGCACGCGGAACTCGCGGTCGCCGACCGTCGCGGCGTCGGCGGGCAGGTCGTCGCGGTCGTCGACGACGAACTCCACGTCGGCGTCGTCGGGCGACTCGCCCGCCGCGGCGCGCACCGTCGCCTCGACCACCAGTTCGTCGCCCGCGACGCGCGCCTCCAGCCGGACCCGCGGGCGGCCGGCGCCGTGTTCCCCCTCGCGCGTCCCCGTGCCGGAGCCCGACCCCGACCTGGCGCTCCCGCTCGCACCGCTCCGCCCGCCCGCCCCGCCCGAGCCCCCGCTCCACTGCCCGGACCGCCCCGACGCCCCGCCGGCCACGCCCTCGGGGCTCAACTCGCCGGGGAACGCCCTGACGGTGAGCCGGTGGGTGCCGTCGGGCGCGCGCAACTCCACGACGTACGTCCCGGGGGCGTCCGGGACGAAGTGGACGACGGGGTCGTCGCCGAGTTCGGCGACCGACGCGACGGGTGCCTCGGCGACGCGCCAGCGGTACGTCGCGTCCGGGTCCGGGTCGCGCGGGGCGAGTTCGACGGAGTGACCGACGGCCACGAACCGGGGGGGTCCGGGGTGGTGCATGGAGTGTCCTTCCACGACCGCCGCCTTTGCCTTTTCCCACAGTTCCCCCGTCGAGAATCGGGAACGATCCCCACGGGCGCGCCTGCGACGGGAGGAACGGCTAAGTGGCGCGGACACGCCTCTCCCCCATGAGCAGTACGGAGTCGGAGCCGAACGGGAGCGACGGCCGGGTCACCGTCGACGTGGAGATAACCGACGACCGGACGGTCGTGACCGTCTCGGGTGACCGCGACGCCGCGGTGGTCGTGCGGTCGGCGTCGGGCGAACAGATCTACCTCCCGCCGGAGGACTTCGACCGCCCCGCGGGCGAGCAGCGACAGACGCCGTACGACAGCCCCTACCAGTCGGCGTCCCCCTACGACAGCCCGTACGACAGCCCCTACCAGTCCGACCGGGGCGGCGCGCCCGCCGCCGGCGTCCAGCCGACCGTCGACGGGTTCCGCGTGGTCCACCCCGAACCCGTGACCGACTTCCGGCTGCTGCGGTAGGGACCGCTACTCCCCGCCCGTCTCCGACGCGGAACCGCCCTCGGGGTCGTCGGACCCCGCGGCCGCCCGCCCCTCCATCACCCGGTCGTAGAAGGCGACGTGGTCGTCGGCCACCTCCGCCCACGTGCGAACGTCGTACTCCAGCGGCGTGTCGAGCGAGAGGGCGTACTCGATCCCCTCGGCGATGGCGTCGGAGTCGGTGTCCACCTCGATCAGACAGTCGTCCGGGAGCAGTTCCGCGGCGCCGCTCTGACTGGAGACGACCCGCGTCCCAACGGAGAGCGCCTCCACGATGGTGATCCCGAACGGCTCCGCGAGCGACGGCGAGACGAACAGGTCGGCGCTGGCGTAGTAGTCGCCGAGTTCGTCCTCGGGGATGTACCCCGGGAACAGCACCTGGTCGTCGACGCCGAGCAGTTCGACGAACCGCTTCAACTGCTCGGTGAGGTGGCCCGACCCACCGAGCACGAGCGTCACGTCGTCGCGCCGGAGTTTCGAGAGCGCGTACAGCAGGTAGGAGATCCCCTTCTGGTCGGTGTGTCGACCGACGAAGAACAGCATCTTCCCGTCGATGTCCAGTTCGGCCTTCAGGTCGCGACCCGTGGCCCGAACGCTCGGGAAGCCGTTGTGGATGACGGTCGCCTCGCCACCGTAGCGGTCGCGTATCTCGCCCGCGGTGAGGTGGCTGACCGCGATCAGGTGGTCCGCGCGGTCGACGATCCGCTGTTCGGTCTCGACCTCCCGCTGTGGCGGGTTGACGTTCCGGTCCGAGGAGAGCGAGTGGAACGTGGTGACCCACTCGACGTCGTGGGCCGACTGCGCGCGCGACCCCGCGTTGTAGCCGAACCAGTCGTTGGTGTGGACGATGTCGGCGTCGGCGGCGCGGTCGGCGAACTCGCCGGAGAGCCGACCGATGCGGGTGATGATGTCGCCCGTCCCCGTCGGCACGCCGTGGATGCCGTCGCGCCCCTCGGGCGCGTACTCCGCGGGGAGGACGAGTTCGATGTCGACGTCGTCCCGGGGATGTAACTCGTCGAACAGTTTCCCGACGGCGGTGTCGAGCCCCCCGGTCACGTTCGGCGGAAACCCCCAGCCCAACATCAGTACCTTGGGGCGCATTGGCCGACGATTGCGGCGTTCGTACTTATTGATTGTGCGTGAGCGTTCCCGCCGGCCGCGGTCGTGGAGCCCGACGGACAGTTCTCGGGGGGCGTCCGCGGATAGTTTGAAACCCCCGCCCGGCGAACGGGCGCCCATGCGCTTCGACCGGCAGAGTGGGGTCTTCCTGCACCACACGTCGCTCCCCAGCCCGCACGGCGTCGGCGACCTCGGCGCCGGTGCCCGCACGTTCGTCGACTTCCTCGAGCGCGCGGACCAGTCGCTCTGGCAGTTCTGCCCCATCGGGCCGACCGCCGACGCGCAGGCGAACTCCCCCTACCAGTCGTACTCGGCGTTCGCCGGCAACCCGCTGCTCGTCGACCTGCGCGAACTCGGCGAGTACGGCCTGTTGACCGACGCGGAGTTGGACCCGCCCGACGCGGCGTCGCCACACGAGACGAACTACGAGGCGGTGCGGCCGTACAAACACGAGCGGCTCCGGAGCGCGTTCGAGCGGTTCGAGGCGGGCGAGGGCGACGCCGACCCCGACGCGTTCGAGTCGTTCCGCGAGCGGGAGGCGGCGTGGCTCGACGACTACGCGCTGTTTTCGGCGCTCCGCGAGGAGTTCGACGGCCGGCTGTGGACCGAGTGGCCCGAGCCGGTCCGCCGGCGCGACCCCGACGCGCTCTCCGACCGCCGGGAGTCGCTGGCCGGGGAGATCCGCTACCACGAGTTCTGCCAGTGGTGGTTCGACCGGCAGTGGCGCGCCCTCCGCGAGTACGCGAGCGAACGCGGCGTTCGGCTGGTGGGCGACCTCCCCATCTACGTCGCGCTCGACTCCGCGGACGTGTGGGCGACCCCGGAGGCGTTCCAGTTGACCGACGACCGCCGGCCGGCGGCGGTCGCGGGCGTCCCGCCGAACCCCGGCGACGACGGCCAGCGGTGGGGGAACCCGCTGTACGACTGGGAGACGTTGGCCGACGACGGCTACGACTGGTGGCTCGCGCGGCTCGAACGGCTGTTCGACCTGGTCGACATGACCCGACTCGACCACTTCACCGGGTTCGACCGCTACTGGGCCATCCCCGCCGACAGCGACGACCCCGCCGACGGCGAGTGGCGCGAGGGACCCGGCGCCGACTTCTTCGAGGCGGTCCGCGACCGACTGGGCGACCTCCCGTTCCTCGCGGAGGACCTCGGCTTCCTCGACCAGTCGGTGGTCGCGCTCCGCGAGGAGTTCGACTTCCCCGGGATGCGCGTCCCCCACTACGCCGACTGGTGTGAGGGCGGCAACATGCACCAGCCGATGACGTACCCCGACGACTGCGTGGGGTACACGTCGACGCACGACACGAACACCATCGTCGGTTACTACCGAAACCTCTCCGAACGCCAGCGCGACTGCCTCCACTACAACCTCGGCACCGACGGCAGCGAGATACACTGGGACATCGTCGAGGCGGTGTGGAACTCCAACGCCGCACTCGCGGTGACGACCGTCCAGGACCTCCTGGGACTCGGCGGCGACGCCCGGTTCAACACCCCGGGGACGGCGGCGGGCAACTGGCGGTGGCGCGTGACCGAGAGCGGTCTCGACCCGGAGGTCGCCGACAGACTCCAGCAGATAACGGACCTCACCCTCCGATAGTTCCGCCGGTCGAGTCGCCGGGCGCGCCGTCGGGTCGGCTAGTCCCGGATCCGAGCGGCGACGCTGGCGAGCGACGAGCGGACCGACCGGAGCGGCGACCCCGCCGTCGGTCCCCCCGCGTCGGTCGACTCCTCGCGTGCGGCGACCGTCCCCCCGTCGGTGCTCGCCACCCCGACGGCCTCCGTCTCGACTGCGGCCTGTGCCGCGAGACAGTCGAGACAGAGTTCCGCCGCGCGCGCGTCGCCGTCGGCGCGGTTGATGCAGTGCTCCCCGCAGCGCCGGCAGCGGTACTCCGCCCACTCGTCCGGCGCGAGCGGCGCGTCCACCGACGGCCGCTCGGTGTCGTTGCTCCTCTCCGGTTGCGGTTCGGCGTTAGACATGATTGTCACGGTGCCGGTGGCTCCGTCGCCCGGTCGCACGGGACGGACTCCCTACCCCGGCCCAATTCTGGTAAACACCTCGTAAGTACTTAAGAGAAACGGCGGTCCCGCTCGACCGGTCGTGAACGCCGACGGGCCGGGGTGATCGACGGGACGCGACGACGCGGCCGCCCCGGGATTCAAGCCCGGCGGGGACGAAGTCGGTGCGTGAAACCGAACCGTGGACTGGGCCGCGTGGGCGTCGCTCTCCTCGTCGTCCTCGCGCTCCTCCTCGGCGTGACCGACCTCTACGTCTGGGCGACGCGGGGCGTCCTGCCGGGCGAGAAACTGCTCGTCGCGGGCGCGCTCTGTGTCGGCGCGGTGTACTACGCGGTCCGGACCGCGCGCGCACACCCCCCGAGCCGCTGACGGCGGTCCGACCCCGGGCTACTCGACCGGCCGCTCGGGGCGTTCCTCGCCGACGGTCACGGGGTCGCCGACCGCCAGGTCGGCGCCGACGGCGGCAGCCGGGGCGGCGGTGTGGACCATCAGGCTGTACATGTGGTCGAACCGGTCGGTCGTCGCCCACTCGGGGAACGTCGCCTCGCGTCGTTCGACGAACGTCTCGCGGAACCGCTCGTAGCGCTCGCCCGTCTCGGGGTCGCGCGACGGGACGACACACCGCGGGCACGGCCGCACCCCCTCGAGTTCGACGCCGCCCACCTCGAACGGGACGACCCGTCCCGCACTCCCCACGAGGCGGTCCTCCCAGAACGCGGGGACGTTCTCGACTTCGAGGTTGGCGCGGAGCCTGCGGCGCACGCCGTCGGCGTCGAGTCCGTCGAACCACGAGGCGACGGTCCGGAGCGTCGCCGCCGACACCACCGACGGCCCGGTGGCGTAGTCGGTGGTGTCGGGGTGGCCGCCCGCGCGGTCCCGCCGGAGTTCGACCGGGAAGCCGAAGAACTCCCCCAGCCACGCCTCCGCGGCCGCCCGCTCGTCCGGGAGGGCGAACCGGCCGGCGTCGCCCGGATCGAGCGCCCCGGTCGACGGGACGGACTCGCGGACGCGGAATCGGAGTTCGTCGGCCGCCGGGTCGAACGCCGCGTCGAGTCCGTGGACCGCGTCGGTCCGCTTGCCGTTGACGTACTCGCCGTCGGCGTCGACGACGGCGAACTCGCGGTCGTGTTCGAGCGCGCCGCCGTCGACCAGGCGGACGGTCTCGCGGGAACTCCCGGGGAGCGACTTCACCGGGAAGACGGTGATGCGACCGAGTCTGGGCGTCGACGTCACGTGCGTACCGTCGGCCAGCGGGGTGAAACCGTTTCCGCCCGGCTCGCTCCCGGTCGAGCGGTCGGCGCGAAAGAAGGGGGAGTCGTATCGGTCGTCGTCGCGTCGGCGCTCAGGCCGGAGCCGCGACCGGGACCGCACCGGCCGTCAGGCGGGCCTCCGCGTCCGCGGCGTCCGAATCGGGCAGCGACACGGTGATGGTGTGCGTGCCGGGTTCGAACGTCTCGGTGGTCGCGTCGAACAGTTCCTGCTGGTCGGCCGTCTCGGGGCTGAACCCAGCAGTGGGTTTCGTGTACGAGACGAGCGACATGGTCGCGTTCTCACAGCTCTCGTTGACGGTGAACGTGATCGTCGCCGTCTCGCCCTCGCGGTCGATCACGCCCGCGGAGTCGACACACGAGCGGACCTCCTCGCTGGCCCACGCGCGGCCGCGGTCGGTGATTCCCTCTGACGTGTCGCCGTGCGCGAACCGCACGAGACGGTCCTGTTCGTCGTTCGCGTACAGCGTGTCAGCCGAGAGGTTCTCGAGGGGTTCCCCCGCCACGAAGTCCACCTGGTAGTACGTCGCCTCCGGCTCCATCGGTTCGTCGGCAGTCGTCACGTCGAGTTCGCCGCTCAGCACCGACGCGCCCCAGTAGACGCGCTCGCCGTCGTAGTAGGAGTCGGTGTACTCGCCGTAGACGTTCAGGTCGGCCGCGTCCGCGACCGCCGAGAGGTCGTCGGCGTCGAACGTCACCGTCACCTCGCCGTCGGCGAGCGTCGCGTCGGTCGCCGCGACCCGCTCGCCGTCGGCGTCGAGCGCGTAGAAGCTCGACGCGTTCACGGCCGTCGCGTTCGCGGGCGCGGCGTACGTCGCGGTCACCGTCTCGCTGTCGCCGTCGAGCGACACCGACGCGTTACCGACGCCGGCGTCGACGCGGCGCATCCGACCCTCGACTTTCGGCGAGATAGTGCCCCGCTCTTCGACGTAGTTGATGAACGCCGTCGAGTAGAGGATCCCCGACTCGGAGACGCGCGTCGCGTTCTCCAGCGGGTAGCCGTCACCGCCGCCGGCCATGTAGCTGTTCACCGTCACCGTGTAGTTCTCCTCGGCGTCCAGCCGGGTCCAGTTGGCCGGCTCGTCCGGGCCGGCCTGGTCGACGTACACGTCGCGGACCTTCGGCTCGACCCCCTCGTGGGGCACCCACTCGAAGCGCACGCCGCTGACCTGGTGGGTGATCTCCGTGCCGTACTGCTGGCCCTCCTCGCTGGAGAGCGTGACCACCTGGCTCGCGAGCACCTCCCGCAGTTCCGAGCCGTTCAGCCGGAACGTCACCAGCGTGTTCGTGAACGGCAGGATCGTCGTCGCGTCGCCGACCGTCACGTTGCCCGCGGGGTACACCCGGTTGCTACGGATGCCGCCGGAGTTGGTGATCGCGACCTGCGAGCCGGTCTCGGCGCGGAACGCGTCCGTGATCGCGTTGCCGAGTGCGGTCTCGCGGTGGTAGTTGGCCGCACTGGTCGCGTTGAGTTCCGTCGTCGACTCGCCGATGACCTCCTCGAGTCCGGTCTCCCGCGCCTCCTGGATCAGGCGCTGGACCGACTCGTTCGGCTCGACCTCCTCGGTCGTCTCGATCAGCCGCCCGTCGACGGCCGTCACGTCGCCGTCCGACAGCGTGAGGTTCACCTCCGCGAGGTGGGAGGCCTCGCTACCCGCCTCGACGATGGTGGTGCCGCTGGTCTCCTGGGGCGGGTAGACGAGTTCGTCGTCGCCCGTCACGATCAGGTCGATGGCGCCGTCGTCGGCCTCGGCGAGTTCCTCCGACTCGGGGACGCCGATGTGTGCGAGCGAGACCACCACGTCGACGTTCCGCTCCTCTTTGAGGTACTCGGCGCGCTCGGGACCGACCTCGGCGAAGTCCCGCACCTCGATGCCGGCCTCGTCGAAGTCGAGCGCCGTCTTGCCGATGATCGCCTCGTCGACCAAGCCGACGAATCCGACGCGGACGCCGTCGCGCTCGACGACGTACGTGCCGTTGGCGCCCTGGATCGGTTCACCCGTCGACTCGTTCACCAGGTTGGCGGCGAGCCACGGGAACTCCGAGGCCGCCGAGGCGTTCGCGAACGCCTCGTCGCCGTAGTCGAGGTCGTGGTTGCCGACCGCCTCGGCGGCGGGGTCGACGACGTTGAGCACCTCGACCGGCAGTTGCCACGCGCTCACCGGCGAGAGCGCGTGCGGGCTGATCTCGTCGCCGCCGCCCGCGAGCACCGTCGGGTTGTCGTGAGCCGCCCGGCGCTCGTCGATCAGGCCCGCGAGCCGGGCCATCTCTCCCGTGTCCGACGCCATCGCCGTCTGGATGTCGTTGTACGCCAACACCGTCAGGGTCGTCCCGTTCGCGCCCACCTGGGCCGCCGGAGCGGACCCGACCCGGTCGGCTCCGTCGGCGGTCGGCGCCGCCCCGCCGAGGGCGAACGCGGCCCCCGGGAGCGACGCTCCCACGACGAGACACGTCAACAGCACCGCTGTGAGTCTGCGCATGCGGGCGTCAGCACGCGACGACCTTTCATCAATCCAACTAAGAGAGGTAACGATTGCTGGAAAACGGTACCGTGAGTCACGTTCTCAGGCGCCACTCGGCGGCGCCGGACCCCGTTCGGTTACCAGTTCGACACGACGATCCGTCCCGGACCTGTCTGTTCGCCGACCGACCCGGGTCGGGCCGCGCTCGCGCGCGAGTGGGGGTCGGGGACCCGCTCCGGCGGCCGACCCGAACCGTCATCACGTCAGCCCGCCTAGGGGAGGGGTGAACCACGCCGTGTCGGTCCGGGAGGCCGTGTCGACGGGTGCGGTCGGCGGCGCGGCCGTCGCGGCGACGGGCGCGGTCGGGTACGTCGTCGTCCCGTTGCTCGCCGCCGTGAACGCCGGCCGGGTCGGCGGGGCGGTGGACGCGATGTTCGTCGTGTTCGAGGCGGTGTTCGGTCCGCTCCGCTGGGTCGCGGTGCTGGTCGTCCCGGCGGCGCTCGCGGCCTGCTGGCGCCTGCGCGCGCTCCGGCGGCGGGGCGCTCCGTCGCTCCGGGACGACCTCTGGGTCGGCGCGGGCGTCGTCGCCGCGGCGTACGCCGGCGCGGTCGCGTGTTACGTCCTCCTGTCGGTCGGCGCGGGCGTCGCCGCCGCGACGTACGTCGGCGCGTCGGCCGACGCGGTCGGGTTCCTGGGCGAAGCCGCCATACTCGTCGTCGGACTGTTAGTGTACGCGCTCCCGTTCACGGTGGTCGTCCTCCTCGTCGTGGTGGCGGGGGCGAGCGTCGGCGCCGGGGTCGGCGTCCTGGTGGTGCGTGCGGCCGACCGGCGGCGGAGTCGGCCGGCCGGACGCGCGAACGGGGGCGGTGCCGGGTAGTCGGACGCAGTCGGGTCGACCGACCGACCGCTACCCGCCCGTCCCGTCCGTCTCGTGTTGCCGGCGCTCGACCGTCTCGCGGGCGCCGTCGTACTCCGCCTCCCGGCGGAGACAGCGGTTGGTGCGCGCGCGCCCCCGACCCCCCGTCTCGGGGGCGGGGAACTCCTCGTCACACCGCGAGCCGAACGCCTCGCGCATCCGCGCTGCGGCCGCCCGGTCGTCGCCGTGGCTCGCGTCGTCGACGGCGTCGTCGACGACCGCCCGCGCGTCCGGCGGGAGGTCGGCGGCGTCGAGTACGTCGCGGGCCGCGTCGGTCAGCGACTCGTCGTCGACCGACATCCCGAGCAACTGCTTCGCCCGGGTCGCCGTCGGCGTCTCCGCGCGGGCGCGCGTCCGGAAGAGCACGCGGAGCGCGTCGAGCGCGCGCCACGTCGCCTCGGGGAACGACCAGTCGTCGGGGCGGATCTTCGCCGGACACCGCGTGGCGAACGGACAGCCCGACGGCGGGTCGCGCGGACTGGGCGGCGCACCGCGGAGCGTGACCCGCTCGCCGTCCCACGGCGACCCGCTACCGGGGATCGCCGACAACAGCGAGACGGTGTACGGGTGGCCGGGGTCGGCGTACACCTCCCGGGTCGGCCCCGACTCCACGATGCTCCCGAGGTACATCACGGCGACCCGGTCGGCGATGTGTCTGACGACCGAGAGGTCGTGCGTGATGAACAGGTACGTCAACCCGAGTTCCGCCTGCAGGTCGTCGAGCAGGTTGATGATCCGCGCTTGCACCGACACGTCGAGCGCGCTCGTCGGCTCGTCGAGCACGAGGAAGTCGGGTTCGAGCGCGAGCGCGCGCGCGATGCCGACCCGCTGGCGCTGTCCGCCCGAGAACTGGTGGGGGTAGCGGTAGAAGTGCTCCTCGTTGAGCCCCACGCGTTCGAGCAGGTCGGTGACGCGCCCCTCGCGGACCGCCCGCTCGTCGACCAGCAGGTCGACCCGGACCGCGTCGGCGTCGACGGTCACGTCCACCTCGTCGGCGTCGAGCGGGAGGCGGTCGCGGACGGCCACGTCGGCCGACCCGTCCGCGTCGACCCCGACCGTGAGGTCGGGCGTCCCGTCCGCGCCGGCGGGGACCGCGTCCCCCTCGACGCTCCGGTCGCGCGCGTCGCCCTCGACGGCGACCGTGAGGGTGGGCCAGTCGTGTGCGTCGAGCGGTTCGCGCACGATCTCGCCGACCGTCATGCGGTCGTTGAGACTCTCCTCGGGGTCCTGGAACACCATCCCCGCGTTCTCCTGCCACTCGCGGCGCTCGGCGCGCGAGAGGTCGGTCACGTCGCGGCCGCTCGCCTCGACGGTGCCCGCGGTGGCGTCCTCCAGCCCGAGGAGGGTCCGCCCGAGCGTCGTCTTGCCGCAGCCCGACTCGCCCACCAGTCCGACGGTCTCGCCCTCGTAGACGTCGAGGTCGACGCCGTCGACCGCCTGGACCGGCGGCTGCGAGGAGAGGATCGACGAGTCGGTGTAGTACGTCTTCAGCCCCCGGATCGACACCAGCGGCTCGTCCGACCGCCCGGCCGCCGCGCCGTCGCGACCCGGCTCGGCCTCCGGACGCGCCGTCATTCGCGCCCCCCCGCGTCGTCGGCGCCCGCGGCGTCCGGAGCGTCCCCGCCGCCGTACGCCGCCCCCGCTTCGATGTCGAACTCGTCGTCGTGGAGCAGACACGCCGCCGTGTGGTCGGCCGACGCCGACCCCACCGCCACCGGTTCGGGGTGGACGCGCTCGCAGTCGGGGGCGGCGTGGGGACACCGCGGCGCGAACCGGCAGTGGGTCGCCGGCTCGGTCGGCGTCGGCACCTCGCCCTCGATGGTCGGCAGGCGCTCGCCCGGACCGCTCCGGCCCGGGATCGACTCCAGGAGCGCGCGCGTGTACGGGTGGGCGGGGGCGTCGAACAGCTCCGCCGTGGGCGCGCGCTCGACCACCTCGCCCGCGTAGATGACGTTCACGCGGTCGGTCGCCTCCTCGATGACGCCCATGTCGTGGGTGATGAACAGGATCGCCAGCCCCTCCTCCCGTTGGAGGTCGGCCAGGAGGTCGAGGATCTGCGCTTGGATCGTCACGTCGAGCGCGGTGGTCGGCTCGTCACAGACCAAGAGATCCGGGTCGCAGGCGAGCGCGACGGCGATCACCGCGCGCTGTTGCATCCCGCCCGACAGCTGGTGGGGGTACTCCGACACCCGGCGGGGGGCGTCGGGGATGCCCACCGCCTCCAGCAGTTCGACCGCGCGCTCGCGGGCGGCGCTCCCGCGGAGGCCCTGGTGGATCTTCAGCGCCTCGCGGATCTGGTTGCCGACGGTGTACACCGGGTTGAGCGAGCCGCTGGGGTCCTGGAAGACGATCGAGATGTCGCCGCGGTGCTCGCGCCACAGCCCGTCGGTGAGGTCGTCGCCGCGGAAGCGGATCGACCCGCCGTCGATCGACCCGGGCTCGTCGACCAGCCCGAGGATCGACCGGGCGGTCACCGACTTGCCCGACCCCGACTCGCCCACCAGCCCGACCGTCTCGCCCTCGTAGATGTCGAACGAGACGCCGTCGACCGCGTGGATCGTCTCGCGTTCGGTCCGGAACACGGTCCGGAGGTCGCGGACGGCCAACAGCGGGTCCCCGTCCGTCTCTCTGTCGCGCACCGGGTCCGGGTCCCGAGCGGAGTCGGCTGTCGGGTCCGCCCCGCGCCCGTCGGAGATGCGGCTCACGCCCCACCACCCCGGCCGGCCGCCGCGCCCGACGCGCTGTCGGACTGCGGGTCGATCGCGTCGCGGACGCCGTCGCCGAGCGCGTTGAACCCCGTCACGACCAGCGTGATCAGGATGCCGGGGATCAGCGAGACGTGCCACGACCCCGTGGTCACGTAGTCCTGCCCGAGGTTGACCGCGCGGCCCCACTCGGGGGTGGGGGGTGCGACCCCGAGTCCGAGGAACGACAGCCCCGCGATGGCGATGATCGCGCCGCCGAGCGTCATCGACCCGTAGACGAGCAGGTAGCCCGTGATGTACGGGAGGATGTGTCGGCGCATCACGACCGACGGCTTCTGTCCGAAGCTCTTTGCGGCGTCGATCCACTGGCGTTCGGACACCTGCAGGGCGGGACCGCGCACCGACCGCCACATGTACGTCCAGCCCGTCCCCGCGAAGATCAGCGCGAGGACGAACCCGCCGCTGTACACGCCGTCGATCCACGTGTCGTCGAGCACCGTCGTGAGCATGATCAGTAAGAGGAGTTGCGGCATCGCCATGATCGCGTCCGACAGCAGCACCATCCCGAGGTCCGCCCGGCCCTTGTAGTACGCCGCCGCGAGCGCGAGCGAGGTGGCTATCGACGCGCTCAGCCCCACCGAGAGCACGCCGATCACCAGCGAGATGCGCGACCCGACCGCGAGGAACGTGAACAGGTCGCGGCCGGTCGGGAGCGTCCCGAACGGGTGATAGCGGCCGAAGTCGTCGTACTGGCCGGGCAGCACGCGGTCGGTGTCGCCGCTCGACTGGGAGGCCAGGTTGGCGTCGCCGACGAGGGTCGTGTCGACCTGCTCGGTCTCGGCGTTCCAGTAGCTGATCTCGTTCGAGTAGGAGTTGCGCATGTTCTTGTCGACGGTCGTCGGCCCGAGCGCGGGCGCGAACACCGCCATCACGACGAACATGAACACGACGACCAGCCCGAAGACTCCCCACCCGTGCGAGCGGAAGCGGTCGACCACGTCGTCGCGGGGCGTCCACGCCGCGGTGCGGTACTCCCGGCGGTAGAGGCGGTAGCCGAGCACCGCCCACCCCGCGACCGCGAACGCGTACGCGTACACCAGCGCCACCCGGAGCGCCCACGCGACGCCGGGGCGCAGTCCGAGGAACGTGTCGACCCACCGCCGGCCGTTCCAGTAGCCCGCGTTGGGGATCGTCTCCCGCGAGAGCAGCGTCGGCACCGACGCGGCGGCGCGTTCGACCGCAGCGAGGGCGCCGACGCCGGGCGCCGACAGCGTCGCCAGCACGTCCGCGAGGAAGCCGACGACGAAGTTCGCGAACGCGCCGGCTTCGAGCGCGAACAGGCCGACGCCGAGCGCGACCCAGACCGCCCCCGGCGCGCCCGTCGGGAGGACCGTCGACCCCGAGGTTCGCTCCTCGTGGGCCATCTCAGTTGCCCTCCAGCCCCACGCGGGGGTCGATCAGCGTGTACAACAGGTCCTGTAGCAGGTTGATTCCGACGATCATGAGGATGAATACGTACATGAGCGTGCCGACCAGCGGCAGGTCGCCCTGGATGGCCGCCTGGAAGAACAGCCAGCCGATGCCGTTGATGCCGAACACCGTCTCGACGAGGACGGAGCCGCCGATGAGGAGGAACGCCTCGCTCGTGATGATCGGCACCAGCGGGACGAGCGCGTTCCGGAGGATGTGCTTCCAGACCAGCGCCCGCCGCGAGACGTTCTTCGCGCGCGCGAAGTCGATGTAGTCCTCGTTTCTGACCTCCAACACCGCGGTCCGGCCGATGCGCATCTCGTTGCCCATCGACGCCGACCCGAGCACGAGCGCCGCCGGGAGCACCTTCTTCGTCGCCGCGAGGAACCCCTCGACGCTGCCGATTCGGGACATGTTGGGGCTGCCCGTGAGCGCGTCGAGCGGCACCCCGAACGACTGCCAGTCGAACCCGAAGAAGATGGCCTCGGAGTTGCTCAGCACCGCGATCAGCATGATCGCGAGCCAGAAGTTCGGCATCGCGCGCCAGACGATACCGCCCATCGAGGCGACGTAGTCGGCGGCGGTGTTCGAGCGGAGCCCCGCGTAGAAGCCGAGGGGGACGCCGACGAACACCGCGATCAGCACCGCCCAGAAGCCCAGCCAGAGCGTCCGCGGCAGGAAGTCGAGGATGAGCGCGTTCACGTTCGACCCCTGGTACAGCAGCCACGTCTGCCCGAGGTCGAACACGAACAGGTTCGTCGTCCAGTCGAGGTAGTGTTCGAGCGGCGGCCGGTTCAAGCCGAGTTGGGTCTGGGCGGCCTCGTACGCCGCCGGGTTGCGCGTCTGCCCCTCGCTGAGCAGCCGGGTCGCCGGGTCGACTGGCCCCATGAAGATGATGAACCACGTCATCGAGGCTCCGAGCCAGACGACCGGGATGCTCATCAGCAGGCGCTTGCCGAGGTACGTGAGTTTGCTCACGGGGGTCCTCCTTGGGGTGCGAGTCGAAGACGGAGTCGGGAACGGTCGGAGCGATTCGGGTACATACGGTAGTCGAACGGGTCCGCGGGCGACGAACGGCGGTACTGCGACGAGACCGGCGGCCGCGGGGCGGCCGTCAGCGGTTCAGCGTGAGCTGGTCGAACGTCTGGTTCTCCATCACGCCGTGCATCTCCACGTCGACGTAGTCGTGCCAGAAGCGCTGGTGGGTCGGGTGAACCGTCGGGAGCTCCTGGACGGACGCCCAGTTCATCTCCTCGATGGTCTGGAACGCCTCCGCGCGCGACTCGGCGGTCGCGTCGTCGGCCGCGTAGTTCTCCCCCCAGGCGTCGAGCGTGGTCTGGCGGTACTCCTCGGTGAAGTAGCTACCCTCGGCGCCCCACCGGGTGAACTGACCGCTGGGGCTCTCGCCGTAGAGGAACCGGAGGAAGTTCTGTGGGCCGGGGTACTCCATCCCGTCGCCGAGCCCGAACACCTGCATGTCGCCGGAGATGGCGCGGCTGATGATCGTGCCGAACTCCGCCTCCTCGATCTCCATGTCGATGTACGCCGACCGGAGCTTCGACTGGAGTCGGGTGAACACCGAGCCGTACGCGTCGTCGCCCGAGATGGTGGTGGCGGTGATCGAGAAGCGTTCGTTCTCGCCGTAGCCGTCCTCCTCCATCACCGCGCGCGCCTCGTCGAGCAGCGTCGCACCGTAGCCGTACGGGTAGCCGTCGGCGCCGAACTCGGTGTTCGACTGGTAGCCCGACTCCGCGTGCCGGTCGTACGTCTCGACGGAGGTGACGCCGTCCTCGAAGGTGGGGTACGGCGCGGGCGGCGTGATGTGGTAGCCCGCCTTCGCGTTCCCCTTGTAGACGTTCGCCGCGATCTCGTCTTGGTTCATCGCGTACGCGAACGCCCGGCGGACCGCGAGCGGGACCTCCAGCGTGTTGAACACGAGGTACTCCGTCCGGAGCGCGGGCACCTCGCCGTAGTTGACGGTGGTGCCGTCGTCGAACTCGTAGGTGCCGACCGAGCGGTTGCCCGTCGTCTCGTCGATCGAGACGTTGCTCGGGTTGAACGACGCCGTCGGCATCTCCGAGAGGATGTCGGCGTTGCCGTTCTGGAACCGGCTGAGCCGGGTGTTGCCGCTGCCGACGACCGTGTAGGTGATCCCGTCGATCCGGGGACCCTCGCCGTAGTAGTCGTCGAAGGCGGTGAGCTGGATCTGGCTCCCCTTCGTCCACGAGTCGACCTCGAACGGGCCGAGCGCCGAGAACGTCGGGCCGCCGTTGGCGGTGCTGAAGAACTCGTTGTAGCCGAACTCGCCGTCGTACCCCTCGACGTCGCCCACCGCGTTCTCGGGGAGGATCGCGAACGTCCCGCCGGCGATCTGAAAGAGGGTGTACGCGAACGGCGACGCGAGCGTCATCTCGACCGTCCGCTCGTCGACCGCCTCGACCGCGAGCGACCCCGGCACGTAGTCCGCGAGCGTCTCCTCGTCGGTCGGCTCCGACAGCGAGGCGTCCTTCTCGTGTTCGACCGTCATCGTCTCGCCGATGATGTCGTCGCGGTTCCGGGAGTTCTCCGACCCCGCGAGCCGGCGGAACGAGTAGACCACGTCGGCGGCGGTGAGTTCGTCGCCGAAGCCGTGGAACGGGACGCCCTCCCGGAGCGTGAACGTGTACGTCAGCCCGTCGTCGGACATGGAGTAGTCCGACGCCAGCGCCGCCTCGGGCGGGTACAGCCCGTTGGGGAACTGCATCAGCGACCGGTTGTACTGGCTGTAACCGGCGCCCGACCCCTTGGCGTTGATCGGGTCGAGCGTCTGGACCGACCCCGTGGCGAGCATCTGGAGCGTGCCGCCGGAGTCACCGGAGCCGTCGGTGGACTCGGCGGTGTCGCTCGCGTCGGTCTCGTCGCCGCCCGACTCGGTGGTCGCGGCGGTGGTCTCCGTCTGCTGGGAGGGTCCGCTCGAACAGCCAGCGAGCGCGGTCACCGCGCCGGCGCCGGCGGCGGTGAGAAATCCTCGACGTGTGGTGTCCCGAGACATCACACGTACCTGACTGGTGCGCGGATAACTGGGTTGCTAATTCTCGTCTCCATGGGAACGTAGTTCACGTTTTGATACAGACATCTATATATGCATGACGATCCGTTCGAGGATCCGAAGCGGTTTGTACGGATGTCAACAACGGGGCTGCATGCCCGAGACGACCGGCGACGGCGCCAACGGGTGGGGTCGGACGCTGGAGGCGGCGACCGAGATGACCGAGACGCTCCGCGCCGACGGCTGGGAGGTCGTGACGGTGCGGGCGGCACACGTCGCCCCGGAACCGCCGAGTCACGGCGACTCCGACCGGTTCGGCTTCGTCTACGTCGCACAGGGCGAGGACGCCGACGCGTTCACCGCGGCGGTCGACCGAGGGGAGTTCGACGGCTACGAGGTGTTCAACCGCCGGCAGGGGACCGACCTGTACACGCTCACGCGCGTGACCGACGCCGACCGCCGGCTCGCGGTCCTGCTCGTCGGCGCAGTCGACCTCTCGAAGGCGGACGAACTCGTCGAGACCGCCCGCGACCGCGGCGAGATGTACTCGCACGTCCAGTTGCTCGACGGCGAGCATCTGGGGAGTTTCCACCACGACGACCCCGCGCCGTTCCTCCCGGAGGAGGCGTGAACGACGACCGCGCCGCCGGGTCGGTGCTCGCGCGTCTCGCCCGGCCGGCGGGACCGCACACCCGCTTCGCCGTCGTCGCGGACCCCCACGTCGCGACGCGCGCGGAGGGCACCTCGAAACTGTTCGAACACAGCCGCGACCACCTCGCGGCCGCCGTCGCGGACATCAACGACCGGGCGGTCGACGCGGTGCTCTCGCCGGGCGACCTCACCAAGGACGGCGAGCCGTGGAACTACGACGCGGTCGACGAGGTGCTGTCGGACCTGGACGCGCCGTTCTACGCCGTCCCCGGCAACCACGACGTGCCCAAGGAGAGCGACGAACACGACCGGCTACCCGTGTCGGGGTTCGCCGAGCGCTACGGGCCCGGCGAACTGCCGTTCCGCGTCGAGGTGGGCGGACTCGACGTGTTGGGCGTGAACAGTTCGGGGACGAGCGACCGCCTGTACGACAGCCACGACGGCCGCGTGACCGACGCCGACCGCGCGTGGCTGGCGGACGCGCTCGCGGACGCCGAGCGGCCGGTCGTGCTGGTCCACCACAACTTCCCGCCGGTCTCCGACCAGGTGGAGGCGCACCGCGAGGCGGAGCCGGAGATGGCGCTCCCGCCGGTCATGCGCGACCCCGACCCGCTGGCGGAGACGCTGGTCGAGGGCGGGGCGGACGTGGCGTTCACCGGCCACTACCACCTCCCCGCGACCGGCTTCTACGGCGGCGTCCGCGAGATAGCCGCGCCGACGACGTGTTCGTTCCCGCAGGCGTACCTGCTGTGTGAGACCACGCCCGACGGCACCACGGTCCGGTTCGTCCCCGTCGCCGACGAGGCGGGTCTGGGCCGGGCGCACGCGCTCCGGACCGCCGACTCGGTCACCTCGCGCGGGCTGACCGCCCTCGCGGCCGCCCGGGTCGCGTCGTTCCCGCTGGTCGACGAGTCGTAGCGCTCGGCCGTCCGCACCGGACTCTATATAGTCCGGTCGCCCTCCCCGGCCGACGCCCCTCTCACTCCCCGCCTCCCGCCGCGGCCGGCCGTGACTCCCGAGCCGAACGTCCCGTCGCGCCGCCCCGCGTCACGGCCCGTTCGTGCGGGCCGAACAACTGTCCGTTTCTATAGAATTTGTAGTACGTTTCGAGAAACGAAGTGGTTCGGCGACTCCGGTCGGCGGCCGTGGCCGGGCCGGAGCGGTGTGCGGTCGCGGCAGCGAGCGCCGGCGCGCGTATCAGGCCACGTCGACGGGTACGCCCTCGGCCGCGCTCTCGCGGAGGGCGTCGAGCGTCCGCACGTTCCCCAGCGTCTCCGCGCGGTCGACCCGCGGGGGCGACCCGCTCTCGGCCGCCGCGGCGAACCCCTCGACTTCGCGTTCGTACTGGTCGACCGCGTCGAACGTCTCCTCGACCCGGCGGCCGTCCACCTCGTAGCGCATCGCCACCTCGCGCTCGCCGGGCGCGAAGCAGTCGCGGGCCTCGAGGAACCCGTCGACCGCCTCGACGCGGTAGCGCTCGACGTGGGCGGTGTCGAACCCCGCGGCGACCCGTGCGGTCCGGCCGTCGTCGTACTCCAACAGGCCCGCGACGTCGGTGTCGACGCCGCTGTCGCGCGTGTCCGCGAAGTGAGCGTACGCCCGGTCGGGTTCGCCGAGGAAGCCGCGGGCGGCGCTGACCGCGTACGACCCCACGTCGAACAGCGCGCCGCCGCCCAGATCCGCGTCGAGGCGGATGTCCGGCGGACCCGGCAGTCGAAACGTGAACGTCGCGTCGACCGAGCGCACGTCGCCGAGTTCCTCGACCGCCACCTCGCGGGTGCGCTCCGTCCGCGGGTGGAACTGGTACATGAACGCCTCCATCAGCGTCACGCCCGCGTCCGCACAGTGGTCGAACAGGTCGACCGTCCGGTCGGCGGTCGTCGTCAGCGGCTTCTCACAGAGCACGTGGAGACCGGCGTCCGCGGCGCGTTCGCTCCACTCCGCGTGGAGCGCGTTCGGGAGCGGGTTGTACACCGCGTCGATATCCGCGTCGAACAGCGCCTCGTAGCTCCCGTACGCCTCCGTGATGTCGCACTCCTCGGCGAACCGCTCGGCGCGTTCGTGGTCGCGGGAGGCGACGGCCGCCGCCTCGTGGTCGCTCTTCCGGATGCCCGGAATGACCGACTCGCGGGCGATGTCCGCCGTACCGAGGATGCCGAATCGCACGGTCGATGCAACGGGGAGTCGAGTATAGGCCTTTGGGACCGGCGGACTGCGAGCCGCGAACGAGGGGGACTCACGCCGGACACGCTCGGCTCCTCGTCGCCACGGGCGGAGTCGGGTGACGCACGGCGGACGGGACGGCCGCCTCGGCGACCGTTCGACACAGGAATCAGACCAGATAATAGGAGTTGATACGCCGGCGAGGTTTTATTACCAGCAACGAACCAGACGGAGTAATGTCAGTTACCGAAACCGGCGCGACGACCGTGCCGGCGCCGGTTCCGCCGGGCGACGCGGCGGCGTGGTACGCCCCGAACGTTCGCGAGCAGTACGAGGTCCACCCGGGCGTCGTCGCCACCGTGAGCGGGCCGCGCGCCGACGGGATGTTCGAGTACCGAGTGCGGGAGCCGACGCTCGGTCCCGGGGGCGAGGCGGCGTTCGGCCGCGTCGCCGAGCGGTTCGACGGCGGCCAGCACCGCCGGCCGCTGACCCGCGGGGGGACCGTCGAACGCGCCGCCGCGGGGTTCGAGCCGAAGTACGAACGCGCGCTCGACCGCCTGGTCGACGCGACGCCCGCGCTCCGCAGGCGACTCGACTACCACGCGCTCCGGGAGTTCCGCCTGCTCGGAGCCGCGACGCCGCTCGCGCTCGACGACCGGATCGAAGTCGCGGACGCCGGCGGCGACGGCGGGACGCTCGTGGTCCACACCGAGACGTTCGCGCCCGTCGAGACGGACGTCCCCGTCGACGCGCCGTACGCCAATCGCGTGGCGAGCGAGCGCCTGCGGAGTTACTCGGTGCCGTTCGAGGGGTTCGACGTGGGCGTCGTCGTCTACCGCGACCACCTGCTCGGCGAGGACCGCTTCACCACGAAGTACGCGGTGCGGGAGCCGCCGCTGTTGCCGGGCGACGAGGACCTCATATCCGAGTGTAAAGAGCGGATCTGGGAGACCAGCGTCGACGGCGTCGTGGAGGACCGCGCGGGGTTCGTCACCGCGCGGGCGCGGCGCTTCCTCGCCCGCCGGCTGACGGCGAGAAACACCCGCGCGTGGGTCGAGACCGCGCGGTTCCGGGCGCGCCGCGCGCTCGCGGCGTACGACCTCGCGGTGCCGCCCGTCGACTCGCGGTACGCCCGCGACCGACTCGACGACCTGACCTACTACGTGGTCCGCGACTTCGTCGGCGAGGGGATCCTCACGGTGCCGCTGCGCGACTCCAACCTCGAAGACGTGGAGGCGAACCGGGTGGGCGAGCGGGTGAAGGTGGTGCCGCGACTCGGCGTCGGCGCGGGCGGCCGCGTGCCGACGAACCTCGCGTTCGACGACGAGACGCAGTTCGTCAACGTCGTCACCCAACTCGCGGCGCGCGACGGCACGGAGTTGAACGCGTCGACCCCGAGCGCGAAGGTGAACCTCGACCTGCCGGGCGTGACGGAGACGGTCCGGTGTGCGGTCGCGCTCCCCGTCATCTCCGAGGACGGTCCACACCTGTCGGTGCGCAAGCAGGCCGCCGACCCGATGACGCCCGTCGACCTCGTCGAGAGCGGGTCGCTGTCGACCGAACTCGTGACGCTGCTGTGGCTGCTGTACGAACACGACGGCGTCGTCCTCTTCTCCGGGCCGACCGGCGTCGGGAAGACGACGCTGATGAACGCGCACATGCCGTTCGTCCCGTTCGACGCCCGACCCGTCTCCATCGACGAGGGGAGCCGCGAGGTCCACCTGCCCCACGAGACGGGCATCTCGCTCACCACCCGGGACCACGAGAGCGAGTACAAGCGGGTGACGATGGCGGACCTCATGACGGAGACGAACTACCTCAACCCGGACGTGGAGGTGATCGCCGAGATCAACACGCCCGAGTCGTTCCGGACGTTCGGCGAGAGCCTCAACACCGGTCACGGCGTCCTCGGGACGACCCACGCCGAGGACGTCGAGACGCTGGTCAACCGCACCATCGAACAGGGGCTTCCGGCGTACCTCCTCGGTGAGATCGACTTCGTCGTCTTCCCCAACCGCGTCGACGGCGAGCGCTACGTGAGCGAGGCGGTCGAACTCGACACCGCGGCGTTCGACGACTGTGCGGGCGCCGGCGGCCGGATCGAGAAGGACGGCGAGACCGTCCACTGGAACCGCGTCGCCGGCCGCGACGCCGACGGCGCGACCGACCTGGCGTACGACCACCCCGAACTGGGCGACTCGGTCCGCCGGCTGGACCACCGCCTGTTCCACCGTCTCGCCGAACGGACCGACCGGTCGGTCGAGGCGGTCGAAGCCGAGTTCCACCGGAAACACCGGTACGTCGAGTACCTCGTCCGCGAGGGGGTGACGGACTTCGAGGCGACGTTCGACTTCCTCGCGGACCTCCGGACCGACGAGGCGGCGACCGTCGAGCGCGTCCGCCGCACGGCGACCGGGACGAACGACGCGAGCGACGCGACCGGGACGAACGACGCGGAGTCGGCGGGCAGTGCGGACTCGGCGGACGACGCAACTCCAGCGGCCGACGCGAACGACGCCGGCGTCGCGGACGAGGCCGGACCGGCGGGGAGCGTCGATGGCGACTGAGTCGGCCGACGGGCGGACGGTCGCGTCGGACCTCGACGACCCCGACGCCGGGCGCGCGACCGGGGGGAGCGACTTCTCGGTGGTCGACCGCGCGCTGTACGCGCTGTTCGCCCGCCACGCGGACGACGACCGCCACGCCGTCGACCGCAAACGCTACCGCGGGACCGCGCTGAAGACCGGGTTCGACGTGTTCCTCGCGCGGGCGTACGGTCTCTCCTGGCTCGCGGGTCTCGCGGTCGCCGGGTGGACCGCGCTCCTCGTCGGGGCGCTCTCGCCGGGGGCGTTCGCGGCCGCGGGGGCGGCGCTCGCCGACGCCGGTCTCCCGGTGCCGTCCCTCCCGCGGCGGTACGTCGTCGCGTCCGTCGTCGTCGTCGCCGGGGTCGGCGCGAAGGCGACGACGGTCCGCCTCGGGAGCGCGTACCTCCGCTGGCGCGCCTCCGCGCGCCGGGCGGCCATCGAGCGAACCCTCCCCGGCGCCGCCCGCTACCTCCACGCGCTCTCGTCGGGGAGCGACGGCCCGCGGGCGATGCTCGCGCGGGTCGCCGACAACGAGGCGTACGGCGAGACCGCAGTATCGATACGCGCCGCGCTCAACACCGCGGCGCTGACCGGCAGCCTCCGCGAAGGGTTGGGCCGTGTCGCCCGCGACACCCCCTCGCGGGACGCGCTCGCGCCGTTCCTGCTCAAGTTCCGCGAACACGCCACGCAGGGCGACGACGCGCTCGCGACGTACCTCGGGATGGAGTCGCGGATGTTGGGCCAGCGGGGCGAACGCACCCGCGAGCGCAACGTCGACTTCATGGAGCTGGTCGCGGAGCTGTTCGTCGTCCTCCTCGTCCTCCCGGCGCTCCTGGTGGTCGTGCTCACGGTGATGAGCATTCTCGCGCCCGGCCTCTCCGACCCGGTGGCGACGCCGCTCGGCACCACGACGGTCCGCGCGCTCGCCGTCTACGGCAGCGCGGCGTTCGTACTCGTCGTCGGCGGGGTGGCCGCGCTGGTCGTGAGCGGGCTCCGCCCCGCCGACCAGCGGGTGAGCTACCGGGCGCCGCGGCGTCCGGTCGCACTCCTCCGGACGGTGCCGTCGAACCCCGCGAGCGCGGCGGTGGTCTGTACCGTCCCGGCGGCGGTCTGTGTCGCCGCCGTCCTCTGGACCGGCGGGCTCCACCCCGTGAACGTCGCACTCGCGGGCTACGTCGCCTACGCGCTGCCGGTCGGTGCGGTCGCCGTCCGGCGGGGACGGCGCGACGACGCCAAGGACCGGGAGATATCCGACTTCGTCCACGCGGTCGCCGGGCACGTCGGCCTCGGACGGCCGCTTCCCGACGCGGTCGAACGGGTCGCCGAGGAGGTGGACCTCGGCCCGCTGAACCCCGACGTCGCGGACCTGGCGTTCAACCTCACGCTCGCGGGCAAGGAGTCGGAGGGGCTGCGGACCGCCGCGCTCGAACGGTTCGTCGAGCGGGTGGGCACGCCGCTGGCCGCCCAGACGATGGGGCTGGTGACGGGCGCGCTCGACGCCGGCAGCGACGCCGAAGCCGTCTTCGACACGCTCCAGACCGAGATCGGTCGGCTCTACCACGAGAAGCGCGCGCTCCGGTCGAACATGTCGGTGTACGTCGTCATCGGCTGGACCACCGCGCTGCTGGTGGTGGGCATCGTCGTCGCGGTGAACGCGACGGTGCTCGACGGGTTCGCACAGCTGTCGCAGACCGCGGGCGCCGGACGGGCCGCGCTCGACCCGAACGCGGTCCAGCCGGCCCGCGACGGGATGCGATTCTACGTCGTGACGCAGGCGACCGTGCTCGCGTCGGGCTGGTTCGCGGGCGCCGCCCAGCGGGGCGGCTACGCGATGCTGCTCCACTCGGGCGCGATGAGCGCGGTGTGTTTCGTCGTCTTCGCGGGGGTGGGCGTGATATGACCGGCTCGACCCGCGGCGACGCCGACCGCGCGCAGTCGCACGTCGTCGGCGTCGCGCTCCTGTTGGGCATCACCGTCGTCTTGCTCGCCGGGCTGACCGCGACCGTCGGGACGGTCGTGGAGTCGAACGCCGCGGGCGTCGACGCCGGCCGGGTGGCCGCCGACGTGGACGACGCGCTCGCGCCAGTCGAGACGACGGGGAGCCGCACCGGCCCCCTGTCGTACGGCGACGGCCGTCTCCACACCGAGAACCGAACCGTCCGACTGTTGAACGGCGACCGCGTCGTCGAGACCGTCGACGCGGACGCGCTCGTGTACGACCGCGGCGCCCACCGGGTGACGTTCCTCGGCGGCGCGGTCGTCCGCGAGTCGGGCACGAGTACGACGTTCGAGTCGGAGCCGCCGCTGTCGACGTCGACCGACGCGCTCGTCGTCGGCGTGGGGGCGCTGGGCGACGAGTCGGTCGACACCACCGGCGGCGGCCGCCTGACGCTCCGGACGCGCGTCACCCACGAGCGGGCCGCCTACGACGTGGGGACGTGGCGTGTCGCCGTCGAGACGGCGACGCCGGGCGTCTGGGAGCGCTACTTCGACCGGCGCGGCGGGGTCACGAGCCGGCGGGACTTCGACGACGACGGGACGACCAGCGTGGTCGCGTCGTTCCCCGGCCGGCGGGCGTACCTGGTGGTCCATCGGATGCGCCTGGAGGTGGACCCGTGAGCCGCGCGCGCCGCCGGAGCGAACGAGGCGGACGAACCGGCGACGAGCGGACGCGAGCCGCGCCGGGCGCGACCGGGAGCGACCGCGCCGTCACGCCGGTCGTCTCGAAGACGCTCGAACTCGGGTTGGTGTTGCTGTTCGTCGGACTGACCACGACCGCGCTGTACGGCAGTGCGGTCCCGGGCTACCGGACCGCCGCGGGCGACGAGATGGCCGACCGGACGGTCGCCGCCGCCGCCGAACGTGTCGAGGCGGCCGTCCCGCCGGCGGCGCGCCGGGTTAGCGTGGAACACCGGGTGCCGCTCCCGGCGACGCTCCGGGGGTCGGCCTACCGCGTCGTCGCGGCCGACGGAACGCTCGTCGTCGACCACCCGAACCCGGGTATCGAATCGCGCGCGCGACTCGCGCTGCCGTCGCGGGTCGTCTCCGTCGCCGGCGCGTGGGAGAGCGAGGCGGACGCGCTCGTCCGCGTCGAACCGACCGACGGCGGCGTCCGCGTGGAGCTGGTGAGCCGATGAGCGGGCGCGACCCCGACGGCGAGGAGCCGACCGGGCGCGGACAGGCGAACCTGGTCGCGCTCGCGACGGCGCTCGTCGTGCTGACGGCGGTGCTGGGGAGCGCGCTCGCGGTGGCGGACGGCGCGCTCGCGAGCGCCGACCGCGACCCCGCCGAGCGGCGGGCGGCCGTCGCGGCGGGCGAGCGGCTGGTCGCCGCCGACGCGCCCGTGACGCGCCGTGCGAACGTGCTCGACGCGGGCACGGTGGGGACGCTCGACGCAACGCGACTCGCGCGCCTGGTCCCGCCGCTCGACGGGACCGCCTTCCGGGTGCGGCTGGGCGACGAGACGCTCGCCGAGCGCGGCGACCCGACCGGCGGGGCGACCGTCCGCCGGCTGGTTCTGGTGTCGACGGCCACCGAGCGAACGGTCGACGTCGCCGCCGACCGCCCGGTGTCGCTCCCGCGCCGAACCGCTCGGGTCCGTCTCGACTTCTCGGGGACGAACGTCACGACGGTCCGGGCGAACGGCCGGGTGGTGCTCCACCGCCCCGGCGGCCTGCGTGGCGCCGAGACCGTCGCCGTCTCGCGGCTGGAGACCGCCCGGCTCCGGTTCGGCGACGGGGCGACGGGGACGGTCGGCGTGACCTACTACCCCGAGCGGACCAGGAAGGCGACGCTGGCGGTGACCGTCGATGCGTGAGCGGCCGGGTCGGTCGGCGGGACGACACGGGCGGGACGAACGGGACGACGCGCCGGCCGCGCGGGGGCAGCTGTCGCTGTCGACGGTCGAGGCGGTCGTCGGCGTCGCGTTCGTCCTCGCGACGGCCGCGACGTTCGGGATGGCGCTTCCCGACCCCGGGACGGCGGAGGCGCAACTCGACGCGTACGCCGACGACGCCGCGACGGTGCTCGTCGAGGAGCCCCCGCGGCACGCCGGCGGGACGCGCCTGAGCGAACTCGCGCGGTCGAGCGCGGCGTTCGACCGCGAGCGGGACGCGCTCCGCCGGCGCGTGGGGCGGATCCTCGGCGACAACCTCCTGTTCCGCGTCGAGACGCCCCACGGCGCCGTCGGCTACACCCGTCCGCCGGACGCCCCGCTGGGTCGGGCGTCGGTGCCGACCCGCGGCGGCGAGGTCGTTCTCTGGGTGTGGTACGCGTGAGCCGGGCGGGCGGCCGGACGACCGCCGACCGGGGGCAGTTGGTCCTGCTGGCGGCCGCGCTGGTCGCCGTCGCGCTGGTGCCGATGGCGTTCGCCTACCTCCAACTCGGCTCGCACCCGGACGTGGCGGCGAGCGACCCCGGCGGCCGGCCGGCCGAGGAGGCGGTCCGCGCGGTCGAGCGGGCGGCGGCCAACGCCTCCGGGAGCGTGGCGAGCGCGTACGACTGGGAGGACCGGGCCGCCGCGGCCGCGACGTTCGAGCGCGCCTTCGACGCCGACGCCGCGCGGATCGAACGCGCGCGCCTCCGCGAGTCGGTCGCGGTCGGTATCGAGGCGAACGCGACGGCCGCGGCGGCGTGGGCCGACGCCGGCTGTCCGGCCGGCGAGAACCGGCGGTTCGGGTCGTGCGAGGCGGTCGACGGGCTCGTCGTCCAGGAGCGAGCCGGGACGACGGCGGTCGTCGCGCTCGCCGTCGACGTGACGGTCACCGAACCGCGGGGGACGACGCGGCTGACGGTCGTCCGGACCGCGCCGTTCGCGTGAGCGGACCCGCCCCGGGTCGGTCGTTCCCGCGCCGTCGAACGAAACGAACGGTGTGAACCGACGGAACCGAGGGGAACCGACGGGAAGCGACGGGAACGGTCGGAGCCGATTATGTGGGACGCGACGGGACGGATCGGCGACGGATGGCGACGAACTCCGACCGGTCGACCGACCGGCGCGACGGCGGGAGGGACGACAGCGCGAGCGACGGGGACGCGGGGACGCGACCGGACCGCGACGCCGAGTCGACGCGCGGCGCGACGGCCGCGCGTCGGTCGTTCGAGGCGGACGAACGAGCGGCCGCGCGGGCCGAACGGGAGCGGACCCGCGGCGGCGACGAACGCGCGCGCGAACGGGACCGGGAGCGGAACCGCCGACGACGGGGGTGGAACGCGGTCGGGGTGGTAACCTCGTTGGGGGCGACGTGTCTGTTCGGCGTCGGCGGTCTCTTAGCCCGGTCGAGCACCCTCGTCGCCGCCGCGTCGGTGACGTTCGTCGCCGTCGGCGTCCTCCTGGCGCGGAGCGGCGTGCGCCGACTCCCTTGATATCACCTCCGATAATTTGACAGTAGCTTTGAAGTAACCTCTGGGCCGATAGGTAGTCACCATGAGATATCCGGACGGGGCGTGTCAGAACTGCGGCGAACGGCTGTACGCGACCGCAGACGGGGGGACGTTCTGTCCCAACTGCGGGAACCACCACGACGCCGTGGCCGAGGAGCGGTCGGGCGGCGAGTCCGACCCGAGCGAGGCCGTCGCGGAAGCGTCCTGATCCGTCGGCCCGCCGGGTCGACCCCTTTCTCCGCTCCGACGCGCGTCGCGTCGGCCGTTCGGGCCAGCACTGCCCGTCGGTGCTCGCGAACCCGCGAGTCGGAAGCGTCGCCCGCGGGTCCGCGGTAGTCCGAGTCGCGAGTGACGGCTCCCCGAGAGTCGTGGTTCGGATGCGGTCCGGATGCGACCCGACCGCGGCGGTACCGACGAAACGAGTGTCGCCGTTCCGACCGCGAACCCGGAGCGAGAAGGAGGAGGAGAACCCCGACCGCGACGGCTCAGTCGTCGAGCGCGGCCGTGAACTCGGCCGTGGTGGACTGCTCACCCTCGTCGTCGGCCGGGACGGTTCCGGCGGATGCCGCCCGCCGGAGGGCGTCGGCGTCCGACTGGAGCGCGGCGGCGAACTCCGGGTCGAAGTCGGCCTGGTCGTCCGCGAGCGACTCAGCCGCCACCACGAGCCGTTGGATCTGCTCTACCCCGAGCGAAACCGACGTCGTGAGACCGCGTTCGAGTTCTCCAGTCATCGTCTGTCTTCGAGTTGGCGAGGGAGTAGTAAACCGTTTCGCTCCGAATATCAAAACCGATTTCGAATCGGGACGACCTCAGAACTCGGCGAACTTGTCGCGCCGGTAGAGGTTCAGTTCGCTCACGGTGTCGGGCGCCTCGCGTGCGAGCGCGAAGCCGACCGCCTCGGCGACCGCCGCGGGGTCGGTGACGTCGCCCGGTTCGAACCGGTCTTCGAACGCCTCGCCGTCCTCGCCGCCGAACTCGGTCCGGACCTCCGAGGGGTTGATCACGGAGACCGCGACACCGTCGTCGCCGACCTGTCCTTCGAGGCTGTGGGCGAACCCGCGCGTCCACCACTTGGTCGCCGCGTACACCGGGTTGCCGGGCCGGGGGTGGTGGCCGGCGAAACTGCCGATGAACACGAGCGTCCCCTGCGTCTCGCGGACGTGCGGTAGCGCCGCCCGCGTCGCGTAGAACATCCCGTCGACGTTCACGTCGGTCATCGTGTGGTAGTCGTCGTCGTCCATCGACTCCACCTCGCCGCCGAGACCGACGCCCGCGTTGTTCACGAGCGCGTCGAGCGCGCCGAACTCCGAGACGGCGGCGTCGACGAGCGCGTCGACCTGCTCGCGGTCCGTGACGTCCGTCTCGACCGGCAGCGCCGCGGCGCCGTACTCGGCCGCGAGGTCGGCGGCGATCCGGTCGAGTTGGTCCAGCCGCCGCGCGCCGAGGACGACGTTCGCGCCCGCCTCCGCGAGGTGGTGGGCGATGGCCTCGCCGATGCCCGAACTCGCGCCGGTGACGACAGCCGTCTCGCCGTCGAGTGATCGCATACGCGGGCGTGGTCGTCCGGGAGCAAAGTCGTTCCCCCGTTGGCGGAACGCGCCGGGACCGAAACGCGGGCGGGCGCGTCGGCCCCGCGGTCGCAGTCGCTCGGGGCGGAGCGGGTCGGGACGAGGAGGGGAGCGAGTATCGGGGAGAAGCGCGCCGCGGAGCGGCCGGCCGGGTCAGCTCGACTCTTCGAGCGGCGAGCGCGCCCAGTCGGGTTCCTCGCCGTGCCGGACGACGATGTTCTCCCGGCCGATGCTGATCTTCCGGATCTCGTCGTCCTCCTCCATCCCCGAGAGCACGCGGCTCACCTTCGACTTCGACCAGCCGGTGGCGTTGACGATCGCCCCCTGGGGCATCCGGCCGCCGTGTTCGTCGAGCAGTTTGAGCACCTGCCGCTCGTTCGAGAGGGCGGTGGGCATCGGCTCGTCCGCGCCCGCGGCGTCGTCGCCCTCGCCCCCGACCGGGTCGGCCGCGGGGTCGCTCTCGTCGGCCGTCTCGGTCGTCGCGGCCGCGCCGGCGTCGTCGGGGTCGGAGTCGTCACCAGACCCGACGAACGGGAGCGAGCCGCCGCGCCGCCGGACCAGGACGGCGACGGCGCCGGCGGCGAGACACGCCCCCGCGACCAGCCCGACCCCGAGGAGGGTCGTCTCGTCGAGCCCGTCGGTCGGGTTGGTGCCGCTCTGGACCTCCGCGCCGTCCGGCCGGCCGTCGCCGTCCGTGTCGGGCTCCGTCGGGTCGGTGCCGTACTCGTTCACCTCCGGACCGTCGGCCAACCCGTCGCCGTCCGTGTCCGGTTCGTTCGGGTTGGTGCCGTACTCGTTCACCTCCGCGCCGTCGTCCAGCCCGTCGCCGTCCGTGTCGGCGGTGGTCGGGTCGGTGTCGTGGACGTTCACCTCCGCGCCGTCGTTCAGTCCGTCGCCGTCCGTGTCGGCCTTCGTCGGGCTGGTGTTGTACTCGTGTATCTCCGCGCCGTCGTCCAGCCCGTCGCCGTCCGTGTCGGCGGTCGCCGGGTCGGTACCGTGCGAGAGCACCTCCGCGCCGTCACTGAGGTTGTCGTTGTCCGTGTCGGGTTCCAGCGGGTTGGTCTCGTACTCGTTGACCTCCGCGCCGTCGCTGAGGTTGTCGTCGTCCGTGTCTGCGACGGTCGGGTCGGTCTCGTACGTCCGGACCTCCGCGCCGTCGTCGAGTCCGTCGTCGTCGCTGTCGGGGTCGAGGAAGCCGGTCGACCCGTTGATCTCCGCGCGGTTGCCGAGCCCGTCCTGGTCGACGTCGCCGTCGGCCGCGACGATGTGGATCGACTGCTCGGTGCTCGCCAGCACCGTCCCGTTCGACCGGGCCGTCGCCACCAGCGTCCGCTCGCCGGTGTCGTTGTTGGGCCAACCGTCGAACGCGAACTGGACGGTGGTCTGGGTCGCGTTCCCGGTCAGCGGCCGACACGCGAGCGTCCGGTCGGAGCCGCCGCCCGACGTGCCGAGACACACCGTCCCCACCCCGGTTCCGTTGACCGAGACGGACACCGACTGGGGCTGCCAGGCGGCGAGATACGCCACGTTGTCCGCCGTCACTACGACGCCGTCGTCGTCCACGGTCATCTCCAGCGAGGGGGCGGCGACGGCCGACCCAGACGACACCAGCAGGAGACAGACGACGACGACCGCAAACGCGCGACCACGCACCCCTGCGGGGGACCGGAAGTCCATCGTACAGTTGGGAGACGACGGGAGGTAAAAACGCCGTCGCAAGGGAGAATCAACTAGTAAGTAACGAGCAACAATTAGGGGCCGAAACAGCGCGCAACGCTCGAAACGCGACGGGACGGTCGGGGACCAGTCGAAACCCGACGGAAGCGTCGTGGACGATGACGCCGAGTTAATCCGGCTTCCGACGTGGGGTGGACTGCTACGATGCGAGAAACCACAACCAGGCGGAGGCTGCTCGCGGGACTGTCAGGCACAGCACTCGCGGCCATCGCGGGCTGTTCGGGCGGCGGCGGCGACGGCGCGGCCAACGGCACGGGCGAGGGCGCCGGTGCGGCCACGACCGCGATGGCGGGCGAGGGCACCGAGATGGACGCGGAGACGACCGAGGAGGAGGTCACCACCGACGAAGAGGAGACGACCGAGGAGGAGACCACCACCTCGACTGAAGAGGAGACGACCGAAGAGGAGGTCACCACCGAGGAGGAGGAGACGACCTCGATGCTCAACGAGACCGAGGAGGGCAACGAGACCACCTCGACGAACGAGACCGAGGGCAACGAGACGACCACCGAAGAGGAGTAACCGGCGGCCCTCGGCGGTCCCGGGCGAGTACACGCCGTTTTTCTCCGCGCGACAAACACGTCGGGAGCCACGGCCCCGGCACGGGCGTCGGGGTACCGCGTTCAGTCGGTCGCCGCCCCGCCGGTCGCGGCGGCGCTCCCCCCCGCCAGCCGCGACCCCAGTCGCACGCCGGGCGCGCCGAACAGCGACGCCGCGAGCAGCGCGACCGACCGCGGAGTCCGCCGCCACCACGCGACCAGCGCGAGGTCCGCGACGGCGCGGGCCGACCAGCGCCGGTCGGCGAGCAGTTTCGACGCGCGGAACTCGTGGGTGGACGCGAGCGCCCGCGCCCGCGTCGCCGGGTCGTACAGGTCGGCGTACTCGCGGACGATGTCGCGCCGCCCCTCGAAGACGCCGAGCGACCCGCCGAGCGACCCCGGCGGGTCGCCGCGGACGACCAGCGGTTCGTCGACGAACTCGAAGCGGGTCCGGCGCGCGAACTCCACCATCAGTCCCAGGTCCTGCGCGCCGGGGCGGTCCGCCAGCGGGAGCACCGCGTCGTAGAGGCGGCGCTCGGCGAGCATCGTCGAGGTGACGCAGGGGTACAGGTCGAACGCGAGCGCACGGTCGAGCACGTCCCCGCGGGCGTCCGGGTCGGGGTCGAACCGCCTGCCGTCGTCGAACGTCATGCCGCAGTAGGCGACGCCGACGCCCGTCGTCGACCCGAGCAGGTCGACCTGTCGAGCCAGTTTCTCCGGCTCCAGCCGGTCGTCGTCGTCGAGCAACTGGACGTACGCGCCCGCCGCGCGCTCGACCCCGGCGGTCCGCGCGGCGTTCGCGCCGCGGTTCTCCGCGAACGCCACGTAGTCGACGTCGTGCCGTTCGGCGACCGGGCGGGCGTGCGCCTCCCCGGAGTCGTCGACCACGATGGTCTCGACCCGGTCGTGCGTCTGGGCGGCGACGCTGTCGAGGGCGGCGTCGAGGCGGTCGTTCCGGTAGTGGGTGGGGACGACGACGGAGACGAGCGGCTGACCGTCCGCGTCGGGCATGCGCGGGTGGTACGGCCGGCCGGGGATAAGTACGTGCGGCCCGGGCCGTGCCGCCGGATCCGGGGTGAAGTTATCAAACTCGTGAATGGTGCGGAAGGATTATGTTCGAATACTCGAATTGGCGGGTAGTCAGTATCTTGGTGGGGTGGACGAGGGCAACATGACAGGGAACGGGGTGAGCGTGGACGGAGACGAGAACAGCTACGTCGAGCGCGACGAGATATACACGTTGTTGAGCAACCGGCGGCGGCGGAACGTCATCCACTCGCTGTTGGACGACGGGCCGGAGTCGACCATCGGCGAGTTGGCGACGCTGTTGGCGGCGTGGGAGAACGGCTGCCCGCCCGACGAGGTGACGTCGAAACAGCGCAAGCGCGTCTACACCGCGCTCCGGCAGACGCACCTGCCGAAACTCGCCGAGGCGGGCGTGCTCGCGTACGACGAGGACCGCGGCAGCGTCGAACTCACGCCCGCGGGGTCGGAGCTGCGGAAGTACCTCTGGCACCCCCACGAGGTGCGCTGGACGCGCTACTACGCGGCGGCGTGCGCGCTCGGGGTCGGGCTGGTCGGTCTCTCGCTGGTCGGCGTGTTCCGGGTCCCGCCGGCGGTGCTCGCCAGCCTGATACTCATCCCCTTCGCGGTGCTGACGGGCGCCAACTTCGCACGCACCCGCCGTGCGGTTCGGGACGCGCACGCCCGCGACGCCGACACCGGCTACGCGACGCCGAGCGGCCCGTCGTGGCGGTCGGTCAGGCCCGTCTCCGACGGCGGCCACGACGACGAGTCGGCCGACGACGACTCCGCGTCCGACGAGTCGGCCGAGGAGGCGACGGTCGACCGGGCTTCGGACTGAGTTTTCCGCCTTCGGGCGGGCCGATCCACCGTCTCCGAGCGCCGCGAGCGGACGCGGCGGTCAGTCCTCCCGGCCGTCCGCGCCGGGCGAACGGGTCGCGCGGGTCAGTCGCTCTCGCTCGGCGCGGAGCGTCCGCTCCCACACGGAGAACAGCGTCGAGTCGAGCCGGTAGCTCGTGTCGACGTCGCGCACCCACGCGTCGTCGGCGAACAGGTGCCGCTGGAACCGTCGGACGTCCGGCGGGAGCGTCTCGCGCCGCCCGCCGTAGTACGCCGCCGAGACGCGTCGGGTCCGGTCGACCAGCGACGCGGGCACGTCGACGCCCGCCTCGCGGGCGACGTGCGCGAACCACTCGACGTGGATGACGGCGTCCGCGAGCAGGAACCGGTCGTGAAAGCCCGACACCCCCGCGGTCGGGGGTGCGCCGTCGACGAGCACGTCCGCCGGACGGGAGAACGCCGGTGACGGCACGCCCCCCGCGGCGTCGGCGTAGGGGCGCGCCGCCCGGCGGAGCCGCCGCGCCGCGAGGTGGACCGGCCCGGTCAGCGCCGCGCGGTACCACGTCGGCGTCCACGGCAGGAACGGCGGGCCGAACTCCGCGTCGCCCAACAGCGTGGCCGCGACGGTCCGCGCGAGGTCGGGCGCGACGTCGGTCCGCTCCGCCCGAAGCGCCGCGTAGCCGTCGTCGCGCGCCGCCCGCAGTCCGGCCGCGTCGAACCCCATCCCCTCGGCCACCCGGAGCGTGTACTCCGCGCCGGCTCGGTACCACTCGGCGAAGTCGGCCGGCGTCCGACACGCCAGCAGGCGCAGCAGCGTCACACCCGACGGTCGGTCCGCGGCACGGTGACTCCTGCGGTTCCGTGGCGAGGATGGGGACCGGGTAGAGCCGGCGAGCGGGAGAGGTTAGACGGGACGGGCCACTCCGGTCGGACGGGACGGGCCACACCGGTCGGGTCGGTCGGAGTCAGCCGGCGGTGTCGCCGTCCGCGGCGTCGCCGTCGTCCCCGTCGACGTCGTCGACCACCTCCTCGGGTTCCGCACCCAACCCGGTCGCCTTGACGCTCTCGTCGTCGACGGCGCCCTCCTCCGCGCGGAGGGACGCGACCGAGTAGCCGACGGCGTGGACCGCGAACACCGCGAGCAGCGGCCCGAGGAACAGCCCGTACCAGCCGAACAGCGCCGCGCCGAGCACGTACGCGAACAGCACCAGCCCCGTGTGGATGTCCCGCCCGGAGAGGTACGGCCGCAGCACCGTCTGCGGGAGGATGTCGAGCAGGAGGAACGCGACGACGACGAACGCGACGGGGTAGACGAGCGAGCTGTCGGTCCGGACCGCCGTGGCGGCGAGGAACAGACCCGCGGGGACGTAGACGAGTTTGCCGACGACGATGGGGACGAACGTGGCGAGACCGGTGAGCAGCGCGAGCAGCGTCGGCGCCGGGAGCGCGACCGCCGCCGGGACGAGCGCGTTGTACCCGTTGTACACTCCCACGGCCGCGACGCCGACGAGGACGACCGTCACGAAGTTGCCGAAGTACACCCCTTCGAGGTCGGCGTCGACGGTCCGGAGGAACGCGTACCCCGTGCTGTCGGGGTCGAACACCCGCTCGCGGACCCACCGATCGACCTCGTCGCCGTCCCGGAGGAGGAAGAACACCAGCCCCATCACGAGCGAGAGGTGGAGGAGCACGTTCGCGATGGCGCCGAGCGTGCCGAGGAGCGGGCCGATCCCGTCGCGTACCTGGTCGATCTCCGCGAGCCGGCGCGAGAACCGGATCGGGTTCTCGACCACCGCCGACACCGACGAGGGGTCCCCCGGGAGCCGCGCGGTGACGAACCGGACGACGTCCGGGCCCGCGAACGCCGTCAGCTCCTGAAACGCCACGTAGCCGGCGTAGCCCGCGATGGCGAGTATCGGGACGACGAGCACCAACACCGTCGCGGTCGCGTCGAGACCGTCCGAGCCGAACACCCGGTCGAGTCGGTCGCGGAGCGGCCGGATGGCGTAGTAGACGAACAGCCCCGAGACGAACGTGCCGACGAACGAGTAGAGGAACAGCCCGACGACGGCCGCGCCGGCCACCCCGAGGAGCCACCAGCGCGCCCGCGACGGCGTCGGCAGTCGTCCCGTTCGGCTCATACGCGTACGCACTCGATAGGGGTACGAGTGTCCTGTGGCCGTTCGGTCGCCGGCGACCCCGTCAGCCGGGCGGGACCCCGTCTCCGGTCCGGGCGCCGTCACCGCCCGTCGCGTCCGCGTCGGCGAGTTGGTCCGACAGCCCCCACTCGCGGGCGCGGCTCTCCGCCTCCGCGCGCGCCTGCTCGCGAATCGCCTCGACCTGTTCCTCGTCGGCGAGGAACGACGCCAGCGCGTCGTGCGCGCCGGCGTCGTCGTCGCCCCGGTCGGCCGGCGCCGCCTCGCGCGTCCGCCGCGCGAGTTCGGAGTCGTCGGCGACGTCGCGGGCGGGCGCGCCCGGCGCCACCCGGAGGTCGGCGCAGTCGTGTGCGGCCG
>NZ_ASGZ01000033.1 GCF_000495475.1 Candidatus Halobonum tyrrellensis G22 | reverse complement strand
AGCGGGTCGTGAACAAACGCGAGTACTGCCAGCAGTGTCCCCACCTCGCCGCCCCGCCGGAGATGGCTTGCACCCACGAGGGAACCGCCATCGTGGAACTGCTCGACGGCGACGACGTCCGGGTTCGCGGCTGTCCCGTGGCCGCGCGGGGCGGGCCGGACTGAGCCGGCGACCGGCGACGCGGGGTTTACCCGCCCGGCGGCGCAACGCCCGGTATGCAGTTCTGCGACGACTGGTTCGCCGAGTAGTAGCTTCTAGCGGGCGTATCGGCCGTTCTCCCGGTGACTCCGACGGCGGTGACGGGGTGGGCGGTGCGTTTGCTCCGGAGTGGGCCGCGAACGTGCAGGGTGCAACGACGGCGGACTGGTCGAGGGATCGGGACGGGATGTGGACGGGGACCGGGAGCGACTTCGGGTTCGGAGCGTCCCGTTTCCCGTCGAGGAGGGGTGACGAGGCGGGCGTCACCGAACACCCAGTTCGCCCTGTTGTGTACGCCGAAGAGACGGTCGGAGCAGTCGTCGCCCCGGAGTCCGGTTCGGAGACGGGTTCGTCGTCTGATTTATCACTTCTGAGCTACCATTCGGCTAGTAACCCGTGACACACGAACTCGACGACCTCCGTCCGGTCGAACTCCTCTGGATCCTCTCGGAGGAGGGGGACCAGTCGTGGACCCGGAAGTCGTCGCTGCAAGCGGCACTCATCAGCATGTCCATGCGGGGCCTGATTAGGCCCGAGGGCGACGGCGAGGGGTTCCGTCCGACCGCGGACGCCCACCTCGACGAGGATGCGGACCTCCGTCCCTACGAGGTCGAGATCCGGGACGCGATCGTCGGGATCGACGACGGTGAACGCATGGTGAACGCGGTCTACGAGTACGACTTCGAGGCGGACCTGCGTCACAGGGGGTTCTACCGACGACGGGAGGAGCAGAAGAGCCTGCTGTTCGGCCTGATCACGTGGACGGAGACGGTGGGCGTTTCAACCGACCGGTGTGCGGCGGTACTAGACGAGTTGGACAGGGTGCGTGACGACCTGGCCGATGCGGTCGAACGGGGGCGAGTGCGTCCGGAACAGGTGCCGATGGTGTACGCCTTCCCGGACGCCGAGTTCAGCGGCGAGTTCGCGGCGCGGAGCGACGAACTCGTCGTGGACATCGAGGAGTTGAACGACGAGGGGGTGGCGGACATCGACGTCGACGAGATGGTCTCGGCCCCGTATCCGAGGGGGACGCTAGCAGCGTCGGGGAGTGCCGGGGGGATGGGGAGTCCGGCGACCTGCGCGACGGTCTCGGACTCTACCGCGGCGGACGCCGTCGCGGCGTGTGATACCGGTGTCGGCGTCGGCGATTTCGGTGACACGGGCGCCAGTGGCGGAGAGATGTAACTGTCTTCCCCGTCGGCCTTTATTCGTCGTAGCGATTCGTGCCGACCGGTGGTCGAAGACCGTTCGGCATGTCGGTTCCGACCGGGGTTCGAGTCCGGTGGACCGGTCGGATGGACAGACTTGACTCCGTCGACGGTCGTTGATACCCCATGGTCCAGTTCTGCGACGACTGCGGGTCGATGATGGTCTCCGAGGACGGCGCGATGGTGTGTACCTCCTGTGGCGCGACCGACGACCGCGACGAGGACCGCGCCGCGCAGTTCGTCTCGACGGAGGCGCAGACCGACGACGACGTGATAGAGACCGAGGAGGGCGCCAACTTCGAGGGGAAGCCCACCTCGTCCGACGTGCACTGCGAGAAGTGTGGTCACGGCGTCGCCTGGTACACGATCAAACAGACCGGCGCCGCGGACGAACCGCCGACGCGCTTCTTCAAGTGCACCGAGTGCGGGTACCGGTGGCGGGAGTACAACTGAGCGTCCGATAGTCACTTGTCGTCGCCCGTTCCATCGCGGACGTGTCCCTCCGCTCACGCCTCAGACCGTGGCACGGCCTGATGCTCGCCGTCTTCGTCGTCGGCTTCGCCGCCTCGGTGTGGCGCGACGACCCGGCCGTCGGGCCCGAACTCCTGGTCCCCACCATCAACGGCCTGTTCGCCGTCGTCCTCTTCCAGTTCACCGTCGGCAACGTCTGGGGGTACGCGGTGGAGTACCGCAACGCGGGCGGGCGGTGGAGCGACCTCCCCTTTCTCGCGCCGTTCGTCGCCGCGGCCGCGTGGGGGCTGTTCGCGTTCGTCGTGACGGAGTCGCCCGGCGCGGCGGCGTGGTCGGCGTTCTGGGGGTTCGTCGTCGTCGCCGCCGTCACCGCGCTGGTCGTCCAGTTGCTACTCGGCTACCGGGAGTCCGAATCGGAGTCCTCACAGCCGACCCGCTAACCACTCGCCGGCCGTCTCGCCCACCTTCCCGGCCTGCCCGACGAAGAAGTGGTCCGCGGACAGTTCGACCACGTCCGCGCCGCGGTCGCGCGCCCGTTCGACGACGGGTTCCCAGTCGGCGGTCGTGTCCCGGCTACCGTACACCACCTGTACGGGGCAGTCGACCCGGTCGAGCGCCGCCGCGGCGTCGAGGTCCTCGGCGAGGCGCGCCGTCGGCGCGAGCGCGCTCACCGCCGCCACGCTCACCTCCGCGGCCGCGAGCAGGGCGATACACCCGCCGAAGCTGAAGCCGAACAGGCCCACGCGGTCGTACCGTTCGCCGGCCCACCCGACCGCGTTGCGCGCGTCGGCGCGTTCGCCGTACCCCTCGTCCCAGTCGCCGTAGTCGAACCGGAGGCAGTCGACGCCCCGCGACCCAAGCGCGTCGCTCACGGCGCGGAGGCGTTCGTCGCCGCGGTGGCCGCGCTGCTGGGGGTGGGGCGGGCACGCGACGACGCAGGCGTCGGCTCCCGCCTCCGCACTCGTGGTCGCTCCGTCCCCCCTCTCCGACTCGTCCGCGCGGTCGAGCGTCGCGCGAACGTCCCGTCCGCCGGGGACGAGGACGGTCCCGCGCTCGGCGTCTCGGTCGCTCACGCCCCGGCGGTTCGGCCGCGACCCCCCTGAGCGCGTCGGTCGCGGCACCGCGTCGTCGCGCCGCCCGCCGTGGCTGGCCGTCTCGCGGGGGTGGCGCCGCCGGTCGTCCGGGTGAGATTTATACCTGGCGTTCGCTAGTCCCCATCCATGGGAGTCCTCTCTCGCGCCTCGTACGTCATCCGCTCGAAGGTGAACGCCCTCCTGAATCGAGCGGAGGACCCGACAGAGACGCTCGACTACAGCTACGAGCAGATGCGTGACGAACTCCAGGACGTCAAACAGGGGATCGCGGACCTCACCACCCAGAAGAAGCGCCTGGAGATCCAGAAGCGCCGGCTGGAGGAGAACGTCGAGAAGCACAACGAGCAGGCCCGCGAGGCGGTCCAGCAGGACCGCGAGGACCTCGCCCGGCGCGCGCTGGAGAAGAAGAAGTCGAAGATGAACCAGATCGAGGACCTGGAGGAGCAGATCCAGAAACTCCAGTCCACGCAGGACCGGCTGGTCGACAAGAAGGACGAACTCCAGGGCCGCATCGAGGAGTTCAAGACGAAGAAGGAGACGATGAAGGCGCGCTACGAGGCCGCGGAGGCGTCGACCCGCGTCTCGGAGGCGATGACGGGCGTCGGCGACGAGATGGAGGACGTGGGCCGCTCCATCGAACGCGCCGAGGAGCGCACCGAGGAGATGGAGGCGCGCTCGGAGGCGATGGACGAACTCCAGGACACCGGTGCGTTCGACGACGCGATGTCCGACGAGGACGAACTCGACCGCGAACTCTCGGCCGGCCGGACCGACCGCGAGGTGGACGCCGAACTGGAGACGCTCAAAGCGGAGTTCGGCACGTCCGACGCCGCGGCCGACGGCGATGGCGCGACAGACGCGGAGACCGACGTCGACGAGGCCGTTGAGGAGGCCGACGCCGAACCCACCGACGAGGAGGTCGAAGCCGAACTGGAGGAACTCAAAAGCGAGGAGAACGGCGGGTCGGGGTCGAACTGACGAACTGACCCGGCGCGCGCTCGCAGCCTCGTCACCCGCCTCCCGCCGCCCGTTCGGCCCCGCTCGCCGTCCGCTCGGTCCCGCTCGCCGCCCCTCCCGTCCGTCCCCGCTTTCCCTCCGTCCCGAAGTCGCCGCTCATTTGTCGCCCGACGGCGTAGCCCGCCCGTGAGCGCCGACGACGCGGAGAGCGACGTCCGTCCGGGCGACGCGACCGACGGGCAGGTCGGCCGGGAGCGGGCGGCGGAGTGGTTCCTGCTGACCGGGCGCCGACGGGTCGCCGCGGGGCTGATCGCGGCCGTGTTCTTCGCGGGAGTGCTCGCGGTCGCCCGGGTCGCCGGGGTGCCCGTCCGGACGCTCGTCGCCGAGAAGAACACGCTCTGGTGGGTGTTCTCGCCCATGATCGGCGCAGTCGTCACCGGGGTGACGCTCGTGATCACGATCAGCCAGCTCATCCTCTCGCAGGAACTCGGCTCGCTCGGCGACCAGCGCGAGCGGATGGAGGGGTCGATGGAGTTCCGCGACGACGCGAACCCGCGGCTCGACAGTCCGGTCGGCTCGGCGGACCCCGCGTCGTTCATGCGACAACTCCTCGACGGCGTGCGGGCGCGGGCCGACTCGCTCGGCGCCGCGGTCGCCGACGCCCCGGACACCGCGCTCCACGCCGAGGTCGACGAGTACGTCGACGCGGTCTCCGACGACGCGGCGCGCGCGAGCGAGGTGCTCGAAGACGCCACGTTCGGCGGGTTCGACGTGATGTACGGCGCGCTCACGTTCAACTACTCGTGGCGGCTGTATCAGGGTCGGCGGCTGGTCGCGCGCCACGGCGACGCGTTCGACTCGGAGACGCGCCGGCTACTCGACGAACTGCTCGGGCTGCTCCGACTGTTCGGGCCGGCGCGCGAGCACTTCAAGACGCTCTACTTCCAGTGGGAACTCGTCAACCTCTCGCGGGTGCTGCTGCTCTCGTCGGTGCCCGCGCTGTTCGTCGCGGTGACGGTCCAGTTGTTCGTGAACGGGTCGTCGTTCCCCGGGGCGCTCGTCGGCGTCGAGCGGCTGACGTGGGTGCTCGCGGCGGGCGTGACGGTCACGCTGCTCCCCTTCTTCCTCCTGTTGACGTACGTGATCCGCGTGGCGACGGTCACGAAGCGCACGCTCGCGATCGGACCGTTCGTCCTCCGGAACACCGACCGGGACCGGATCGACTGGGAGACGGACCCACAGACGGAGTCGGCGACGGAACCCGGCGCGGAGACGGACCCACAGACGGAGTCGGCGGAGCGAGAGTGACGTGAGACCGGCGCGACCCTCGGCGCCGCCCCGCGCTCCCGGCGCGGCTCAGGCCTCGCGCGCGCCCGTCCCCGGCCGGTCGAGTTCCGATAGCTCGACCCGGCCGCCGGGGAGCGGGACGCCGTCGTACGGGTCGTCGGCGAGCAGGAGGCTCCCGTCGAGGTCCGCGTAGTCCAAAAGCGGCGCGAGGTGACAGCCGGCGGCGATGGCGGCGTTCGTCTCGACCATACAGCCGAGCATCACCTCCAGCCCGTGTGCGCGCGCCGCGTGGACCATCCGCGTCGCCTCCAGCAGTCCGCCGCACTTCATCAGCTTCAGGTTCGCGATGTCACACCGGTCGGCGACCCGCGGGATGTCGGCGAGCGTCACGCAGGACTCGTCGGCCGCGATGGGGAGCGCCGACGCCTCGTAGGCGAACTTCAGCCCCTCGGGGTCGTCGGCGGGGACGGGCTGTTCGACGAACTCGACGCCCATCTCGGCGAGCCACTCGGTGTTGTGTGCGGTCTCCCTGGGCGTCCACGCCTCGTTGGCGTCCACGCGGAGGGTCGCGTCGGGCGCCTCCGCGCGGACCGCGGCCACGAGTTCGCGGTCGCGGTCGGTCCCCAGTTTCAGCTTGAGCGTGCCGTAGCCCGCCTCGACCGCCTCGCGGGTCTTCTCGCGGACGACGTCGGTGTCGTCGAGTCCGATCGTGAACGACGACTCGGGCGTCCGCGTCGGGTCGAGCCCCCACAGGCGGTACAGCGGCACGCCCAGCCGTTTCGCGGCGAGGTCGTGGAGCGCGATGCTGACCGCACAGCGGGCGGCGGGGTTGCGCTCGACCACCGCACGGGTTCGCCGCTCGACTTCCGCGAACGCGTGGGGGTCGCCCACGTCCTCGACTTCCGCGAGCAGGTCGGGCAACACCGCCTCGACGGTGGCGGCCGTCTCGCCGTAGTGGGCGGAGGGGGCGGCCGCGCCCACGCCGGTCGTCCCGTCGTCGTCGGTGATCTCGACCACGACGTTCTCGGCGGCGGTCTGGGTGCCGCGGGAGATGGTGAACGCGTGCTCGAGCGGGAGCGACACGCGCTCGAACTCGGTCGACAGGCTCACCGGAGCGCCCCCACCACGTCGCCGGCGTCGAACCGCACGAGGTCGGCCGCGGGCGCGCCGAGTCGCTCCGAGAAGTCCGCGACCGCCTCGCGGGCCGCGTCGTCGTCGTCGACACCCGAGGTGTTGAGCGCGCCCGCGACCACCTCCGTCCCGTGGACCGGCGCGGCGACCGACTCGTAGAGGTCGACGTACTCCTCGATGGGGGGGAGCGCGGTGTCCTCGTAGCCGTGGATCGCCTTCCGGCCCGCCTCGTGACAGAGCACGAGCGCGTCCGGCATCGCGCCGTGGAGGATGCCGCAGGTCACCGCGGAGTAGGCGGGGTGGACGATGGACGCCTGTCCCTCCACGATCAGGAGGTCGTGGTCGTCGCCCCGTTCGAGGACCATCTCCTCGACGGCGCCCGCGGTGAAGTCCGACACCACGCGGTCGACCGGGTTCCCCCACCCTTCGACCATGATCCCGGTCTGCCCCGTCGGCACCACGCACGCGTCGACGCCGGCCGCCTCGGCCGCCGCGGCGAGTTCCATCGTCGCGGTCATCTTCCCGACGCCGCAGTCGGTGCCGACGGTGAGCACCACGTCCGCGCTCACCTCGTCGGCGCGCCCCTCGGCGACGCCCAACCCCTCGTGCGGTTCGCGCACGTCGGTGAGGGTGACGCCGTGGTCGGCCGCGAGCGCCGCGAACTCCTCGTCGTCGTTGAGGAAGTAGTGGAGCCCCGCGGTCACGTCACAGCCCGCCTCGATGGCGGCGCGCACGTCGGGCCGCCACGACTCGTCGAACGCGCCGCCGATGGGCGAGATGCCGACGATCAGTTCGTCCACCTCCCCCTCCACGTCGCCGAACGAGCCGACGACGGGGGCGTCGCTCACGCCGGGGAGGTGGTCGGCGACCCGGTCGCCCGCCCGGTCGCGGTCGAGGACGGCGACGACGTCCTGGTCGCCGTAGCGGATGATGCCGTTCGCGGTTTTCGACCCGTCGGGGAACTTCTCGTGTGCGAGCAGGACGACGCGTTGGCTCATGCGCGCCGGGTTGGTGCCGGGGGGCTTAAATCGGTCCGCCGCGGTCGTTCCCGCCGATTGCCCCGGTGTCCGGCCGGTCGTCCCCCCGTCCGACCGCATCCGCCCCGTCCGGAGTCCGGTCACCGGTCCGGCCGTCGGAGATACCCCGCGCTGTTGCCGACTTCGAGGGGGATTACCGTGGCGCACGCGCTACCGCGGGTATGAGCGGCACGAGCGGCGACGGGATGCACCTCAACCTGTTTACCATGAACTCCGTCGAACACGTCTCGCCGGGGTCGTGGACCCACCCGGGCGACCGGTCGGCGGAGTATACCGACCGCGAGTACTGGACGGACGTGGCGCGGACGGCCGAGCGCGGCGGGTTCGCGGCGGTGTTCTTCGCGGACGTACGCGGGGTGTACGACGTGTACGGCGACGACCGCGGGACGGCGGTCGAGAAGGCGGTCCAGACGCCGTCGAACGACCCGGGCTACCTGGTGCCCGCGATGGCGGAGGTGACCGACTCGCTGGGGTTCGCGGTCACCAAGTCGACCACCTACACCCACCCGTACCAACTCGCGCGGGAGCTGTCGACGCTCGACCACCTCACCGACGGGCGGGTCGCGTTCAACGTCGTCACCTCGTATCTCGAATCCGCGGCGGCGAACCTCGGGCTCGACGGGCGGATGGACAAGGGGACCCGCTACGACCGCGCCGACGAGTTCATGGACGTCTGTTACGCGCTCTGGGAGGAGTCGTGGGACGACGACGCGGTGGTCCGCGACGCCGAACGCGGCGTCTACACGCGGCCCGACGGGGTCCACGCCGTCGACCACGAGGGGGAGTTCTTCGACGTGCCCGGCCCGCACGGCTGCGAGCCGTCGCCCCAGCGGACGCCCGTCGTCTTCCAGGCCGGTTCGTCCGACCGCGGGCGCGACTTCGCGGCCGCGAACGCGGAGGCGGTGTTCTGCTCGCAGCCCACCGAGGCGGGCGTCCGCGAGTACATGGAGGACCTGCGGGGGCGGGCGGCCGACTTGGGGCGGGACCCCGACTCGCTGGCGTTCTTCCCCGGAATCGTCCCCGTCGTCGCCGAGACGGACGCGGCCGCCGAGGAGAAGTACGAGCGGCTGACGGCGAGCGTCGACGTGGAGGCGACGCTCGCGCTGCTGTCGGGCTTTCTCGACATGGATCTGTCGGAACTCGACCCGGACCAGCGGATCGAACACATCGAGACCGACGCCATCCAGGGGACGATGAACGCGTTCACGACCTCCGACCCGGACCGCGAGTGGACCGTCCGGGAGGTGGCGGAGTTCTCGGGGCTGGGCACCACCTCGCCCGTCGTCGTCGGGTCGCCCGAGACGGTCGCGGACGAACTCGCCCACTGGTACGAGGAGGTGGGCGTCGACGGGTTCAACGTCAAGGAGGTGGTGCGGACGGGGAGCCTCGACGACTTCGTCGACCTGGTGTCGCCGGAACTCCGCGAGCGGGGGCTGCTCGCCGACCCGGCGGGCGGGACGCTCCGCGAGCGACTGTTCGGCGGCGGCCCCCGTCTCCCCGCGGACCACCCCGGCCGGTCGTGAGCGGGGGACCGACCCGCGATTGAGCACGTGCCAACACCCGTACGCCCTCCGGCATCCGACGCCGGCGGCGCCACGGTTAAGTGGTCGGGAGCACTGTCTGCAAGTGACGCTTCGTCTGGAGGGCCGGAGCGTCAGCGGGGACCAATTCGAGGGGGCACCGTGCCGCACTCTCTTTCGCGGCACGTGCCCTCTTTCGTTCCTACACTCGATTCGACCCGCGAGCGCTCGCCACTCGTCGAGGTCCGACTCCACCGCGACGACCGTCCGATTCCACCGCGAGCGCCGCCGACGGTCGGGTAGCCGTCCCGACTGCCGAGCGCCGGCGCTCGGCGGTCGGGAGATGGGAGGGGGAGGACGGACACGTCGAGGACGCCAGCGTTCCGCGACGGCCGCGACGCCGTTACGACTCGGTCGGAGGCCGGAGGAGGATGCCGTCGAGCATCGCCACGGCCGCGAGTGCGGACCCGACGGACCCCGCGACGCTGAACGGGACGGACAACAGCAGCGTCGCACACGCCGACACCACCATCAGGAGACCCATCACGAGCAGTCGGAGGTCGGGCCGCGCGAGCGGTTCGAGCGGGAGCACGCTAATTACATCTCATTACGAACCCGTATAGCTTACGCCCGCCCGACAGGTCCCCGTCGACGGGCGGAGCGGAAGCGATAGGGGCGGTGCGGCGCGACTGGGGGCGTGCCCCACCTTCAGTTCGACACCACCGCCGACCCGACCGCCGCGGGGAAGGAGTCGTTCGCGGCGGCCGTCACCGACCACTACACCGACCACATGGAGACCACCGCGGGCCACGTCGCGGTCACGGTCCGCGACCGCGACCCCGCGGACCTCCACCTCGGGCGTGCGGTCGACGGACCGCTCGCGTTTCTCGACGCCGACGTGCGCGAGGGCCGGCCGTTCGAGTTGAAGCGGGCGTTCGCGCTCGCGGCGATGGAGGAGGTAGTGGAACGGTGGGGTGTGCCCGAACCGAACGTGAAGGTGACGTTCACTGAACACGCGGGCGAGGAGATGATGGGGTACGACCGGGTCGGCGGGTCGTGGGGGGACGACGGGGAGTAGCGAGCGAGGAGCCGACAGGGAGAGAAAGAGGGAAGTAACGGAGCGGAGCCGAGAGGGAGAACGAAAGAGGGAGAGCGCGGGGGGAGCGGACGCGCGTCGGCCCGCCTCGGTCGGCTACCGCAGCCCGGGTCGGCCCCGAGACCGGGGCCGCCTCACCAGAGGACGACGGGCCAGACGAACTGGAACAGCAGCCAGATGAGTCCGGTGAGCACCACGGTCATCAGCAGGTTGAGGACGATGCCCGCACGCATCATCTGCTCCTGTTTGAGGTAGCCGCTGCCGAAGACGATGGCGTTCGGCGGCGTCGCGACCGGGAGCGCGAACGCGAAACTCGCCGCGATGGCGCCGCTGGTCGCGAGAAACACCGCGGCGGCGACCTCCGGGAGGCCCAGCGTGGTCGAGAAGACGCCGCCGACGCCGATGAGCAGCGGGATGATGATCGCGGAGGTAGCGGTGTTCGACGTCATCTCGGTGAGGAAGATGATCAGGAGGACGACCGACGCGACGACGACGACGATCGGGACGTCCGTGAGCGAACTGAACACGATGTCCGCGATCCACTCGGTCGCGCCGGTGGATTCGAGCGCGCCCGCCAGCGAGATCCCCCCGCCGAACAGGAGGATCGTCCCCCAGTCGATGTCGACGAGTTCGTCCCACTCCATCGTGTCCGCGAGCACGAGCGCCGGGATCGCGGCCAGTCCCACCATCACGTAGTAGAGCACGCCCTGGTGGCCCTCGACGCCGCCGACGCCCATCCCCGACCCGCCGAAGAGGGTGACCGCCACCGCGTCGGGGAAGTACCCCCCGATCAGGTCGCCGAACCCGCCGACCACCCAGAGGGTGGCCGTGACGGTGAAGATGACCGCGACCCGGCGGCCACGTTTGTCGAGGCTCCCCTCCTCGGCGAGGTAGCGCTCGGCCTCCTCGCGGGCGCCCTCGACGTCGGAGACCTCCGGCGGGTACAGCCGGTGGGTGAGGAGGTACCAGATGATCGGCAGCGTCACGACGACGACCGGGAGCCCGATGGCGAGCCACTGGCCGAAGCTGATGTTGTAGTCGAGCAGTTCGTTGAGTTGGGTGGCGAGGATCGCGTTCGGGGGCGTGCCGATCAGCGTGCCGACGCCGCCGACGCTGGCGGCGTAGGCGGTGCCGAGCAGCATCGACACCTGGAGGTTGCTGAACCCGTCGTCGGTCCCCAGCCCCGAGACGCCGCCGGAGGCGGGGGCGGCACCGCCGTCGGCGGCCACGTCGGAGTCGACCTCGTCGGCGGACGCGGAGGCGGCCTGGACGCCCTCGCTGCCGATCACCTGCGTGAGGACGCCCAGGGCGATGGGGGTCATCATCGCGGTCGTCGCGGTGTTCGACACCCACATCGAGAGGAACGCGGTCGCGAGCATCACCGCGCCGACGAGCCGTTCGGGCGAGGTGCCCATCCGCGCCATCAGCCACAGCGCGATCCGGCGGTCGATGTCGTACTTCTGGAGCGCGTTCGCGAGCATGAACCCGGCGATGAACAGGAAGATGAGGTGGTCGGCGAACCCGACGAGTGCGACGTCGAGGTCGGCGTACACCCCCAGTGCGGTCAACACGAACGGGATCGATATCGCGGTCACCGCCAGCGGCAGTGCGCCCGTCACCCACAGCAGGCCGGCGAAGAACATGGTGGCGAACGCGTACTGCCCGCGGACGCTGAGACCGGCGGGGTTCGGCGCGAGCGCGATCGCGGCCGCCCCGACCACCGCGACCGCGAAGAGGACGATACGGCTCGTCGACTCACCCATACGGCTCTGTATCATTGATACACGGGTTTCGTTCGGGGGGTGATACTTAACGATTTTCTTCGGGATACACGGACGATACCGTACGGCACGGGCGTTCTCTCGGGAGCGCCGTCGAACGCGTCGCGGGGTGTCGGTCGCCGGGCGGCTAGAACCGTTCGACGAGCGTCTCGACCTGTTCGGCGTCGAGTTCCGCGGCGTACAGGTCCAGCAACTGCTCGCGGCGGGCGGCCGACAGCGCACGGGTGCCGTTTTCGAGCATCGAGACGTGCGCCTGCAACAGGTCGTCCACCTCGCGTTCGACGCCGCGCTGTTCGTACCCCGCGGCGACGCGGAGCAGTCGCCACGCGAGCGGCGACACCTGACCCACGTCGACCTCCCGCTGTGTCCCCATCCGTCGGCGGAAGCTATCGGTCGACCGGGATAAATCACCGTGGTCGCGCGCCCGCGGGTGCCGTGTCGGGTTCGCGACCCCGCGCCGCCGGGGATCCGTCGGTCCGATAGGGGGTTCGAACCGCGGTCCGAGCGAGCTCCCTCCCCGCTTGGAACCGCTCCGCTCGAACCACTGCGAGGGAAGGGATTCGAACCCTCGAACTCCTGAGAGAGCGGATCTTAAGTCCGCCGCCTTTGGCCAGGCTCGGCCACCCTCGCGCGGGTCGGCGTTCTCGCTCGGCGGGCTTGCCCGTTTCGTTTTCCCGACCCCGCCGGCCTACCAGTCCACGCTCAGCGTCCCGTCGCCGTGCGGGTCGGGCGCGAGTTCCTCGCCGGTGCCGTTCTGCTCTCTGACCCTCTCTCCGGGTGACGGACATACAAACCACCACCGGGAGCGGATTAACCCCACTTGCGGGAGGGAGGATACTCGATTGTCATTGAAGAAGAGTGACAGATTCGGTGGGCAACGTTTTCCCACGCTTCTGTCGCAGCAGTCTCTACGTACAGTGAATTCTCTTCATCGGAAAGGATCCATCTGTAAGCCTCCATTCGGAATACTCTCGGTTAGCTCTGCCTCGTGAGCCAGTACGCCACCTCGCGTGTGCGCGCCGCGTCAGAATCAGCTCCTACGGACGTTACTGGTCATTCAGGAACGAGAGTACCTCCCAGACCACACGCTCCGGCTCCAAACTCCCGAAGGTGTACGGTACGTAGCGGTAGCTGGTGTCGTCGGCATGTCTCTTCTGGACGTGCCCCCACCCATCGACGTGCTCGTTCGGGTGGTGATGGAGTCCCACCTCCTGGGTGTCATCGACGTAGTGAAACGAGAACTCGGGCCGATCCCCCGGCGCGACTCCGCTGAACCACGAGACGGTCAGACTGCTGGAACCGGAACCGCCTTCGATGTAGTTCGAATCCAGTTCGGCGCGAACCTGCTCGTACCCTCCCGGCGGGATTCCCTCCGCACTCGCCACCATCGGATGTCGCTCCAGCCCCTGCCGAATCTTCCGAAGGTCGTCGTGCGACTGCTTGCCTGAGTCGTATCCCCCGGCCATGCTACGCGGAGGCAGGCTCCGTCGGATTCGTCTCCTCGTACGACCGAAGGGCCTCGTTCACGAGGGAGAGTCGATGTTCTTCCATCCCCCATTGCCGGTACGGGTTGATGAGACCCCTCGTCTCTTCGGAGAACTCCGTCTTCCGTGCCGCTTCACACAGTTCCTCTCGCTCCTCGACGTCGAACTCCTCGCGCCACCCCTCGATTCGCTCTTGGATCTCCGACCGGAGCTCCATCAGTCCCGCCCGGTCGTGTTCGTCCAACAACTCCTCGACTGCGCTGAACCGGGTGTAGCGCGGGTTCGCCGAGTAGACGGTCGTCCCTCCTCGTGTCTCTGCTCGAAGGATGTTGTACTCCGTCAACCGTTCGAGGTGGCTCCGAGCGGTGTTCTTCGAGACGAACGCCTCTTCGGCCACCTCCGCGACCGAGATGGGCTGTTGTCGTCCAGCGGCGATCCCTTTGACACGATCTAACGCGGTGGTGTTCTCGATCCACTCCTCGACGCCGCGAGGGTAGTCGTCCTCGCCCATACTGCCCCTATACGTCCTGCGAGTATAAGATTACCACCTGCGCAATTATTTGATCCACTCGGGATGCGTCAGCCTGTGTTGGTGAACTCTCGTCCGAACTCCCAATCCGAACAGCTCGGTTTATATCCTGCGTACACTAAACTATTTTATAATAAATACATATAACCACAAGAGATACTGATAGATGATTTAATGGTGGCAGAAATGCCCTCAAGGTATCAGCAGTCACGTACGACTGGATCAGCGCGAAACGATTGACGAGACGCTCCAACGACTCCTCGAAATTAACACTACAGAGGAGATCAATCGGCGTGTCTCGGGGTTGTGCCGGAAGTGGGATGGTAGGTACGTGGGTGGGTTCGCCATCTATTCGGAGCCTCTCGCTTCTCGTCTCTCCAGTAGCCACTGAAGCGGAGCACCACCATCTCCTCGGTGAGATGATCGATTCTCGGCTTCACGTTGGGGGTGCCGGCGTGGAACGGCCGACTGCTATCGGTCCCTCTGCGAGTTACCAGTCCACGCTCAGCGTCCCGTCGCCGTGCGGGTCGGGCGCGAGTTCCTCGTCGGTCCGCCGGTCGACGACGTGGATGCAGCCGTCGCCCTTCTTGGCGGGACACACCTCGGCGGCGCGGACGTTCTCCGCCAACTCCTCCTCGGCGAAGTAGTACGACTTCGGCTTCGCCATCCCGGAGGCGATGTCCATCTCCCAGTTGTGCGCCACCTCGGCGCACTTGCCCGCGCCGAAGCAGGCGTTCGCCTCGAAGATTATCTTGTACGGCTTCTCCTCGACGGGCGGCCCCTCGCCGCCGTAGTCGCTCGCGGTCTGGACCTCGGCGTCCAACTCGCTCATACCTCCCCCTTCGACCCGACGACCTTTCCCCTGTCGGTCGGCCGGGTCGACGGGTCGGGTCCGGGCGCCGCTCGCCGCGGGCCGGGAGGCGACGCGGGAGCGCGGCTCAGTCGTCGGCGTCGACGCCGCCCGCCCCCGCCGCGTCGTCCGCCTCGCCCGCCTCGCCCGCGCCGTCGACGGGCGCCCCCACCAGGTCGTCGTAGCGCGCGCCGGTCTGTTTCAGCGTCCCCGTCGAGTAGAGGCGCTCGTGGTCGAACGGGAGGTGGTCGGCCGCGAGTTCGTCTATCTTGGCGTCGACCGCCTCCGCCTCCCGGCCGTGGATCATCGTGAACAGGTCGTACGGCCAGCCCTGCTCGGGCCGGCGCGGGCGGTGGTAACACAGCGTGACGTACGGGAGTTCGCCCACCCGCTCGCCGAGTTCGTCAAGCCGGTCGTCGGGGACGTCCCAGACGACCATGCAGTTGTTCGAAAAGCCCGTGACCACGTGGTTGACGACGCAGCCGACGCGCTTGATACAGCCGTCCGCGCGCAGGCGCTCGACCGCCGCGAGTACGTCGTCGACGTCCGCGCCAACCGCGTCGGCGACGTCGCGGTACGGCGTCGCCGACAGCGGGAAGCCGCCCTGGATCTCCAAGAGGAGACGCGCCTCCAGGTCCGAGAGGTCGCCCGCGGCGTCCTCGGAGATGCGGGTCGCGGAGGCGTCGGTCGACTCCAACGACTCGCGGGCGAACGCGTCGGCGTTGAACACGGGGAACTCCAGATCGATGTAGTAGTCGGTGAGCATCGGGAGGTTCAACACGGCACAGCCGGTCCGCGCCTCGACGTCCGCGAGGATGGCGTCGCGCCGTTCGCGCGTGCTCGCGGTGACGACGAACCACATGTTCCACTCGTGGTCGCGGCGGTAGTTGTGGTTGACCTGGCGGTAGCCGTTGACGACCGCCGCCACCTCGTCGAACCGGTCGTCGGGGACGGACAGCGCCGCGAGCGTCGACGACCCGACGACCGGCGGGTTGAGCACCGCGCCGAACCGCCGGAACACGCCCGCCTCCCGCAGCGCGCGCACCCGGTCGACCGCCTCCGCCTCCGAGACGCCGAGGTCGGCGCCGACGGCTTCGAACGGCCGTTCGACCACCGGGAACCCGCTCTGGTACTCGTCGACGAGGCGGGCGTCGACCGCGTCCAGTCCCTCCCGCCAGTCGTCCCCCTCCGGCAGGCTCATCGACGGGGGTTGGCGCCGACGCTACCTACCGCTTTCGGACCGTCCCGTCGGCTGGGAACGCGAGTTAGCCGTAGCCACCGCCGGGCTTTTGGTCGTCCACTCGGCGAGCGGGACGCTTTTGCGCGGAGAGTCCAAGGCGCACACATGGCACAAGCGACCGAGGAGTTCGGCGAGTGGCCCCTCAAGCGGCTGATGACGGAGGTCTGTGGCTCCGGCCCGAAGTCGGCCGACGACATGACGCGCGAGCAGGCGACCGAGGCGATGCGCCGTATCTTCGCGGGCGAACCCGACCGCACCACGCTCGGCGCGTTCTGGCTGGCGAACCGCTGGAAGCGAAACATCCCCGAGGAACTCGCGGCGTACGTCGACGAGATGTGTTCGCGCGTCGAGTACGCCGAACCCGACGCCGACCCGGTCGACTGCGGGGCGAACTACGACGGCAAGGGCGAGACGGCCGTCCTCGGCGTCGCCGCGGGCGTCGCCGCCGCGGGCGCCGGCACGCCGGTCGTGACCCACTCGGGCGACCGCGTCCCGACCCAAAAGCAGGACGCGTACAAACACGTCCTCGACGAACTCGACGTGCGGACCGACCTCTCGCCCGGCGAGTCGGCGGCGATGACCGACGACACCGGGTTCGGCTTCTACTACCAGCCCGCGTTCAACCCCGACGTCGAGGAGTTGCACGAGCGCCGCGAGATGATGGGCGTGCGGACGTTCGTCAACACGGTCGAGACGCTCGCCAACCCCGCGGGAGCGTCGACCCACCTCGGCTCGTTCTACCACCTCGCGTTCGCGAAGAAGGTGGTCGACACGTTCGTCGACAGCGAGTTTCACGACCTCGACCGGGTGATCATGTTCCAGGGGATGGAGGGGTACGACGACATCCGCCCCGGCTACACGAAAGTCGCGGAGTGGAGTTCGGGCGAGGGCGGCAGCGAGGGCGACCAGTTCGACGACTTCGAGATCGAGACAGCCGAGTACGGGATGGGGTTCGAGGAGGCGGACCTCGAAGTCGACGACGTGGCCGAAGACTCCGCGCGGGTGACCGAGGAGGTGCTCGCGGGCGACCGGACCGACCACTGGTACGACGCGGTGGCGCTCAACGCCGCGTTCCGCATCTACGCCCGCGAGGACGCCGCGGACCTCGACGAGGGGCTGGAGATGGCCCGAAACAGCATCGACGACGGCGACGCCGCCGCGGTGCTCGACGACCTGCGGGCGTTCTAATCTGAGCGCCTCCGGCGTTCCGACCCCCCGGACTGCCGGCTGACGACCGTTTATGCCGCGTCGGCCGAACCCCCGCCCGTGAACGACGACGCCGAGGCGACGACGCGCGGGAAGGACCTCACGGCGGTGCGGCGCGACCTCCACCGCCACCCGGAGGAGGGGTGGACCGAGTTCCGGACCACGGCGCTGGTGGCCGCGGAACTCGACGACCGCGGGTTCGACCTCCACCTGGGTTCGGAGGCGGTCGCCGCCGACGAGCGACTGGGCGTACCGAGCGACGACGACATCGCGGCCGCGAGAGCGCGCGCGAGACGCGAGGGCGCACCCACGGACTATCTCGACCGGATGGGCGACGTGACCGGGCTGGTCGCCGTGAAGGCGTACGGCGACGGCTCCGGTCCCGTCGTCGGCCTCCGGGTCGACGTGGACGCGCTCGCGCGCCAGGAGGCGACCGACGACGACCACCGGCCCGCCCGCGAGGGGTTCGGCTCGACCCACCCCGGCGAGATGCACGCCTGCGGCCACGACGGTCACACCGCCATCGGGCTGGGCGTCGCGCGGGAACTCGACGCGAACGGCGGCTTCGACGGCACGCTGAAGCTGTTCTTCCAGCCCGCCGAGGAGGGGGGCCGCGGCGGCCTGCCGATGAGCCGGACCGCCCACCTCGACGACGTCGACCACCTGCTTGCGGTCCACCTGGGGCTGGGCGCCGAGACGGGAACCGTGGTCGCGGGCTACGAGCGGCCGCTGTCGAACGCGAAACTCGACGTGACGTTCTCGGGGGAGCCGGCCCACGCGGGCGGCGAACCCAACGCCGGCCGGAACGCGATGCAGGCGCTCGCGACGGCGGTGCAGAACCTCTACGCGATCCCGCGGCACGCCGACGGCGCGACCCGGGTGAACGTCGGGATGGTGGAGTCGGCGAACGCCCAGAACGTCATCAGCGAGGCGGCGACGATGCGCGTCGAGGTGCGCGGCGAGACGGCCGCGTTGAACGAGTACGTGCTCGACGCGGCCCACCGGGTGCTCGACGCCGCGGCCGACATGCACGACTGCGAGGTGGAGACCGCGCTGTACGGCAAGACCACCACGTTCGAGTGCGACCCCGAGATGGTCGCCGCGGTCCGGGACGCCGCCGGCGGCGTCGACGGCGTCACCGACGTGGTCGACCACCGGCCGTTCGGCGGGAGCGAGGACGCCTCCTACCTCGTCCGCCGGGTGCAGGAGGCGGGCGGCACCGCGACGTACGTCGGCGTGGGCGCGTCGAACCCCGCGGGCCACCACACCGCGTACTTCGACATCGACGAGGCGTCGCTCGACATCGGCGTCGGCGTGCTCGCGGGGACGGTCCGGTCGCTGTAGGCCGACGCCACCCGGACCGGCGGTGCCCCGCCCGGATTCTCGCCCGTGATAGTTCGTGGCGTACCCTTATCAGCCCGTCCGCGCCACCCGCACGCGTGTCTCTCGGACCGGCGGCGACGTACGGCCTGTTCTTCCTCGCGGCCAGCGCCGCGGTCGTCCTGCTGTCGCTGTCGACGTACGTGCTGGGTCGGCGCGTGGGCTACGAGCGCGCGCTGCCGGCGACGCTGCTGCTCGTCGGCGGGTTCACGGCGGTCGGCGCGGTCGGCGGGTTCGGTGCCGCCGTCGCCCGGATGCCCGTGCTCGTCGGGGTGGCGTTCCTCTACGTCCCGGTCGGCGTCGGCGGGTGGGTCGCCCGGGCGGTCACCGGCCGCGGCTGGCGGGCGGTGTGCCGGCTCCTCCTCGGCGGCTGGATGGCGGCGCTCGTCGTCTCGCTGGTGTCGCAGGCCGCGGGCGCGTCGTTCGGGACGCTCATCGGGTGGGCGCCGGGCCTGCTCGGCGTCGACTGGTACCTCGGATTTCTGGTCTACATGGTCGGCGTCGGGCTGGTGACCGGCGCCTTCACCGTCGGACTGCTGGCGTGGGACGACCGCGAGGCGGCGTCGGTCGGCGCCCGCGGGGTCTGACGCCCCGACTCTCCGACCCGGGCCGTCCGGACGGCTCGCGGCGCTACTCGTCGTCGAGCCGCATCGCCACGCCGACGAGCGTCTCGCCCGCGGTCACGGTCGCCTCCCGGGTGACCGAGTAGACGACGCCCGCCCGGTCGGCGGTCGCGGTCTGGAGCGTCTCGTACGTCGTCGGGTCGAACAGTTCGCCCACCGTCTCCCCCTCCTCGACGCTGTTGCCCACGGCGAGTCCCCCCGCCGCGCTGAACAGTCCCGCGTCGGTCGCCTTCACCCGACCGAGGTGGTTGCGCGCGCGCACCCCGGTCCACTCGGGCACGTCGACGCCGTCGTCGAGGACGCCCGTCTCGCGGAGGACGTTCTTCGTCCCCTCGACGCCCGTGCCGATGGCGTCGGAGACGAGTTCCTTGTTGTGCGCGAGTTCGGGCGTGATGGCGGGGATGCCCTCGCGGGTGGCGGCGACCCGGAGCTTCCCCCCGAAGTTCCGCTCCTCCCACTCCACGTCGGCGTCGTCGCCCGCGGCCTCGGCGAGGAGGAGGCGGGTGCCGAACGCCTCCGCCAGCCGGCGGCAGTCGTCGTCGCCCTGGAGGTACACCGAGTGGGTCAGCATGTCGCGGCTCCCGGTGTGGAGGTCGACGATGTAGTCGGCGTCGCCGACGTACTCCCACAGCGCCGCCGCCATGCGTTCGTGGACGCTGCCGTCGGGGTCGCCCGGCCAACAGCGGTTCATGTTGTTGTTCACGGAGTCATACGCCTCCGGCGTGGTGTACGAGACGGTGTCGAACGTCAGCGGGTCCGCGACGGGGACGGCGACGAACGTGCCGTCGAGGTCGGCGTCGAGCAGGTAGTCGTGGAGCCGTCGGAGTACCGCCGTCCCGTTGATCTCGCGGCCGTGCTGGGCCGCCTGCGCGTACACGACGGGGTCGCCAGAGCCGTAGGTGTGGACGGTCGTCTCGACGGCGACGCCCGACGGGAGGCGCGCGAGCGTGACGCGTTCGCTGTCGTGGTCGGCCATACGCGGGGAGTCGGCGGCGAGGGGCTTGTAGCTACCCGCTCCGCTCCCGCCCGTCGGGTCCGCGGGCGGGCACCCGAGCGGCGGGCGCGTCGCTCGTTCCGCGGGTGTGCCGCCCGAGCAGTGGCCCGCCGCCCCGACTGCGGTGCCCGGTCGGAGCGGCCGAAGCGGCAGGTATTTTCGCGCGCCGCCCGCATCCCGGACGATGAGCGAGAGCAACGGCGACAACCCGACGGTGACGTTCCAGACGAACCACGGCGAGTTCACGGTCGAACTGTACGCCGACCGCGCGCCGCGGACGGTCGAGAACTTCCTCAACCTCGCGGAACACGACCCCGCGGCGAGCGACGACCCCGCCCGCGACACGACGACGTGGGAGGACCCCGAGTCGGGCGAGATCCGGGGCGACTCGCTGTACGAGGGGATCACGTTCCACCGGATCATCGACGACTTCATGATCCAGGGCGGCGACCCCACCGGGACCGGCCGCGGCGGCCCCGGCTACCAGTTCGACGACGAGTTCCACGACGACCTCCGGCACGACGAGGAGGGGGTCCTCTCGATGGCCAACTCCGGACCGGACACCAACGGCTCGCAGTTCTTCATCACGCTCGGCGCCCAGCCCCACCTCGACGACCGCCACGCCGTCTTCGGCAAGGTGATCGAGGGGATGGACGTGATCCGCGAGATCGGCGACGTCGACACCGACGCCGACGACCAGCCCCGCGAGGACGTCGTCGTCGAGTCGGTCGACGTGGACCGGTAGACCGCCGACGGCGCGGCCGGCGCCCGGCGTTCGGGACCCGTGTGCGGGACCCGGATTCGGCCACCGGCCACCAGGTTCGGGAGTGCGGGTACGTCCGAGTACAACGCCTGATAGCCGGGAGGGAGCGTTTATTCGGCTCGTCGTGTCACGTCGGACAGATGCGACTGAACACGCACGGTGCGGTCGTCGCCGTGTTCGCCCTCCTGCTCGCGGCCGCCGGCACCGCGAGCGCCGGAACCGTCGCCGGGGGGACCGCGTCCGTCCCCGCGGGCGAGGGAACCGCGGTCACGATGGCGGATGCGACCGTCGACGGGACGAGCAACTCGACGCTGACGGTGGGGTACCGACTCGCTCCCGAGGTGAATCTGACGCACACCGAACTCCGGGTGTACGGGCCGAACCACTACCGCTACTACGAACTCGGCGGCCGGTCGGGGACCGTCGACGTGACCCTCCAGGCGGGGGCGCTCGCCGGCGGCGTCCACCGCTTCCGGGCGGCGGTCGTGAACGCCTCGCCCGTGGGCGACCCGGCGCTCGCGACCGACGTGGCGACCGTCGAGGTCCGGTCGTCGGTCGTCCTGGTCTCGACGGCGCTCGACCCGGACTCGGTCGGCAAGCGGGGCAACGCGACGCTGACGGCGACGCTCCGGAACCCCTCGTCCGAGCCGGCGGCGTACGACGTCGCGCTCTACGAGTCGACGGCCGCGGGACCGGTGGTCCACTGGAACGACCACGGGTCGCTCTTCGGCGGGCAGGCGCTCCGCCGGGTCGTCGTCCCCGCGGGGGCGAACCGGACGTACGCGCTCGGCGGCGGCGTCGAGACGCTCCGGGACGGCTCCGCGCTCCGGGTCAACGACGGCGACCCGTGGACGGTGGTCGGCGGCGCCGCCGTGCGCCAGCCGAACGGCTCGGACGGGAGCGACGCCGAGACACGGCCGAACGGGACCGACGGGACCGACGAGACCGACGGAACTGCCGGAACCGACGGCTCTTCCGGGACCACTGGCGGCGGGTCCTCGCCGGCCGGCGGCGTCGACGCCGACCCCCTCGACCGGTCGGCGGAGTACGAGACCGTGGCGACGACCGACGGGGCGACGGTGCTCGTCCGGGCGGTGCCGGGGCAGGCCCGCTTCGGCACCAACCTGCCCGGCGTCTCGGGCGCCGGCGTGACCGTCGAGCGGGTCGGCTTCGCGTTCGACTTCGACGCCGCCGACTTCCGCGTCGAGTTCGGGACGCCGACGCCGACCACCGCCGGGCCGCCGCTCGACGGGGGCGACGCGCTCGCGTACGTCCCGACGAGCGCCGTCGGCGTCTCCGACGCGCGGTTCGACCGCGCCACCGTCCGGGTCCGGGTCGACGCCCCGCTCCCCGCGGGCGCGACGCCCGACGACGTGGCGCTGTACCGCTACCGGGCCGACGGCGGCTGGACCCGTCTCGACACCGAACGGACGGGCGGGCGGACGTACGAGGCGAACACCACCGCCTTCTCGACGCTCGCGGTCGGCGTCGACGCCGACACCAACGCGAGCGGTCCCGCAAACGCGTCTGGTCCCGCCAACGCGACCGGACTGCCGAACGTGACCGGACCGGCGAACGCCACTGGTCCCGCCAACGCGACCGGGTTCGACGCCGGCGCGCCCGGGGCCGGCGCGCCGGGGAACGCGACGGAGGGCGCGCCGGGCAGCGACAGCTCCTCGGCCGCCCCGAACGCGACCGACCCGACCGGGGGGAACGACTCGTCGAGCGCCGGCGACGCGACGCCGCCGGCGGACGCCCAGTCGGAGGTCGACGGCGAGACGGCGACGACCGCACCCGGCTTCTCCGCCCTCGCGGCGCTGGTCGCGCTCGTCGGGACCGCGCTGCTCGCGCGCCGCGAACGGTAGCCGTAAACCCCGGCCCCCGCACGGTCCGGTAGGGATGCTCATCACGTTCGAGGGGCTGGACGGGAGCGGCAAGACGACCGCCTGGGAGGCGCTACACGACGTCTACCCCGACGCGACGTTCACCCGCGAGCCGACCGACTCGTGGTACGGCGACGCGGTCCGCCGGTCGATCGGCGACGAGGCCGACCCGCTGGCGGAACTGTTCCTGTTCACCGCCGACCACGCCGACCACCTCTCGCGGGTCGTCCGGCCGGCGCTCGCGGAGGGGGAACTGGTGTTCTCCGACCGCTACGTCGACTCGCGGTACGCCTACCAGGCGGCGAGCCTCGCGGACGCGGACGCCGGGATCGACCGCCCGCTGGAGTACGTCCGCGGGGTCCACCAGGCGTTCACCCGGGCGCCCGACGCCACCGTCTACCTCGACGTCGACCCCGAGACGGCGGCCGGACGGGCGGGGGCGACCAACAAGTTCGAACGCGCGTCGTTCCTCGCGGACGTGCGGTCGAACTACGAGCGCCTGATCGACGCCGAACCCGGGCGGTTCGTCCGGGTGGACGCCTCCCGGTCGCCCGAGCGCGTGCTCGAATCGGTCGAGCGCGCCGTGGCGGGCCTGCTCGACGGTCGCTGAGCCGACCGCCCGCGCTCACGCTTATGACCTCGTAGCGTGACACCTTCCGCATGCGAGCGCAACTCGCGGCGCTGGCGGTCGCCATCCTCCTCGCCACCGCCGGGTGTAGCGGTTTCGACGCCCTCGGCGCCGCCGACGACGCCGGACCGCGGACGGTGAACCCGGCCCTCCGCGGGACGCCGACCCCCTCCCCGACGCCGACCCCGGTGTCGACGCCGGCCGGCGGACTCCCGCCGGGGGTGACCGCCGACGCCGTCGACGCCGAGCGGTTGGTCGCCGCCCACCGGGCGTCGCTGTCGAACCGGTCGTTCACGACGGTCCGCCACCGCGCGGTGACCCGCCGGAACGGGCGGGGGATCGTCAACGAGTCGCTCCGCGTCCGGGTCGACCCCGACGCGGGACTCGGCGCCGGGAGCCCGACCGCCGACGCCGACCGCCGTCTCGTCTCGGTGCGGTCCCACTGGGGCAACGACCAGGTGCGGACGACGACGTACTGGACGAACGGCTCGGTGACGGTCGGGCGCGACCTGCGGCAGAACGCGACCACGAACCTGACCGTGGTGGCCGGCGAGCGCCCGGCGGGGGTCGACTCGGACGGGAGCGACCGGCTCCGGTCGCTGCTGCGGACGCTCGACCCCCGGTTCGCGGGCACCGTCACCGACGACGGCCGACGGCTCGCGGTGCTCGAAGCGCGCCCGGGACGGGTCGCCCGCGAGCGACCGTCCACCGGTCAGGACCTGCCGTCGTGGCGCTCGGTCGACGTCCGGCTGCTGGTCGCGCCCGACGGCCGAGTCGTCGCCTACCGGCTCACCTACCAGACCACGCAGTTCGGCCAAGAGGCGGTGGTGACGGACGCCTTCCGCGTCGCCGACGTCGGGAACACCGCGGTCGGACGGCCGGGGTGGGTGGAGCGTGCGCTCGCGGGCGGTACGACCGGCGGACCCGCGCCGAACGGAACGGCGACGGCACAGAACGAGACTCCGACGGCGCCGAACGGAACGGTGACGGCGCCGAACGGAACCGTACCGACCGGGACCGCGAGCGGGTAGCCCGGGGACCGACTCGCCTCCGCCGCGTTCGCGAGCGGGCGCGACCCCCGACGGGCGGTCGGACCGGCGGGGACCGAGCGGTTCGACCGGTCAGTTCGCCTCGGGGAGGTCGTACTCGTCGGGCGCCGGGACGTACAGCAGGTCGACGGTGAACCCGAGCGCCATCGGGAGACCGACGAACGTCGCGAGCAGCAGCGGCGCGCCGTCGAACAGCGGCGGGATGACCGCCCCCGCGAGGATGGTCGTCGCCGTGAGGACGACCGGGATGAGCGCGAGGCTGTAGACGACCCACCCCCACTGGGTGTTCAGCCGGATACGGAAGAAGCGCGCGAGCACCGCCGCGACGAGCGTGTGCACCACGAGCACCGCCGCGGTGAGTCCGAGCGCGACCAGCGAAGCCATGCGGACGGTTGGCTCCTCACGACCTTTGACCTGTCGGAGCGACCCCTCCGTGGGGCGCGGCTACCCGTCCATCGAGACGTACGTCTTCGTGTCGGTCACGCCGTCGAGCGACCGGACGTCGTTGGCGACGGTGTCGAGCACGTCGTACATCTCGGCCGCCTCCACCTCCGCGACCAGGTCGTAGTCGCCGGCGACGACGTGTGCCTCGCCCACCGCGTCCAGCCCCCGAACCGCCTCGGCGACGCGCCCGACGGTTCCCGGGGCGGTCTTCACCATCACGAACGCGCGAACCATACCGTATGGTACCGTGTACCACGATAAAACGCTGTCGTCGCCGCGGCGCCAGCGCGGAGATACAGTTATTTCCTCGGGTAGCTATACCATACCACATGCGATTCATCGTCATCGGAGCGGGTCGCGTCGGTCTCCGCACGGCGCGGGTCCTCCACGAGGAGGGTCACGAGGTGACCGTCGTCGAGGGCGACGGCGAGCGGGCCGACCGCGCCCGCGACGCCGGCTTCACCGTGTTCGAGGGCGACGGCTCCCGCGAGGAGACGCTCGTCGAGGCGGGCGTCGAGGCGGCGGACGCCGTCGGCGCGCTCACGGGCGACCTCAACGCCAACTTCGCGGCGTGCATGATCGCCGACCACTACGGCTGCCGGACCGTGATGCGCATCGACGAGGACTACCGCGAGGAGATATACACGAAGTACGCCGACGAGGTGGACGAGATCATCTACCCCGAGCGGCTGGGCGCCATCGGTGCGAAGAACGCCCTGCTGGGCGGGAACATCCGCGCCATCGCCGACATCGCCGAACACCTGCAGGTGCTCCTGTTTACCATCACCGCGGAGTCGCCGATGCGGGGGTACACGCTGAGCGAGGTGTCGCTGCCCGCCCAAGCGCGGATCCTCGCGTTCGGGAAGGACGGCGAGCCGATGGGCATCCCGCTGTCGGACGACTCGCTGGAGGAGGGCGACCGACTGGCGGTGCTCGCCGACTTCGACGTCCTCGGCGACGTGCGTCAACTCCTCGTGGGCGAGAACGCCGCGGCGACGCTCGCCTCGGCCGCCGGGACCGAGCGATGACCGTGACCGCGTACGTGATGGTGAAAGCCAGCACCGGCGAGGCCGACCGCGTGAAGGGGGCGATCCGGGGGGTCGAGGGGGTCGAGGAGGCGCACATCGTCGCCGGCGACATGGACTTCGTCGTGAAGGTGCGCGTCGACGGTCCCGCGCAGGTCAAGGAGGTGGCGGCCGACGGCATCCAGGGCATCGACGGCGTCGAGGACACCCGGACGTACATCGCGATGGACTGAGCGGACGCGCCGACGTGCCGACGCTTCGACCCGAGCGGTTTTCCCGCCTCGCCCGCGCGTCGACGGTGTGGTCGGACTCGAACGGGGGACGGTCGAACTCCGCGAGTGGACGCCGGCGTGGCGCGAGGCGTACGAGCGCGAAGTCGACCGGCTCCGCCCGCTGGTCGGCGACGCGGTCGGCTGTTTCGAACACGTCGGGAGCACCGCCGTCGAGGGGCTCGCCGCCAAGCCCGTCGTCGACCTGCTCGCGACCGTCCCGGACCTCGACGACGTGGGCGGCCCCGTCGCGACGCTCGAAGCGAACGGCTACGAGCGGCGACCCGACGACGTGTCCGGCCGCGTCTTCCTCGCGAAGGGTCCCCCGTCGCGCCGGACGCACTACCTCTCGCTCGCCGAACCGGGGAGCGGCTACCGCCGGGAGCAACTGGCGTTCCGCGACGCCCTCCGACGCGACCCCCGAACCGCGGCCGAGTACGAACGGCTGAAACGCGGTCTGGCCGCCCGCTTCCCCGACGACCGCGCGTCGTACACCGCTGGCAAGGGCGAGTTCGTCGAGCGGGTGGTGGGGCGGGCGCTCGGCGGTCGCGAGGACTGAGAGCGGGAGCGAACGTGACGGGACCCGCTCGGTCGGACGGCCGGTCGGACCGGCGGTGCGGGACCGCTCAGTAGTCGCCGCTGCCGCCCGCGGCGCGCGCCCGGTCGATCAGTCCGGCCACGGGGTCGGTGTACTCGTAGCCCGGGACGACGCCCTGCACGTACGTCCCCTCGACGTAGTCGACGACCGCGACGGCGTCGTTGACGCCCCGCCGCTCGTTCAGGTCCGTGAGCGACGCCTCGACGACCGCCTCCTCGCCCGCGCGGCGGGTCGCCGGCGAGAGGTCGTGGTCCCCCTCGGTCACCGCGCCGATGTCGGCGACCCGGCGCTCGAACGTGTCGTACCAGCCCTCGTCGACCACGTCGGCCACCTCGTCGACCGCCACCGCCGACAGCGTCGGCACGCGGACGGTCACGTCGAACGCGAGTCGGCCGTCGTCGCGTTCGTCGACCGCGATACGGCCGTCGAACGGCGTGCTCGTGACGGGGAACCCCCCGCCCGCGGGGTCGCCGAGGGCGTCGTGGTCGCGCGCCGCCCGCCGGACGCGCTCTGGAACGCCGGACTCGTCTCCGTTTCCGTCGGTCACGGCCGGAGGGAGGCGCCCAACGAGGATAAACCGCCCGTTCGCCCGCCGTCGAGCGGTTCCCGCCGGGCCGTCGTCGCCGACCGGCCGGCCCGCCAGTCGTCCGAGTTCGAGTCCGTGTCCGAGTCGGAGTCCGCGACGGAGGCAGAGACCGCCGGCTGACGCGGGCCTTTAACCACGCGGGCGCGAGCGACGCGCATGGCCGACACGTTCCACGACACCGACGGGCTGGTCGACGCCGTCGCGGCGGCGTCGTTCGACCGCCCGCCGGCGCTGGTGGCGAACGCACACATCACCGGGGTGAGCGTCGCGCGCGCGCTCGACGCCCACGACGTCCCCGTGATCGCCCTCGACCGGAACGGCGACGGGGTCGCACCCACCTCGGACGCCGTCGCCTTCGCGGGCGCGGTGACGTACCCGCTCGACGACGCCGACGGGTTCCGCGCGGACGTCGAACGCGTCGCCGACGCGGCGGGCACGGACTGTGTCGCGTTCGCGTGCATGGACGAGTGGGTCCGCGGGTTCGCCGAGACGGAGCCCGAGGGGGTTCGACGCCCCTTCTCGGACGCCGAGGGGATAGAGCGCGTCCTCGACAAGGCGAACCTCTACGCGCTCTGTGAGGAGTTGGGCGTGCCGTACCCCGAGACGTACCGGGTCGGCGAGACGCCCGTGGACGAGGCGGCCGAGGCGCTCGGCTTCCCGCTCGTGGTCAAGCCCGCACACAAGCGGAAGTTCGAGGAGGCGTTCGGCACCAACGTCATCGAGGTAGAGGACCGCGACGAACTCCACGACACCGTCGCCGCGGCCGACGAGGCGGACGCGACGGTGTTGCTCCAGGAGAAGGTGCCCGTCGAGACGGGCGCGGACACGTCGCTCGCCAGCTACGTCCCCCCGGAGGGCGGAGAGCCGCTCGCGGTCGTCGGCAACGCCGCGGTCCGGTTCCCGCGGGGGTTCGGCACCTCCTGTCTGGTGGAGACGGTCGACGAGCCCGCGGTGCGCGAGCGGGCGCTGTCGGTGCTCGAAGAGACCGGGTATCACGGCATCAGCGAGTCGGAGTTCGTCTACGACCAGGATCGAGAAGAGTACGTCCTCCTCGACATCAACACCCGGCCGTGGAAGTGGATCTCCATGACCGTCGAGGCGGGGGCGAACCTCCCGATGGCTGCGTACGCGAGCGTCACCGACGCCGAGTACGAACCCGAAGACCGCCGCGACGCCCGGTGGGTGTACCTCCGCGACTACCTGAACCTCGCGACCACCGACCCCACGTTCTGGGACGTGCTCTCCCGCGAGGAGTGGACCAGCCTCGTCTCGGGCGCCTTCGAGTCGGAGCGGGGGCTGACGACGGGCGTCTACCGCCCCTCCGACCCCGGGCCGACCGCCGCCGTCATCGAGACGGAACTCACGGACCGGGAGTACTACTGCTCCTGTTGAGCCGGACGCACTAGCCGAAAAACGAGGGATTCGGGCGTCGTGAGCCGACTCAGGCCGCCTCGACCGCCTCCGCGACGGCGTCGAAGTCGGGCTGGGTCTCGGGGTCGTCGGCGACCCACTTGTAGGTGACCTCGCCGTCGGCGTCGACGACGAAGACCGCGCGGTTCGCGAGCCCGTAGTAGCCGATGTCCTCCATGTCGATCCGGACGTCGTAGTCGTCGACGATCTGCTTGTTGGTGTCGCTCACCATGCCGAACTCGAACCCCTCCTGCTCTTTGAACTCCTGTTGGGCGAACGGCGTGTCGACGCTCACGCCGTACAGCGTCGCCCCGAGGTCGCGGTAGCGGTCGATGTCCGCCTGGAACTGCGCCATCTCCTCGCGGCACGGCGGCGTGAACGCCCCCGGGAAGAACGCGAGCACGACCGGCGCGTCCTCGTCGAGTCGCTCCGAGAGGGTCGCCTCCTCGATGTCGTCGGTCACGAGCGGTGCGGTGAAGTCCGGCGCGTCGTCACCTTCGTCGGGCATGCGTCCCCCGACTCGGGGCGCGAGACTCAACACGCTTCCGGCCGCCGTCCCGGCCGCCGGCTCACACCAGCCGGAGCGTCGCGGTCCAGAAGTCGGCGAACGCGTCCGCGAGCGCCTCCTCGGGGTCGCCCGTCGCGTCGCTGCCCGCGGTGTGGTCGGCGTACTCGTCCAACTCCGAGAGCACGCTCCGCTCGCCCACGAGGACGGTCCGGTCGACGCCCTCGACGGCGTCGAGCGCCGCGGCACAGTCGTCGACGTGTGCGGCTATCTGCTCGTCGCGCTGGCGCTCGAACCGCGCCTGCGAGAAGCCGCCCTTGTCGTGTTCGTTCATCACGTCCGTCTCGACGGACTCGAACGCGACCCGCTCGGTTCCCTCGTAGACGCCGAGCGCGAACGTGTCCGCGCGGGCGAGCGCGAACGCGAACCGGCCGGTCGGCCGGAACCACTCCTCGCGGACGCGGAACCCGTCGGCCCACTCGGCGAACGGGTCGGGCGCGAGCGGCGGCCGGAGCGCACACGACACCAGCCCGGCGTCGTCGCGGTAGACGAGCGTCGGCGCGGCGCGGCGGACCAGCGCCGACCGGTCGCCGAACGCCGCCGCCGCCTCGTCGGGCACGTCGCCGTCGGCGGCGACGAACGCCGACAGCGCCCCCTCCGCGCCCGCGTCGACGCTCTCCAGCCTCCGCAGGACGGCGTCGAGGCGGTCGCGCCGGAGCGTCTCGGTCCCCCGATACGAGAGGTCGGCGTCCCCCTCGGCCTCCGCGCGGTCGATGCGGTCCTCCAACTCCTCGATCCGGTCCTCCAGCCGGTTGACCCGCTCTTCGGCCTCCTGGCGTTTGCGGGCGGCCTCCGCCCGCCGCTCCTCCTCGGCCTCCATCCGCGCCACCGCCGAGTCGCGCTCCCCCTCCAACTCGTCGATGCGCGCCTTCAGCGACGCGCGGCCGAGGAGCCGGTCGATCATGGTGTGGTCTACCCCGAGGGGCGACCCGACGGGGCAAAAAGACGGCGACCCGTGTACTCGACACGGGAGCGTGTCCGTTCGCCGTGGTCAGCCGAGGAAGCCCGACCCGTTACTTGCCGTTGGACGATCTGCCTGTCCGACCGATGGACCGGACGTGACGCTCGACCAGACCGCACCCGAGCGCGACGCCGAGCAGGACCGGCCACCCGACTGCGTACAGGTCGAGCGGCGTTCCCGGGAGGAACAGACGCGGCGAGGTCAACGTCTCCCACATCCGGTAGACGGTGACGACGTACGCGGCTGCAACGACCAGCACCGGCGACAGGAGCCCGTACCGGACGACCGTGACCCCCAGCGTGGCGCCGACGATCCCGCCGCCGAGCAACGCCCACCACACCCACGGGCCGACCTGAACGGTGAACAGTGCGACCCAGAAGAGCGGCGAGTACGCCACGGACACCGTGACTATCAGAACCAGGCTGTATCCGACGCTGCCGAGGAGGGCGCCCCGGCGCATCTCCTCCGAGACCGCCGAGGGACGCGGGAGGGATGGTAACACGACTAAGTACAGATGGGTGACACGCAACCCCGTTGATAGCTCGGTCGACGGCGCGATACGGACCGCTCCCGGGCAACGAACCCGTCGACCCGTTCCGCGCCCCGCCCGTCGACTCAGGCGTAGTCCTCGTCCTCCCAGCCCGTGTACTGGATCAGGTCGCGCGCCCGGTCGGCGTTCGCGAGGAACACCTCCCTGCGGTCGGGCAGGGAGAACTTGAGGTCGTCGGGCACCGACGACTCCGGGACCGCGAGCGTGCCGCCGGGCACGTCGTCGTCGGCGACCACGGGGAAGTGGCGGGTGCCCACCTTCATCACGAGCGGGTTGTCGAGTCGTTCCACGCCGTCGCCGGTGGCGTACAACTGCTCGTTGACCTTCTCGTGGTCCGCGCGCTTGATCGCCGCCGCGTCCGAGGCCCGCGGCTGAACGTACATCTCCCCGAGGTAGTATCCGCTCGAAAACGGTTCGAACATGCTGTGCAGTAGTCCGTGAGACGTGTTACCGTGTTAAGCATTACCGAAAAACATTATATAGTCGTGGGGATCGTCCGTTCCCGGCTCTCGCCGGTGAGAATCACCGGCGTCCGGCGGGCGAGCGGGCGCGTCCGGTGTGTCGTGTCCGGAACGCCGCAGGGCGGTGTGTTGCGTCCGCCGTGTCGCGGCCGGAACACCACCGGGCGGTGTGGGTGGTGGACACGTCCGGTTCCGATGGGTTGACGCCGGCGGCGGCCGACGCGCGAGCATGGCCGAGTTCCAGCGGTTCGGCGAGGGGACGTACCTGCTCCCCGGCACGCAGTGTACCGAGAGCGTGGCGACCGCACTCGACGCGGGCTACGAGATGGTCGACACCGCACAGGGGTACCAGAACGAGGCGCTGGTCCGCCGCGGCGTCGAGCGGTCGGGGTCCGACATGGACGACACGTTCGTGGCGACCAAACTCGACACCGGCAACCTGGCGTACGACGACGCGGTCGCCACGGCTCACGAGTCGGCCGCCCGCCTCGGCGTCGACACCATCGACCTGCTGTACGTCCACTGGCCGCTCGACACGTACGACGCCGCGGAGACGTGCCGCGCCCTCGACGAGTTGGTCGACGACGGCGTGGTCGATCGAATCGGGCTCTCGAACTTCCGCCCGGACCAACTCGACGAGGCGAGAGACCACCTCGACGCGCCCGTCTTCGCCCACCAGGTGGAGTGTCACCCGCTGCTCCAACAGGAGGAACTCCGCGAGTACGCCGTCGAGAACGACCACTGGCTCGTCGCCTACTCGCCCATCGCGCGCAACGAGGTGGCGGAGGTCGACGAGATCCGAGACGTCGCCGAGGCCCACGACGCCACGCCCGCGCAGGTGTCCATCGCGTGGCTGCTCACCAAGGAGAACGTCGCGGCCATCCCGAAGGCGACGAGCGAGGAGCACATCCGCGACAACCTCGCGGCCCTCGACGTCGACCTCACCGACGAGGAGGTCGAACGGATCGACGACATCGACCGGGAGGAGCGTCTGGTCGACTTCGACGCGGCGCCGTGGAACGACGCCGAGGCGTAACGCCGAACACGGAGCCGGACTCGCGCTCTCGCGCCCCGTCGGCGGTCACCGCTCGCGTCCCACGTCGTCGACGCCGTCGGCGGGCGCGCCGCCCCCGCCGGGCGGTGGCGCACCCGAACCCGCGCCCTCGTCCGCCGAGGGGTCGCCCCGCCCGAACGCCTCGCGGACCGTCTCCCACTCCATCACGAGGAACCCGACTGCGATGACGAGGAAGCCGGCGGCGGTGGTCGGCGCCACCGTCTCCCCGAACGCGACGGCGCCGGCGACCGCCGCGACCAACGGGACGACGTACGAGGTGAGGTTCGCGCGCGTCGGCCCGACCGTCCCGATGAGCCAGAAGTACGTCGGGAACGACACCGCCGTCGCGACGGCGACCACGTAGCCGACGGCGACGGCCGCGCCGGGCGTCCACGTCACCGTCCACGACTCGCCGAGCGCGCGGCTGGTCGCGAGCGCCCCGCACCCGCCGAGCAGCATCGCCCACCCGGTCAGCGAGACGCTGTCCATCGCGGGGGCGGCGCGCCGGAGCAGGACGCCGCCGAGCGCGGCGCTGACGACGGCGACGCCGACGAGCGCCCGCCCGGGCGAGACCGACGCGAGCGCGCCCGGGTCGGGCGCGACGACAACGAGCGTCCCGGCGAACCCGACGGCCAGCCCGGCCGTCCGGCGGGCGCCGAGGCGTTCGCCGAGCACCACCCGCGCGAACAGCGGCGTGAGCACCGGCAGCGCCGCGAACAGCGTCGCGGCGGCGGCGCTGGTGACGGTCCGCTGGCCGACGAACAGCGTCACGCCGTTGAGCCAGACGAGGAACGCGCCCGCCGCGAGCACGCCCCACCAGTCGCCGCGGCCGCGCGGCCGGTCGAGCCGACCCAGCGCGCCCCAGACGCCGAGCAACAGCAGTCCGCCGCCGACGAACCGGACGCCGGCGAACAGCGCGGGCGGCACCGCGGCCAACCCGGCTTTGATCCCCGCGAACGCCGTCCCGAACGTGAGTGCGGTACCCGCGAACGCGACGAGCGCGCGCCGGCGACCCCCAAGAGACACGGGTGGGGTTCCCCGCCCGGCCGCCTTGCGTCTGTCGGATTTAGTTTCACTCCGGGGACGGCTGAGAGTTATACGGGCGGGCCGTCTCGTCTAGCCCGCCATGTCAGACGGTCAGGACCCGACGGACGCCGAGCGCGCCGGGGCGACCGGGGGGGCCGAGGGGGCCGACCCCGACCGCCCGCCCGACCGGTCGCCGCCGCGGCGGGCGACGCTGCGTCTCGTCCTCGGCGTGGCGGTGCTGTTCGCGCTGCTCGGGGGGCTGCTCGTCCGCGTGGCGGCGGGCGCGAGCCTCGACGGGTTCCTCGGCGGCGCGCTGGCGGTACTGGTGTTGACCGCGGCGGCGGCCGTCTTCGGGTCGGGGACGCTGGCCGCCGCGTCGGAGCGACTGCGGCCCTGAGGCGGATGGCGACCCGACGCGACGGGCGCGCGCCGGCGCGGCCGCGCTCACCCCGTGTTCTTCATCCCGGCGGCGATGCCCTTGACCGTGAGCCGCAGCGCGCGCTCCTCGGCGTCGGTTCGGTTCTCCCGACTCAGCAGGTCCGCCTGTAGCAGGTTGAGCGGGTCGACGTACGGGTTGCGCCGGTCGAGCGTCTCGTCGAGCCACTCGCGGCGGAGCAGTCGCTCGCGGCCGGTGACGCTCCGGACGAGTTCGACCGCGCGGTCGTGCTCCGCGCGGATCCGCGGGAGGAACCGCTCGCGGAGGTCCTCGTCGGCGAGTTCGGCGTACTCGTCGACGATCTCCAGGTCCGTCCGCGCGAGCGACAGCGCGACGTGGTCGACGGTCGTCCGGAAGAACGGCCACGACTCGTACATCTCGCGGAGCGTCTCCACGTCGCCGCCGTCGTCGAGGAATGCGTCCAGCCCCGACGCCACCGAGTACCAGCCGGGGAGGATGGCGCGACACTGCGTCCACGAGAACACCCACGGGATGGCGCGGAGGTCCTCGACCGTGCGCTCGCCCGACCGCGAGGCGGGCCGCGACCCCATGTTGAGGTCCTCGATGACCGCGATGGGCGTCACCGTCTCGAAGAAGGAGACGAACCCCTCCGTGTCGAGCAGGTCGCGGTACGCCGTCCGCGCCGCCTCGCCCGCGGCGTCCATCGCGTCGACCCACTCGTCGCGCACGTCGGGCGCGTCGCCGGTGAGGTTGCGGAGGCGCGCGCGGACCTGCGCGTCGAGCATCTGCTCCAACTCGCGTTCGGCCACGTCGGGGTTGGCGTACTTCTCGGCGATGGACTCACCCTGCTCGGTGAACTTCACCTCGCCGGTCGCCGTCTCCGTCGGCAGCGCGAGCAGCGCCTCGTTCATCGGCCCGCCGCCCCGCGAGATGGAGCCGCCGCGGCCGTGGAACAGCCGGAGTTCGACGCCCACGTCGTCGGCCACCTCCGCCAGCCGCCGGGCGTTGCGGTGGAGGTCCCACGACGCCGCCAGCGGGCCGTTCTCCTTGTTGGAGTCGGAGTAGCCCAGCATCACCTCCTGGACGCCGCCGCGGACGTCGAGGGCGGCGCCGTACGCCTCGTTGTCGGTCAGCGTCTCGAAGATGGAGCGGGCGTTCGACAGCGCCGACGCGGTTTCGAGCAGCGGCACCACGTCCAGCCCGCAGTGGTCGGGCAGCGACACCACGCCCGCCAGATCCGCGAGGTAGAGCACCTCCAACACGTGCGACGGCTCCTCGGTCATCGAGATGCAGTAGGTGTCGATCGCCTCCTCGCCGTACTCGGCGTGCCAGTCGGCGAGCGCCGCGAAGCGGTCGCACACCCGCGCGGGCGTCTCCCCGAGACCGTCCGGGTCGAGCGTCCCGACCGACTCGTCGACGACGGACTCGGTGAGCAGGTCGACCCGCTCGGTCTCCGAGAGCGCGTGGTAGTCGACCCCCTCGCGGTCGAGGACGGCCGCGACCGTCTCGGTGTGGTTCTCGCGGTGGTCGCGGAGGTCGAGCGCCGCCAGCGAGAAGCCGAACGTCTCGACGCGCCGCCGGAGCGGTTCGACCGCCTCGTCGGCGACCGACTCGTACTCGTTCGCGCGCAGGTCCGAGTCGAGCGTCGCCAGCGCCGACTCCAGGTCGGCCGCGTCGTCGAACCCGCCGGGGCGGAGGTCGTCGACCCGGTCGACGCGCGCGCGGAGCAGGTTGACGAACCGCCGGTACGGCTCCTCGGGGTACTCCTCGTCGAGGCGGTCGGCGACGGCCGGCACCGCCGCCCGCTCGGCGGCGGCGCGCTCCTCGAATACGTCGGTGTGGTCGAGGCGGCTCGCCTCGTGGCTGGCGGCGCTCGCGACGTCGCGGAGGGCGTCGTCGTAGCGGTCGAGCACCGCCGCCCGCTGGGCGTCGAGCGTCTCTGCCGTCACGTCGGGCGTGACGTGGGGGTTGCCGTCGCGGTCGCTGCCCGCCCACGACCGGAACTCAAGCACCGAGGGAACGTCCAGGTCGGGGTGGGCCTCGGCGACGGCGTCGGTCAGCGCGTCGTACGTGTCGTCGAGCACGTCGAACAGCGTCCCCTCCAGGTACCACCGCACGTCCCGCGCCTCGTCGGACGGCGTGGGGCGGCGCGAGCGGACCTGCCGGGTCGCCCACAGCGACGCCACCTCGGCGCCGAGACCGCCGTCGAGCGCCGCCGCCTCGTCGTCGGTGAGGCGTCGCTCGTCGAGGTCGGCGAGCGTCTCCGACACCCGTCGGAGTTTCGCCTTCACCGTCTTCCGGCGCGCCTCGGTCGGGTGGGCGGTGAACGTCGGCACCACCCGCACGTCCGCGAGCACGCGCTCGGCGGTCTCGCGGTCGACGGACGCGAGCGCGTCGGCGGTCTCGTCGAGACCGTCGCCGAGCGTCCCCGCGGTTCGGCCCTGCCTGACCGCGCGGACCCGCTGGCGCTCCTCGGCGACGTTGACCAGTTCGAAGTAGGTGGCGAACGCCCGCGCCACCGTCCGGGTCGTCTCGGGGTCCAACCCCGCCAGCCGCTCCCGGACGGGCGCCCGGCTGTCGGCGTCGCCCCGACGGTAGTCGATCGACCCCGTGCGCACGTCCTCGACCGCGTCGAACGCGGCGTCGGACGTGTGTCGGCGGACGACCGACCCGAGGTCGGCGCCGAGTTCGCGTACGTCTCGCTCTACGGTCCGCTCCTCGTCAGTCATGCGATGACGAGTAACACGCGGAGCCTCAACAGTTGCCGGTTCGGGGAAAAATTGCCTCACTCCCGAGTACCGATCGATCGGCGCGAACGCGGGCCGGAACCGAAGGGGGGCCGCGCGGGACACGAACCGCGAGGCCGGCGTGGACACGAAACGGCGACCGCCCGTCACGCGGACGCCAGGGCTGCGTGAGCGGCGACGGGTCAAGTAGTTCGCTACGAGGGGTTCGGGCGGCTACGTACCGCTCGTGAGCGTCGCGCGGGACGGGCACAGCGGGGGGCGTGTGAGGGGGCGTCCGAACGCCGCGAGATCCCGGGTACTGCGCTTCGATCGACCTTTCGTCAAGCTTTTGCGTCGGCACACCGGAGGGTCGGTAATGAGCGCGAACGACGACAAGTATCCCGGCGAGTCCGGTCGTCGCCGGTTCGTCAAGGGGGTCGTCGGCGGCGCGGCCCTCGCCGGCGTCGGGGCCGGCGGCGCCGCCGCCGTCAACAGCGTCACCACCAGCCCCGGGACGGGCGGCGGGTCGACCCGGGCGATGGCCATCGAGAACACCGACGGGCCCGCGCCGCGCGGCATGCCCCAGATCCCGCTGGAGGTCACCTCCGACGGCTACGTCGAGGGGGTCTGGCCCGAGGTCAAGACGGTCACCGAGAACAACACCCAGATCACGGTCGCGGAGATGGACCTCGGCGGGAAGACGTACTCCTCCGAGTGGTTCCAGTACTGCGGCATCCAGACGTACACGAACGTCGCCCCCGACTACGATGGGGACAACTTCTTCCGGTCGGGGCAGAGCCCGGCGTACGACTGGCAGTCGGAGGCGATGAGCGGCGGCGAGCGGTTCACCGTCGACCTGTTCGACAACTACGAGTCGTGGGGGAACGGTATCGGCGTCCCCGGGCTGGGCAAGCCCGCCACGGGGACGTGGCGCTCGCAGGAGTCGGAGGACACCCTCCCGATCCAACTCCTCCGCTCGCCGCTCATCGAGCAACTCGCCGAGACGGGACGGGCGACGGGCGCCGACGGCGAGACGTACGAGGTCGACGCCGCCACACAGGAGTGGCTCCAGGCGTCGACCGCCGAGGGGTTCATCGCGTGGCTCAACAAGTGCACCCACTTCTGTTGTATCCCCGGCTACAAGCAGACAGAGTCGTCGGCCAAGTTCGCGGCCGCCAACGAGGTGTACTGCCCGTGCCACCAGTCGGTGTACGAGCCGTTCAGCATCGTCGAGACGGTGTTCACCTCGCTGCCGCGCCCCGACGAGTAACCGAGCCGAGCGGTCCCCGACGGCCTTTTCTCGCGCCGCGGTCACGTCGACCCGTGAGCGACGCCCCCGACGACGCCGACGACCCGGAGTCGGACGCCGACGGCGACGGCGCGGACGCCGGCTTCGAGCGCGAACTGTCGAACGCGCGTGCGCTGTTGGCGGGCGACGACCTGCGCGCGGTCCACGTCGGCGTCGTCCGCGGCGGCGAGGTGGAGACGGCCGTCGCGCGCGGCGGCGACGGCGACCAGACCCGCTTGCGGGCGCTGACGCTCCTGGCCGCCCACCTCCGGACCGTCGCGGCCGAGGCGGGGGTCGACCCCGGGACGCTGGCGGCCGACGCCGCGCGCCTCGCCGGCGAGATGGAGGCGCC
>NZ_ASGZ01000032.1 GCF_000495475.1 Candidatus Halobonum tyrrellensis G22 | reverse complement strand
CGACCGGCGGAGCGGACGACGCGGCCGCGGGGACCGCCGATACCGACGCCGGCGGGTCCGGCGGCGCCGCGGGCGCGGGCGGGCCACCCTCGCGCGAGTAGGAACGGGTTTGTATCCGGACGCGGTTAGCGACGCGTATGCTCGTACCCGGGTCCGCCTCGCAGTCGCTCGCGGCCGCCCTCGCCGCCGAGACGGGCCGCCCGCTGGCGACGCCGGAGTACCGCTGGTTCCCCGACGGCGAGGAGTGCGCCTCGGTGCCCGACCTCGCGGCGTCGGCGGAGTCGGGAGGGTCGAACGACGGGACGCCCGCCGAGACCGTCGTGGTCGCGTCGACCCCGTCGAACGACGCGCTGGTCGAACTCCTCCAGCTACAGGACGCCTGCCGGGAGGCCGGCGTCGACCGCGTCACGACCGTCCTCCCGTACATGGGGTACGCCCGCCAGGACAGTTCGTTCGGCCCGGGCGAACCCGTCTCCGCGCGCGCGGTCGCCCGCGCCGTCTCGACGGGGACCGACCGGGTGGTGCTGGTCAACCCCCACGAGCGGGGCGTCACGGAGTACTTCGACTGCGAGACGGCGGTGGTCGACGCCGCCGCCCGCCTCGCCGCGCCGCTCCCCGACGACCTCTCGGAGCCGGTGTTTCTCGCACCCGACGCGAGCGCGGAGTCGCTGGCGGCGAGCGCGCGCGACGCGTACGGTCGCGGGTCGACCGACTTCTTCGAGAAGGAGCGCGACCGCGAGACGGGCGAGGTGTCCGTCCACCCCCACGACGCCGACGTGGCCGGGCGGGACGTGATCGTCGTCGACGACATCGTCGCCACCGGGTCGACGATGAGCCACGCGGTCGCCGCGCTCCACGACCGCGACTGCGGGCGCGTGTTCGCCGCCTGCGTCCACGGCGTACTCGCGGGCAACGCCCGGGTCAAACTCGCGGCCGCGGGCGTCGAGTCGGTGTTCGCCACCGACACCATCGAACGCGGCGAGACCGCCGTCTCCGTCGCGCCCGCCCTCGTGGACGCGCTCTGAGGCGGCCGCGGCGCCGGGTCGACCGGGCCGCCGGCCGGCGGGCGTCGCCGACGAACGACCGTCCGCGGCGACCGACCGGGTGAACGGGACGGCGGTAGAACGAGTGGGCGACGCGCCGTGACCGGCCCGGGTCGGGCCGTTCGGTTCGGCTCGGTCGGGTCAGTTCGCGTCGGCGTTCCGGCGGCCGAACGCCGCGAGCGTCCGCGGGAGCACCTGGCGGTAGCCGAGGAGGTACAGCCCCCACACGAGCATCACGGCCGCGAGCAGGAAGTCGACCGCGGCGTGCTGGATGTTCGCGGCCACCAGCGCCGCCCGGCCGACCTCCTCGAACCGGATCCCCGCGCCCGTGAACGCGACGCTCCCGGCCGCGACGAGGAGCCACTCGAACGCCGCCCACACCGCGTCGAACAGTCCGTCTTGCATACGCCAGCGGAGCCGCCGGACCGTCCTCAACCTTTCGCCTCCCCTTTCGCGGGTGCGTCCGGGCCGGAACGGGTGCATCCGGTCCGGAACGGGGTGAGCGCCCCCGAGTCGCCGGCGTGGCGAAACGGTCTTGTAACCCAGCACGGGAGTAACTGGTATGTCACGCACGTCAGGACGGTACGGGGACCTCGACTACCCGCGGCTGGCGAAAGGCGGGGTGGGTATCAGCCTGCTCGTCTTCGTGCTCGCGGCCGCGATACAGGTTGCCGCGAGCGGGACGGGGACGGCACTGCCGGGCTGGGAGGAGACGCTGTTGACCGACCTGGAGTACCTGGCCATCCTCTGTATCCCCCTCTCGGCGTTCCTGTTCGGGGTCGTCATGCCGCTGACCGAGTGAGCCGCGACGGCGGGGCGGGCGACGACGACGGGGAGCCGAACGCGGACTCGGAGCCGCGCTCGGAGTCGGAGATAGCACACCCCGACGCCGACGACCGGTTCGTCGTCCGGCCCGGCTGCCGGCGGTGTCCCGCGCTCGTCGAGTCGCGGACGTGCATCTCGTGGGGGAACGGCCCGCGGGACGCGAGCGTGTTCGTCGTCGGCGAGGCGCCGGGCGCGGGCGACCCCGACGCGCCGGTGTGGAAGGGCGGAAACCACACCGGGTTCGCGTACACATCCAGCCACTCCGGCCGGCGGGTCCGGCGGCTGGTGGCCGCCGTCGGTTACGGCGGCGACGCCTACTACACGAACGCGGTCAAGTGCTTCCCCGAGGGCGACGACGGGAGCAACCGCGAACCGACCGACGCGGAGCTACGGAACTGCCGGAGCCACCTCGAAACCGAACTCGACGCGGTGGAGCCGGCGGTGGTGGTCGCCACCGGTAAACACGCCACGACGACGGTGCTCGCGTTCGAGGGGCGCGAACTCGACGGCTTCCTCGACTCGGTGTGTGAACCGCTCGACTGCCCGACGCTCGGGGTGACGCTGCTCCCGGTCCTCCACCCGAGCTACCAGGAGGTGTGGCTCTCGCGGCTGGGGCTGAGCGAGGCGGAGTACCGCGAACGGATCGCCGAACACCTGCCGTGAGCGAAGCCGGACGGGAGACTCCACAGTGACCGTCGAACGACCGCTCTCGGCGCGTGGCGGCTGGCCTCCGTGCCAGCCGCGAGCGCGAGGGACGAGTGACCGAGCGACAGCGAGGGAGCGAGTCGGCTGGGGAGGGTGTGGCGACGGGTGGGACCGGAAGGGGCCGTGCGGTCCGCGAACCCCGGCGACGCAAGCACCGCAGCGGAGCGAGGAGCACAGCGAGCCGCGGGAGCGGACCGTGCGGGGGCTTCCGAGGTCACGGTCCCGCAGTCGTCGACGACGGGACCGTCGAGTACCGAGACGGACCGCCCCCAGATTCAAGCGGACCCGAAGCAAACCCTCCGGACATGAGCGGAACTGACGACTGCGTCTTCTGTGGGATCGTCGCCGGCGACATCCCCGGTCGGATCGTCGGCGAGAGCGACGACGCCGTCGCGTTCCTCGACGCGAACCCGATGGCGCCCGGCCACACCCTTGTCGTCCCCCGTACACACCGCGCGCGCCTCGGCGACCTGAGCCGGGAGGAGTCCGCCGCGGTGTTCGAGTTGGTGTACGACCTCGCGCCCGATATCGAGGCGGCCGTCGACGCCGACGGCGCCACCGTGGGGCTGAACGACGGTCCCGCCGCGGGCCAGGAGGTCGGACACGTCCACGCGCACGTCATCCCGCGGTTCGACGGCGACGGCGGCGGCCCGATCCACGTCGCCGCCGGCGAGCGGCCCGACCTCTCCGACGCGGAGTTGGACGACATCGCGGCGGAGATATCCGACTGACGACGATACGACGGCGGTATCCTCGAGAGACGTACGAATCGCCGAGTGAGACGAGACAGTACGAGAGCCCCGCTCTCGTGAACGTCGGCGGGTCAAGAGCGCTATGGGCCAGTCGACGTATCCACTGGACACCGGCGGATCGCCCGGTGAGAGCGCTCACCGCCTGCTTCGGCGAGAATCCACGCCGTTTCTCCGAGCGAACACCCGGTCGCGTGGAGACGGACGGCGAACGCCCCGAGGTGAGGAGTGTCGCCGTCCGCTCACGCTCTAACGTTCTTCAATTCCGCCGCGAAGCGCCCGCTGAGCAGGTCCGCGAACACGCTACCCGAATCTCTCACCGACCTGTTCACGTCGCAACCTGGCCTCACTAGACAGTGCCGCTGGAGCTTCGGAAGGCGTCGTTCGCAACCGGCGCTCACTCCCACGCGGTCGAAATACGAGTTACGGGCGTCGGAGAGTTCTAACGAGGGCTAACAAACACGGGTACGATTCCCGACGGAGAGGAATCCTCACAACCATTACGCTGGCTCAACGGTGCACCGAACTAGACGATGCACGACGAGCAAAACGAGGAGCGAAGGTAATGAGCGAGACTCGGACCCGGTCCCCGGAGGCCGAACTCGGGTTGCTCGACGCGACGATGATCGGGATGGGAGCGATGATCGGGGCCGGCATCTTCGTGTTGACGGGGCTGTCCGCCGAGATCGCCGGCCCGGCCGCGATCCTCGTTTTCGCGCTGAACGGCGTCGTAACCGCATTCACCGGGCTCTCGTATGCGGAACTGGCCGCTTCGATCCCGAAGAGCGGTGGCGGATACGCCTTCGTTCGGGAGATCTTCGAGGACCTCCCGTCGTTCATCATGGGCTGGATGCTCTGGTTCGCCTACATGATCGCAGGGGGGCTGTACGCGCTCGGCTTCGCTCCGAACTTTCTCGAACTGTTGCACGTCTACGGGGTAGTTCCGCCACCCGACGAGGTGGGGGCCGTCGTACTACCGTTCGTCGAGACGGCGGTGCCACTCGCGTTTCTGCTGGCGTTCGTTGCCGTGCTCGGTCTGGTGGCGCTCAACGCCGTCTCGACGGCTGCCAGTGGGAGCGCCGAGACGATATTCACCATCATCAAGGTGAGCATCTTGGCCGTGTTCGTCGCCTTCGGGTTCGCGTCCCCGATGTTCTCCGGAGCCGAGTTCCAGCCGCTGTTCCCGGCGGAAGCCGGCGCGGCCGCGGTCCTGCCGGCGATGGGACTTACGTTCATCGCATTCGAGGGGTACGACCTCATCACGACTGTCTCCGAGGAGGTCGAGAACCCCCGAGAGAACATCCCGAAAGCGATTTTCCTGAGTCTGATCGCGACCGTGATCGTCTATCTGGCGGTCGTCACCGTCGCCGTCGGCACGCTCGGGGCGGACGGACTCGCCGACGCCGGGGAGGCGGGTATAGCCGAGGCGGCAACGTCGTTCATGCCGACCGGACTGCCGATCATCCAGAACGGCGGGGCGCTCATCGTCTTCGGGGCGGTGTTTTCGACGCTGACCGCGCTCAATGCGGTCGTGATCGCCTCCTCGCGGGTGGCGTTTTCGATGGGCCGCGAGGGACAGTTGCTGCCGTCCTTCGGCCAGATTCACTACCGCTACGGGACACCGTTCGTTGCGATCCTCGCTAGCGCGGTCGTGATGCTCGGGTCGGTGGCACTGCCGACGGAAAGCGCCGGGAATATGGCGAGTTTGTTCTTCCTCCTGTCGTTTATCGTCGTCAACGTCGCCGTGATCAGGCTCCGGCGGGAGCGACCGAACATGAACCGCCCCTACGAGATGCCCTACTACCCCGTTCCGCCGGTGCTCGGTATCGGTCTCAATCTGATCCTGGCCGGGGTACTCGTGGAGTACCTGACCCGGACGGATCCGCTGGCGCTGATACTCAGCGTCGCGTGGGTCCTACTGGGCGGAGTTGTCTACGTGGGGCTCGATCGTCTCAGAGCGCGTTCGGATCGTGGCCAAACGGGGGCCGACACCGGAATAACACCCGAGGGGGAAGATTAACGCATGACCAACAACCTCGATATCGTCATCGCGGGCGGCGGGCGCGTCGGCTTCCAGACAGCTGAGACACTCGCCGACTTCGGACACGACGTCACGATCATCGAACAGGACGAGAGGGTCGTCTCGGAGATCGCCGACAAGTGGATGGCAACGATCATCCGCGGTGATGCGACCAACCCGGACATCATCGAACAGGCCGGCATCGAGCAGGCCGACGCGATCGCGGCGCTCACGGGTAACAGCGGGATGAACCTCGCGGTCTGTTTAGCTGCCAAGGAGTTCTCACCCGGGATCCGGACGGTGGCGCGGATCGAAAGCGCCGTCGGGGAGTCGTACGCCCGGTTCGTGGACGCGGTACTCTTCCCCGAGCGGGCGGGCGCCCGAATCGCGGTAAACGAGATCCTCGGGAGCGACGTTCAGACGCTGGCAGACGTGACTGGTAACCTCGATATCGTGCTCGTCCGCGTCGCGGAAGGGGCTCCGGCGGCGGGTAAACAGTTGGCCGACGTGCGCTTTCCCGCAGGGACACTGGTCGTCTCCGACGACGACGGGAACCGGGTCGCCCGGGCCGACACGACGCTGACACCCGGCAGTCGCTACGTCGTCGCGCTCGAACCGGATATCGCCGACGAGGTGATGAACTTGATGCGGGGGTAGTCACCCGCGCTCGCGAGCGTCGGCGGATCGAGAGCGCCGTCAGCCAGTCGATCTACCCGCTCGAAGATCGCCTGACGAGAGCGTTCGACGCCTACTGCAGCGAGAATCGAAGCGACCTCTCTACGTGAACAGCCAGTCGCGCGAAGGCGGACGACGAACCCCCTGACGGCGTCGCCGTCCGCTCACACTCTCAACGTTCGCCGAATTCCGCCGCGAAGCACTCGCTGAGCACGTCCGCGGGTACTCTACCCGGAGCACTCACCGAGTTGGTCGCGTCTCAAACTGGCCTCGCTAGACAGTGCCAGTTTGTGAGAGGTGTCAGACGAACGGGATACCGGTCGCCTCCGGCGCGACGACACCGACGAGCGCGAGCAGCCACATCACGACCACGACCGTGAGCCACGCGACGAGCGTGATGCCGACCGCCGACCCCAAGTCGCCGGGGTAGCGCCAGTTGATCACCGCGAGGTACGCCACCAGCGCCAGCACCAGCCCCAGCCAGCCGAACGGGACGAGGAACGCGACCACGGCGTAGACGACCGACCCGACGAGCGCGGTCACGATCGCGTACGTGTAGTCCTCGACGCCGGCGATCACCCGCGCGCCGACGTAGATGCCGAGCGCCCCCACCAGGAGGCTGACCACGAACACGACGAGCGAGTCGACCAGGGATGCGTCCGTCTGTAACATCGACCGAGAGTCGGGTCCGCGAGCCATCCACTCGCGGGCTGCCAGTGCAAGGAGCCATCGGCTGCGGGAGCGCCGCCGTGGCCCGTACGGTCCCGTGGTCGCGGTCCTCCCCGCTCCGTCGCCCGGCCGGTGCCGGGGAACCGGAGCTGAGCGGTCTGAGAATCGGGACCGACCGCTTATCCGGGCGGACGCGCCCACCGCGTGTATGACCCAGACACCGGCACGGACGGTGGCGCTCGTCGGCACCGCCGGCGGCGTCGGGACGACCCGGACCGCGGTGGAGTGTGCGGCGGCGCTCGCGCGCGCCGGCCGCGACGTCGCGGTGGTCGACGCCGCCTACGGCACGCAGGGACTCGCGCGGTTCGTCGACGGCCGGGTCGAACCCGACGCGACCGCGCTGTGTCTCGCGCCCGAGCGACCGCTCGCGGAGGGGCTGTCCGACCTCGGGGTCGACACCGAGGGACGGGTCGCGCTCGCGCCCGCACACGCCCCGTTCGAGCGGCTGGCGGGCGCGAAGACGCCCGACGCCGCCCAGGCGTTCGAACGTCGGCTGGCGGAGGCCGCCGACGCGTTCGACCACGTGCTCGTCGACACCCCGCCGGTCGCCGCCAACCAGGCCGTCGCGGCCGTCACCGCCGCCGACCGGGTGGCGCTGGTCGCGTCGGCGGACGCCCGCGGGGCCGACACCCGCCGCCGGATGGCCGACCGCCTCGCGGACGTGGGCGCGCCCGCCGACCTGACCGTGAGCGTCGGCGGCGACCTCGACGCCGCCGAGGCGACCGTCCCGGACCTGTCGGACCACGAGAGCCACGCGGACAACCCCGACCGCGCCGACGGCGCCGGCGCCGCGCCGGCGGCGCTCGGGAGCGACGACGCGGCCGCGGGGGTCGTCGCCGCCGCCGGGGCGGTCGTCGACGACGAACTCGACGTCGACCTCTCGACCGGGGGCGTCCTCGGTCGCCTCCGTCGGTCGTAGGCGACTACCTCCGCGGGCGGCGGGAGTCGCGCGGTCGAACCCCGACGGGCGAAACGGCGGAGCGGAGAAGGGGAGCCGAGATGCCGGGGCGGTGCCGGCGCCTCACAACAGGTCGGTCGTCTCGCTCATCGTCCCCGCGAGCGCGTCGCGCTTCTCGACGCTCGCGTTCCCGTCCCGTCCCAGTTCCCCCTCCGCGAGCTCCGCGAGTTCCGGCACCGGGTCGTGGCTCTCGACGTAGCCCGCGAGCGCGAAGTCGGCCTCGTCGCCGCCGGTCAGCGCCAGCGCGTCCGCGCGCGTCACCTCGCCCGCCAGCCAGTCGCGGACCACCCGCCGCGCGGTCGGCGCGAGCGGCGAGACGCCCGCGACGCCACAGCGGTGGAGCGCCTTCGCCGCGGTCATCGGCGCGACGCCAGCCTCGCGGGCGGTCGCGCCGACGCTCGACCCGCGGGCGTGTTCCTCCAGAACGGTCGCCGTCGCCTCCGGCGTACACGGGAGCGCGTCCGCGTGGGGCGCCAGCCGGTCGACCAGCGACCCGTCGGTGTCGTCGACGGTGGCGACGCCGCGGTCGTCCTGCTCGGTCGTCACCTCGATGCCGGCGGCGATCTCCGAGAGCGGCATGGGCGTACTGTACGTTTAGTTGCCATAAGTTTACCTAATAGAGATATCAGCGCCGATACGCGCGTGGCGGGAAGGTACCGATAACCGGTACGTTCCACGCCGTCGTCTGGCGGTTCGACCCCCGGATCCCCCCGTAGTTAAGTATGGTTTCGGGACCGAGTTCCTAGTATGAGCCAGGCAACGACGGCCTGCCCGGAATGTGACGGACGAGTGCGTACGGACGGAACCGAGACGGTCTGTAGCGACTGCGGGCTCGTGGTGTCGGCCGACCGGGTCGACCGCGGTCCCGAGTGGCGGTCGTTCGCGGACGACGACACCGACCCGCGGCGGACCGGCGCGCCGCTGACCCGGTCGCGACACGACCGCGGCCTCTCGACGGAGATCGGTTACACGCGCGTCAAGGGTCGAAAGCGCCGCCAGTGGGCGCGGATGCGCCGTCAGCACACCCGCGCGCGCATCTCCTCGAAGCGCGAGCGCAACCAGGTGTACGGCTTCACCGAGATCCGCCGGCTGACGAGCGTCCACTCGCTGTCGGAACAGGTGCGCGACCAGGCCTGCTCGCTGTTCGACTCCGCCCAGGAGGAGGACCTCCTCCGGGGACGCTCCATCGAGGGGTTCGCCGCCGCCGCGGTGTACGCCGCCTGCCGGATCGCCGGCATCTCCCGGACGCGCGCGGAACTGCTCGCGGAGGCGAAGGCCGACGAGAACGAACTCGACGCGGCGTACGACGCGATGAACCGCGACCTCGGCCTGCCGGTCGGGCCGATCGACCCCGTCGAGTACCTCCCGCGGTTCGTCTCCGACCTCGACTTGAGCGCCGCCGTCGAACGCGACGCCCGCGCGCACCTCGAGACGGCGCGCGACCGCGGGCTGACCAACGGCCGCAACCCGGGCGGCGTCGCCGCGGCGTGCGTCTACGCCGCCGCCCGCGACAACGGCGAGGAGTGCACCCAAGCCGACGCCGCCGACGCCGCCGACGTGACCCCCGTCACGCTCCGGAACAGCTACACCGATCTGCGGGAGTGACGCGGGCGGGCTGACTCCGCGCGACGAAACCGAGCGAGCGACTCCTTCTGCTGTCGACCGACCGTCGGGGTCGAGTGGGACGTAGTCGGGGCGAGAACGGACGGCGAATCGACCGCGGACCGCGAAGAGATCCGGACCGGTCGAACGTGACAGCGGCGCCGGAAGCTACCGCGCGCGCCGAACAGCCGTCGCCACCGCGTCGACCGCGCGGCCGGCGGCGCTGTCGGGCGCCGTCGCCGCCACCGGCGTCTCGTCGGTGATCGAACGCCCCAGCCGCGGGTCCGCCGGGACCACCGTCGCGGGGGCGCCGAGCGCGCGCTCGACGGGCGCGACCGCGGGGGCGTCGACCGCACGGTTGAGCGCGATGCAGGCGACGCCCGCGTCGAGTTCGCGTGCGAGTTCGCGGCTCCGGACCGCGTCGGCGAGCGCCCACGGCTTCGGCGACGTGACCACCACGCACGCGTCCGCGAGCGCGAGCGGCACCCCCGCGTCGGCGCGGAGGCCGGCGGGACAGTCGAGCACCAGGTCACGCCGGCGGGCGAGGTCCGCGACCGCCTCGTCGAGTCGAGCGACGTCGGCCGCGCGCGCGCCTGCGAGCGACCGACCGCACGGTAGCACGTCGACCGGCCCCGTCCGCACCGCCTCGACCGCCGACGCCCGCCCCGCGAGCACGTCGTGGAGGTCCGGTCCGCGCTCGCGGCCGCCGGGCAGGTCGGCCATCGCCAGGTCGGCGTCGACCACCACCGCGTCGAGCGCCGCGCCGAGTTCGTACGACAGCGTCGACTTACCCACGCCGCCCTTCCCGCCCGTGACCGCGAGGATCACGCCAGCCTCCGGAGCGCGTCGACCGGCACGTCCGTCGCCCGCGCCCGTTCGGCCAGCCGCTCGGCCCGCTCCGCGAGCGCCTCCAGCGCCGCCGCGTCGGCCGCGAGCGCGTCGGGCAACTCCGCGACCGGCGTCCCGTCGAGGTCGCTCCCCGCGAGCGCCGCCGTCGCCTCCGCGACCGACGCGTCGGTCAGTTGCTCGCCGCGGGCGACGCGCCGCTCGACCGTATCGAGATACGCGTCGACGGCAGTCGCGTCGGACGACCGGCCCGCGGCGGCGCCGTCCCCGCCGTCGGCACCGTCGCCGGCCGGCGCGGCGGGCGAGCCCGCCGGGTCGTCTCCGCCCTCTCGGTCCCCTCGGCTCGCTCGGTCGTCCCGTTCGGCGGTCGGGTCCGTCGCGTCACCCGGCGCGGGAGAACCGGCCGCGCCGCGGTCCGCCGCCGCGTCGTCGGCCTCCCGGCCGGCTTCGTCCGGGTCGGCACGCCCCGTCTGCGGGCCGTCGGGGAGCGGAACTGCGTCGCGCGGCGGCGCCGACGGCGGGAGGTCGCGCCGGGCGCGCTCGACCGGCGGGGCGGTCGTCCCCCGGGGCGCGCTCACGTCGGCGAGTTTGAGCGGCCGGCCGGCGCTCGCACCCTCGCCGACCGGGCAGGCGTAGCCGACGGCGAGCGTCTCCTCGGCGGGGACGACTCCGTCGAACCCCTCGGCCGACCAGCCGTCGGCGGGCGCACCGCGCCGGCGTGGCGGGAGCACGGGGCCGTCGAGGCGGTTGACGAGCCGAACCCGGCGCGCGACCGGGCCGGGGTTGGAGACGCGGGCGGTGACGAGCGCGACGCCCGCGCGGACGTCGGCGCTCGCGTCGAGCGAGACGGACATAGCGCCGGTGGTCGCGTCACCCTACTTAAAATCGAACCCGGGGTCTCACAGGCGAGCGACCGGCGTGTCCAGTCGGGCGGCGGCCTCGCGCGCGTCGTCGAACCGTCGGACGGCGAGCACAACGGGCGCCGCGCGGTCCGCGACGCGGACGGCCGCCAGCGCCGCCGTGACGGGGTCG
>NZ_ASGZ01000031.1 GCF_000495475.1 Candidatus Halobonum tyrrellensis G22 | reverse complement strand
CGGCCTCCGCGCGCGCGCCGGCGGCGCTCCCGTCGTTCCACCCGCCGCCCGGCACCACGAGCAGGTCCACCGCGCCGGGGTCGCGCAGGCCGCCCTCGCTCGCGACGCGCATCCCGTGGCTCGCGGTGACCGGTCCCGCACCCTCTAAGGCGACCAGCCGGGTGTTGAAGTCGGCGCCCTCGCTCTCGGCGTTGCGGAACACCTCGAACGGGCCGACCGCGTCGAGTTCGTCGAACCCCTCGTACAGCAGCACGGCGATGTCCATAGGTGTCGTGTGGACGCCCCGACCAAATCGGTGTCGCGCCTTCGGCCTCCCGTCGACGGGGGAAGAGCCACGTGACCGGTCGCCGTCGGGCCGAGTATGGGCCACTGCCCCCACTGCGAGACCGAACTCCGCGAGGTGGTCGCGAGCGACACCGACGCGCGCTACGAGAGCGAGGTGGGCGTCTGGGAGTGTCCGGCGTGCGGCGCCGTCCTCGGCGTCGAGCGCCGAGGGGTCTGAACTCCCGGGACCCCGCTCAGCCGTCGTCGTCCTCGCCGCGCGCCCGCTCGAACATCGCGAGCGCCGCCTCGCGCGCCTCGCCGTGGTCGACGACGGGGTGGGGGTACGCCTCGCACGTCTCGCGGCGCTCCCCGTCGGTCAGTTCCGTCCACTCGTGGACCCGGTCGGCGGGTACGTCGGCGAGTTCGGGGACGTACTCGCGGATGTACTCGGCGTCGGGGTCGTACTTTTCGCCCTGCGTGACGGGGTTGAAGATCCGGAAGTACGGCTGGGCGTCGGTGCCGGTGGAGGCGGCCCACTGCCAGCCGCCGGTGTCGTTGGCAGTGTCGTGGTCCGCGAGGTGCTCGCGGAAGTGGGCGTACCCCTCCCGCCAGTCGATTCGGAGGTCCTTCGTGAGGAACGACGCGACGATCATCCGGAGCCTGTTGTGCACGAACGCCTCCTCCCGTAGCTGGCGCATCCCCGCGTCGACGATGGGGTAGCCCGTCTCGCCCTCTTTCCACGCCCGGAGGTCGTCGGGCGCGTCGCGCCACTCGATGGGGTTGGCGTACGACTTGTAGTTCTCCGCCGCGACCGACGGCTCGTCCCACAGCACCTGCGCGTAGAACTCCCGCCACGCGAGCTGCGACCGGAACGTCTCGACCGACTCGTCGGCGTCGCCGGTCCGCCCCTCGCGGGCGTCGACGGTCGCCTCGTACACCTCGCGGACGCCGACCGTCCCCCACTTGAGGTCCGCCGAGAGCCGCGAGGTGTTCTCCCGGGCGGGGTAGTCGCGCGCCGCCTCGTACTCGTGTATCGGCCCGTCGCAGAACGCGTCGAGTCGCTCGCGCGCCGCCTCCGTCCCCGCGGACTGCACGTCGGCGTCGGGGTCCTCGAACCCCAGGTCGCCGATCGAGGGGAGGTCGTCGCCGGTCACGTCCGCGAGCGCGTCTGCGGCGGGCGGGTCGACCGGGTCGCGCTTCTCGCGGTCGCGCCACTTCTTCCAGAAGTAGCTGTACACCCGGTAGGGGTCGCCGTCGGTGGTCGTGATCGCGCCGGGTTCGTGGTGGACCGCGTCGTGGACCGTCCGCACGTCGACCATCGCCCGCGTCAACGCCCCCTCGACCGCCCGGTCGCGTTCCCGCGCCAGCCCGGAGTAGTCCTCGTTCCAGTACACCCGGTCGGCGTCGTACTCGTCGGCGAGCGCCGGGAGTTCCGCGCTCGGGTCCCCGCGGACGGTCAGGAGGTCCGACCCGCGCTCGCGGTAGCGCTCGCGGAGCGCCGACAGCGCGTCGAGCATGTAGCGGACGCGCGGCGGCGCGGCGTACTCCAGTACCGCGTCGTCGAAGACGAACACCGCGAGGACGGTGTCGCCGCCGTCGTCGCGCGCGGCCGCCGCCAGCCCCCGGTTGTCGGCGACTCTGAGGTCCCGCCGGTGCCAGAAGAGGCGCATCGACCGATCCAGGCGCGGGCGGCTAATGAGGCTACTGGACCGCCACGAGGCCGGTCGTCCCGACTCCTCCGGCGGTCCGTCGGGGGGTTTCTGTCCGCCGGTCAGACCCGGCCGAACCCCTCGGTCGTGGTGTACGACTCGGCAACCTCCATCCGGTCGCCGTGGATCGCACACCGGATCTTCCGCAGGTCGACGGTGTGCGCCCGGCTGGTGTGGTCGTCGTCGCACGCGAACCGGAGTACGCGCTCGCCGTTCCGGTCGAGCGAGTCGATCAGCCGGAGGTAGTCGCCACACTCCTCGCAGGTCACCGCCTCGCGGTCGATCAGGTGGGTGTACGACGACCGACAGTCCGGGTCGGGACACTCGTAGACGAACGCCCGGTACGCCGTGCGCGTCTCGCGGACCCGCTGGGCTTCCCGCTGGAGACACTCCTCTACGGCGCGCGGCGGTGCGTCCTTCCGTACGGCCGCCTCGACGAGCGACCGCAACTCGTCGCCGAACCGGGCCTCCGGCGAGTCCCAGATGCTCATGTCCGCTGGTTCGCCACCGGCGGGTTAGTTATCGCGCGCCTATCGGGCGGTAGCGTTCGGCTTCGGCGGCGTCGCGGGTCGCGAGCCGTCCGCCGGGTCGCGGTCCGCCCCGGCCCGAACCGGCGGCGAACCGGGGACCGGCGGGGGATTCTTCCCCGGGGGGCGCCTCCCCGGAGCCATGACAGCGCTCGACGCCTCGCTCCCCGTCGCGGCCCAGCCGTCGCTCGACGGGCTAGTCTCGCTCGCGGCCGCCGCCGAGGAGGCGGGGTACGACCGGGCGTGGCTCCCCGAGACGTGGGGACGCGACGCCGTCACGACGCTCGCGCTCGCGGCCGAACGAACCGACGAGATCGGTCTCGGTAGCTCGATCACCAACGTCTACTCGCGGTCGCCCGCGCTGGTCGGCCAAACCGCCGCGACGCTCCAGGAGGCGAGCGACGGCCGGTTCCGCCTCGGTCTCGGTCCCTCGGGACCGGCGGTGGTCGAGCAGTGGCACGGCGGCGACTTCGACCGGCCGCTCCGGCGCACCCGCGAGTACGTCGAGGTGGTGAGGACGGTGCTGTCGGGCGACGTGGTCGACTACGAGGGCGACCTCTTCGACCTCGGCGGGTTCCGGCTCCGGCAGGGGGCGCCCGACCCCGTCCCGCCCGTCGACGCCGCCGGGATGGGACCGAAGGCGGTCGAACTCTGCGGGCGGTTCGCCGACGGTTGGCACGGGTTCGCGCTGACGCCCGACGGGTTCCGCGACCGGCTGGCGGACCTCCGCCGCGGCGCGGAGTTGGGCGACCGCGACCCCGACGACCTCCGCGTGACGCTGTCGGTCACCTGCTGTGCGCTCGACGACGGCGAGCGCGCCCGCGAACTCGCGCGCGAGCACCTCGCGTTCTACCTCGGCGGGATGGGGACGTTCTACCGCGACGCGCTCGCGCGACAGGGGTACGGCGAGGCGGCCCACACCGTCCACGACGCGTGGACGGGCGGCGACCGCGAGGCGGCGGTGTCGGCCGTCCCCGACGACCTGCTCGCCGACCTCGCGGCCGCGGGGACGCCCGAGGCGGCGCGCGCCCGACTGGACGCGTTCACGGATCTCGCCGGCGTCGACGCGGTGGCCGTCTCGTTCCCCCGCGGCGCGACCGACGAGGAGGTTCGGGCGACGCTGGAGGCGATGGCGGCGTGAGCCGCGACGACCGGGCGGGCGGGGGCGGCGACGGCGAGGGCGACGCGCGTGGGTTCGACGCGGACGCCGGGACCGACGCCGACCCGGCGGCCGCCGCCGACGACGCGTTCGCCGCGCTGGGGTCGGAGACGCGCCTGCGGACGCTCCGGACGCTCGCGGCGGCCGACGAGCCGCCGACGTTCACCGACCTGTTCGAGGCGAGCGGCGAGGAGACCACCGCGGGGTTCGCCTACCACCTCCGTCAACTCACCGACCGCTACGTCCGCAAGGGGGAGGAGACCGAGCGGTACCACCTGACGTACGCCGGCCGGCAGGTCGCACGCGCGCTCGCGGCCGGGACGTACACCGAACGGGTCGACCGCGACCCCGAGCCGATGGCGGGCGACTGCCCGGTCTGTGACGCGGCGGCGCTGTCGGCGCGGGTCGCCGACAACTACGTCGCGGTCGCGTGCACCGACTGCGGCCGGGAACTCCTCTCGCTGCCGTTCCCCCCGAGCGGGGTCCGCGGCCGCGACGCCGACGCGGTGCTCGACGCGTTCGACGCCCACCACCGCACCCGCTTTCGCCTGCTCGCCGACGGCGTCTGCCCCGACTGCGCCGGCCGGGCGCGCGGCCGCATCGAGTTCGCCGAGACGCCCGGCCTGCCGGGCGAGGCGTCCCGACCCGTCCTCGCGGGGACCTGTGCCGACTGCGAGTTCCGCGTGCGCGCGCCGGTGTCGCTCGCGCTGGTCGAACACCCGGCGGTCGTCGCGTTCTTCGAGACGCACGGCGAGTCGGTCCGCGACCGCCCCGTCTGGAACCTCGGCCCCGAGTGGGGCGAGACCGTCCTGTCGCGGGAGCCACCGGCGGTCCGGGTGTCGGTCCGTCTCGACGACGAGCGGCTGAGCCTCCTCGTCGGCGACGGCCCGACCGTGGTCGACACCGAGCGGGCGTCGGTCGACGGCGACACCGCGGAGGGGCGTCCGGACGCCGACGAACGCGGCCCGAACGGCGAGCCGGAGGGCCGGAGCGGCGGGACGAAACCCGTCGACGCGAACGACTCGGAGGGCGACCCCGCGGGCGCGACCGCGGACGACTACGAGGCGACGACCGCGGGGTCGTCGTAAACCGCCACGTCGGTCCCCTCGCCCGTGAACGTCGCCACCCGGAGCCCGTTCCCCGACGCCAGGTCGCGCTCGCAGGCCGCGGCGACCGCCCGCGCGGCGAGCGAGCGGGCCGCGTCGAGGGGCATCCCCTCCGCGTACTCCGCCTCCAGCAGGCCGTACGCCGTGGGGCCGCCCGACCCGTCGGCGGCGAACGCGTGTTCGAGCGCGGCGCCGCCGGCGTCGAAGCCGTACAGTCGCGGGCCGTCGGCGTCGACGCCGCCGAGGAGGTGCTGGACGCCGAACCGCTCGCCGCGCATCACGTTCCCCGCGAGCGACGCGAGCGCGTCCACCGGCATCCGGCGGTCCCGCCGGAGTTCGTACAGCCGGACCTCGTTGTCCAGCCGCGACACCAGCGCCTGCGCGCCCGAGACGGCGCCCGTAAAGGCCAGCCCCGCCCGGTCGCCCACCTCGAACACCTTCTTCGCGCGTTTGCTCGACACCATCCCGCCCGCGCTCGCCCGCCGGTCGGACGCCAACACGACGCCGCCGTCGGCCACGAGTCCCACTATCGTCGTCCCGAACTCGGTTTCGGTCTCTCGTCTGTCCACACCCCCGCTCGGGGTCGCCCCCGAATAAGTATCCGCTAAAATATGTCTTAGCCGGCGGCCGTCGGGATTTTCCCGGCCGTCGCGTTCCCACGGTCGGCTGTCGGGACCGTCCGGGTTCGACCGGCCGAGGTACGTGTGTTCGGCCGGCCGACCCGGCGTCGCCGTCCGGACGGGTCGTGTTCGACCCCCTCGCGGCCGGGGTCACTCCCGGACGGGTTCGACCCCGTCGCGCCGGCCGTCCAGTACCGAAAACCGCTCGCCCCGCAGGCGTTCGAGCCACGCCAGCAGGCGCTCGGCCCAGCCGAGTTTCCGGGCTTTCGCCTCGGAGACGCTCGGGTCGTCGAACTCCCAGCCGACGAAGACGAGTTCGGCGGCGCCCATCGCGTCGGCGAGGAACGCCGCCCGGTCGCCGTCGGTGAACCCGCCGAAGTTGGCCACCGGCCCCGCGGGAGCCGCCTGCGTCGTCGCGAGCACGTGGTCGGCGTCGTACCGCGGGAGCCACTCGGCTATCAGGTCGCGGTTGTCGCCGTGGGCGTGCGCCACCACCACCTCCCCGCGGGCGGTCCGGTCTACACCGGTCTCGGGGTTCTTGTCGAGGTCCGTCACCATCGCGTCGACGCCGACGCCCGCGTCGACGAGGCGGTCGGTCGCCGTCGAGGCGGCGAACACCCGGTCGGCCTCGCGGGCGCGGTCCGCCTCCCCCTCCAGCGACGGCCCGGCCCCGGCGACGGCGACGCTCCGCCCCGAACAGTCGAGCCTGTCGGTGTCGAACGGCCGCGCGAACGCCGCCAGCCGGTCGCGCGCCGCCTCGTCGCCGGCGCGGTCGTAGCCGAAGTCCGCGAGGAGGCGTTCGTACACCGGCTCCCAGGTGGCGAAGTTCATGTGGTCACCGCCAACGCCGTCGCTGACGAGTTAAATATACGGAGTTGAGCCGGAACGGCACCCAAGTACCCCTACCCGTAGTGCCCTTCCGGCTTCCAATCGGTGGTATCTGCCGTGTCGGTATAAGTTTTCTCACTCCGTCTGACGCCTGACACGCGCGAGGGCGTCGTCTAGCGCGGCTGAGACGCCGGATGCCCGCTCGGCGACCCGGTCGATCCCCCCGGGGGTGGCCACGAGGAGGGCGGAGGGGTCCACCTCGGCGGCGACGACGACCGCACCCGCCTCGCGCGCGCCCGCCCGGAGCGCGCCGCGTTCCTCGGGCGAGAGCCCGTCGAACTCCACGACGCGCGTCACCGCCTCCCCGGCCAGGTCGGGGTCGCCGCCCACCCGCTCGACGTGTCTGCGCGCCTCCCCGGTGGTGGTCACGTCGAGTTCCTCGACGCGAACGTCGCCCTCGCCCGCGCCGTCGCGGACGCGGCGGCGGGCGAACTCACGGCCGACCAGCGCGGCGTCGCGCGTCTCGGCCACGTCGTGGGTCCGGACGACGTGCGCGCCGCGCTCGACGGCCATCGACGTGGCGGCCAGCGAGACGGCGAGCGCCTCGTCGGTGTCGCGGCCCGCGACGTCGCGCAGGAAGTTCTTCCGGTTGATCGACACCAGGATGGGGCGGCCGTAGCCGCGGAACTCCCGGAGGCGGCGGAACGTCTCGCGGTCGTCCTCCAGGGTCTTCGTCTCGCTCCACCCGCCGAAGGCGGGGTCGACCAGCGTCTTCTCCGTGAAGCCGTTCCGCGAGAGCGCGTCGTAGATGTCGTCGACGTCGTCGACCGCGCCGGGCCGTTCGAGGTCCGGCGGCGACGCCATCTTCGCCACCGCGGCGTCCCGCTCCGCACAGACGCGGGGCATCTCGGGGTCGGCGAAGCCGCAGACGTCGTTCACCATGTCGAACCCCCGGTCGAGCGCCTCGGCGGCCACCTCGTGGTAGCGCGTCTCGATGGAGAAGACGGCGTCGCCCGACACGCTCGCGAGCGTCTCGACTGCGGTGTCGAGTCTGTCGAGTTCCTCCTCGGCGGAGAGCACGTCGAACCGCTTGTTCGCGGATTCGAGTCCCACGTCGACGATGTCCGCGCCCTCGTCGACCAGCGCTTCGTCGACGTACGCGGCGGCCTCGCCGGGGTCGGCGAAGACGCTCGGGTCGTACGGCGACTCGACCGACACGTTGAGCACGCCCATCACCCGCGGCGGGTGGTCGTCGCCGATTCGCAGGCCGGCGGCGTCTACGGTTCGCATCGACCGACCGTGACGACCCGGCGGGCTTAGGTGGTCCGGTCGCGGAGTCGACCGGCCCGCCGGCTAACGCGTCGCTTATCCTCCCCCGCCCGCTACGGCCGCCAAATGGGTAAGGTGAGCATCGGCCTGCGCGGCTGGCGCTTCGAGGAGGACGACCTGTTCACGGCCGACGGGAACTGGCGGCCGGTGATGGAGATCCCGGAGGGGCCGCGCCAGCGGCTGCTCCGCCTCCAGATCGCCATCGGCAAGCCGTGTGACGCCTGCTATCTGATCCACGGCGAGGAGGAGAAACGCCGGTGTAACGAGGCCGCCATCGTCTACGGCGAACCGCTCGACGAGGTGCTGCTGTGTGACGACCACGAGGCCGACTTCCTCTACTGGTTCCGCGAGCGGGGCGGGAGCGACCTGACCGGCGAGGAGACGTTCCGCGACGCGTTCCACGAGTGGTTCGACGACGGCGGGCGCGCCCCCGAGGGGTACGGCGGTCTCGACCACGTCGAGGCGGCGCCCGACGACCTGCCCGACCTCCCCGACCCCGAGGAACTGTACGACCTCGACGAGGAACTGCTGGAGGACGACCGCGCCGACTTCGACGGGGTGGTCGCGGGTGCGGACGACGGCGACGAGGACGCCGTCGATGGTGTCGACGACGCCGCCGACGCGGCGGCGAGCGAGGGCGAGGACGAAGACGGCGACGACACCGACGGCGACGACTTCGAGTTGGACCTCGACCGCGAGTACCCCACATGAGCGAGTTCGTCGTCGTCGTGGTCGAACCCGAGACGCCGGGCAACGTCGGCACCATCGCGCGCGCGATGAAGAACTTCGGGCTGTCGGACCTGAAACTCGTAGACCCGCCCGAGATCGACCGCGACAGCGAGGCGTACGGGTTCGCCGGCCACGCCCGCGAGGACGTGCTCCCGAACGCCGAGACGGTGACGTTCGACGAGGTGGTCGAGCGCTACCACACCGTCGGCTGTACCGCCATCACCGCCGAGGACGCGCGGAGCCACACGCGGTTCCCGTTCCGCACGCCCGCGGAACTGCGCGAGTCGCTCGCGGCGGTGGAGACGGACACCGCGCTGGTGTTCGGCCGCGAGGGCACCGGGCTGAACAACGACGAACTGTCGCGGCTCGACGAGGTGTGTTCGATCCCCGCGAGCGCCGACTACCCGGTGCTCAACCTGGGGCAGGCGGCGACGGTGACGCTGTACGAACTCCGGGAGCTGTTCGTCGACGAGACGCAACTGCCGGACGTCGAGCGCGAACGCGCCTCCGAGCCGGAGATCGAGCGGCTGTACGACCAGTTCGACGCCTTCCTCGCGCACGTCGAACACCGCGAGCACAAACGCGAGCGGACCCAGCGGCTGGTCCGCCGGCTGGTCGGCCGCACGCACCCGACCGAGCGCGAGGTGTCGACGCTGACCGGCGTCTTCCGCCGGGCGGCCCGCGAAGTCGACCCCGACCGCGAGAGCGTCGTCTCGGGGACGGAGTCGGCGTCGGGGTCCGAATCCGGGTCCGACTCCGCGTCGGCATCGGAGGCCGCGTCCGACTCCACACCCGGGTCCGGGTCGGACCCGACCGCCGAGGAGTAGGGCGGCTGACCGCACCCGGCGGTGCGTCCCGCCGCGTTCGCGCCGCCGGTCGCCGGCCGCCGGCTATCGCGTTCGCGCCGCTCGCGCCGCCGTCTCGACGTCCCGGAGCGGGTCGGCCGTCGCGCTCGCGCCGTGGCCGGCGTGGAGTTCCCGCAGGTCCTCGCCGACGCGCGCTCGCACCCGGTCGATACTGTCGATCAGCGTCCCGCGGTCGCCCTCCGGGAGGTCGGTCCGGCCGAACCCGCCGCCGCCGAACACCAGGTCGCCCGCGAACAACACGCCCGCGTCGGGCGCGTACAGACAGAGGTGGTCGTCCTTGTGGCCGGGCGTGTGGAGCGCCTCGTAGTCGGCGGTCCCCATGCGCACCGTCCCGCCGTCCGGGAGTTGCTCGTCGACGAGCGGAGTCGACGCGTCGAACCCCACCGTCTCGACGCCGAACGCCTCGCGGACCGCGTCGACGTTCTCGACGTGGTCGGAGTGGGTGTGGGTCAACACCACCGCGTCGAGGTCGGAGACGTGTTCTCGGACCGCGGCGACGACGTCGAAGTTCGCGCCCGTGTCGACGAGCGTCCGCCGGCCCGCGTCGCCGTCGTCGGTCGTCGCGGGCGCGTCGGCGCGCGGCGGGCCGGCGACGAGGAACGCGTTGCTCGTGAACGCCTCGACGCCGGCCGCGAGGTTGCGGATCACGACCGGGCGTTTCGGCTCCACCGACTTGAGTTCGCGTCCCCCGACGGTCGCCCGAACAACCCGTACGTGTACCGCACCGACGGTATTCCCTCGAACCTCCCCGTCGGGACGGGGAGCGACCCGGGTACCCCAGACACCTCCCAGCCCGCCGCCGTTCACAATCGTTTTCTCCCGTCCCGCGCGCATCTCGCACGTGCACCAGTATCTCTCGCTCGTCGAACGCGTCCTCCAGGAGGGGACGCACAAGCCCAACCGGACGGGCGTCGACACCGTCTCCGCGTTCTCGGAAGCGTACGAGGTGGACCTGGCGGACGGCTTCCCGCTTCTCACGACGAAGGACCTCTCGGGCGGGCGGTGGAACTCGCTGGTCCACGAGTTCCTCTGGTACCTCTCGGGGGAGGAGCACGTCCGCACGCTCCGCGAGGAGACCGGCATCTGGGACGCGTGGGCCGACGAGGAGGGGAGACTCGACACCGCCTACGGCCGATTCTGGCGGCGCTTCCCGGTTCCCGACTCCGGTCTCGACGGCGAGTCGTGGGCCGACGACGGCCACCGCTGGACCACCGACGAGGCGGAGGGTCGCACCTTCGACCAGTTGCAGTACGTCCTCGACACCCTCCGGGAGAACCCCAACTCCCGGCGGATCGTCGTCAACGCCTGGCACCCCGCCAACGCCGCGGTGTCGACGCTGCCGCCGTGTCACTACACGTTCGTGTTCAACGTGCAGGGCGACCGGCTCAACCTCCACCTCACCCAGCGGTCGGGCGACATCGCGCTCGGGGTGCCGTTCAACGTCGCGGCCTACTCGCTGCTGCTCACCGCCGTGGCCCAGCGGACGGGGTTCGAACCCGGGCGGGTCGCCCACTCGGTCGTCGACGCGCACGTCTACTGCGGCGTCGGCGACCGCGGCGCGTGGCACGGCGCCCACCGCGAGGAACTCGGAGACCGGGTCGCCGCCGTCGACGACCGCGAGGGGTACCGCGAGGTGGCCGACTGGGTGGAGGCGTCGGCCCCCGACGAGGCGGACGACGCCGACGGCCACGACCACGTCCCCGGGTTGTTGCGACAGCTCTCGCGCGAGCCGCGCGAGCGACCCGAGGTCGAGGTCGCCGACCGGCCGCTCGACGAGTTGACGGCCGACGACGTCGAGCTACGGGGGTACGACCCCGCGCCGGCCATCCGATTCGCGGTGGCCGAGTGAGATGAGCGCGGAGACGGACGTCGACCTCGTCCTGATCGTCGCCGTCGCCGACGACGGCGTCATCGGCGCGGACGGCGAGATACCGTGGCACTACCCCGCCGACCTCGCCCACTTCGAGGAGACGACGACCGGCCACCCGGTGATCGCGGGCCGGCGGACGTACGACTCCATCGTCGCCGACCTCGGCGGGCCGCTCCCCGGCCGGACGAACGTGGTGCTCTCGCGGGACGACCCCGACCTGCCCGAGGGTGTCGTCCACGCCGGGTCGGTCGACGAGGCCGTCGAGGCGGCCGCGGCGACCGGCGCCGAGGTGGCGTACGTCGCGGGCGGCGCCGCGGTGTACGCCGAGTTCCTCGACCGCGACCTGGTCGACCGGATGCTCGTCACCGAGATACCCGAGACGGTCGGGGGCGACACCCGCTTTCCCGACTGGGACCGCGACGACTGGCGCGAGACCGCCCGCGAGTCGCGCGACGGACTCGAGTTCGTGACGTACGAGCGGGCGGACGCCGAGGGGTAGCGACGACCGGCGGCACGGAGACGCCCTGAGGCGACGGGTGACCCGACCCGAGCCGACTCGGTCCGGTCCAGCCCGGTCCGCGCCGGCCCGCAACCGCTTTCCGCGCGCGGACGCCCCATCGGGTATGACGACCCGTCCGGTCGCGGCGGCGCTCGCGTGCTGTCTGCTGCTGCTGGCGGGCTGTTCGACGGCGCCCGCGCCCGTCGAGACGGCGACGACGGCCGAGGCGACCCCGGCCGGCGGCGACCGAACGGCGACGCCCGGAGCGGCCGGGACCGAGTCGGGGACCGACGCGGCCGGCACCCCCGCCGACGGCGTCCGCGCGACGGTGGTCGAGGTGGTCGACGGCGACACGGTGAAGGTCGAACTCGCGAACGGCACGCGCGACACCGCGCGCCTGCTCGGCGTCGACACCCCCGAGGTGTACGGCGAGAACACGCCCGGCGAGTTCGAGGACGTCCCCGACACCGAGGCGGGACGGGCCTGTCTCGGCGAGTACGGCGACCGCGCGAGCGCCTACGCGGAGCGTCGGTTGGCGGGCGAGACGGTGCGGCTCACCTTCGACGCGAACGAGCCTCGGCGGGGCTACTACGACCGCCTGCTGGTGTACGTCCACCACGACGGCCGGGCGTTCAACTACGGGCTGGTGGAGCGCGGACTCGCGCGCGTGTACGACTCGTCGTTCGAGGAGCGCGAGCGCTACTACGAGGCCGAGGCCGCGGCGATGGAGGCTGACCGGGGGCTGTGGACCTGCCGCGACGGGACGCCCGGAGCCGGAACGCCGACGGCGACGCTCGCGAGGGCCGCCACCGTCGCGGGCGACGGCGTCGCCATCACTCGGGTCAACGCCGACGCCGCGGGCGCCGACGGCGAGAACCTGAACGACGAGTACGTGGTGGTCGAGAACCGCGGCGCCGACCCGGTCGACCTGACCGGGTGGACGCTCGAAGACGAGGCGGGCCACGCGTACGCGTTCCCGGACGGCGCGACGCTCGCGGCGGGCGCGTCGCTCACCCTCCACGTCGGCGCCGGGAGCGACACCGCGACGGACCTGTACTGGGGACGGTCGTCGCCGACGCTGAACAACGACGGCGAGACGGTGACGCTCCGGGACGCCGACGGGGCGGTCGTCGCCGAGCGGTCGACCTGAGCGGGTTCCTGCTCCCGATTCGTCGGCCCGCCGGTCGCGTTCGCGCCCGCCCGACACCCGCCGGGACCGACGCGGACCGCCCGGCGCGGAACGCGGGGGGAGACGTGGCCTGACGGGGATGCGAGGCCGCGCCGGGCGCGGAACCGGGCGGGAGGCGTGCGGCCGCTTGGGGGTCGGACACACACCCGCACGGGACCGAATCGGCCGGAATCGGAACGGTGAGCGGCTCCACGGGGAGATGCACGGTCGGAACCGTATCGCTCGCTAAAGATCCTTTTAGGGAGGCTTTTTCCGTGGGAGGCACCTAGGCCGGGTCGATGACCGACACGGTGACGACCGGACGCAGCGGAGGGTCGCGATGAGGGGGAACGACCAACAGGCGTACGACCGCGGAACGTCGCTGTTCTCGCCCGACGGCCGGATCTACCAGGTCGAGTACGCTCGCGAGGCCGTCTCGCGCGGCGCGCCCAGCGTGGGCGTCCGCACGACCGACGGGGTCGTGCTCGCCGCGCAGGCGCAGGCGTCGTCGACGCTGATGGAGTCGGAGTCGATCGAGAAGCTCCACAAACTCGACGAGCACATCGGCGCCGCGAGCGCGGGCCACGTCGCCGACGCCCGACAACTGATCGACCAGGCGCGGCGGATGGCGCAGGGCAACCGCCTGCGCTACCAGGAGCCGGTCGGCGTCGAGACGCTCACCAAGTACATCACCGACCACATCCAGGAGAACACCCAACGCGGCGGCACGCGGCCGTACGGCGCGGCGCTGCTCATCGGCGGCATCGAGAACGACACGCCGCGGCTGTTCAGCGCCGACCCGACGGGGACGCCCCACGAGTGGAAGGCGACCGCCATCGGCGGCTCCCGCCAGGAGATCCAGGACGTCCTCGAAGCGGAGTGGGGCGAGAGCCTCGCGCTCGGCGACGGCATCGACCTCGCCCTGCGCGGCCTGCTCACCGTCGACGACGAACTCGAGGCGGGCGACGTGAGCCTCGCTACCGTCACCGTCGAGGAAGGGTACCAGGCGGTCGACGCCGACGAAGTGGGCGACGCGCTCGCGGACATCGACGTCGAGTCCGACGACGAGGACGACGACTCCGAGAGCGACGAGTAACCACCCCCGACCCGCGGGGACGACCCGCCGGCGGTGCCGAGACCGCCCGGGGTCGCGACGGCGGCTGACGCGTCGACCCCGACTCCCACCCGGTCCGCGGTGACGCCTCCCGGGCCGAGCCGACCCCTCCGAGAGCCGCGGCTCCGGCGACCCGCTCACCTCGGTCGGCCGGCGCGCCGTCAGTTCCCGCGGTCCGTCGGACCGCTCACTCGACCTCCTCCCCCTCTAGGCGCTCGTACTCCTCGGGCGTGTACGTCTTGATCTCCATCGCGTGTACGTCCGTCGTCATCGCGTCGCCGAGCGCGTCGTACACCAACTCGTGTTGCTGGACGAGCGACTTGCCCCCGAAAGCGGGCGAGACGACGACCGCGGCGAAGTGCTGGTCCTCGTGGTCGGGGTCGGGCGCGCGGGGCGTCGTCACCGTCGCCTCACAGTCCTCGATGGCAGTCTCGATGGCCGTCTCGACGTCCGCGGCGTTCATCGCCATGCGCGGTGTGTGGAGCGCCCGCGAGGAAAAGCGGTCGGATACGGCGCGGGTCCGAGTCACCCCCTAGCGCCTAACTCGACCGCGCGTCGTCGACGCGCGACGACTCCGGCGGAGGTTTACCCGTCGGGTGCGGTACGTCGGACATGGACCCCGAGGACGTCCGACGCGACTGGGCAGAACGGGACGGCGAGTTCTCGCCGCGCTACTACGCGGGGAAGGGTGCCGACGGGACGAGCGAGACGCTCCGCTCGGTCTTGGAGTTCTACCTCGACGACGACGCCGCGATCTTGGAGGTGGGTTGCGGGTCGGGTCGCCACCTCGACCACCTCCGGGAGGCCGGCTTCGAGAACCTCGCCGGGGTTGACATCAACGCCGAGTCGTTCGACGTGATGGCCGAGACGTACCCCGACCTCGCGGCGACCGGCGAGTTCCACGCGGGCGCCATCGAGGACCTCCTACCGGAGTTCGACGACGACGCGTTCGACGCCGTCTACTCGGTCGAGACGCTCCAACACATCCACCCCGACGACGCGTGGGTGTTCGAGGAGTTGACGCGCGTGACGGGCGACCTGCTCGTCACCGTCGAGAACGAGGGGAACGGCGCCGAACGCGGCCGCGAGGGTAGCGAGGTGAGCTACGTCAACGACGAGTTCCCGCTGTACCACCGCGACTGGAAGGCGGTGTTTTCGGAACTGGGCTGCGTGCAGGTGGTCCACGAACCCGGCGACCGCGACACGCTCCGGGCGTTCTTCGTGTAGGTCGGGCGTCCCCGACACGGTGGTTGTCCCCCCGCCGGGACCGCGCCGCCGGCCGACCCTCGCTCTCTTCGTGGGCGGCTCGCCCACACGCTCGCCGCCGACACGCCGAGGGTCGCGACGGAGTCGCGACCCTCGCTCTACTTCCCTTCGAACTCGGGTTCCTCGTCCGACATCATCGCGGTCGCACCCGCCATCATGTCGTCGGTCCCCATCAGGTGGCCGAACGCCTGCGCCTCGATTTCGAGGCCGGCGTCGGCGTCGTCGCGGCCGCGGAGCATCGCGCGCTTGGTGAACCGCTGGGCGACCGGCGGTCCCGCGGCCAGGTCGCGTGCGAGTTCGAGCGCGCGGTCTTCGAGTTCGTCGGTGTCGACCACCTCGTTGAGGAAGCCGTACCGCTCCATCGTCTCGGCGTCGTACCGCTCGGCGGTGAAGATGATCTCCTTGGCGCGCCCCTCGCCGACGATGTTCGACAGGCGCTGGGTGCCACCCCACCCCGGGAGGAGGCCGAGGTTGTGTTCCGGCTGGCCGAGTTCCGACCGCTCGCTCGCCACCCGGAGGTCCGCGCAGGTGACCATCTCCATCCCGCCACCGAGACAGTAGCCGTCGATGCCCGCGACGACCGGCATGTCCGACTCCTCGAACTTGCCGAACGTCGACTGGCCGAGCCGGGACGTCTCGACGGCCGCGAGCGTGTCGCCCGCGTTGCCCGCCATGCTCTGGACGTCCGCGCCCGCCGAGAACGCGCGGTCGCCCGCGCCCGTCAGCAGCACCGCGCGCACGCCGTCGTCGGCTTCGAGTTCGTCGAACGCGGCCGCCACCTCCCCGAGCATCTCCTCGGTGACGGTGTTCAGCCGGTGGGGGCGGTCGAGGACGATCCGGCCGACCTTCCCGTCGCGTTCGAGCCTGATCGTCTCGAACTCGGTCGTCGCCTCGCTGTCGTCGGCGGCGCCGTAGAACCCCTCGCCCGACTCGACGAGGTCGCGGAGCTGCTCGACGGGTTCGTACCGCGCCGCCCCGGTCTCCTCGTGGCGGTCGTCGAGACGGTCCAACAGCGACTCCAGTCCGGCGTCGTCGGCCATCTTCGCCGGCCCGTCGGGGAACCCCGCGCCAAGTTTCACCGCCTCGTCGATGGCCGCGGCGTCGGCCACGTCGTTGCCGATCAGGCCCGCCACCTCGTTGGCCATCACGGCCAGCATCAACTCTCGGACGTCCTCGCGGACCTCGTCGGTGGGAATCTCCGCGCCGCCGTCCTCGTAGTCGTAGAACCCCTCGCCGGTCTTCCTGCCGAGTTCCTCCGCCTCGACCTTCTCCGCGAGGAGCGGACACGGCTCGTAGGCGTCGCCGAGCACCTCGTGCATGTACTCGAGGACGTGATACCCAACGTCGATGCCGACCTGGTCGGCGAGTTCGAACGTCCCCATCGGGAGACCGACGCCGAACTTGGTGGTGGAGTCGACCTCCGCGACCGTCGCCTCGCCCTCGTGGACCAGCCACGCCGCCTCGTTCATCTGCGGGACCAGGATGCGGTTGACGACGAACCCCGGCGAGTCCTTCCGGACGCGGACGGGCGTCTTCCCCATCCGCTCTGCGACGCCCTCGACGAGGTCGAGCGTCGCGTCGTCGGTGTGTGCACCCGAGATGACCTCGACGAGGTCCATCCGCACGGGCGGGTTGAAGAAGTGCATCCCGCAGAACCGCTCGGGCCGGTCGGTCTCCTCCGACAGGTCCGTGATCGAGAGGCTGGAGGTGTTCGACGCGAACACGGCGTCGTCGGGCGCGACCTCGGTGAGGTCGGCGTACACCTCCTCTTTGATCTCCATCCGCTCGGGCACCGCCTCGACCACGAGGTCGGCGCCGTCGACCGCCTCGCCCAGGTCGACCAGCGGCGTGACGCGGTCGAGCGCGGCGTCGGCCTCGTCGTCGGTGATCCGGCCCTTCTCGGCGAGTTTGCCGAGCGACCACTCGATACCCTCGTAGCCGTTGTCGACGAACTCCTCCTCGATGTCGCGCATCCGCACGTCGAACCCGGCGAGCGCCGCCACCTCGGCGATGCCGTGACCCATGTTCCCGGCGCCGAGGACGGCCACCGTCTGCACGTCTGATGCGTCCATGCCCGAACGGTCGGCCGGCGCCCGATTCAACGTTTCCCTCTGGATCGATCGGAACGAACTCCCCGTTCACCCGCGTTTCCGTTGTCGGGGTCGGGCGTCCGTACACGCCCGCTCGCACCGTCGCCCGTCGCGGTCCGCCGTCGCTCCCCGTCGGCCCGCCCGCGCGCCGAAACCCGTTTGTCCGGGCCGCCCCTCCCACCGTCGATGGCAGACTCCACCGACGGCGACGCCGGTACCGGGGCGCGGGAGGCCGAGGCGGCCGAGTCGGAGGCGGCGTTCGAAGCGCTGTGCGACGACGAGTACCTCGGTCCCGTCGTCGAACGCCACGGCCGGCTCGCGGTCGACCCCGCCGACGACGTGTTCGCGCGCATCGTCGTCTCCATCCTCCGCCAGCAGGTGTCGATGGCGTCGGCGGCCGCGACGCGCGAGCGCCTGTTCGACGCGGTGACGGTCACCCCCGAGGGGCTGCTCGCGGCCGACCCCGAGACGCTGAAGGGGGCGGGCCTCTCCAGACAGAAGACCCGGTACGTCCGGGAGCTCGCGGCCGCGTTCGACGAACACGGCTGGACGCGCGACGACTTCGACGCAATGAGCGACGACGAGGTGCGCGAGGCGCTCACCGCCATCACCGGTGTCGGACCGTGGACCGCCAACATGCAACTGCTGTTCTCGCTCGGCCGCCCCGACGTGTTCCCGGTCGGCGACCTCGGCGTGCGCAAGGGGATGGAGGCGGTGTTCGACCGGGAGATGACCCGCGCGGAGATGGTCGAAGAAGCCGAGCGGTGGGCGCCCTACCGGAGCTATGCGAGCCTCTACCTGTGGCGGGTCACCGAGGACGTCGGCGAGAGCGTCGACGAGGTGACGGCGGGCGGCGGCTGACGCGACACCGATCCTCCGCCCGGCTCACCCCGACTCGGCGCTCCCGTTGCTCTCGATAAGTTACCACGAAGTGGCGAACGTATTCGTATGCGAGCTACTTACTGACTGTGTGCCCGTAATGTAGTAGAACTGATATTATCCGGACTCCTCTTTGTCACGCTCGGACTCAAGACGACGCCGGTCGGCAGGGGGTCGTCGCGAGGTGGCCGGTCGGCTCGTCGGATGCGGAGGCGCTCGGAGAGCGAGAACCCGATAGCGGCTCCGGTCGCGCTCCCGGCTACTCGAGTCGCTCTTCCTCCTCCTCGTCCCGTTCGGGCGCGTCGCCGTCGGCCCGCCGCCGCACGTCGACCTGGTAGTGTTCGAGGATGTCCCGCCCCAAGAGGAGCGGGTAGTCCATGTGCGAGCGGTCCTCGACGCTCGCGGTGACGGTGTGCTGTTCGCCGCCGATGCCGATCACGAGGTCGACCACCGGTCGGGTCCGCCCCGACTTCGAACTCCCCGACTTCACGCGGGTCATGCTCTTGATCGGACCCGCGCCGACTTCGGCGGCCAGCGAGGTGTCGATCGACGACCGGGTCGCGCCCGTGTCCGACTTGGCGTACGTCTGGGTCGACCCCTGGGTGCCGGCGACGACCACCTCCTCGATGTAGCCGATCATCGGCGTGTCGCCGCCGTGCCGCTGGATGGTTTGGGGCATACAGGTGGGTGTCGTGTCGTCGAGGGTGTTCGAGAGCTCCTCGACCCGTTCGTCGTCGACGCTCCCGCCGGCGCGCTCGATGGCGAGTTTCGCGATGTGGGGGGCGGGCGAGACGCCGGTTGCCTTGAACAGACCCTTGAACCCCGCGGTGGGGTTGACCTCCAGGACGTACCAGCCGTCGTGACCCTGCACGAGGTCGACCCCCGCGTAGTCGAGACCCACCGCGTCCGTCGCCGCGAGCGCGAGGTCTTCGGTCTCCTCGTCGAGCGACTCCGTGGCGTCCTCGACGTCGCCGCCGAGCGCGACGTTGGTCCGCCAGTCGCCCTCGGGGGCGTAGCGGTTCATCGCGCCGACGATATCGCCGCCGACGACGTAGACGCGGAGGTCGTGGTGGCGGGTCTCGTCGCGGTCGATGAGCTCTTGGAGGAACGCCTGGCGGTTGCCGACCATCGGGTTCACCGGCTCCGTGAGGTCCACCTTCCACGTCCCGCCGCCGTGGGTACCGATCGCGGTCTTGTACACGCCCTCGTCGCCGAACCGCTCTCGCCCCTCGTTGAGTTTGGCGTTCGACAGCGCCAACAGCGCGTCGGGGACCGGGATGTCAGACCCCGACAGCGCGACGGCGGTGGCGAACTTGTGGACGGCCGTGAGCACGGCCGACGGCTGGTTGAGCATCGGCCGCGCGCGGCCGAACGTCTGCGCCAGCCCCAGCCCCTCGGCGGGGTCCTCCGTGTTCGACAGCAGCATCCGGTTTGCGATCACGTCCACGTCGGGTTCGAGGTGGATATCCCCGTCCCGGACCTGTATGCTCGTGTTCTCGGCGCGGAGCCACTCGGGGTCGTGTCCGAGCGCCTCGACCGCGTTACAGATCGCCTTCGACTCCTTGCTCGTGTGCAGCGAGAGGACGCCTACACTGACCGGATCACTCATTGGCGATAGAACCGGCCGGTGGGTGAAATGTGTCCCGGTCGGGACGAGCGGTGGTACGCGACTCCGTGCCGACCGATCCGGTGTCTCACCGGACGGACTCGGGTCGCCGTCCGCGGTACCGGCCCGCCCCCACTCGCCCCGTCTCCGTCGATCGACGGGCGGGGCCGACCCCGGTGGGACTCACGGCTGATACCCGCCTCGGGAGCCTTATCCCACCCGCTCCCCTCGGGGAGGCTAATGAGCGACGACGCGGCGTTCACCTACAACGGGGGGCGGGTGGAGCCGGGCGAGCGGCAGAACATCCGGTACGTCGTGAGCGAGACGTACCTCGGCGACCCGGTCCGCATCCCGGTGACGATCATCAACGGCGAGCGCGACGGGCCGACCGTCTTCCTCTCGGCGGCGGCGCACGGCGACGAACTCAACGGCATCGAGGTGGTGCGGGAGGTGGCCCACGACTGGGACCTCTCGGGGCTGTCGGGCACGCTCATCTGCATCCCGGTGATGAACGTCCCCGGGTTCATCGCCCAGCAGCGCTACCTCCCGGTGTACGACCGCGACCTCAACCGGTCGTTCCCCGGGAAATCCGACTCCACGAGCGCCAAGCGGATGGCCCACCGCATCTACAGCAACTTCATCGAGCCGTGCGATATCGGGCTGGACTTCCACACGTCGACGCGGGGCCGGACCAACATGATCCACGTCCGCGCCGACATGGCCGACGCGGGCGTCGCGCGGCTCGCCCGCGCGTACGGGAGCAACGTGATCATCGACAGCGAGGGGAGTTCGGGCATGCTCCGGACGGAGGCGGCCGCCGCGGGCATCCCCGCCATCACCGTCGAGATGGGCGAGGCCCACCGGTTCCAGCGCGCGCTGATCGACGACGCGCTCGCGGGCGTCGAGAGCGTGTTCGCGGAGTACGGCCTGCTCGGGTCGAGTTCGGTCCGCTGGCCCGGCTGGCGCACCGTGATCACCGACGACCGCGAGAAGACGTGGCTCCGCGCGGACGCGGGCGGCATGGTCGACATGCACTTCGAGAAGGGCTCGCTCGTCCACGAGGGCGACACGGTGTGTACGATCACCAACCCGTTCAAGGACGACAACGTCCCCGTGACGGCGCCGTTCACCGGGCTGCTCGTCGGCGTCCTGGAGAACCCGGTGGTGTACCCGGGCAACCCGCTGTGTCACCTGGTCGAACTCGGCGAGCACACACGCCGGGTGGTCGAACGCGACCAGACGCCGACCAGCGCCGGCGGCACCTGAGCCGGCCCGGAGCGTCGCACGCGGCTCGGTCCACCCCTCGTCCGGTTCCGTCGGCAGACGGTCGGGTCCCCACCCCGTTCGGTCCGGTCGGCGCCGCTCCCGTCGCCCCGCGCCGCGCCGCGACCGACGGCCGGAGACGGGGACCGCAACGCCGTACACGTAACTACTATACCGTCCCGGAGCGGAGTCGTGTACACCCCATGAGCCAGTCGTACGACAGAGGTCTCGTCGAGGACTTCGGCCGGTGGAAGGAGTTCTCGGCGGGGATGTGGGCCTGGGTGTTCCACAAGTTCACGGGCTGGGTGCTCGTGGGCTATCTGTTTACCCACATCTCCGTGCTGAGTACTGCCGTGTCCGCGGCCGGAAACACCCGAGCCATCGAGGCGCAAAACGACGTGTACACGGTGGTCATCTCGACGCTCGAGAGCCTCCTCGTCGTGCGCATCCTCGAAGTCGGCCTGCTCGCCGTCGCCGTCTTCCACATCCTCAACGGCTGCCGTCTCCTGTTGGTCGACCTCGGGGTCGGTCTCGACGCGCAGGACAAGAGCTTCTACGCGTCGCTGGTGTTGACGGGCGCCATCGTCGTCGCGTCCGTCCCCACCTTCCTGGAGGGGGTGTTCTAGATGGCCGAGCGCTACTCCTCGTTCGAAGAGGGCGGGACCCGGTGGCTCTGGCAGCGCATCACGGCGGCGTTCCTCGTCGTCGTGTTGGCGTTCCACTTCTTCCTCCTCCACTTCGTCAACCACGCCTACGAGGTCAGTTTCATGGCGTCGAGCATCCGGATGGACAACCTGCTCTACTACTCGCTGATGATCCTGTTTCTGGTCACGGCGACGTTCCACGGCGTCAACGGCGTGTTCAACGCCCTCGTCAACCAGGGCCTCACCGGACGGCGGAAGCGCGCGGTCAAGTACGTCCTCGTCGCCGCGAGCGTCCTCCTGATCGTACAGGGCGTTCGCACCGCGAACGCGTGGGCCGGCATCAGCCTCTTCTGAGGCGGACCCAGATCGATACCAATGAGCACACAGATAGAACGAGAACGCGAATCGGAGACGGAGACCGAGTCGGAGGCGGATGCGGTCACGGAGCTCCCCTCCGCACAGGAAGCGCGGATGCGCAAGAAGGCCGAGGCGCGCGCCGACCGCGAGGAGCGCGCCCGCGAGGAGGCTCAAGAGCGCGCCGACGCCGAGGACTCCTATCACCTCAAGGTGTTCCGGTACGACCCCGAGGTGGAAGGGAAGATGGAGCCGCGGTTCGACGACTTCCACGTCCCCTACGAGTCGGGGATGACCGTCCTCGACGCGCTCATCTACGCGCGGGACACGTTCGACTCCTCGCTCACCTTCCGTCACTCCTGTCGGCAGGCCATCTGCGGGTCGGACGCGCTGTTCGTCAACGGGAGCCAGCGGCTGGGCTGTAAGACCCAGCTGTCGGATCTGGACCAGCCGGTCCGGATCGAACCGCTCCCCCACTCGGAGGTGGAGAAGGACTTGGTCGTCGACATGGAGCACTTCTACGACCAGATGGAGTCGGTCGAGCCGTACTTCCAGACGAACGACCTCCCCGAGGGCGAACTCGAAGAACAGCGACAGACCCCCGAGAACCGCGAGAAGGTGAAGATGTCCACCCGGTGTATCTGGTGTGGCGCCTGTATGTCGTCGTGTAACATCGCGGCGGGCGACAACGAGTACCTCGGCCCGGCGGCCATCAACAAGGCGTACCGGTTCGCGATGGACGAACGCGAGGGCGAGGACATGAAACAGCACCGCCTCAACATCATCGAACAGGAGCACGGCGTCTGGCGGTGTCAGACCCAGTTCTCCTGTACGAACGTCTGCCCGAAGGACATCCCGCTGACCGAGCACATCCAGGAGCTCAAGCGGGAAGCGGTGAAGAGCAACCTCAAGTTCTGGTAGACGGGGAGGGGGCCGCCGTCGGCGGCGGTCCCGCTCCGATTCGACGGTCCCGAGTTCGCCGGTTCTCGCCGCGTACAGACCGCGTCAGCCGCGGCTCCGTCCGGGACTCGCGGGGCGAGGTGGCAAACCTCAAGTCGGGGTAGGTCCAAGCGTAGGTATCTTCAGATGAGCATCTACGAGCACGACGTCATCGTGGTCGGCGCGGGCGGGGCGGGGCTCCGGGCCGCCATCGCCGCCCAGGAGGAAGGCGCGGACGTGGCCATCGTTTCGAAACTCCACCCGGTCCGCTCGCACACCGGCGCGGCGGAGGGCGGGATCAACGCCGCGCTCCGGGACGGCGACTCCTGGCAGGACCACGCGTACGACACGATGAAAGGCTCCGACTACCTCGCCGACGCGCCCGCCGTCGAGACGCTGTGTACGGAGTCACCCAAGGAGACGATCCAACTGGAACACTGGGGGATGGCCTTCTCGCGCGACGACGACGGCCGCGTCTCCCAGCGACCGTTCGGCGGGCTGTCGTTCCCCCGGACGACGTACGCGGGCGCGGAGACGGGCCACCAGTTGCTCCACACCATGTACCAGCAACTGGTCAAACGCGGGATCAAGGTGTACGACGAGTGGCACGTGATGGATCTCGCGGTCACCGACGAGGAGCACCCGGAGGAGCGCACCTGCCACGGCGTCGTCGGCTACGACATCCAGCAGGGCGAGGTTGCGGGCTTCCGCGCGCGCGACGGCGTCATCGTCGCCACGGGCGGGTTGGGGCAGGTGTTCGACCACACCACGAACGCGGTCGCCAACACGGGCGACGGCGTCGCGATGGCCTACCGCGCGGGCGTCCCCATCGAGGACATGGAGTTCGTCCAGTTCCACCCCACGACGCTCCCGAGTACGGGCGTGCTCATCACCGAGGGGGTGCGCGGCGAGGGCGGCATCCTCTACAACGAGGAGAGCGAGCGGTTCATGTTCGAGTACGGCTACGCGAGCAACGACGGCGAACTCGCCTCCCGCGACGTGGTCGCGCGCGCGGAACTCACCGAGGTGAACGAGGGGCGCGGCGTCGACGACGAGTACGTCCACCTCGACATGCGCCACCTCGGCGAGGAGCGCATCATCGACCGCCTGGAGAACATCGTCCACCTCTCGGAGGACTTCGAGGGGGTCGACCCGCTCGAAGAGCCGATGCCGGTCAAGCCCGGCCAGCACTACGCGATGGGCGGCATCGAGACCGACGAGAACGGCGAGACGTGCATCGCGGGGCTGTACGCCGCCGGCGAGTGTGCGTGTGCGTCCGTCCACGGGTCGAACCGCCTGGGCGGGAACGCGCTGCCGGAACTCATCATCTTCGGCGCCCGCGCCGGCCGGCACGCCGCCGGCGGCGACGTCGACGAGGCCGAGATACCCACCGGCAAGCGCGGCGAGTACGAACCCGGCGAGGTGGACACGCCCGTCGAACCGGGCGCGGTGGCGTCGACGGACGCCGTCGCCGACGGGAGCGGCGAGCGCGCGGCCGACGGCGGCGTGACCGCCGAGACGGGCGACGGTAGCCCGTCGGACGTGCTCGAACGCGCGGTCGAACGCCAGCGCACCCGGATCGAGTGGCTGTTGAACAAGGACGACGGCATCCAGCACGCCGAGATCCGGAGCGACGTCCAGCAGTCGATGACGGCGAACGTCAACGTCTTCCGCGAGGAGGAGGGTCTCAAACAGTCGCTGCGGGACATCCGCGAGGCGCGCGAGGCGTACCGCGACGTGTTCGTGAAAGACCCCTCGCGGACGTTCAACACCGACCTGGTCCAGACGCTCGAAACCCGGAACGTGCTCGACCTCGCGGAGGCCATCACCCTGGGAGCGCTCGCGCGAGAGGAGTTCCGCGGCGCCCACTGGCGCGCGGAGTTCCAAGAGCGCCGCGACGAGGACTGGCTCAAGCACACGATGCTGTCGTGGAACGACGGCACGCCCGAACTCTGGTACCGGCCGGTGCTCCTGGAGGGCGAGTCGAAGGAGTACGAGCCCAAGGTCCGGTCGTACTGAGTCGCCCGCCGACTCGCCCGGGTCCGACCCGGCCCGACGCCCCTCGACCGCACCGGCCGGTCGAGACGCCCGCCCCGCCGGCGGGGCGGGTCGGGGGATCGTTCACGGTTTTCGTCCGTCACGAGTCGAAGACCGCCCGGCATCGACCCCGAGGGGCGGGGCGGTCGTTACCCGTCGGACGGGCCGACGACCCCGATAACGGGCGCTTCAGGCGCCGACGCGCGGGTTTCGACTATCGTCGTACCAAGCTTTTACACGTGTCGAAGCGGTTGGTGGGAGTAAGATGCAGGCACAGACCCGACCCGAAACTCCGAGCGAGACCCCGACCGAGACGCCGCCGATGACGCGCGTCCCCGACGAGGTCACCTCCCCGCGTGGGAAACTCGTCTACCTCTATCTCGCGACCCACGGCGCAGTGACCGAGGACGACCTCTGTGAGAGCCTCGGGATGAAGCGCATCTCGCTGTACAGCATCGTGAAGACGCTCCGGACGGACGGCCACGTCGAGAAGGCCGACGGCCGGTACACGCTCGCGTAGACGCCGCCGGTCAGTTCTCGCGTCGCTCCAGCGGACTCCCGACAGCCGCGCGGCCGGCCACGGCGTCCCGTCGGAACGCCCAAGCCCCGGGCGGGCGTGGGGGGGACCGATGGACGAGATCGCCGTCGAGACCGCCGACGCCGACGACGCCGAGCGGGTGGCGGACCTGTGGGTCGACCTCGCGGCCGACCAGCGGGCGTACGGGTCGCACCTCCGCGCCGCCGACAACCGCGCGGTGGCGCGCGACGCCGCCACCCGCCACGGCGTCTCCGGCGGGCTGACGGTCGCGCGCGCCGACGGCGACGTGGTCGGGTTCGTCATGTTCGCACCCGAGACGGGGAGCTACGAGCAGGACGTCGAGCGCGGCGTGGTCCACAACATCTACGTGGAGCCGGCGTACCGCGGCCGGGGGGTCGGCGGTCGGCTGCTCGCCGCCGCCGAGGAGGCGCTCGCCGCGGCGGGCGCGAACGTCGTCTCGCTGGAAGTGATGGCCGACAACGACGACGCGCGCCGCTTCTACGAGCGGGCGGGCTACGAGCCACACCGGGTCGAGGTGGAGAAACCGCTCGACGGCGGGGAAAACGATACCGATTCAAGGGAGGACGGGCAACGCTGACCCGCGCCGAGGGAGCATGGGCGGTGCATGCACTCGACTTGTAATCGAGACTTCGTGGGTTCGAATCCCACCCTCGGCTGTGGCCGCTTTCCGTCCAATCCCACACTTCTAGCCTCGGTTCTCCGATCGTCGCCGGGAGTCGGAGGTGGTCGGCGTGGAACTGATCGAGACGGCTCCGCACGCGTTCGCCGCGAACTACGTTTTCGGAGAGTATGGGCTACAGCCGTTCTTCGCCGCCGATAGCATCATCAAGCGCTCCGGCGGCGCGACCGGGTGGCTCTCCGTTCGACCCACGTCGCCGCACTCGTACACGAGGCGGTGGAGGAAGCGAAGAATGCAACGCGGCGAGCGATCGAAGCAGGAGCGAAGGCGCTCGAGGCGGCGGAGCGTGGCGTGGACGAGGAGAGCGAGACGCTGATAGCGTGGGCCGCTCGGCACGGTGTGGATGTAGACGATTCGAGCGACGTACAGCTCTTCCTTCGAATGGGTGGGGTCGAACACGTCGGGCGGCGACTCAAGGAAGCGTATCGGCTCTGGCGTGACTCTGGTCGTGACCCGCACCATTTCCGATCGGCAGTCGATCTCGGCGAGCGTGGCTTCACGACTGCGTGGCGCTGGCTCTAACAGGCCGTCTCGTTAGTGGCAACACTATCTTGGCCTGCTAATAGAGTCGATTTTGGCCGGTTAGACGGTCTTCTTGCGCGGCGGAGTTATCCAACCAAGTGGGTCAGATTCTTGAGGAGCTACGCTCTCAACGGAGAACCCGACCGGAGGGGTCGCGTTCTCCGTTAGGGGTGTGCCTAAGGGCACAATAGCAAAATACAGTAGCGGGGTTAGTTATCTTCACTAGATTTATCAGATAGGATATGGATGTCTTCTAGTAGCTGTTTCTTTCTCCTATGCTCTATTTCGTAATCATCTGTAAAATATATTTGCTCAAGTATTTCAGCGTGCTTTTGGATTTCAGATAACAGCTCCTCTTCATTCGAAGCGCTTGAGTCTTTAATTATTCCTACGAATTTTGAATAAGTTCTAACCAAGGATAGTGATGCTTCGTAATCGCTAAATTCGAGCGTAGATGATAGACAAATATACATATATCTTATTATGGTACTAGGGATTTCCTCGTTATAGGGATCATCTTCTAAAGATTCTTTAAATACATCTATCAGACCTAACTCGATCGGTGCCCTATCTATGTGATAGACATCCTCTCTTTCCTCTCTCCATACTTCCTTCATTCGCCCAAGATCACGCTCTAGATTTTCTACATCTTCAAGGTGCTTTGATACCCCATATACATTATCATTATCTATACACTCTGAGATGTTATTGATCATATTTCGTATTCCTTCATAATATTCCTGATAATCGTGCCCAAGAGTATTTAAATTTCTGCCTACGATTACCTTTGATAATTCTTCTTGAAAGTCCATCTCTAAGGCTACATCAGTCGAACAACGATAGTAAATTATTGGATCATTAGGATCAAGGGATCTGTCTCCAAATGAGACTTTAAAATGGATGTGACTTAGAAAGTCATTTTGTAAGAACGCAGATCCTGCTTTCCTGAATCTAAAATCTATTAAAAACTTATTCAGGAGGTTCAGGTCGCTAACAGTAAACTTATGCGCTTGATCGTCCCAGGGTGGCTTCTCGGAGGTAACCGTAACATTCTCTGGCGATCTAGCTTGAGAGATAGAGCGAATATGGTTCTTCATATGCTCTTCAGTCATATATTCTGTAGCTCCATCTTTTGCCTTTCGAAGAGGAATTGAATACCGGCTAGCCTTTTCAGTAGACTGGTAGATTATGATTGGGATATATACGAGAGAGGATATCACTAAGAACAGAAGAAAGACAACAATATATCCAATCGATTGATATGAGCTATATAGGTCGGAAGTGACCAAGAGCATAAAAGAGAACAAAACCCCTACAGAGGATATATGGAGAAAAACTGATAAAACCACATCTCCTCTTTCGACGAAGTATAGAAAAGACTGAATATCGTTGCTCTTGGACGAAAAATAGCTGATTATAACTGCCAAAACGGCAATTACAATTGGAACTATTCGGAGATATGAGCTAAGTATAGTATTTACTAATTGGTAAGAAGGTGCCGAGCCCTCTCCAGTATATAGAAACCAAAAAACAATTGAAGTAATTGTAATAGTTATAACAACGCCACGCAGAGACTTTATTAGATTTCTATCTTTTATTCCATAGGCCTTGATTCTTTTTAAGAATATCTTCCAACTCCAAGACCAGTGGAGACTAGCAGTTGCTGCTGCAGAAAACATTGGAAGAGATAGGCCATGAAAGGACGTATGTGTGAGAGTTGATGTCACCCCAATACAGCAAAATGTACCCAAAATCACCAGTATGAGTATCCGTAATAAGGGAGCAGATAT
>NZ_ASGZ01000030.1 GCF_000495475.1 Candidatus Halobonum tyrrellensis G22 | reverse complement strand
ACGTCGTAGAACGGTTGCGGGAACGCCTGCTGGTGGGGGAGGATCACCGTGGCGGCCATCGTCTCGCCGACGGCGCGGCCCACCCCGAGGAGGACCGCCGCGGAGACGCCCGAGAAGGAGGCGGGGAGCGTGACGCTTTTGATCGTCTGCCAGTCGCTCACCCCGAGCGCGAGCGACCCGTCCTTCATCGACCCGGGGACGCTCGTGATCGCGTCCTCGGCGACCGACACCACCGTCGGAAGCGCCATCACGCCGATCACGACGCCGGCGACGAACAGGCTGCCGTACCCCGACAGCGAGAGTTCGTTGTAGAAGTAGTCGGTCACCACGATCCACCCGAGGAAGCCGTAGACGATCGAGGGGACGCCAGCGAGCGTCTCGACGGCCGGCTTGACCACCTCGCGCACGCGAGCGGGCGCGATCTCGCTGATGAACAGCGCGCCGGCGACGCCGAGGGGCGCGGCGATGACCATCGCGATGAGCGTCGTCAGGAACGTCCCCCACAGCATCGGCGCGAGCGAGTAGACCCCTGACGACGCGCTCCACATCGGCGACTCCGTCCGCAACAGGATGTCGAACCCCATGTGCGCGAACGCGGGGGCCGACCGCACGAACAGGTAGACGGTGATGAGACCGAGCACGACCACCGTCGACCCGGTCATCAGGAACATCAGCACCTGTGCCGTGCTCTCCTGGTGGGCGTACCACCCGTACCCCGCCACCACGAGAAACGCGATGAGCGGGTAGACGGTGAGCGCCGGTTCGACGAGGAAGGCGACCAGCGTCGCGACGACCGCCGCGCCGCTGGCGGTACCCACGAGTTTGACGCCGCGGTCGAGACTCCCGAACCGGGAGGCGACCGACGCGCCGGCCGTCCCCATCAGTTCGCCTCCGAGCCGGGGAGCTTCGAGAGCTGTTCGCGCTGTCGCTCGTCGGGGAGACGCGCGTACCCGGTGGGAACGACGAAGTTCTGCTGTCCGTAGTCCGAGAGGATCATCCGGAGGAACGCCGCCTCCTTCTCGGAGGTGTCCTCCCAGGTGTACATGTGGAGGTCGCGCGCGAGCGGGTACCCCTCGGCGCCGAGGTTCCGCCCGGGTTCGTACTCCGTCCCGTCGACGACGAGCGTGACGGCCGGCGTCGTGTCGTCCACGAACGCGAGCGCCATGTACGCGAGGGCGTTGTTCGACTGTCCGACCAGCGTGGCGACCTGCTGGTTCTGTCCCTTCCGGACGTCGACGCCCGGCATCTCCGCCTCGGGGTCGCCGAGGAGGTTCGCCCGGAACGCGGTGTCGGTGCCCGACCCCACCGCGCGGCCGATCGCCTGGATCTCCTTGTCCGGCCCGGAGTAGCTGTCGATCGCCGACCAGTTCTCGATTTCGCCCGTGTAGATGCCGCGGACCTGTTCGGCGGTCAGCCGGGTCACGCCCGCGTCGTAGATGGCCTGGCTCACGACGATCGGCTGGGCGTCGATACCCACCACGTGGTTCACGAAGCTGTCGAGCACCTCCTGGCTCGCGTCGGACAGTTCCGCCGCGACCGGGGCGCTCGAGTTACCGATGTCGATCTGTTCGTTCCGAAGTTTCTCCAGCCCGGTCCCGCTGTGGCTCAAGCCGACACTGACTCTGAAGGGGGGAGCGCTGTCCCCGCTGGCCGCGTCGAAGCCGTAGAGGCTCCCCCAGTAGTCCGCGAGCCGTTCGTCGGTCCGGATGCCGTACTCGCTGGGACCCCAGTACTCCTCGTCGGAGGCGGGCGGGTTCGAGTTCCAGTAGGAACTCGCCTCGTTGGCGATCGGGTAGACGGTCGAGGAGCCGCCCGCTTTGAGTAGTTCCGTGCCGCCCGAACCGCCGCCCCCCTCGTCCGTTCCGTCGTCCCCCGCCACGTCGGGTGGGGTCGCACTGGTGCTGATACACCCTGCGAGCGAGGAAGCGATACAGGCACCGCCGGCCAGAACGGCCCGTCGTGGGACCGGGCTCTCTGACATCGAGTCGAGATTGACGAGTTCCGAGTAAGTACTCTACTATTACTCCTATATAGTCGAATGTACCCCGAGATCGAGGAGAGCGGAGGACTGCACGCCGGTTCACGAGCGGCGGCGGCCCGGAGGGCCGAAATATAGCGTTCGAGTGGACCCCTCGCTCAGGCGTCGGTGCTCGGGAGTTTCCCCATCTCCTCTTCCTGGCGCGCGTCGGTGAGAGTGACGTAGTTACTCGACGCCACGAACTTCTCCTGACCGTAGTCGGAGAGGATCATCCGGAGGAACGCCGCCTCCTTCTTCGAGGTGTCCTCCCACGTGTACGCGTGGAGGTCGCGCGAGAGCGGGTACTCCTTCGCGCCGAGGTTCTCGCCGTACCGGTACGTCGTCCCCTCGATCTCGAGGGCGACCGGGGGAACCGTCTCCTGGTCGACGAACGCGAGCGCCAGGTACGCGATGGCGTTGTTCGACTTGCTCACCAGCGACTGTACCTGCTGATTCTGCCCCTTTCGGACGTCGACGCCCGGGATCTCCGCGTCCGGGTTGCCGAACACGTTGAGCCGGAACGCGGTGTCGGTGCCCGACCCCACCGCGCGGCCGACCGCTTGGATCTCCTTGTCCGGCCCGGAGTAACTCTCGATCCCCGACCAGTTCTCGATCTCGCCCGTGTAGATCTTGCGCAACTGGTCGACGGTGAGTTTCTCCACGCCCGCGTCGTAGATGGCCTTGCTCACGACGATCGGCTGTGCGTCGACGCCGACGACGTGGTTCGTGAACGGTTCGAGTTCCGACTCGCTCGCGTCGGGGAACTCCGCCGACACCGGCGCGCTGGAGTCGCCGATGTCGACCTGTCCGTTCCGGAGTTTCTCCAACCCGGTTCCGCTGTGGCTCAGCCCGATGCTCGTCTTGAACGGCGGCTTCCCCTCGGCTCCGGACTCGAGGCCGTAGAGACCGGCCCAGTAGTCCGCCAGCGCCTGCTCCGTGTCGATGTCGTACTGCCCCGGTCCCCAGTACTCCTCGTCGGAGGCGGGCGGGTTCGAGTTCCAGTACGACCCCGCGAGGCTGGTGATCGGGTAGACCGTCGACGACCCGTCGGCGGTGAGTGGTCCCGACTGCTGGGCCTGACCCGTGCTCGTACTCGTGTTCGACGGCTGCGCGGACGCCTCGCTCGTGTCCGTCGCCTCGGCAGCGGCGTCCGTCCCACCGCCGGTGTCCGTCCCGGACTCGCCCGAGCCACCAGTACAGCCCGCGACACCCGCGATTCCCGCCGCGCTCGCGGCGACGACAAATTTCCGACGCGATACTCGGTCCGCGGCCGAACTCACCGGTTCGTTCGCCATCACCCGACCGGTGGTTCGAGTCGTCTATGTACTCTGCTATGAATGCCCTATAGACGGTGCTTTGGGTACCAGTGTCACGATTCGGGTACTGGATGGTCCGATCGTCACGGAAGTTTCGGCGTCCCGTGCGGCGGTTTCGTCGCGTCACGTTCGACGCCACGAGTTCAGTGGGTGGCGGTCGACGGTCGTTCGTCGGCGGACGGGGATCGAGAGGCGTCAGTCGAGTTAAACTATATACTTATGGGTAGTTTTATATGGAAAAGCCCCAGATCCACGCACATGGTCGAGACCCGGAAGGTGCAGGTGACGGGCGGTTCGACGTACACGGTGTCCATCCCGAAGGGGTGGGCGACCGAGAACGGGGTGAGCGCCGGCAGCACGGTCGAATTCTACCCGGAGGGCGACTCGCTGTTCCTGACGCCGAAGTCCGAGGAGGAGCGGACCGAGGGCACCCTCGACATCGGCGACCTGGAGGGGGAGGAGCTCACGCGCGCGGTCATGACGATGTACGTCTCGGGGTTCGACATCATCGCGCTTGAGTCCGGTCGGATCACGAACGACCAGCGGCGCACCCTCCGCGACGCGGTCCAGAGTCTCGTGGGACTCGAGGTGTTAGAGGAGACCCGCGACCGCGTGGTGATCCGCGACCTGCTCGACTCCTCGGAGCTGTCGATCCACAACGCGGTCACCCGGATGCGGCTCATCTCGCTGTCGATGCTCGAAGACGCGGTGGCGGCGCTCGCGGAACGCGACGAGGACATGGCGCGCGACGTGATCCAGCGGGACGACGACGTCGACCGCCTCTACATGGTGGTCGCGCGGATCTTCCGTGCGACCCTTCGCACGCCGAAGGCGGCCGAGGAACTGGGCGTCGGCCGCGAGACCTGTTTCGACTACCACTCCAGCGCCCGACAGCTCGAACGGATCGGCGACCACGCCACCAAGATCGCCCACCTGACGCTCGAACTCGGCGCCGAGGGCCACGGCGAGGAACTCGCCGGCGAACTGGTCGACGCCATCGCGGCGCTCCGCTCGGACGCCTCGGGCGTCGTCGACCGGGCGATGGAGGCGCTGTTCACCGACGACAACGCCGAGGCGACCCGGCTGGCCAACGAGGCGCGCGCGTCCGTCCGCGACATCGACGAGCGCGCCCGCGGCATCGACGAACTCCTCCGCGAACTCGAACCCGCACGCGCGCAACTGCTCGGGCTGATCGTCGACTCGCTGTCGCGGTCGGCCGACTACGGCGGCAACATCGCCGAGACCGCACTCCAGAAGGCGACGCCGACGCCGTAAGCGCGTCCGACCCGCACGCCGCCCCGCACACTGTCCCTCCCCGCGTCCGGCGCTACTCCAGCGGCTCGTACCCCGCCAGCCCGTCGAGGACGCCGTCGGCACCCTCGACCGCCCGCCGGAGCGCCGCGACGCCCGCCTTCTCCGTCCGGTCGGGGTTCGCGCGGACGCGGACCGCTTCCTCGCCCAGCGGGACGAACCCGGCCCCCAACCGTTCGGCCGTGACGCGCAGGCCGAGACCGGCGTCGGCGTCGCCCGCGAGCACGCGCCGCGCCGGCGACTCGTGAGCGCGGACCGACCGGTCGAACCCGTCCATCGCCCCGACCACCTCGCGCCGGTCGACGCCGCGCTCGTCGGCGAGCGTCGCCACCGCCTCGCCGAGGCTGGCCCGCAGCCCCGAGTTCGCGTCGCGGTTGACGAACCGGAGGTCGCGGTCGATTAAGTCCGCCAGCCCCGTCACCTCCCGGGGGTTGCCGGCGGGGACGACCAGCCCCCACTCGCGGGTCCACCCGCCGAGGTCGACGGCGTCCACCCGGGCGGCGGTCCCGTCTCCGCTCCGGGCGCTCGACTCCCGCTCGTCGGGACCCGCGGTCACCGCCACGTCGGGGACGCCCTCGCGCAGGCGGCGCAGCCCCTCGCGGCTCCCGACCGCGAGGTAGCGCGGCCGGTCGAGTCCATCGAGCAGCCGCGAGAACGCGGGGTCGTCCTCGCCGACGCCGAACAGCGTCGGCGGACGCACGTCGGGCGAGAACAGGTCCACCGCGACGCGTTCGCCCGCCGCGAGGTACTCGGTGTCGGCGTCGACGGTGACGACGCCGTCCGCCTCGACCAGGCTGGTGGTCGCGCCCGACCCCTTGTCGACCGGGTAGACCAGCGTGTTGCCGGCGGCTCCGTCGGCGTCGGCGCCCCCGGTCGCTCCGTCGTCGTCACCGACCGCCTCCGACGGCCCGCCCTCCACCAACCCGACGGGCACCAGCCGGGTCCGGCCCTCGTCGGAGCGCTCGCGGACGGCCATCCGCCCCTCGACGGTCGCGGTGCGGGGTTCCGGTCTCCCCGCCGCGCGCCGTATCGCGGGCGCGACGAACGTCCGGAAGATGGTGAGCGCCGACACCGGATAGCCGGGGAGCCCGACGTACGCCGACTCGGCCACGCGGCCGACGAGCATCGGCTTGCCGGGTTTGATCGAGACGCCGTGCAAGAGGAGTTCCCCCCGCTCTTCGATCACGCGGTAGACCACGTCGACGGCCGACGCGGAGGTGGACCCCGACGACAACACGAGGTCGCACTCCTCGCTCGCCTCCACCAGCAGGTCGCCCATCGCCTCGTAGTCGTCGCCGGCGTGGGGGTACAGCCGCGGATCGCCGCCCGCCTCCTCGACGCCCGCCGCGACGGTGTAGCTGTTCACGTCGTAGATCTGCCCCCGCTCGCCGTGGAGTTCCTCGCCGGGCCGGACGAGTTCGTCGCCCGTCGAGACGATACCGACCACGGGCGTCCCCCGGACCTCGACCGCATCGCGGCCGAGCGCCGACAACAGCCCGATCTCGCGGGGCGTGAGTTCGGTCCCCGGACCGAGCGCGCGCGCGCCCGCCGCGATGTCCGCGCCCGCGAACATCACGCTGTCGCCCGGCGCGACCGAGGTGCGGACCTCGATTCGGTCGCCGTCCGCCGTCTCCGTGGTCCGCTCGACTATCACCACCGCGTCCGCGCCGTCGGGCAGCACCGCGCCCGTCGATATCTCGGCGCAGGTTCCGGGTTCGACGGTCACCGACGGCTCCTCGCCGGCGTGGACCGCGCCGACGCGGTCGAGCGTCGCCGGGTCCGTCTCGTCGTGCCCGAACGTGTCGCGCGCGCGCACGGCGTAGCCGTCCATCGACGCGCGGTCGAACCCGGGGACGTCGAGGTCGGCGTCGACCCGTTCGGCGAGCACGCGCCCGCGCGCCTCCGCCAGCGGCACCGTCTCCGGGTCGGGGGTGAGGTCGAGCGACTCGACCGCCTCGCGCGCCTCGGCGGGCGTCGAAAGGTCGCGGAACTCCTTCCGGCTCACACCAGCGCCTCCCACAGTTCCACGTCGACCGTCTCGCCCGCGTCGACCCCCTCGCGGGACTCGGGGACGACCACCCAGCCGTCCGCGAGCGCGACCGACGAGAGCGCGCCCGCGCCCGCCGACCGGGTGGGGGTCGCCTCGGCCAGGTCGTCGTCCGCGTCGGCTCCGCCGTCCGTCACCTCCACGCGCGCGAACGTCCGCACGCCCGGCTCGCTCCCCACCTTCCGGGTCAGCGTCGCCCGCCGGGTCGGCGGCGGGTCCGCGGGGAGCCGCCCCGCCCGCTTGAGCGCCGGCCGGAGGAACTGGACCGCGTTGACGATACACGACACCGGGTAGCCCGGGAGCATCACCACGGGCGTCCCCTCGACGGCGCCGAGCGCGACCGGGTGGCCCGGCTTGAGCGCGACGCCGTGGACGAACAGTTCGCCCATCTCGGCGACCACGTCGGGCACCAGGTCGCGCTCGCCCACCGACGACCCGCCGGTGGTGACGACGACGTCGCGGTCGAGGTCCCGCCGTATCGCGTCGCGGAGCGCGGTCTCGTCGTCGGTCACGGTGTCGCGGTAGGCCGCGTCGCCGCCCCACCGCTCGACCAGCCGCGAGACGGTCAGGCCGTTCGTCTCGATGATCTCGCCCGGGTCGGGGTCGGACTGGACCAACTCCTCGCCCGTCGGGACCACGGCGACGCGCGGCCGCTCGGCCACCTCGACGTCGGTCAGCCCGACCGACTTCAACAGGCCGAGGTCGGAGGGGCGGAGCCGGTGGGGCGGGTCGTACAGCCGCTGGCCCTCGGCGACGTCCTCGCCCGTCGCGCCGACGTTCTCGCCGTCGGTGACGGCGTCGAACACCTCGAGTTCGCCGCCGACCGCCTCGGTTCGTTCGACCATCACGACGGCGTCGGCGCCCGGCGGGAGCGCGCTCCCGGTGTGGACGCGGACCGCACCCCCCGGGGTCACCTCGGTCCCCTCGGCCGCGCCGCCGTCGGTGGGAGCCAGGACGGCCGGCGAGCGGTCCGAGGCGCCGAACGTGTCCTCGGCGCGGACGGCCCAGCCGTCCATCGCGGCGCGGTCGTACCCCGGGACGGGCGCGGGCGCGGTCACCGTCCCGGCGACGGCGCGGCCGTCCGCCTCGGCCGGCGGGACGCGCTCGGTCCGGTCGTGCGGTTCGACGGCCGCGAGCAGTCGCTCGCGGGCCGCGGCGACGCGGGTCCGCCGCTTGAACCCGGCCTCCGTGCGGTCGTGACTCATGGCGATCGGTTGGCTCTCGCGGGGGAAAAGCCCCGCCGTCCGTCGCGGACGGCTCGGGTCGGTCAGCCCAGGCGGGCGCGGGCGTACCGGACCGCGGCGCGGACCGCCGCGAGCGGGCGGACCGGCGCGACCACCTCCTCGGGCGCGTCCGGCGGCACCGCCGCGATCGAGACGGGCACGTCGGGCGACTCGGTGCGGACCGGGGTCGGGGGGTCGTCCACGGCGGGACTGCTCATAGGTACGCGCGGACGTACTCGGTACAGCCACAAGAATCTATGGGAGAGAGGCACACGCACGAACCGGGGACGGCGCCGCCGCGCCACCGCGGGGTTTTTCGACCGCGCGCCCGTACGACGGGTATGACGAACCTGCGCGACGCCCTCCGGGACCTCCCGGAGGCCGTGTTCGCGGACGTACTGGAGAGCGACGACGAGTACCTCCTCGTGGTCGACCTGCCGGGCGCCTCGTCCGCGACGACGGACGTCACCTTCGAGGGGGGGCGACTCCGGATCGAGGCCCGCCGTGAGAAGGAGACGCCGAGCGAGTTCCAGTACGTCGAGGAGAACCGCCCGCTGTTCCTCGACGCGGAGCTACCGCTCCCGCCGGACGCCACCGACGAGGGGGCGTCGGCGTCGATGGACCGGGGCGTGCTCGACGTGCACGTCCCCAAACGGACCGCCGCCCCCGAGCGGACCATCCCGGTGTCCGATCCGAACTCGGACGACGAGTAATCCGGGTGGTCACGCTGGTCTCCCTCCGCGCGTACCGACGGTTCCCGCTCGTCCTGTACCGCTTCCTCCCGCTCATCGTCGCGTACGCGCGCGACCGCAACCGGTTCCTCCTGTTCGGGTCGTCCCGGCAGGTGAGCTCCGAAGAGCGGGTCCACCGGGCGGAGGTCCTGCTCGACACCCTGCTCACGCTGGGGCCGACGTTCATCAAACTCGGGCAGATCCTCTCGACCCGACCGGACGTGATGCCGCCCGAGTACATCGACGTGCTGTCGTCGCTCCAAGACGACGTGCCGCCCGCGCCGTGGCCGGAGTCGAAGGAGGTGCTGGAGGCGGAACTCGGTCCCGTCTCCGAGGCGTTCGACGCGTTCGACACCGACCCCATCTCGGGGGCGAGTCTGGGGCAGGTGTACGTCGCCGAGTACGAGGGCCGGGACGTGGCGGTGAAGGTACGCCGACCCGGGATCGAGGAGTTGGTCAACGCCGACCTCCGGATCATCAAGTGGTCGATGCCGCTGATCTCGCGGTTCGTCGGCCAGGGGCAGGCGTTCTCGCTCGACAACCTCACCGAGGAGTTCGACCGGACGATCAACCAGGAGATGGACTACGGCCGCGAGCGGGAGATGCTCGAGCGGATCCGCGCCAACTTCGCGGACAACTCCGAGGTGGTCATCCCCGAACCCGTCGACGAGCGGTCGACCCGGCGCGTGCTCACGATGGAGTACGTCCCCGGCACCAAGATCAGCGACACGGACGCGCTCGACCGGATGGGGGTCGACCGGACCGCGCTCGCGACCACGCTCCAGGAGGTGTACCTCCAGATGATCATCGACGACGGCGTGTTCCACGCCGACCCCCACCCGGGCAACCTCTCGGTGACGGAGGAGGGGCGGATCATCTTCTACGACTTCGGCATGTCGGGGTACGTCGACTCGTTCGTCCAAGAGAAGATCGTCGACTTCTACGTCGCCATCGCCAACCAGGACATCGACGGCATCCTCGACGCCCTCGTGGAGATGGGGACGCTCTCGCCGGATGCGGACCGGGCGGTGATGGCGGACGTGATGGAACTCGCCATCGCGGACGTCCGCGGCGAGGACGTCGACCAGTACCGCGTCCAGCAGGTGATCGAACAGGTGGAGTCCACCATCTACGACTTCCCGCTGCGGCTACCGCAGAACATGGCGCTCGTCCTCCGGGTCGCGACGGTGGTCGAGGGGGTCTGCGTCACGCTCGATTCCGACTTCGACTTCATCGACGTGGCCACCGACTACCTCGAAGACGAGGGCTACCTCGAAGAGACCGCGGAACGGCTGATCCGGCAGGCCGGACGGCAGGTGCAGGACGCCACCCGCGCGCTCGCGACGGTGCCGCCGAAGCTCGACTCCGTCCTCGACGACGTCCAGCGGGAGGCGCTGACGGTCAACGTCAACATCGAAGACGACGAGAACGTGATCGACCGGCTGGCGCGCCGGCTCTCCTACTCGATCCTGACGGCGGTCGGGCTGCTGTCGGCGTCGGTCATCTACTCGTTCCGCACCCAGGGGTTCGACGTCTACATCGCGGTGGGTATCGTCGTGCTCACGCTCCCGATGGCGTTCTTCCTCTATCGGTCGTTCCGCACGCGCGACCGGGGACTCCAGGCCCGGCCGCAGTTCACCCGCCAGAGCATGCGCGAACGCGAGCGCCGGCAGGGGCGGGAGTCGCCGGGCGTCGTCGACACCGGACCCGCCGCGCCGGACGAACCCGCCGGCGGGAGCGCGCGCGAGGCGGCGGTCGATCGGGTCGAGACCGGCGCCGACCGGCCGCCGTCGGACGCCGACGACGGCCGCCGGTGACCGTCCCTCCCCCGTTCGTGCTCCGGGTCGGACCCGTCGTCGGACGGGCGGAGCGGTAGCTCGCGTCCTACCGCCGGTCGCGTCCGACCGCGAGGCTCCACACCGCCGTCACTCCGAGCAGGAACGCGGGAACGAACGGGAGGACGAGCATCGCGGCGAAAAAGCGGAGTCCCAACCGAGCGGGGGCGGCCGGGTAGAGGTAGATGGCGCCGGGAACGACGAGGAACGCGACGACGACGACGCCGACGAGCACCCAGCCCGCGCGGCCGAGACCCTCCTCGCCGTCGGCGGCGCCGGACGGGCGGTCGTCGGCGACATCGGACGGCCGGTCGTCGCCGTCCCAGTCGCTCGGCCGGTGGACGTAGCCGCCGTCAGTGTCGGCGGTCCCGGCGGGTTCGGCGACCGCACCCGTCTCGTCCGCTCCGGTCTCGTCGGCGTCGGAACTCACTGGTCGGTGTTACGGCCGCGCCGGCAAAGCCCTCCCGGTCTCCGACGTGGCTCGCGTCGACCGACCGCCCGGGGTCGACCCCGACCGGGACGGCGGCGCTCGCCGGTCACGGCCGCACGAGTCGGGGACGGGTCGGACAGCGAGCCAAAAACGTGTGGTCCCGCCCGACTCACGGTCGGCCCGGCGTCGAAACGGTGGTGCCACGCTGGAGGGGGTCGCGAAGACCGTCTGCCCGGAGGGTTTCGACCGTGCCTCAGGGGGACCAGCGTGTACGCCTTCGAGTACGGTGACCTTACTCTACCGCTCGGGAATATTCCCGACCGGTGGGGCACCGTCGCTGCGTGCGGGTTCGGCCCGGACCGCGGTCGGAACACCAATACACCCCCGGCCGTATATACGGACGATGCCGCCGGAAGGAGTGGAGGTCGCCGACGTACTCGCCAAACGTCACCGCTGTCTCCGCGCGCTGACCGAGGGACCGAGGGCCAAACGCGACCTGGTCGCCGCGCTCGACATCCCCCGGACGACGCTCGACCGGGCGGTTCGGGAACTGGTCGACGCGGGTCTCGCCGAGCGTTCGGAGGGCGGGCACCGCGCGACGGTGTTCGGCCGGGAGGCGCTCGACGCCCACGAGCGCTACCGGAGCCGTCTCGACGGACTCGCCGCGGGCGCGGACCTGCTCGCGGCGCTGCCGTCGGACACGCCGCTGGGCGGCGCGTTCCTCGACGGCGCGACGGTGACCGAGTCGACGCCCGCGGCGCCCGACCGGGTGCTCGACTCGCTGCTCACCAGCGTCGACGGGACGGGACGGTTCATGGGTGTCGCGCCCGTCGCGATCACCGGCCACCTCGAGACGTTCTACGCCACGCTGACCGACGAGACCGGCGACCGCGCGCCCCGACTCGTCGTCGGCCGCGAGGTGTTCGACCACGTACTCGACGTACAGGGGGGGATGATCCGCGAGCGGTTGGGGAACGACAGCCTCCACCTCCGGGTGGGTCCGATCCCGTTCCGGTTCGGTCTCTGGGTCGTCGACGACCGCGAGGCCGGCGTCGTGGTGTACACCGACACGGGCGTACGCGGGGTCGCCATCAACGACACCGAGGAGGCGATCGCGTGGGCGCGCGACCTGCACGACGGGGTGTGGGCCGACTCGACGCGCGTGACGTTCGAGATGCTCGACGACGGGGACGCCGACGTCGACGCGGATACGGGCGACGACGAGGCGTGAGCCGACCGGGCGTGCGCCGACGGCCGGGCGTCGCCCCGGGTCGCACGGCGCTTTTGTGAACCCGCTCCGAACGCCGAGCGTGAGCGACCACCAGACGGCCGGCGACGGCGCGGACGGGGACGGAACCGACGACCACGATCACTCCGACGGAAACGGCGACGCGGACGACCGCGACCACCCGGACGGGAACGACCACCCGGACGGCCACGGTCACGAACACCACGCCCACGACCTAGAGACGCTGGGGTACGCCATCGTCACCGTCTCGTCAAGTCGGAGCATCGACGACGACCCGGCGGGCGACGCGGTCCGCGAGGCGGTCGAGTCGGTCGGCGACCGGATGGTGACACGGGAGGTAGTGACGGACGACTACGACGGCGTCCAGCAGGCGGTGAACAACCTCGTGACGCGCGACGACGTCGACTGCGTCGTGACCGCCGGCGGGACCGGCGTCACGCCCGACGACGTGACGGTCGAGGCGGTCGAACCGCTGTTCGAAAAGCGGCTCCCGGGGTTCGGCGAACTGTTCCGCTCGCTCTCGCGGGAGGAGGTCGGGACGGCGGTCGTCGCCACACGCGCGACGGCGGGTGTCGCCAACCGGGTCCCCGTGTTCTGTCTCCCCGGCAGCGAGAACGCCGTCAGACTCGGCGCCGAGGAGATCATCACCGAGCAGGCGGCCCACCTCGCGGGGCTGGCGAAGCGGGGCGAGGGGGACGACGAGGACGACGAGGAGTAAGCGACCCGCGATCGACGGTCCGTCCGCGGGCAGCGGGGTCGGTCGAACCGGGACGGAGCGGCGAGGGCGCGTAGCGGGGATGGATACCTTCTTACGGCCGACGGGCAGACTCGGAGTATGTTGGTCACCATCTCCGGCCCGCCGGGCAGCGGGAAGAGCACCGCGGCGGCGTCGCTCGCGGAGGCGTTCCAGTTGGATCACATCTCGGGTGGCGACATCTTCCGGGAACTCGCCGCCGAACGCGGCATGACGCCGGTCGAGTTCAACGAACTCGCGGAGGACGACGAGGCCATCGACCGCGACCTCGACCGCCGGCTCCGCGCCATCGCCACCGACGAGGACGACGTCCTGCTCGAATCCCGGCTCGCGGGGTGGCTCGCGGCCGAACACGCCGACATCCGCGTCTGGCTCCACGCGCCGTTCGAGGTGCGCTGTGAGCGCATCGCCGACCGCGAGGACAAGCCGGTCGCGCAGGTGCGCGAGGAGACCCGCCGCCGGGAGGTCAGCGAGGGGAAGCGCTACGAGGAGTACTACAACATCGACATCTCCGATCTCACCATCTACGACATCTCGTACAACACCGCACGCTGGTCGCCCGAGGGGGTCTTCGGCATGATCACGACCGCCGTCGACTCGTACGACCCCGACAGCGACGAGGGGAAGGAACCGGTCGAGAGCGTCGTATACGATTTCTGAGCTGAGTCCACCAATGCGCCCGGCCCCCGCCGACCGCTCCGTCGACGACCTGCTGTCGTTCGGCGTCGTCAACCTCGATAAACCACCCGGCCCGTCGGCCCACCAGACCAGCGCGTGGGTCCGCGACGCCGCGGGCGTCGACCGCGCCGCCCACGCGGGCACGCTCGACCCGAAGGTGACGGGCTGTCTCCCGGTCCTGCTCGGCGACGCGACGCGGCTCGCGCAGGTGTTCCTCGAAGGCGCCAAGGAGTACGTCGCGGTGCTCGAACTCCACGCGCCCGCCCCGACCGACCTCGACGCCGTCGTCGCGGAGTTCGAGGGCGAACTGTACCAGAAGCCGCCGCGGAAGTCCGCGGTGGTCCGCCGGCTCCGCACCCGCGAGGTGTACGACCTCGCGGTGCTCGACCGGACGGACCGGCAGGTCCTCCTCTCGATACGGTGTGAGTCGGGGACGTACGTCCGGAAGCTGTGTCACGACATCGGGCTGGCGCTCGGCACCGGCGGCCACATGGGCCACCTCCGCCGGACCGCGACCGACCCGTTCGACGACCGCGACCTCCACACCGTCCACGACCTGGTCGACGGCGTCGCGTTCGCCCGCGGGAGCGACGGAACCGGCGACGACGACGACGGCGACGACAGCGAGGACGCCCCGACCGCCGACGAGTCGCTCCTCCGCGAGGTGGTCGCCCCGGCCGAACGCGCGCTGACGCACCTCCCGCGCGTGACCGTCGCCCCGAGCGCGGCCGAGCAGGTGGCCCACGGCGCGCCGGTGTACGCACCCGGGATCCTCGACGCCGACGACGGCATCGAGCGGGGCGACCTGCTGGCGTGTTACGCGCCGAACGGGTCGGCGGTCTGTCTCGGGACGCTGACCGGCGACCCCGACGCCGACGACGGCGAGGTGGTCGAACTCGAACGCGTGCTGGTCTGAGTTCTCCACGCCCGACCTGCCGGCTGGCGGGCCTTTTTCCCGCGACGCGGCGACCCGCCCACGTGAGCACGGACGAGAGCGACGACGATGGCGACGGCGCGCTGTGCGTCGGCACCGCGAGCGCGCCGCCGGGCGGGGCGGCCGACGGCTGGTTCGAGGCGACCGAACTCCCGACCGGCGGCGACGAGCGCCTCCCGGTGACGGTGGCGAACGGCGCCGCCGACGGGCCGACCCTGTGGGTGACGGGCGGCGTCCACGGCGACGAGGCGACCGGCGTCGCGGTCGCACAGGACGTGGCGCGAACGGTGCGCGACCGCACGGGGGAACTGGAAGGAGCGGTGGTCGTCGTCCACGCGGTCAACCCCGCGGGTCTCCGGCGGAACGAGCGCACCTCCTACTACGGCGGCGACGACCCCAACCGCCACTTCCCCGACACCGAACGCGAGTCGTCGCGGCCGCCCGAGACCCAAGAGCGCATCGACGCGAAACTGTTCGAGGCGGTGGTCGACTCCGCGGACCTCCTGGTCGACTGTCACACCGCCGGCGTCGGCTCGGTGCCGTTCGCCATCCGCGACCGCGTGCTCTACGGCGACGCGCGCACGGAGTCGGAGGCGGAGGCGCTCGCCGCCGACCTCGACAGGATGGTCGAGGCGTTCGGCCTGCCCGTCCTCAACGAGTACCCCGCCGCGGAGTACCTCGACCAGACGCTCCAGCGGTCGACCGCGGGCGCTGCGCTCAACACCGCGGGGGTTCCGGCGTTCACCGCCGAACTCGGCGGACACAGCGTCGTGGACGAGGACGCGCGCGCGGCCGGCGTCGCGGGCGTGTTCGGGGTGTGCGTCGAGTTCGGCTTGCTCGACTCGCTCGACTCGCTACCCGAGGGGGTCGGCGCGCCCGGCGAGCGCGTCCCGTCGGCGCCCGTCGACTACCCCGTCCGCCGGTTCGTCGGCCCGCGCACCGACACCGCGGGGCTGGTCCGCCACCGGGTCGACGCCGGCGACGCCGTACGGGCGGGCGACCCGGTGGCGGATATCGTCTCGCCGCACGGCGACGTACTGGGGACCGTCGAGTCGGAACACGACGGCTACGTCCTCGGCCGGTCGGAGGGACTCGCGGCCTACGAGGGGAGCGCGCTCGCGCGGATGGCCGTCCGCGACGACGGCGACCTGGTGGTCCCCCGCGAGGGGGCGTCCGACGGGGACGACGGAGGCGACTCCGGGGGGTGAGTCGACGCGAGGGCGGCGCGTGCGACGGCGGCCGACACCCGGCCGGCTGGCGTGCGGGTCGGTGACTGACCGGGCGGCGAAACGAAGCGCTTAACCCGCCGCCTCGTCTCGGTTCGAGTGCGGGACCGTAGGGTAGTGGTATCCTCTGCCGATGGGGTCGGTAGGACCTGAGTTCGAGTCTCAGCGGTCCCACTCTTCGTACTCACGCGCCGAGCCGTGCGTCCGCGTTTTCGTTTCGCCGACCGGAGGGACGGGGGCGGCCTCGCCCGCCTCAGGGGACGAGGTCCGTCGCGGTGACGATGTCGACGTCCGCGTCGAGCGCGTAGTCGGCCGTCGCCGCGAGCAGGTCCGGGGGGATCGACCACCCGTCACCGGTGCCGACGTCGTGGTACATCAGGACGGCGAGTTCGCCGTACTTCTCGGCGCGGTCGATGGACCGCTTTGCGGCCGTCGGGATGTGACCGGGGTGTTCGCCGTTGGTACTGGCGTCGATCCGTCCGACGTTCATCGGGGCGCTGATCTCGCTGGCCGACGGCGCGCCCTTCACCGAGAACGCCAGGTCGTACCGCTCCTCGGCGGCGCGGAGGGCGCCGGTGTCGAACTCACCGTACGGCCACGCCAACACGTCCGGGTCGAAGTCGTGGTCGCGCAGCCACTCGCGGTCGGCGTCCATCGCGGCGGCCGCCTCCGCGGTGCTCATCTCGGCGAGCGAGTCGCGGTGCTGGGGGTGGGAGGCGACGTCCCACCCGGCCGCCTTCGCGTCGTTCAGGTCCGACAGCGAGAGCACCCCGCGGTTCCCGACGAGGTGGCTCATCGTGAACAGCGTGCCGGCGATCCCCCGGTCGTTCAGGAGTTCGACCGCCCGTCGCCGGGACGCCCCGCTGTCGTCGAAGGTGAACGCCACCTTCCCGCGGTCCGACTGCTCGTGGACGCGGATGTCGTCGAGCCAGAGCTCCCCGTCCTCGATCGCCCACGTCGACACGCGGACCGACACGACGTCGTCCAACGCCGCCTCGTCCTCTCCCATCACGTCCGCGGCCACGGGACAGCGAACCCAGCCCTGCTCCGCGTCCCGGAGCCCCTTCGGCACCCTACTCAGGAACGCGGAGCGGTTGCCCTCCGAGTCGACCAGCCCGACCGACAGTTTCCCGAACTCCTTCGGCGCCTTCCACTTGAGCGCCAGCGAGAGCCGCTTGCCCGACAGGTCGAGCGGCGACGGGGGGTCGTATCGCGCGCCGAATCGACGGGCGTCGACCCCGATCCGGAGCCCGGTCGACCCGCGGTAGGCGACCCCGGAGTCGGGCGTCACCGTCGACGTGTCGGTGAGCGGCGACCACCCGGACCAGTCGTCCGAGTCGTGAAGCGGCGTCCCGCGCGCCCGTATCTCGTCGAGCGACGGTCCCGAGCCGCCGCCGTCGCCGCCGAGCCGTGCGGGGTCGGTCTCCGTGTCGTCGACGAACAGCCGCACCGGGCCGTCGTGCGAGAACGACACCACCTCGCCCGTGAACCGGTAGCCGTCCTTCCAGCCGTACACCCCGCCCCACGCGCGCGACCCGTCGGCGTTGTCGCCCGCGGGGGCGTTGAGCGCCGCGACGTCGCCGCTCACCTCGAACTCGTAGCTCGCGTTCGCCTCGAACCCCTCGTTCGAGACGACGAGCTTCCGCCAACTGGCCCCGCTGCTCCCGAGCGTCGACGGGTCGACCGTCTCGCCGTCGACGCGTACCTCGACCGGCCCCACGTTCGAGAAGGCGGTGAGCTCACCCGTGTACGTGTACCCGTCCCTACCGCCGTCCCAGACCACCCCGCTCGCAGACGCCCCCGAGTACGAGTCGGGTCCGGAGAGGCCGCCGCCGTCGACCACCTCGCCCGAAACGGAGAACTCGTAGGTGCTCTTCGAACCGGTCCCCCGGATCTCGACCCGGTGGCTCGGGGTTCCCAACGTCGCCGGGTCGACCGCCTCCCCGTCGAGGAACACGTCGACCGGCCCGTCGTGTGAGAACCACACCACCTCGCCCGTGAACCGGTAGCCGTCCTTCCAGCCGTACACCCCGCCCCACGCGCGCGACCCGTCGGCGTCGTCGCCCGCCGGGGAGTCGAGCGTCTCGACGTCGCCGCTCACCTCGAACTCGTAGCTCGCGTTCGCCTCGTAGTTCCGGTTCGAGACGACGAGCCGACTCCACGACGGCGCCCCGAGTGCCCGCCCCGAGACGCCGAGTCCCGCGAGGATGCCCGTGATCCCGCGAACCGCCGACCGACGTGTCATATCCGTATCGCTCATAGCTGTCGATGAGAAAGTGTAAAGGTAGTAATACGGCACCTTCCGACCCGAGCGACACTAATAAGTGGGGTTTATTTCTGAGCGTCTCAGCTAAGAGTGGGCGGGGGTACTGTTTCACCGACGGCCGGGCCGAGATCCGCCCCCTCAGTTCGGGCCGCTCGGGACGTGTAGCTCCGTTAATGTTTGATTTCCCGGACGAAAGGGGTCCGTACGGGAGGGTCGACCTCGGAGAACTGGGCCGCGCCGTCTCGGCCCTCCGGTGACCACGCTCGGTCCCGGCCCAGGCCGCCCCTACCGTTATGCCGCCGGGACCCGATCGGACTCCAATGGCAATCGCGCGCCACGGGTCGGGTCCCTCGGCGGTCGCGCGGGCGTTCGCATCGCAGGTCCACCCCGTGTTCATGCTCCCGCCCGTGGCGGCGTCACTGTTCGGCGCCGCCCTGGCGGGCCAGTTCGACCCGGTCGTCGCGGCAGTCCACGGGGCGGCGATGTTCTTCGCCGTCTACACCGCTCACGTCAAGGACGGCTACGTCGACTTCCACGGCCGCGGCGAGGACGACGACCACCCGCTGAGCGCGTTCGGCTGTCGGCTCGGACTGGCGGGCGCGGCCGTCGGATTCGCCGCGTGTCTGGGTTGGCTGTCGCTCGTCGCGGGACCGGTCGCGGCCGCGGTCACGCTCCCCACTTGGTTCGTCGGCTACTTCCACGCGCCCCAACTCGACACCAACCCCGTCACGACGACGCTGGGTTACCCGCTGGGCGTCGCGCTGTGCATCCTCGGCGGCTACGCCGCTCAGGCCGGCGCGGTCGCCGCCCGGCCGCTGGCGTTCGCGGGCGTCTTCCTCGTCGTCCTCGCGGGCGTGAAGGTGATAGACGACTCGACCGACGTCGCGTACGACAGTTCGATCGGCAAGCGGACCGTCGCGGTCGCGCTGGGCTACTCGCGCGCGCGCTCGCTGGCGTACGCGCTGATGGCGTTCGGCCTGTTCGCGGTCGTCCCCCTGTCGGTCACCGGCGTCTTCCCGCCGTCGGCGCCGCTCGCCAGCCTCGTCTTCGGCGTCGTGGTCGGTCTCGCGTACGCGAAAGACCCCGAGACCGCGACGATGCTCCTCGTCCGGGGCGCGTACCTCTTTCTGGCGGTCCTGCTCGTGGCCGTCTTCTTCCGCCCGCTCGCGGGCGCGCCGCTGCCCGACATCACCGTGTTCGGGCCGTACACCTACCTCGCGACCGAGGCGGTGTTCGGCGCCGCCGCGTTCGCCCTCCTCGCGCGGGCGGACGCGCTCCGGCGGGCCGCCAAGACGGTCGCCGCCGTCTACCCGGTCGCGTACGTCTGGGACTGGTACACCCTCGAAGTCGGGGTGTTCGAGATCACGATGCGCACCGGGGTCGAGGTGCTCGCCATCCCGCTGGAGGAGCACCTGTTCATGGTGGTGGTGCCGGCGCTCGTGCTCGCGGTCCACGAGACGCTCCACGGGACCGACCCGGGACCACGGCGGTCCGACCGGTAGTTACTGTTTTCAAATTCATCTCAATTCTAATAACCCTCCGGAGGTGAAACTTTAATCCGATCGAACCGTACCGAACGGGTAATGGACCGACCGGAGACGGACGGAGACGAAGACGTCGCGTACCGCGACTTCGAGACGGAGGAGACGACTCCCGACACCGCGGTGGTGCGGACGGTCGCGGAACTAGAGGGGGTCGAGGCGTCCGAACTCCCCGGCCTCTACTCGACGATCGACCACCTCCTCGACCACCTGTTCTCCGACCCGCCGGCCGACGACGCGCAGGCGCGCGTCGAGTTCACGTACGCGGGCTACCGGGTCGCCGTCAACCAGGACGGCCGGAGTTCCTTCCGACGGGTCGAGTGACCGTACGCGGCTGCGACCGGACCGGGGTCGAGGGACCGCCGGTCCGTCGGCCGCTCACTCGCGTTGGGTTCGCTTGGCGGCGGGGTTCGTGACCGCGCCGTTGGCGGCGCTGCCGAAGTCGCGGGCGTACTTGGCGAACACGCCGCCCTCGTAGGCGGGCTCCGGCCGCTCCCACTCGTCGGCGCGACGGTCGAGTTCCGCGTCTGAGGCGTCGACCGACAGTTCCCGCTCGGGGATGTCGACGGTGACGGTGTCGCCGTCCTCGACCAGTCCGATCGGCCCGCCCTCCTCGGCTTCGGGCGCGACGTGACCGATCATCGGCCCGCGGGTCGCCCCCGAGAACCGGCCGTCCGTGAGCAGGGCGACGTCGTCCTCGTGGCCCGCGCCGACCACGGCGGCGGTGACGCCGAGCATCTCGCGCATCCCCGGGCCGCCGCGCGGCCCCTCGTTTCTGATCACGAGTACGTCGCCCGACTCGATCCGGCCGGACTGGACGTACTCCATCGCCTCCTCCTCGGCTTCGAACACCCGGGCGGGTCCCTCGTGGTGGAACTTGTCGTCGCCCGTCACCTTCAACACCGCGCCGTCGGGGGCGAGGTTGCCCGTCAGGATCTTGATCGCCCCCTCCGCGGAGTAGGGGTCGTCGACGGTGTAGAGGAAGTCCGCGTCTATCTCCTCGTCGGCGGGGAGCCGCCCCTCCGCCTCCAGGTGCTCCAACTCCTCGGCGAGCGTCCGCCCGGTGACCGTCATGGCGTCGCCGTGGAGGTAGCCGCCCTCCAGTAGACGGCGCATCACCACGGGGACGCCGCCGATGTCGTCGAGGTCCTCCATCACGCGCGTGCCGCCGGGCTGGAGGTTCGCGATCTTCGGCGTTCGCCGACTGATCTCGTCGAACTCCTCGATGTCGAGGTCGACCCCGGCCTCCGCCGCGAGCGCGAGCAGGTGGAGGACGGCGTTGGTCGACCCGCCCATCGCCACCTGCACCGCGATGGCGTTCTCGAACGACTCCTTCGAGAGGATGTCGGAGGGCCGGCGGTCGGCCTCCACGCAGTCCAAGACGAGTTCGCCCGCACGGCGCGCCTCGTCGTAGCGTTCCTCCGACTCCGCGAGCGGCGAGGCGGAGCCGAGCGGCGCGAACCCGAGCGCCTCCGAGATGGACGCCATCGTGTTCGCGGTGAACATCCCGCCACAGGAGCCGGCGCCGGGACAGGCGTGCCGCTCCATCTCGTCGAGTTCCTCCGCGCTCATCTCGCCTTCGGCGTACGTGCCGACCCCCTCGAAGACGTTCTGGACCGTGATGTCGCGGCCGTCGTGTTCGCCCGGCAGGATCGACCCGCCGTAGAGGAACACCGACGGGAGGTCGGTGCGGACGGCGGCCATCATCATCCCGGGGAGGTTCTTGTCACAGCCCGCGACGGTGACGAGCGCGTCCATCCGCTCGCCGAACGAGACGAGTTCCACCGAGTCGGCGATCACCTCCCGCGAGACGAGGCTGGCTTTCATCCCCTCCGTCCCCATCGAGATGGCGTCCGAGACGGTGACGGTGCCGAACTCGATCGGCATCCCCTCCGCGGCTTCGATCCCTTCGCGGGCGGCGTCGGCCACGTCGTCGAGGTGGACGTTACACGGCGTCACGTCCGCCGCGGGGTTCGGGATCCCGACCATCGGCGACGAGAGGTCGGCGTCGTCGTACCCCATCGCGCGGAACATCGCGCGGTGGGGCGCGCGCTCGGCCCCCTCGGTCACCTCGTGGCTCCGCAGGTCGCTCGACTTCTCTCCCGCGAACGCGTCCGCGTCGGCGCGCGCGCGCTCCTCGCGGTCGCGGCGCTGTTGTTCGCTCATGTCGATCCGTTCGTCCGGACCCGCATAAACCGTCGCCCACGGACAGTTCTTGCTGTCCGATCCGGGCGGGAGCCGCGACCGGCGAGCGTCCCCGCCTCGGGCGTCGTCAGCGCGTCCTCACGGTCGTCGACCGCGCGTCACGCCCCCGCGCGCCGCCGGCCCGGCCGAGTCACTCCGTCGACGGCGTCGCTTCGGGGGCGACGCCCACCTCGACGTCGACGTCGATCACTTCGCCGTCGCGGCGGACCCGCATCGGCACCGTCTCGCCGGGCGAGACGTTGAGCGCGAGGTGAGCGTGAAGCTCCTTCGGCGACCCGATCTCCTCGCCGTCGACCGCGAGGATCACGTCGCCGCCGACCGGGACGCGGAACCCCCGCACCCGCTCGTAGCCGGTCGCCGCCCGGAGTTCCCCCGCCGCGGGCGCGTCGTCGGCGAGCGCTCTGACCAGAACCCCCCGCGCCTCCTCCAGGTCGTTCGCCCGCGCGACGAGGTCGGTCACCGGGATGGTGTCGACGCCGAGGTAGGGGTGTTCGTACTCGCCGTCGTCGACGATGCCCGACACCACCCGGTCGACCAGCGGCGCGGAGATGGCGAACGCGATGTTGTCGCCGCCGCCGGAGTTGACGACGCCGAGGACGTTCCCCTGTAGGTCGACCAGCGGGCCGCCGGAGTTGCCGGGGTTGACCGGCGCGTCCGTCTGGATCGCGTTCGGGATCGGGTAGTCGCCCGCCGGGCTGGGCACCTGCCGGTCGACGCCGCTGACGATCCCCGACGTGAGCGACCCCTGCAACCCGTACGGGCTGCCGACGACGGCGACGCGGGTCCCGATGGTGGGCTGGGCGTCGACCAGCGACAGCGGGGGGTGACCGTCGACGGCTTCTATCTCGATCACGGCGAGGTCGCTCCGCGGGTCCCGACCGAGCACGCTCCCGACCTGGGAGGTGCCGTCGGCGAACTGCACGCTCATCCGGTCTGCGGTGCCGACGACGTGGTAGTTGGTGACGAGGTGGGTGTCGTCGTAGAGGAACGCCGACCCCTGCGAACCCGACGGCGAGCGAACCAGCGCCACCGAGCCGATGGTGTCGCGGTACACCGCGGTGTAGACGCTGTCGTCGTCGGCCGCGGTCGACGCCGAGGCGGCCCGCTCGGGCGTCGCGGTGGCCGTCTCCGTCGCCGTGGTCGACCCCGTCGTCGCGGCCGCGCCCGCCTCGGACGTCGTCTCCCCCTCGGTCGACGAGCCACAGCCCGCGAGCGTCCCGGCCGCCGCGGTTCCCAGTGCGCCGAGCACCGCTCTGCGCGTCGTCTCCTCGGACATGTAATCCCGGTTGTACGCTGGAAAAAAGTGGCTTGTGGCCCCCGGGCCGTCCGACGCCGGCCGTCGCCCGGGACCGACCGCGCGTGACCGCGCGGCGGCGCTACCTCAACACTCCGACCAGCCGCACGACTCGCACGTCTTACAGCCCTCGGAGTAGTACAGCGTCATGCTCCCGCAGTCGGGACACTCCGGCGACTCGCCGTTGGCGATGAGTTCGTCCACCGCGTCGGACTCGCCCGCGCCGGCCGCGGTCGCCCGGGCGGTCCCCGCGGCGTCGGAGTCGGTCTCGGGCGCCTCGACGGGCGCGCCGCCGTCCGCCTCCGGCCCGTCGACCGGGTCGGCGGCCGCGCCAGCCGACGAGTCGGCCACGTCGTCGAGGCTCTGCTGTTCGGGGTAGCGCTTCTCCACCTCGTTGTCGAGGTACCGGCGCATCGCGGTGCCGATCGCGTCGGGGATCGACTGGATCTGCTCGCCTTTGTCCCACGCGATCTTCGGGCTGCGGGTGCCCTGGAGTTCGTCGACGATCTCCTCGGGCGAGACGCCCGACCGGAGCGCCGTCGAGATCACCTTCGCGAGCGACTCGGTGAACGAGTTGGTGAACCCGCCCGAGTGGCCGATGTTCGCGAACAGTTCGAACGGCCGGCCGTTCTCGTCCTCGTTGATGGTGACGTAGAGCTTCCCGTAGCCGGTGTCGACCCGCTGGGTCACGCCGTGGAGCGAGTCGGGCCGCGGGCGCTTCTCCGTGTAGTCGACCGCGGGCTTCTCGCTGGCTTCGAGCAACTGCTCGACCTCCGCGTCGACGGCGGCGCGGACGTCCTCGTTGTCGAGGAACGCATCGACGCCGCCGAACACCTCGGTGATCTGCTCGACCAGCGTCTCGGCCGCCTCGCTCTCGTCGGCGAACTCGGCGTTGTCCGCACGCGTCGTCAGCACCTGCTTCGAGCGGGTGCCGTCGCGGTAGTAGGTGACGCCCTTGCCGCCGTGTTCGTAGATGTACTCGAACACCTCCTGGGCGTCGTCGAGCGTCGAGTCGTTCGGCGCGTTCACCGTCTTCGAGATGGCGGAGTCGACGCCGGCCTGACACGCCACCTGCACGCCCGCGTGGTCCTTCGCCGTCAGGTCGCCCGTCACGACGAACAGTTCGGAGATGGCCGCCGGCACCGACGGCAGCGAGTCGACGCCGTCGAACTCGTTGTTCGCCATCTGCTCTTGGGCTTCGCGTTTGACCGCGTCGACGTCGATGTCGTTCGCCTCCAGCGTCCGCAGGAAGTAGTCGTCGAACTCGACGAGCATCTCATCGCCCTGCACGTCGTCGGAGACGTTCTTGTAGTAGGCGACGTTGTAGATGGGTTCACAGCCGCCCGTGGTGTTGCCCACCATGCTCGTCGTCCCGGTGGGCGCGATGGTCGTCGTGTTGTGGTTGCGGATCGCGAACCCGTCCTCGTACTCCGCGGGGTCGAGTCCGACGTACTGCTCGAACCAGTCGGCGTACTCCGTGGGGTTCGCGTACTTCGAGTCGGCCCACTCGTCGAAGCTGCCCCGCTCGTCGGCGAGTTCGTGGCTGGTCCGCTTCGACTCGTGGTTGATGTGGGTCATCAGCTGTTCGGCCACCTCGTTGCCCGTGTCGCTCCCGTAGCGGACGCCGAGCTGGATGTACAGCTGTGCCAGCCCCATCACGCCGAGACCGATCTTCCGCATCTCCCGCACCTTCCGTTCGATCTTCTCGACCGGGAAGTCCGACATCGTCACCACGTTCTCGAGGAAGCGGGTGCCGCGGTCGATCCGGTAGTCGAACGCCTCCCAGTCCATCGCCTCGTCGAGGAACGCCCCGACCGCCTCGGCCTCGGAGTCGTACTCGTCGGCGTGGGCGTCGCTCCAGACGCGCCAGTCGGGCGCGTCGGTCGCCGCGAGCGTCGAGAGGTTGATGTGGCCGAGGTTACACGCCTCGTACTCCTCTAACGGCTGCTCGCCGCAGGGGTTCGTCGCGAGGATCCGGTGGTCGGGGTGCTCGTCGGTGTCGAAGCTGTGGAGCTTGTTCACCCGTTCGAGGTAGATGACGCCCGGCTCGCCGTTCTCGTGGGCGCCCTGCACGAGGTGGTCCCAGATCTCCGCGGCGGGGATCGACAGCACCTCGCCGACCTCGACGTACTCGCCGAGCCCGAACATGTCGTACAGCTCCTTCGTCTCGGGGGTGGCGACGTGCGGCTCCTCGGTGCGGGGGTTGGTGAACGTGAACTCCTCGCCCGCCTCCAGCGCATCCATGAACCCGTCGGTGACGCCGACGGAGATGTTGAAGTTCGAGAGGTGCCCCTCGACGGCGTTCCGGAGGTGTTTGGGGACGCGCCCGTCGTCGTCGATGAGTTCGCGCGCCTCCTCTAAGGCGTCGGCGAAGCTGGTGTGGGTGTAGTCGTCGGGGTCGTTGAGCTTCAGCGTCTGTGCGAGGCTCACGTCCTTGTTCTTCGCGTGGATGAACTGGATCACGTCCGGGTGGGAGACGCGCATGACGCCCATCTGGGCGCCCCGGCGCGCGCCGCCCTGCGCGATGGTCTCGCACATCTGGTCGAACGTCCGCATGAACGTGATCGGACCCGACGCGATGCCGCCCGTGGAGCCGACGGCGTCGCCGTACGGCCGGAGCTTCCAGAACGCGTACCCCATGCCGCCGCCCGACTGGAACACCTGCGCGGCCTCCTTGGCCGTCTGGTGGATGTCGTCGATGTCGTCCTCGGGCGAGTCGACGAAGCAGGCGGAGAGCTGCTGGAGTTCGTCGCCCGCGTTCATCAGCGTCGGCGAGTTCGGCATGAAGGAGAGCCGCTCCATCAGCTCTCGGAACTCCGCGGCGGTGTCTTCGACGTGGGTCGCCACCTCCTCGGGGAGTTCCGGGACGACGGTGTCGTAGGCGAACTTGTTGACGTTGCGCGCCGTCAGCGCCGTCTCGGCGTCCGAGTCGGCGGTGGTCCCCGTCCCGAACACCTCGGCGGCGAGTTCGTCGCGGCGCGGGTGGTCCGGCTTCAACTGGTCGGGCGTGACCGTCACGTCGGCGTCGCGCCGCTCCGACTCGTAGACGGCCTCCGCGAGCGCGATGTTCTTCGCGACCCGTTCGAACAGTTCCTCTTGGGTCTCCGTCAGGTCGCCGTCGGCGTCCTTCCGGAGGTAGCGCGCGGGCAGGATGTTGTCGTAGGCGTTGTCGGTCAACCGCTCGCGGAGCGTCTCCCCGTCGGTCCGCTTGATCGGCAGTCGTAGCTCGTCGGCGTCGAGGTCCGCGCGGCTCATGCGTGCGCTCCCTCCGCAGAACAAGCCTCGAATCCCCCGAATACGGTAGTCTCGTGGTTACCCTTCATGGTAGAGAGTGGACGGAAGTTCATTCGGACGCACCGGCATAAACGGTGCGGATTCAGAGTGGATTGACCTAATTCAAATATACTTGTACTGCCGTGGCTGTCGAGTGGCGGTGCGATTCGGCCCGTCGTTCGCCCGTCAGACGGTGTGAGTATAACAGTTCAGCGCGGAGTGAAAGTGTTTCGTCACGGGCGCGACGCCGCCGGGCGCGCGGGCCGTATAGACCGGCGTGACCCGCCCGGGAGGAACGCCGACGCGCGTCGGACGCGGGACAAGGGATATATGCCGAAGCGCTGAAGCTGACCGTATGTCCGCGACACTCCGACCAGTCGCCGCCCGGTTGCCCGCCGCGTTCCTCCAGTTGCCCGCCGTCTTCGACTCGACGGTCGGGCAGGTGTTCCTCGCGCTGGTGGCGTTCCTGGTCGTCCTCCTGGTCGCGCGGGTCGCGATGAGCGTCGCGTGGAAGGTGGCGCTCATCGCCGCCGTCGTCGTCGGCGCGTTCCTGTTCGTGACGACGTTCCTGCTGTGAGCTAGACGCCGGCGAGGAAGTTCCGGATCACGTCGTGACCCACCCCGGTGAGCACGGACTCGGGGTGGAACTGCACGGCTTCGAGGGGGTGCTCGCGGTGGCGGACGCCCATGACGAGCGCCTCGCCCGCGTGGTCGGTAGTCGCGCTCACCTCGAAGCAGTCGGGCACCGCCGTCGCCACCAGCGAGTGGTAGCGGCCGGCCCGAAACCCCTGTTCGAGTCCGTCGAACACGCCGCGGCCGTCGTGGTCGATGGGGAACGCCTTCCCGTGGACCGGTTCGGGCGCGTGGCCGACGCTGCCGCCGTACTCGTACACCGCGGCCTCCAGCCCCAGACAGACCCCCAGCGTGGGGACGTCCGGCGAGAGGTCACGCAGGACGGGCATCGTCACGCCCACGTCGCGGTCGTTCTTCGGGTGACCCGGCCCGGGGCTGATCACCACCGCGTCGGGGTCGGTCGCGCGCACGTCGTCGACCGACGCGACGTTCTTCAGCACCGACACCTCCACCTCGGCCGGCGCGGCGTCGCCGTCGCCCCGTCCGCCCGCCGCGCCCGCCGTCGCCCGCGTCGGGGTGGGCTCCCCCGCGGGAACCGGCGCGCTGAGGTACTCCACGAGGTTGTACGTGAACGAGTCGTAGTTGTCGACGACCGTCACGCGGACGGGGGCGGGACTCACCGCTCGGCCCCCGTACCCGGGCCGGTCCCCACGTCCGGGGCGCCCGCGTCGCCGGCGTCGGCGTCCCTCTCGGCTCCCGAGTCGGACTCGCCGTCGGGGGCGGCGTCGGAGCCGTCGGAGTCGACCAGCACCCGGTCGACGGCGTCGAGGACGCCGCCCATCTTCTGTTCGGTCTCGTCGTACTCGCTGGCGGGGTCGGAGTCGGCGACCAGGCCCGCGCCCGCCCGCACCGCGAGTTCGTCCGGTCCCTCGGAGCCGTGTTCGACCGTCGCGGTCCGGATCACGATGGCGAAGTCGGCGTCGCCCGTCCACGAGTAGTAGCCCACGCCGCCGCCGTACACCCCGCGCGGGTCGGTCTCCAGTCGGTCGATTATCTCCATCGCGCGCACCTTCGGCGCGCCCGTCAGCGTCCCCGCGGGGAACGTCGCGCGCGTCGCGTCGAACGCGTCGGCGTCGGGCGCCAACACCCCCGAGACGGTGCTCTCGATGTGCTGGACGTGGCTGTACTTGAGCACGTTCATGAACTCGTCGACGCGGACGCTCCCCGCCCGGCTCACCCGGCGCACGTCGTTGCGCGCCAGGTCGACCAGCATCGTGTGCTCCGCGCGCTCCTTCGGGTCGGCGAGCATCTCGCCCGCCAGCCGACGGTCCTCGACGGGCGACGACCCCCGCCGGCAGGTGCCCGCGATGGGGTTCGACACCACCCGGTCGCCCGTCACGGAGACCAGCGTCTCGGGCGACGCGCCGACGACCGAGCGGTCGCCGTGCTGGAGCAGGTACATGTACGGCGAGGGGTTGACCGCCCGCAGCGACTCGTACAGCGAGAGGTCGTCAACCGCCCCCTCGACGGTCCGGGTGCGCGAGACGACGCCCTGGTAGACGTCGCCGTCGAGGACGTGCTCCTTCGTCGCCCGCACCGCGTCCTCGTAGTCGGCACGCGCCCCCGCGGTCTCGCCCGTCTTCTCGATCCCCCGGGTCTCCGGCGGCGTCGCCGCCCGCAGCGTCGCCTCCACGTCGGCCGCCTCCGCCGTCAACCCGTCGTACACCGCGCCGGGGTCGTCGTCGGGACCGACCACGGGGGTGAACACCAGCCGCACGCCCCCCTCGCGGTCGTCGAACGCGAGCGTCCGCGTCGTCAGCAGGAACTCCGCGTCCGGCACCACCGGGTCGGGGCGCTCCACCCCGACCTCCTCCAGCCAGAGGTCGTACACCGCGTCGTACGCCAGAAAGCCCACGAGGCCGCCGTCGAGCGTCTGCCGGTCGGGCGTGTCCGAAAAGCCCGCCCGCTCGACGGCCGGCATCGCGGCGCGCACGCGGTCGACGGTGTCGCCCTCGCCCGCCTCGACGTACTCCGCGGCGGGACCGAGCCGGTCGACCTCCGTCCGGTCGGGGTAGACGGAGACCACCGCTTCGGGGTCGTAGCCGACGAACGAGAAGCGCGCGTGGCGGCCGGCGCCGCCGTCGTCGCCGGAGAACGCCCCGGCGGGGTCGCTGGAGGCGACCTTCTCGGCGCTCTCCAAGAGGAACGAGTGGTCCGAGCGGTCCGCGAGCGCGGCGTACGCCGTCAGCGGCTCCACGTCGGCGTCGAGCGTCGCGGCCGCCCGGACCACGACCGGCCCGTCGGCGGACGACGCGAGGTCGACGAACTCGGCGCGCGAGCGGTCGAACGCGTCGTCGTCGGCGTCGTCGGCGTCGGCGGCGTCGCCGGCGTCGGCGGAGCCGTCGCGGCTCACCCGTACACCTCCTCGGCCTCGCCGAGCGACCGGCCGGCGTTGCGGACGAACCGCGCGACGGCGGTGTGGTCCTTCGCGCCGCCGGTCCGCTCGACGCCGGAGGCCACGTCGACCGCGAACGGTTCGACCGCGGAGATGGCGTCGGCGACGTTCTCGGGGGTCAGCCCCCCCGCGAGCACGACCGGCGAGACGAGGTCGCGAACCAGGTCGGCGGTCGCCGCCCAGTCGCCCGTCTCGCCGGTGCCGCCCGCGCCCTCGTCGTCGGTCGAGTCGACGACGACGGCGTCGGCCGCCTCGTCGAGTTCGCGCGCGCGGTCGGCGTCCGCGTAGTCGACCACCGGGACGACCTTGGTCTCGGTCTCCGCGCGGACGAACCCGAGTTCCTCGGGGCCGAACTCGCCGTGGACCTGCAACACGTCGGGCGCGACGGTGCGGACGAGGTCGACCGCCTCCGCGGGCGTCTCGGGCATCGTCACCAGGACGGTCGTCAGGAACGGCGGCGCGCGCGCCGTGAGGTCGGCCGCCGTCGCGGGGTCGACCTCCCGCGGCGAGTCGACGGGCACCTCGGAGATGACGCCGACCGCGTCCGCGCCCGCGTCCGCGACCGCGCGGAGGTCGGCGTGGTTCGTGACGCCGCAGATTTTCACGCGCGTCACCGTGCGTCCCCCTCGTCTGTCTCTGCGTCCCCCTCGTCGCTCTCGTCCGCCCCGTCACACAGCGTCTCGAACGTCTCCGCCGCGCCGCCGTCGTCGATGGCGGCGGCGGCGGCCTCGACTCCCTCGGCGAGGCTGTCGGTCTCGCCCGCGACGTACACCGCCGCGCCCGCGTTCGCGAGGATCACGTCGCGCTTGGGGCCCGTCACCTCGCCGCGGACGATCCCCTCCAGGTCGCGGGCGTTCTCCGCGGGCGTCCCGCCTCCGATCTCGGAGACGGGGGCGCGGTCGAGCCCCAGGTCGTCCGGCGTGAGTTCGTACTCGGTCACCCCGTCGCCGTCCACCTCCGCCACCGTCGTCGGGCCGTGGAGCGCGATCTCGTCCATCCCGTCGCCGTGGACCACCAGCGCGCGCTCGACGGGCATGTGGGTGAGCGCCTCCGCGATCTGCGGCACGAGGTCGGGGCTGTACACGCCGAGCACCTGCGCCTCCGCGCCCGCGGGGTTGGTCAGCGGCCCGAGCACGTTGAAGATCGTCCGCATCCCGACCTCCTTCCGCGGGCCGATCACCGCCTTCATCGCGGGGTGGAACACCGGGGCGAGCATGAACCCGATCCCGTCGCGTTCGATCGCGCGCTCGACCGCCGGCGGTTCGGCGTCGACGGTCGCGCCCGCCACCTCGAGGACGTCCGCGCTCCCCGACGACGACGACACCGAGTAGTTGCCGTGTTTCGCCACGGTCACGCCCGCGCCCGCCGCGACGATCGCCGAGGTGGTCGAGACGTTGATCGTGTCGTGGTCGTCGCCGCCCGTCCCGCAGGTGTCGACCAGCGGGCGCACGTCCGGGTCGATCGTCCGCGCGGCCTCGCGCATCCCCTGTGCGAACCCCGCGATCTCGCCCTCCGTCTCGCCTTTCGCGCGGAGCGCCGCGAGCAGCGCCCCGATCTGTGCCTCGGTCGCCGCCTCGAAGACGAGCGTCGACGCCTCGCGCGCCTCCGCGACGGTCAGGTCCTCGCCGTCCGCGACGCGTCGGATGTGGTCTTGGATGCTCATGGTGGAGTCCGATGAACGGATCGGTCGTGTAGTGTACGAATCTGTGCATCCTAATAAGCCCTTCGCGGCCGTGCGGGCGAGTAACAGCTGTCGCTCGACGGGATCGGACGCTAGAGGCGCGAGCGAGGAGCGTTACGCGTCGCCGCCCGCGTCGTCGGGCGCGTCCGCGCCGCCC
>NZ_ASGZ01000029.1 GCF_000495475.1 Candidatus Halobonum tyrrellensis G22 | reverse complement strand
GGCGAGAGTCGCCGCCCGCTCTCGCCCGCGAGACAGCCCGCGAGCCCGGCCGCCCCGGCGCTCGCGAGTCCGGCGAGCACGTCGCGCCTGCCCGGCGATGGCATCGGCGGAGAGTGGCCCCGACGGTCGTATATCCGTTTCCCTCCGCGTATCAAACCCGAATCTCCGGCGCGGCGGGTTCCGGGGTTCGGTCGGCCCGCTCGCCGTCGGCGGTGGCTGCGGTCGGGTACGCGACCGGGACGGCCGTCCGTCGCGGCGTGCCGAAGAGAAAAACGGGTCGTCGGGACGCGGTCGTCGCGTCCCGCGGTACGGGTCGGAAGGTGGTCGACCGGAGCGGTCTCAGTCCCTCCGGCCGGCGAGCAGCGCGGCGCCGAGCACCGCGAGCACCGCGAGGACGACGCCGAAGCCGGGCGTCGTGGTCTCGGTCGCGCCGGCGGAACCGCCGTCGGTCGCGGTGGCCGTCGAGTCGTCGGCCGCCGCGGGCGTCGCGGTGTCGGTGTCCGCGTCCGAGTCCGAGTCGTCCGGCTGCTCGGTCGTCGTCGCGTCGCCGTCGTCGGAGGCGCTCGACACCCCGACGGCGAACGTGGTGAACCCGTCCGTCTGCGCCTCGTAGCTACCGTCGTCGAGCCGTGTCGTCTCGAGGGCGGTCCACGAGCCGTCGACGAGCCGGTAGATCACCACGTCCTCGGGCGACGCGTCGGCCGGAAGCTCCGAGACGGTGACCGAGACGTTGGCGGAGCCGATCCGGGCGTCGTTGAACCCGACGCTCTCGGCTCGGAAGTACGCCACGGGCGTCGCGTCCGCGAGCGCGGGCGCGTCGCCGGCGGAGGCGGTCGGCGTGTCCACCTCGATCCGGAAGTCGGAGGTGGCGAATCGGGTGTCGAGTCCGAGCGACGTGACGGAGATACCGGCGCCCGAGACGTTCATCTCGGCGTCGAGCGGCGAGTCGGAGAGGACCTCCGTGACGGAGACCGTCACGCCCGAGTTGACGTCGACCACTCTGTAACGGCTGGTCGACTGGGCCGCGTCACCGCCACTGCCGCCGCCGCTACCGCTGTTGTCGTCGTCGCTGTCGTCGCTGTCGTCACCGTCGTCACCGTCGTCGTCACCGCCCGAGTCGTCCCCACCGGAGTCGCTACCGTCGTCGGAGTCGTCGCTCGACTCGTTCGTCACGGTCGCCGAGTCGGTGACGGCGCTGCCGTCGACCGTGTACGGGCCGTCGGCGGAGCCGTTCGAGGAGACGAAGTCGTACGTCTCGTTCCCGTTCGTGTCGAGGTGCGGCATCGCGATCAGCGTCCGGCCGTCCTCGACCGTCGCGTTCTCGCTGAAGTTCGCGCCGTTGACGCCCTCGTAGAGCGTGACGTTCACGTCCTCGTGGACGCCCGCCGGGAGGTACGCGGAGACGCCGACCACGGGACCGACGTCACCGTCGGTCTCGTTGTGGATGGCGACGAACCCGCCGTCGGGCACCGTCACCGAGGCGACCGAGACGGTCGTCCCGTTCGGCGGCTGGTCGTCGAAGGTGACGGCCGGTTCGGAGTCGTCGGCCGACTCGACGGTCAGGTTAGTCGTCACCCACTCCTGGTAGGAGTAGATGCCGTGCTCGTACGTTCCGGTCTCGAAGTCGTCGGTCGGCACGTCGAGCGACACCGTCCGACTCTCGTCGGGCGCGAGCCTCACCGGCTGGCTGACGCCGACCGGTTCGAGCGTGCCGTTGTTGTTGAGGTCGATCTTGTACTGGATCCGCTGCCACCCCTCCTCGCTACCCAGGTTCGTGACCGTCGCGTTCAGCGTGATGGTCTCGCCCTGTGTGGCGTTGGTGGGGACGGTCGCGTTCGTCACCGAGTAGTACACCGCTTTCGTGACGGTGAGTTGGGCCGTCGCGTTGTCGTCGTCGGTGTAGACGCCGTGAGTGTACGTCCCGGGACGGACGCCGCCCGTCCACACGGTGAAGCTGACGGTCGCGTTCGCACCGGGGTCGAGCGACACCCACTCGTTGCGGGTGACGGTCTCGTTCGTCTCGTTCACGTCGAATCGGTACTGGACGCGCTGGGTGTCACGCGAGTCGCCCGTGTTGGTCACCGTCGCGTTGACGGTGATGGGGTTACCGCCCGTGGCGTTCGCGGGAGCGCTCAGTTCCGAGACGGCGAAGCCCGACACGTCGGTGTCGTTACCCTCGCCACCGTCGTCGTCGGCCGCCTCGACGGTCAGGGTGGTCGTCGCGCTGTCGTTGTCGGTGTACACGCCGTGGGTGTACGTCCCGGGTTCGACGCCGTCCGTGGGCACCTCGAAGCCGACCGTCTCGTTCGCGCCGGCGTCGAGCGACACCGACTCGTTGAGACCGATCGCCTCGGGCGTGCCGTCGTCGTTCAGGTCGATCCGGAACTCGACGGTCTGGCTCCCGTTCGTCTCGCCCGCGTTGGTGACGTTCGCGGTCACCGTCACGGCGTCACCGACCGTCGCGTTTTCGGGGGCGCTCAGGTCCGACACGGAGAAGTTCGCCGCCCCCGTCTCGTTGCCCTCGCTGTCGTTGGCCGTCTGTACGTCGTTGCCCGTGGAGTTGCCGCGGACGAGTACGGCCTCCCCCGAGTTGTTCTCGATCGTGTTCCGCGCGATCAGGTTGTTGTCGGAGTCGACGAGGTCGACACCGTCCTCGCCGTTCTCGACGATCGTGTTCTCGACGATGTCGTTGTCGTCGGTCGAGGAGAGCCGAACCCCGTCGTCTCCGGCCGCCCGGATCTCGTTCGAAGCGAGTTCGTTGTTCGACCCGCCCAGGATCCGCACGTTGCCCCGATTACTCTCGAGGATCTGGTTGTCCATCACCACGGTGTCGTTCGCGTGGTAGAGGTGGACCCCGCGAGCGTTGTTCACGATCTCGTTGCCGATCACGCGGTTAGCGTTCGCGCCCGCGTCCGGATCCGGATCGCGGTAGGAGCTGTTCAGGTCGTTGTTGACCGAGACCCCATCGCTGTTGGAGCCGCGGATCACGTTGTCGCGAACCGTGTTGTTCGCGCTGAACTGGGTGAGTTCGATCCCGTCGCCGTCAAGGGCGATCTGGCCGTTGTCGATCAGGCGGTTGTTCTCGACCACGTTGTCGGTGCTCGACTGGCGGAGGGTCAGCCCGTCGCCGCCGTTCGTCGCGGACGTGACCGACTCGAACGTGTTGCCGGTCGACTGGCTGGCGACGATCACGCCGTGTCGGGTGTTCCGCCGCGACTCGACGTTCCGGACCGTGTTGTCGTCGCTCGAGAACAGCCCGAGACCCGCGACGAGTTCCTTGGTCGTCGCTCCGCCGACCTCGACCCCGTTGTCGTTCGTCGTCACGTTCTCGACGACGGAGTTCGTCGTGTCCTCCAGTTCGATACCGAACTGGCTGTTGAGGGTGGCGTTGACGCCGGTGATCCGACCGTCGGTGGCGGTGCGGTACTGGAGCCCCGCCTCCCAGTTGGTCACGACGACGTTCTCGACGGTCACGTTCGACGCGTTGTCGACGCGGAGGCCGACCGGCAGCGACTCGTCGTAGTCGACGCTACCGTTGAGCGTCTCGGTTCCGTCGATGGTGTGGCCCTCCCCGTAGAAGGCCACGTCGTCGGCTCGGATCTCGATACAGACGTCGGCGCTACTGTTCCGGATGTCTTGCGTCAGTGCGTACGCACCGGGAGAGGTGATGGTGGTACACGAGTCTACCTCGGTCGCCTGCGGCGGCGCCGCTGCCGTGGCGACGCCCCCCACCCCCGAGACGAGGAGGGCGAGTACGACACCGACGCAGAGGAGCTGCGATCTTGAAGGAGGATTCACAATGCAGCTACACATCCCTCCATGAGCCATATGAGTATTCTGGTCCTAATTGACATGTTACCGTTTGGGTAAACTTGCTTACCCGGATGATAGGGAGTACATAATCAGTAGTGGATGTTTAACGAACGGTCCCGCCCGGACACCGGGAACTATCGCGGTTACCTTCGATAGTAGGCTATCTATCACCCGACTCGTGTGATCGACGTGTAGCCGGCCGCCGCCGGTCGGAGCGCTACGGCGCGAGCGCATCGGTCGAGTAATATAAATTTCTTGTCGATACTCGTCGGGAGCCGGCTGAGAGGGCGGTCCGGGTCACGAAGGCGACCGCACACCTTAACCGCGGGCGCGAGAACACACGCACGACCGAAATGGCGACGTACCACATCGAGACCTACGGCTGCACGTCCAACCAGGGTGAGAGCCGCGAGATCGAGCGACGGCTCCGCGACGCCGGCCACCGCCCGGCGGACGGGCCGGCCGGGGCGGACGTGGCCATCCTCAACACCTGCACCGTCGTCGAGAAGACGGAGCGGAACATGCTCCGTCGCGCCGAGGAGTTGGCCGAGGAGACGGCCGACCTGATCGTGACGGGCTGTATGGCGCTCGCACAGGGCGAGCAGTTCCGCGACGCCGGCGTCGACGCGCGCGTCCTCCACTGGGAGGAGGTGCCGTCGGCGGTGCTCAACGGCGAGTGCCCCACGCCCGCCTCGGACACCGAACCGATCCTCGACGGCGAGGTGGGGATCCTCCCCATCGCGCGGGGGTGTATGAGCAACTGCTCGTACTGCATCACGAAACACGCGACCGGCCGGATCGACTCGCCGCCCGTCGAGGAGAACGTCGAGAAGGCGCGCGCGCTCGTCCACGCGGGTGCGAGCGAGATCCGCGTGACCGGTCAGGACACCGGCGTCTACGGGTGGGACACGGGCGAACGGAAGCTGCCGGAGCTGCTCGACCGGATCTGTTCCATCGACGGCGAGTTCCGCGTCCGCGTCGGGATGGCGAACCCCGGCGGCGTCCACGGCATCCGCGAGGAGTTGGCCGCGGTGTTCGCCGACAACGAGAAGCTGTACAACTTCATCCACCTGCCGGTCCAGTCGGGCAGCGACGACGTGCTCGACGAGATGCGCCGCCAGCACCGCGTGGGGAAGTTCCGCGAGACCGTCGAGACGTTCGACGCGGCGCTCGACGAGTGGACGCTCTCGACCGACTTCATCGTCGGCTTCCCCACCGAGACGGACGCCGACCACGAACTGTCGATGGAGCTCCTCGCGGAGGTGCGCCCCGAGAAGGTGAACGTCACGCGCTTCTCGAAGCGGCCGAACACCGACGCCGCCGGGATGAAGGGGCTGGGCGGAACCGTCAAGAAGGAGCGCTCGAAGGCGATGAGCGAGCTGAAACGCGAGATCGTCGGCGAGGCGTACGAGTCGATGGTCGGGTCGACCCGCGAGGTGCTGGTCGTCGAGGAGGGGACGGGCGACTCCGTCAAGTGCCGCGACGGCGCCTACCGCCAGATCATCGTCCGGGAGGCGTCCGAGCGGGGCGTCGAACCCGGCGACGTTCTCACCGTCGAGGTGACCGGCCAGAACACCATGTACGCGTTCGGCGACCCGGTCGAGACGGAACCCGCCGGGCGGTCGGAGCCGCCGGCCGCGCGGTAGGACCGGCCTTCGGCGCGTCCACGGGACGTGTCACTGTCCGGCCGGGCCGCCGGGTTCGTCACCGGGGGCGACGCCACCCCCACTACGACCGGGTGAACGGGAACGCACCGGTGGTCGCACCCTCGTGGGTCCGCGCCGAGGCGCAGGTCCGACTCCCTACCTCGGGTACGTCCGCCTCCTCCCGATGAAGAAGGCCCGACCTTCGGCCCATCCTCCCCGTCGAAGGCCGGGCGTGCGCGGGCGTCCGCGCCGCACAACGACGGCGTATGGTCGGGGTAGAAGCGTTCTACGGCGCGAAACGTTGTTCGTGGTTCATATGCCCCGAGGCCGAGGTGACGCGCATGGACCACAGCCGTGGAACCGCCGACTCCCTCGATTCGGTGCGCACCGAGCGGACGCTCAGGGACGTGCTCCGAGAGGTGGCCGTCGACGCCCTCGTCCCGGCGGGGTGGCGGGTGGGGACCGAGGTGGTCACGTTCGGCGACGAACCCCTCGCGGACGGCGTGACGCTGTGTCACCCCGACCGGCCGCGCGACCTGCTGGTCACCCCGGCCGGAGCCGACGCGGCGACGGCGCTCGCGGTGTACGAACGCGACCGCTCCGCCGGCCGCCGGACGGCCGTCGCGAGCGTCCCCCCGGGCGACGACGACCGCGCGACGCTCGAAGACGCGCTGTCGGCCGCCGGGCGCGCCGCGGCCCGGATCGACGGGCGCGAGGCGAGTCCGGTCGACGTGACGGACCGCGACCCGACGGACAGCCTCCGGACGCGCGTCGGAAACGCCCTCAAGCGGGTCCACCTCTACTGAGCCAGGCGGGCCCTCCCGGTCCGGTCGGAACGCCGCAACGCCGGGACGCCACGACGGCGAGCGGGAACCCGGGTCGGGTCGCTCCCGCGGTCACTCCGTGAACGGGACGCCGGGGGCGTCGTCGACCTTCCACTCGCCGAGTTCCTTCGGGTCGACGTGGACGAACACGTCGTCGACCGCGGGGATCGACCGGACCGACTCGACCACCTCCGTCTCGATGGCGTGCGCGCGGTTGAGCGACATCTCGCCTTCCACCTCGATGTGGAGGCTCACGTCCACCTCCGGGCCGACGTAGTGGGCGATCACGTCGTGTGCGCCCCGCACCTCGGGGTGGTCGAGCGCGCGCCGGAGGATCTCCTCGCGGAGGTCGTCGGGCGGGGCGGCGCCGACGAGGTAGCCCACGTTGTCGCGGACGATCTCGTACCCCGTATAGAGGATCCCCACGCCGACGACGACCGCCGCCAGCGGGTCGAGCGTCGGGTAGCCCGCGGCCGCGCCGACCACGCCGACGAGCGCTGCAACCGCCGTGAGCACGTCGTTCCGGTTGTCCTTCGCGGTCGCCACCAGCGCCGGCGAGTCGCGGCGGCGGCCGGCGCGGAGACAGTAGCGGTAGAGGAGTAGTTTGGCCGCCGCGGAACCGACGAGGACGCCCACCGCGAGCGCGCTCCCGCCGCCGGCCGACGGGGCGGGCGAGAGGAGGCTCCGGACCGCGCTGTAGAGGACGCCCCCGGCGGCGAGGAACACGCCCGCGGCGACGAACAGCGAGACGAACGGCTCGATCCGCTCGTGACCGTGCGGATGCTCGAAGTCCGGCGGCTGGGTGGTCAAGTAGAGTCCGGCGACGACGACCAGCGAGTACGCCGAGTCCGACAGCGAGTTGACCGCCTCCGACCCGACGGCGAGGCTTCCGGTCGCGTACCACACCCCTGCCTTGGCGGCCGCGAGACACACGTTCACGGCGAACACGAGGAGGCCGACGCGCCGGAGCGCCGTCCGTCGGTCCACGCCCATACCTCGACGTCGCCGTGGGGGGGCAAATGCGTGTCGTGTCGCTCTCGGAGCGCCCCGTCCTCAGGAGCTCTGACCGCGGGACGCGAACTGGTTGATCGCGGGGACGAGCAGCCAGAACGTGAACGCGCCCAGCAGCGCGGTCCAGAAGAACACGTCGCCGAGGAAGATGCCGATCGCGTCGAACAGCGTCTCCGGGTCCGGCGGCGCCGCGATGAGTTGCCGCGGGCTCTCGAACGACTCGGTCCGGTACCAGCCCGCGAGCACGAGCCAGCCCAGCCCCGCTCCGGTGAACAGCCCGAGACCTTTGACGAACTCGTCAGCCATTGTGCGATCGTTCGCCGTCGTCGTCTTGAGCGTTTCCGTTTCCCGCTCGGTCCCCCGCGCCGCCCATCCCCTCCGCGCGGAACCGCGTCCCGAGTACGTACACGCCGGCGCCGACGAGGATGCACGCCAGCCCGCAGACCGCGAACACCCCCGTGAGTACCCCCGACGGCGTCGGAAACCCGACGGCGGCCAACAGCGCGACGAGGACGCTCCGCAGGGTCGACACCTGCAGCGTCGCCGCGTCGAGCAGTACGAACCCGACGACGACGCCGACTACCGCGATCAGCGTCGAGAACACCGTCACGGTCTTGTACAGCCGCATCGGCACCACCACCTCCCGACCGCCCCCCGCACCGCCCCCGCCGGCGGGGTCGCGGTCGGAGGGGGGCGCGTCGGCGGTGGCGGCGTCCGCGTCGGCCGTGCGGTCGCGCGCGTCGTCGCTCATACGGGGGCCACGGGCCGGACGTACAACTGTCCTGCGAACCGGGGGCGTCCGGCCCGAAGTCGGGGGCGGGCGACAGCCGGCGCTGGCTGGACGGGCGGCGTCGGAGAACGGCGAAGCGGTGGAAGAGGACCGGGGCCGAAGACGAAGAGGCGAGCCGGGAACCGTTCCGGCGCTCTACTGCTCTACTTCGGCGGGCGTAGCCGGTAGTACCGCCGGTTGAGGTCGTACATGTACCCCTCGCGCATCGTCTTCAGCACCGCGTACGTGAGACAGCCGGTCACGAACGGTGCGAAGAACGTCAGGTCGAACAGGAGATGGACGTCCATCGGCATGAGGTTCTTGACCGACAGCACCGAGATGGTGAACGCGAACGTGACGCCGGCGACGCCGACCGCCGCCCAGAACGGCTGTTCGACCGGGCGGCGCGCGCTCCCCTTGTTGAGGAACGGCACGATCGCGATGAACCCGACGATGACCCCGTTGGCGAGCACGCCGTACGTGCGGTCGGACATCAGCTTCGCCCCGCCGAGGATCGACAGCTCGGGGTTGAGCGGGCCGAGCTTCAGCAGACCGAACGACCAGTAGAGGTACCAGTCGGGCAGGATGATGCCCGGCGTCACGTTGGTGTTCGCGGGGTTCGCGATGTGCGGCGGCAGCGTCGCCGACAGGAAGAGGATCATCCCGACGAAGAAGCTGGTGATCGCGAGGTTGCGCACGATCTCGTGGGGCCACGTCGGGAACGCGAGCACGTCGCGTTCGACGTAGTCCGACTCCCGTCGGAGGTCCTCGTCCTCACGCCGCGCGCGTTCGAAATACTCGTACGTCAGCCGGGAGAGCCCCTGGGTGCGCTCCTTCCGCTGGCGCCACGTCGGGGTCTCGTCGTCCGGCGCGACGATGCCTGTTCCGCCTCCGCCGTCGGTTTTCGGCTCTTGGGTGTCGTCTTCGGTCATGGTTGTGGTCTCAGTGGGGTTCCGCGATGCCCTGCACCCAGACGATGCCGATGTGGATCGCGATCAGCGTCGTCACCACGAACGGCAGCAGGAACACGTGCAGGATGTACATCCGCATCAGCGTCGACTGGCTCAACGAGAAGCCGCCGAAGATGAGTTGGGCGACCCACTCGCCGACGAGCGGGATCGAGAGGCTCATCTCGACGCCGATCTGACCCGCCCAGTAGCTCAGCTGGTCCCACGGGAGCAGGTAGCCGGTGTACCCGAACACCATCGTCAGCGAGATGAGGACGATGCCGAGCAGCCAGTTGAGTTCGCGGGGCTCCTTGTACGCGCCCGTGAAGTAGACGCGGAGCATGTGGAGGAACACCGCCGCGGTCATCACCTGCGCCGACCACCGGTGGATGGAGCGCAGCATGTACCCGAACTGGAGGTCCTGCATGATGAACGCGATCTGCTGGTACGCGACCGACTGCTCGCCGGCCGCCGCGGCCCCGATGGCGGGGCTGTAGTAGAACCCGAGTAACGCCCCCGAGATGGCGGCGACCACGTACGCGAGGGTGCTGAAGAACCCGAGCGTGTACAGCGGATACCAGTACCAGAACTTGTTGTCCAGGTCGTACTGTTCGGTGTGGCTCTTCGGCATCTGGAGGTTGACGCGGTAGTAGAGCGTCTCCAGCAGCTCCAGGTAGTCGACGATCCGGAGCCGCTTGTCCATCCAGATGAGCGAGACCAGGAAGCTCCGCTCCAGCGGGCTGAGGTCCTTCTCCTTGAGCCAGCGTTCGTGGTCGTGTTCGTCGGCTTTCTGTAGGCTCATTGGTTAGCGCTTGTAGTAGGGGTAGACCGCACGTTTGACCTGTTCCCACGCGTCGCCACCCATCTCGGTCCCCTCCACCTGGTCTTCGCGGATGTAGAGGTCCTCCCACTTCCGGCGGCGCTTCTTCACGATGACGACGTCCGGGAGGAACTCCTTGCGGTACAGCGCGAGGATGAACGCCAGGTCGATAAAGACCACCGCGAGGATGCCGCCGAGGAACATGTTCCCGTCCGGGGTCACCCCCCAACCGCTGACCAGCCCGTACGTGAACATGAACACGAACAGCACCTCGATGACCGTGAGGATCACGATCGCGATGGCCGCCGCCGTGCTCTCGCGGGCCGGTTCGTACCGGTTGATGTCGCCGTAGGTGGAGCCGCTACTCGACATTACCGCGACCTCCCGGTGCCGGTGTTGGGCGACTCACCGTACTTCAGCACGTAGAAGCTGAAGATGACGGTGAGGACGATGCCCAGAATCGTCGCCGACCCGACCCAGTGGGCCTGGATCGGGGCGCCGATCTCGTGGAGGTCCTGCTCGCCCGCGCCGCCCGGCGTGGGCGTCGACTCCACCACCTCGATGACCCCGACCATACCAAGCGCCTCGTGGGGGACGCAATGGTACTCGTAGGTTCCGAGCGTGTCGAACGTGTGGCTGTAGGTGAACCCCTCGTTCTGGATGGGCGGGTGACCCTCCCACCCCGCACCGTCGGGCTGGTTGTCGACGACGATGTTGTGGTTGTCGGACTCCCAGACGAACTGGACGGTCGTCCCGGGGGTGATGTACAGCGGTTCCTCGGTCCCGGGGGTGTAGACGTAGTCACCGTTCGGCCCGACGGCGACGGTGACCGTTCCGCCCCCGCCGCCGCCACCCGTTCCCGTCCCGGTGCCCGTCGCGTTGCCCGTCCCGGTGGCGTTGCCGGTGCCGGTTCCCGCCGTGCCGGTGCCGGTCGCGGTGCCGGTCGCCGTCCCGGTCCCCTCCTGGGCGGCTGCCGTGCTGGCACCCGCCCCGAGGACGGCGGTCGCGCCACCGGCATTTCGTATAAACTCCCGCCTCTTCATCGGTGCTAGTTCGTGGGGTATCGTCGCGCATAAAGCCTCCGACCTACTTCGGCCGGCCCAGCCCGGCGTATCGGGGCGCTATCTCCCGGTTTTCCGCGGTCGGCAAGGCGGGGTTCGCCGCCTACTCGGACCGCTCGGTCCCATCCGACCGGTCCGCCCGAGCGGTCCCGTCGGTCCGACCGCTCCCGTCGCTCTCGGTGGTCTCGGCGGGGGACGAGCGACCGGTGTCGGGGCTCCCGGACCGTGCCTTCCGGGACGCCGGGTCGTCACCGTCCGCGAGCGCCTCCCGAACGACCTCCTCGAACGGCGCGAACTGCCGCGAGCCGTCGTCGGCGATGCCCGCGGCGCGCAGGCGGTCGCGGTACTCCTCCGCGCGGAAGCGGTCCGACAGCCGGGCGTTCGCCACGAGCGCGAACAGGAACACCCCCGCGAGCACGAACAGCGCCGAGACGATGGGGATGATGATGTTCGTCTCGTTGCCCGGCGGCGTCGGGAACAGGTCGGTGAACAGCCAGAGGCCGACGGTCCCGAGACCGACGACGAGGAGCGACCCCCCGACGGCCTGGAGCATCCGGTTGCCGAACTCGCCGGTCCCCTCCTCGACCTCTTCGGGCGCCGGGAGTTCGTACTCCGCGGGCGGGTCGGGCACCTCGTACGACTCCATCGAACAGAGCGCGACCGACGGCTTCACGTCCCGGAGCACCGTCCCCTCCCCCTCGACGCTCCCGTCGGCGTACACCGCCGCCCACCCCTCGTCGGAGTAGGCGACGACCGCCTCGGGGTCGTCGAGTCTATCGAGGACGGCGAACACGTCGCGGGACGCGATCCGCGTCCGGAGGTCGGCCTCGACCCGGTCGAGCAGGTCACGACCGGTGATCCACGAGTCGGGGTCGAACGCCGCCTCCCACTCCTCGCCGCTCATCTCCGCCATGTCCGCCGGCCCGAAGTTCTCGAAGTCGTACTCCGCTTCCACCCGCTCGCGGAGCGCCGCCACCTCGTCGTCGGCCGCGGCGTCGGACGGCTCCTCGGAGTCGGACGCGGTGTCCTCGCGGGCGGGCGAGTCGCTCATGGGCGGGGAGTTGGGCCGGCACGACCGTTAGGGTGACGGTCCGGCGCCGTCCGCGCTCGTCCGTTCGCGCCGCGCTCGGATCGGGCCGCTTTAGCGCGGCCGCTCTCTACCCTCGGGGTGATGGTCTCCGACTCGGTCGTCGCAACCGTCGCGGCGGGGGCGGTGGCGGCCAGTTTCCCCTTCTACCTCTACGGCGCGTGGATCATCCTCTCGCGCGAGCAGGACAACGTCACCTGGGACCTGCTGACCCACCACCTCTCGTACATCCTGCCCGGACTGGTGCTCACGACGGTGCCGGTGGCGACGTGGATGGCGCCCCGCCTGTTCGACCAGTTGAACGGGCTGTCGGCGCTACACGCCTTCCTCGGTCTCCAAGCGTACGCGCTGTTGGCGTTCGGACTCACGGGCATCGTCCGCATCTTCCAGGTCAAACGCGAGGCCGACCTCTACGAGGGCGCCGACGGCGAGGTGGACCTGAACGACCTCCACGAGAACATGGGCGCCTGGCGCGGCCGTCTCCGGGTCGGCGTGTTCGGCTACACGCTGTTCTGGCTGCTCGCGTTCCTCGTCGGCGTCTACCGCTACTACCTGCGGTACGTCGCGTGAGTCGACGGAAGCCGAGGTGACGCCGGCTCCCCGACGACACGAGTACGGCGACGCGTCGCGGTGAGTCCGGGTTCTCTTGGCCGCCCGCCACCCCTCGGCTCACCACGCCTCGCCGCTGGCCAGGTCGACGCCGCCGTCGCCGCGTTCGGAGGGACAGACGTCCGCGAGCGTGCAGTCGTCGCAGTCGGGGTTCCGGGCGGTACAGACCGCGCGGCCGTGGCTGATGAGCAGGTGGGTGTACATTCGCCAGTCGTCCTCGGGGACGAGCGGCATCAGGTCCGTCTCGATGGCCTCCGGTCGCGTCTCCTCCGTGATCCCGAGCCGTCGGGAGAGCCGCTGGACGTGGGTGTCGACGACGATGCCCTCGACCACGTCGTGGCCGTGTTGGAGCACGACGTTCGCCGTCTTCCGGCCGACGCCCGGTAGGTCGGTCAGCGCCGACATCGTGTCGGGCACCTCGCCGCCGTGTTCCTCGGCGATGATCCGCCCGGACTCCTTCAGGTAGCCCGCCTTGTTGTTGTGGAAGGTGATGCCGTAGATGTCGTCGGCGAGTTCCGACTCGTCGGCGTTCGCGTAGTCGTCCGCGCTCCGGTACTTCTCGAACAGGTCGGCGGTCACCTGGTTCACCCGCTCGTCGGTACACTGCGCCGAGAGGACGACGGCGACGAGGAGTTCGAGCCGCGTCGAGAACTCCAGCGAGATGTCCGTGTCGGGGTACTCCGCGTACAGCGTATCGAGCACCTCGGCGACCTGCGCCTCGCGCGTGTCGAGCGGCGTTCCCATGCCCGGTGCCAGCGGCGCGGCGCGCTTGAGTGGTCCGATTCGGCGTCCGAGTGGGGGCCGGCGTCCCCGGTGGTTCCCGGGTCGGACGCCCGAACGGTTTAGTCGTCCGCCACGGATCGCGAGCTATGGACCTCCTCGGCACCGACCTCCCCGCCCCGTTCGGCGCCGCCGTCGGGGTGGCGGCGGGGTACGCGCTCGTGCTCGCGGTCGTGACGGCGCTGCTGTTCGGACTGCCGTTCCTGCTGTTCTCGCTGTAGCGGTCGGCGCGCCGTCGGTCCCGTCGCCGCCGCTCGGGGCGTCGAAACGCGAAAACCGGAAACGGAGGGACCGGAGCGCCGTCAGGCGAACGCGAGCGAGTCGTCGGAGCCGGCGTCGTCGGTCGCGCTGATCTTCTCCCACGCCGCCTCGAAGTCGGCCATCCGGACCTCGGTGCGGTCCTCGCGGATGGCGAACATCCCGGCCTCCGTACAGACCGCCTTGATGTCCGCGCCGGAGGCGTCGTCGGCCATCGCCGCGAGCAGGTCGAAGTCGACGTCGTCGGCCACGTTCATGTCGCGGGTGTGGATCTGGAAGATGAGCTCCTTGCCCTCCTCGTTGGGCTTGGGCACCTCGATGAGCCGGTCGAACCGCCCCGGCCGGAGGATGGCGGGGTCGAGCATGTCGAAGCGGTTGGTCGCGGCGATGATCCGTATCTCGCCGCGCTCGTCGAACCCGTCCATCTCCGCGAGCAACTGCATCATCGTCCGCTGGACCTCCGCGTCCCCCGACGTCTTCGAGTCGGTCCGCTTGGAGGCGATGGCGTCTATCTCGTCGATGAAGATGACCGCGGGTTCGTTCTCGCGGGCCACCTCGAACAGGTCGCGGACGAGCTTCGCCCCCTCGCCGATGAACTTGTGGACGAGTTCGGAGCCGGCCATCTTGATGAACGTCGCGTCCGTCTCGTTCGCGACGGCCTTCGCGAGCATCGTCTTCCCGGTGCCGGGCGGCCCGTGGAGCAGAACACCGGAGGGCGGCTGGATGCCGACGTCGGTGAACATCTCGGGGCTGGTCATCGGCATCTCGACGGTCTCGCGCACCTCGTTCATCTGGTCTTTCAGCCCGCCGATGTCGGCGTACGTCACATCGGGCGAGTGTTCGACCTGCATGACGCGGGCGCGGACGTCGGTCTCCTTCTCCAGTTTCTTTACGACCGACAGCGAGTTGTTGACGGCGACCCGGTCGTCCGGCTCCAGGTCGTCGCGCATCTCGTCGGTGACCTCTGTCAGCGCCTCCTGGTTGTTGCCGTGCTGTTTGATGACGATGCCGTCGTCGTTGAGTTCCTGTACCGTGGCCACGAACAGCGGCGACTGCTTCAGCTTCTTGTTCTCGTGGGTGAGCCGCTCGAGCTTCTGTTGGAACTTGTTGTTCTCGGCGTTGGCGTCCAGGAGCTTGTCGCGCATCTCCTCGTTTTGAGATTCGAGAACATCGAGACGCTCCTGAAGGGCCTCGATCTTCTCCTGCTGCGACGCGGCCTCGTCGTCGTACGGGAGGTCCACGTCGTCAACGGTGTCGGTCATCGCCGGTTCTAGGGCGGACGTTAATAAGAGGCTTCGGGTGAGCACAACGCGAGTGCAATACCTCCGAGTAATCAAATTGGATAGCAAGTATTATCCCTCGGTATGTGTACGTCACGGACACAGCCATGAGTACATCCGACCAGGAGACGGCGGCGGGCGGCGACGACGCGGGGGACCGGTGGGAGAGCGTGCGCGACCTCCCCCCGAGCGCGAAGTTGGTCGCCAAGGTGCTGGAGTACGAGGACACCCTGACCCAGAGCCAGTTGACCGAGGAGACGCTGTTGCCCCCCCGGACGGTCAGGTACGCGCTCTCGCGGCTCGAAGACGCGGGCGCCGTCGAGTCGCGCTTCTCCTTCTCCGACGCGCGCAAGCGGCTCTACACGCTCGACCTGTAACTCGGCTTCGATTCGGCCCGTACCGACGACGCGGCGTTCGACCGCCGACGGGGTCGACGCCGCACGGCGGGCCGGGGTTTATCCGGGAGGACGACGCAGTCGGCGCATGACCGCCGAGTCGAACGCGCGAGCGGTGAAGGACGCTCTCCGGACGCTGGTCGACGGGGGAGGCGAACGGGCGGGCGGGGGGGAGACGGCGCGGGTGTCGGCGGCCGCCGACGCGCTCTCGACCGTCGAACGGGCGGCCGCCGTCGCGGACGCCGGCGGCTTCGAGCGGGTGCGGGCCGCCGAGCGCGCGGCGACGCGCCGCGGCGACGACGCGCTCGCGGACCAGTGTCGGGAGGTCCTCGACGTCGTCGACGCCTACCGGCGGGCGGCGAGCGCCGCGGGCCTGGACGCGAGGGGAGGCGGGGGGACCGCGGGCGACGCGGACACCGCGAACGTCGGCGGCGTCGACGCCGGCGGGACGGCCACGGCGGCCGGCAGCGGCGGAAGTATCGACGCGGATACCGCCGACGCGGGGCTTATGTCCGGCGACGCAGTACCCACGCGACACGAATGACTCGGGTCATCCACACCGGCGACACCCACATCGGGTATCGCCAGTACCACTCGCCGGACCGGCGAGCCGACTTCCTCGACGCGTTCGAACGGGTCGTCGCCGACGCCACGGAGGAGGGCGTCGACGCCGTCGTCCACGCGGGCGACCTGTTCCACGACCGCCGCCCGGAGCTCCCCGACCTGCTCGGCACGCTCTCCGCGCTGCGGGAACTCGACGACGCGGGGGTGCCGTTCCTCGCCGTCGTCGGCAACCACGAGTCGGCTCGCGGCGGCCAGTGGCTCGACCTGTTCGAGTCGCTCGGACTCGCCACCCGGCTCGGCTCCGACCCGGTCGTGGTCGGCGAGACGGCGTTCTACGGACTCGACCACGTCCCCGCCTCCCGCCGGGACGGCCTCGACTACGAGTTCACCCCCCACGACGCCGCCCACGCCGCGCTCGTGAGCCACGGCCTGTTCGAGCCGTTCACGCACGGCGAGTGGGACACCGAGCACGTCCTGGAGTCCGCGACCGTCGACTTCGACGCGATGCTGCTCGGCGACAACCACACGGCCGACACCGCGGAGGTGTCCGGCACGTGGGTGACGTACTGCGGGTCGACCGAGCGCGCGTCCGCGAGCGAGCGCGACGGCCGCGGGTACAACCTCGTCACGTTCGGCGGCGACGACGGCGTCGACATCCGCCGGCGCGCGCTCGACACCCGCCCGTTCGTGTTCGTCGACGCGGAACTCGGTCCCGGCGAGGGGGTCGAGCGCGTCCGCGACCGGGTTCGCGAACGCGACGTCGAGGGCGCGGTCGTCGTCGTCGAGGTGACCGGCGAGGGCGACCCGGTCGCGCCCGCGGCGATAGAGGAGTTCGCGGCCGAGCGGGGGGCGCTCATCGCCCGCGTGAAGGACCGCCGGGAGGTGGAGTCCTCCGCGGACGTGTCGGTCGACTTCGCCGACCCCGACGCGGCGGTCCGCGAGCGGGTGAGCGACCTCGGGCTGTCGACCGTCGCGCGCGACGTCGACGACGTGGTCCGCGGCGACGACGCCGACGCGAACGTCCGCGACGAGGTGAAGCGCCGCCTCGACGAGCGGCTGGACGACCCCGACGCGTTCCTCGCCGCGACCGAGCGGGCGTCCGCGACCGACCGCGACGGGACCGACGACGCGGACGACGACACGGCCGAAGACGACACGGACGCCGACGAGGCGACCGACGACGGAACTGCGGACGGCGCGCCGGCCGACGGCGCGGGCGGTGACGCGCCGGTCGCCGACCCGGGCGAGGGCGACGACGCGGACGGCGTCCCCGCGGACGGGACGGCGGACGGGTCCGACGTGGGGGCGGACGCCGACGCGGCGGGGACCGACGCCGCCGACCGGACGGACGACGACACGCAGGCGACGATGGGTGAGTACCGGTGAGGTTCGACCGCCTCCGCCTGCGGAACTTCAAGCCGTACGCCGACACCGACCTCCGGCTCTCGGAGGGCGTGACTGTCATCCACGGGCTGAACGGCAGCGGGAAGTCGTCGCTGCTCGACGCCTGTTTCTTCGCGCTGTACGGCGCCCGCGCGCTCGACGGCACGCTGGCGGACGTGGTGACGAACGGTGCCGACGAGACGGCGGTGACGCTGTGGTTCGGCCACGACGGCGTCTCCTACCGGATCGACCGGGAGGTGAGACGCTACGGCGACCAGGTTCAGACGACGACCTGCACGCTCGAATCCGACGACGGCGAAGTGACCCGGGACGGGGCGACCGCGGTCCGCGGGTTCGTCACCGACCTGCTGCGGATGGACCACGAGGCGTTTCTCAACTGCGCGTACGTCCGGCAGGGCGAGGTGAACAAGCTCATCAACGCCACGCCGGGCGAGCGTCAGGACATGATCGACGACCTGCTCCAACTGGGCGCGCTCGAGGAGTACCGCGAGCGGGCGGGGCGGGCGCGGCTCGGCGTCGAGGACGTGCTGAGCGAGAAGCGGGGCGCGCTGTCGAACCTCGAAGACCAGCTAGAGGAGAAGGAGGGGAAGGATCTCCACGGCCGGCTGAACGACCTCCGGTCGGAGCTGTCGGAACTCGACGACAGCGTCGACAACTACGAGAGCCAGCGCGAGAAGGCGGTGTCGACCCGCGACGACGCGCGCGAGACACTCGACGCCCACGAGGAGAAGCGCGCGGAACTGGAGGAGCTGGCGGCCGACATCGAGGAGTTGGAGGCGACGGTCCGCGAGGCGGAGGCGGACCGCGAGTCGCTGGCCGACGACGTCGCCGACGAGCGCGACCGGCTGACCGACCTCCGGGCGGAGGTGGACGACCGCCTCGACGCGACCGAACTCGACGCGGCCGACCCCGAGGCGGTGGCGGAGCGCCGGGCGGAGTTGGACGACCGCGAGGCGACGCTCCGTGAGCGCCGGGAGGCGGCGGCCGACGACGCGACGGCGTTCGGCGCGCAGGCGGACAACCTGGCGTCGAGCGCGGACGACCTCGACGCGCGGGCGGCGGAGAAGCGCGAGCGGGCCGACGGGCTGGACGACGAGGTGGCGGAGAAGCGTGAGAAACTCGACGAGCGGCGGACGACGCTGGCCGAGGCGGACGACGAGCGCGACGACCTCCGCGCGGAGTTCGACGACGCCCCGGTCGAGGCGGGCGAGGCGGCGGCCTACCGGGCGTCGGTCCGCGACGACCTCGACGCGGTCCGCGAGACGGTCACCGACCTCACCGCCGACCTCTCGACGGCGCGCGCGAGCGTCGAGGAGGCGGAGGAACTGCTCGACGAGGGGAAGTGCCCCGAGTGCGGACAGCCGGTCGACGGCTCCCCGCACGTCGAGACGTTCGACGAGGACCGCGAGCGCGTCGCCGAACTGGAGAGCGAACTCGCCGGGCGACGCGAGCGCGAGTCGGAACTGGAGGCGGAGCTCGACCGCGCCGCGGAGTTGGTCGAGGCGGAGAACCGGCTGTCGGAGCTGTCGTCGACCCGCGAACTCGTCGAGGAACGCATCGAGGCGGCCCGCGACGCGGTCGAGGAGAAGCGCGAGCGCGCCGAGACGCTCCGCGAGGAGGCGGCCGAGCTCGAATCGGAGGCGGCCGACAAGCGCGACATCGCGGCCGACAAGCGCGAGCAGGCCGACGAGGCCCGCGAGCGGGTCGAGGCGGTCGACGAGGAACTCGACGCGGTCGAGGCGGCGCGCGACCGACTCGACGCGGTCGAGGCGGCGCGGGACGCCGTAGCGGAGACCGAGTCCGCGATCGAACGGCTCTCGGAGCGGCGGTCGGAGCTCGCAGACCGGAACGACGAGCGACGGGAGTTCCTCGCGGAGAAGCGGACGCGCCGGGACGAACTCCGCGAGGCGTTCGACGAGGACCGGATCGAGGACGCCCGCGAGCGGCTCTCGACGGCCGAAGACTACATCGACCGGGTCGACGCGGAGCTGGACCGACTCGCCGAGCGGCGCGACGAACTCACCAGCGCCGTCGGCGCCGTCGAGAACGAACTCGACGAGGTGGAGACGCTCCGCGAGCGGCGCGACGACCTCCGCGCGCGCGTCGAGGCGCTCGACTCGGTCCACGAGGAGACCGAGGAGTTGGAGGCGATGTACGGCGACCTCCGCGCGGAACTGCGGCGGCGAAACGTCGAGAGCCTCGAACGGATGCTCAACGAGACGTTCGACCTGGTGTACGGCAACGACGCCTACTCACACATCGAACTCGACGGGGAGTACGAACTCACCGTCTACCAGAAGGACGGCGAACCCCTCGAACCCGAACAGCTGTCGGGCGGCGAGCGCGCGCTGTTCAACCTCAGCCTCCGGTGTGCGATCTACCGCCTGCTCGCGGAGGGCATCGAGGGTGCGGCGCCGACGCCGCCGCTCATCCTCGACGAGCCGACGGTGTTCCTCGACTCCGGGCACGTCTCCCGGCTGGTCGATCTGGTCGAGGAGATGCGCGGGTTCGGCGTCCGTCAGATCGTGATCGTGAGCCACGACGACGAACTCGTCGGCGCCGCCGACGAACTCGTCAGCGTCGAGAAGGACCCCACCTCCAACCGGTCGTCGGCCGAGCGCGCGGAGGGCGCGTCGCTCGCCGACCTGACCGCCGGCGAACCCGCCGACGACTGACCCCCCGGCCGCTCACTCGCGGAACCGGGCGACCGCCTCGCGCGCCGCCTCCGTCGGGCCGTAGCCTCGCTCGCCCGCGACCGTCGCCTCCTCCGCGAGTCCAGCGGCGCGGAACTCCGCGAGCAGGCCGTGGAGGTCCGACTCACAGAGGTCGTACGCGTCGAGGAGCGTCCGGACAGCGAGCGGCCCGCGGTCGACGAGTTCCACGAGCAGCCCCAGCGCGCGGTCGTCGGGGCACGCCAGCACCGCCCGCCTGACGCCGTCGGGGAGACCGCCCGCGGCGGCCGACAGCGGCGACTCGCCCTCGGCTTCGAGTCGGTCGTTCGGGAGGTGTCGCTCCTCGCCGGTCGCGGGGTCGCGGACCAGGCTGGAGTCGGCCGACCGCTTCACGCGGAGGTACCGCCGTCCCTCGTCGTCTCGGACTGGCTGCACGGGAGCGCCGAGGCGGCGCGCGCGAAAAGACGTGTCGGTACCGTCGGTGGTACCGTCGAACGACGAGCCGACGAACCGCGACCCGGTCAGTCCACCTCGGCCGCCCGGGCGTCGTCCGCGTCGGCCGCCTCCTCCGCGGAGTCGGGCGCCTCCGACTCCCCGGCGTCGCGGTCCGCCCGTCCCGCCTCGAACGACCGGTAGGTCTGGTACGTCCGGACGGCCGCGAAGAGGCCGACGAGAACCGCGGCGCCGCCCCACCGCCACTGCCCGCGGAAGCCGAGGAGCATCGCCCCGAGCGAGACGCCGAACAGCGCGACGTTGGCGTAGACGACCGCGGTCACGAACGGACCGCTGACCGTCGAGTCGACCGACGAGGGGTCGGCCAAGCCGTCGGCCGGGTCCGGGACGGACGGACCGTCGACCTCCGGCACGTCGACCTCGGGGACGTCGACCGTGTTCTCGGGGGTCTCGGCGTCCACCGACGCCTCCACCGGATCGGCGGCCGATCCGCTACCCTCCCGGTCCTCGTCGAGCACACCTGCGGGTACGACGATCGGGGTGAAAAGGGTTCCTCGATGGGGCGCTCACCCGGGAGCACCACCGGTCCGTCGACGTGCCGACTTGCCGACGAATCTGCGCGCCCGCCGCTCGCCGGCGTCAGGCGGGGTGACCCGGTCCGCCTCTCGCCTCCCGAACGGGAGCCGTCGGACGAGAACCGGTCGCGACCGTGGGCGGCGACGCGCCGGCCCGGGAACGACGAACGGCGGAGAAGCGAGTCGTCAGGAGATGTCGGTGACGGGCACCGCGCCGTCGGCTTCGACCCACGCGAGGGGGTTCTCCGCGTCGTAGAGAACGACCCGGCCCTCGTCTTCGTACGATTCGACCGTCTCGACGGCCTCGTCGGAGCGCTCGGCGGTGTCCGTCCCGTCCCAGGAGAGATCGGATGGGTGGGTCATGGTAACACGTGGTACCGTATGGCACGATATATGCCTTTCCGTCGGGGCGATGGTCGCCGCCCCGCCGCCGTGGGGCGGCCAGCGGGCGGAAGGGCGGGGTTTTTAGCCGTGAACGGCGAAGCCGTGGCCAATGACTGAGTCGCAGGCCTCCCTCGACGGCTGGGAGGGGGACGCGGCCGACGACGACGGCGCGACCGCCGATCGACCCGAGGCGGAGGCGTCGTACGTCGCCGGCGACGACAGACACGTCGCGGGCGTCGTCGACGCCGAGGAGATGCAGGTGCCCGACGCCACGGGGACGGTGGAGCTGATGGTGACCGCCGTCGACTACACCGTCGAGGGGAGCGGCGCCTCCGAGTACCCCGTCGTCCACGTGTTCGGGCGCACGCGCGACGACGAGGTGGAGCACGTCCGCGTCGTCGGGACGGAGCCGTACTTCTACGTCCCCACCGCGGACGTGGAGGGCCGGGACCTGGTCGAGGAGTACGACGTGGTGCTCGACACCCGCGAGCGGCCGCGCGGCGACGAGGACGCGGAGCCGTTCGGGAGCATCCGGGGGACGCCGGTGACGAAGGTGGTCGCGCGCACGCCGCGGGACGTCGGTCAGATCCGCGACGACTTCGAGCGGACGTACGAGGCGGACATCCTGTTCCCCAACCGGTTCCTGATCGACCACGGCATCACTGCGGGCGTCCGCGTGGAGGAGCGACGCCTCGACGGCGAGGGCGACGGCGACCTGCAGGTGCTGCCCACCCACCTCGAACCCGCGGACGTGAGCGCGTCGCTCCGGGTCAACACGTTCGACATCGAGGTGGACGACCGCAACGGGTTCCCCGAGGACGGCGAGGAGCCGGTGGTCTGTCTCACCGCTCACGACTCCTACCGCGACGAGTACGTCGCCTGGCTGTACGACGCGCCCGACGGCGACGCCGCCGCGCCCGCCGTCCTCGACGGCTACGAGCCGTTCCGCGAGGGACCCGACGTCGCCGTCCGGACGTTCGAGGCGGAGGACGCGATGCTCGACGACTTCGTCGGCTACCTCGGCGAGACGGACCCGGACGTGCTCACGGGGTGGAACTTCGAGGACTTCGACGCGCCGTACCTCCTCGACCGGATGGAGGAACTCGACCCGACCAGCGAGTACGACCTCTCGCCCGACCGTCTGTCGCGGGTCGACGAGACGTGGCGCTCGGGGTGGGGCGGCCCGGACGTGAAGGGCCGCGTCGTCTTCGACCTGCTGTACGCCTACCAGCGGACGCAGTTCACCGAACTGGAGTCGTACCGGCTGGACGCGGTGGGGGAACTCGAACTCGACGCGGGCAAGGAGCGGTACGCGGGCGACATCGGCGACCTCTGGGAGACGGACCCCGAACGACTGCTGGAGTACAACCTCCGCGACGTGGAGATCTGCGTCGAGATCGACCGCAAGCAGGCGGTGGTGGCGTTCTGGGACGACGCGCGCCGGTTCGTCGGCTGTCAACTGGAGGACGCACCCACGCCCGGCGACGCGGTCGACATGTACGTCCTCCACAACGCGTACGGGCAGTTCGTCCTGCCGACGAAGGGCCAACAGGAGGGCGAGGAGTTCGAGGGCGGCGCCGTCTTCGAACCGATCACGGGCGTCGAGGAGAACGTCTCGGTGCTCGACCTCAAGTCGCTGTACCCGATGTGTATGGTGACGATCAACGCCTCCCCCGAGACGATCGTCGACGACCCCGAGGCGTACGACGGGGAGACGTACCGCGCGCCCAACGGCACCCGCTTCCGGAAGGAGCCCGACGGGATGATGCGCGAGATGGTGGACGAACTGCTGACCGAGCGCGAGCGGCTGAAGGGCGCGCGCGACGAACACGCCCCCGACTCGGACGCCTACGAGCAGTACGACCGCCAGCAGGCGTCGGTGAAGGTGATCATGAACTCGCTGTACGGCGTCTCCGGCTGGGACCGCTTCCGGCTGTACGACAAGGAGAACGCCGCCGCGATCACCGCGATGGGGCGGCGCGTGATCGAGTTCACCGAGGAGGCCGCCGCCGAGATCGACCACGAAGTGACGTACGGGGATACCGACAGCGTCATGCTCGCGCTCGGACCCGATATCTCGAAGGCGGACGCCATCGAGCAGTCGTTCGCCATCGAGGAGCACATCAACGGCCGGTACGACGACTTCGCGTGCGAGGAACTCGACGCCCACGAGCACCGCTTCCAGATCGAGTTCGAGAAGCTGTACCGACGGTTCTTCCAAGCAGGCAAGAAGAAGCGCTACGCCGGTCACATCATCTGGAAGGAGGGGAAAGACGTCGACGACATCGACATCACCGGCTTCGAGTACAAGCGCTCGGACATCGCGGCGGTCACCAAACGGGTCCAACGCGAGGTGATCGAGATGATCGTCACCGGGGAGGACACCGACCGTGTCAAGGAGTACGTCCACGACGAGATCGAACGGTTCACCGGCGGCGACGTCGGCCTCGACGAGATCGGGATCCCCGGCGGCATCGGCAAGCGACTGGATAGCTACGACACCGACACCGCGCAGGTCCGCGGCGCGAAGTACGCCAACCTCCTGTTGGGGACGAACTTCCAGCGGGGGTCGAAGCCGAAGCGGCTCTACCTCTCGAAGGTCCACCCGGACTTCTTCGACCGGATGGAGACCGACGAGGGGTTCGACCCCCAGACGGACCCGTTGTACGGCGAGTTCAAGCGCGACCCCGACGTGATCTGCTTCGAGTACGCCGACGAGGTGCCCGAGGAGTTCGAGGTGGACTGGGACAAGATGCTCGACAAGACGCTGAAGGGACCGATCGCCCGCGTCATCGAGGCGCTCGACATCTCGTGGGACGAGGTCAAGACCGGCCAAGAGCAGACCGGCCTCGGCAGCTTCATGTAATCCGCGACCGAGTTTTCGATCCCGGAAGAATATTTCGTGAGACCCGACCGCACGGGGGCCGGATGCGAAACCATTAACCGCGAAACTGCCCTCCGTTCGACCACGAGGAGATTCACGACAATGGCAACACTGGAACTCAGCGGCCTCGAAGCGCGGGTCGCAGAGACGGGCGAGGAGATCCTGCGGGGCGTGGACTTGGAAGTCAACAGCGGTGAGATCCACGCACTGATGGGTCCGAACGGGTCGGGGAAGTCGACGACCGCGAAGGTGATCGCGGGCCACCCGGCGTACGAGGTGACGAGCGGGGAGGTCCTGCTCCACCTCGACGACGAGGATCTGGCGGACATCGACGCGGACCTCGACGACGACGACTACAGCTGGGACCTGCTCGACTTGGAACCGAACGAGCGCGCGGCGCTCGGCATCTTCCTCGCGTTCCAGTACCCCGCCGAGATCGAGGGCGTCACGATGACCAACTTCCTCCGGCAGGCGCTCAACGCCAAACTCGAAGAGCGCGAGGAACTGTTCGAAGACGACGAGGACGACGAGACGGAAGGAGAGGAGGAGGACGCCGGCTACGACACGTCGCCGATGGAGGGTAACATCGACGAGGGCGACGTCGGCGTCGCCGAGTTCCAGCAGCTACTGAAGGAGAAGATGGAACTGCTCGACATGGACGAGGAGTTCGCCTCGCGATATCTCAACGCGGGCTTCTCGGGCGGCGAGAAGAAGCAGAACGAGGTGCTCCAGGCCGCGATCCTCGAGCCGTCGATCGCGGTGCTCGACGAGATCGACTCCGGGCTGGACATCGACCGCCTCCAGGACGTCTCGAAGGGGATCAACCGCCTCCGCGACGAGCAGGGGACGGGCATCCTCCAGATCACCCACTACCAGCGCATCCTCGAGTACGTCGAACCCGACCGCGTCCACGTCATGCTCGACGGCGAGATCGCCAAGAGCGGCGGTGCCGAACTCGCAGAGCAGTTGGAGGACGAGGGGTACGACTGGGTGCGCGAGGAAGCGTACGGGACAGCCTGATAAGGACAGAGCGGCAAGCTACACGAGATCAACCAATGAGTTCCGATCAAGACCACCTCAAAGAGACCGACACCGAGGACCGCTTCGACTTCAAGAAGGACGAGAAGTCGGCGTTCCGCTCGGAGAAGGGACTGACCGAGGAGACGGTTCGCGCCATCTCCGAGGACAAGGACGAACCGGAGTGGATGCTCGAGCGCCGCCTCCGCGCGCTCGAACAGTACCACGCGATGCCGATGCCGACCGACTGGCCGGGGCAGCCCGACCTCAGCGAGGTCGACATCGACGAGATCGTCCCGTACATCCGGCCGGACGTCGAGACCCGCGGCGGCGTCGACGACTGGACCGAACTCCCCGACGACATCAAGGACACCTTCGACAAACTCGGCATCCCGGAGGCCGAGAAGAACGCGCTCTCCGGCGTCGGCGCGCAGTACGAGTCGGAGGTCGTCTACCAGAACATGCAGGAGCGGTGGGAGGAGAAGGGCGTCGTCTTCTGTAACATGGACGAGGCCGTCCAGGAGCACGAGGAGCTCGTCAAAGAGCACTTCATGACGACCTGTGTCCCCCCGAGCGACAACAAGTTCGCCGCGCTCCACGGCGCGATCTGGTCGGGCGGGTCGTTCGTGTACGTCCCCGAGGACGTGACCGTGGAGATGCCGGTCCAGGCGTACTTCCGGATGAACTCCGAGGGGATGGGCCAGTTCGAGCACACGCTCATCATCGCCGAGGAGGGGAGCGAGGTCCACTACATCGAGGGCTGTTCCGCCCCGAAGTACTCCGCGTTCAACCTCCACTCGGGCGGCGTCGAGGTGTTCGTCGGCGACGACGCGCACGTCCAGTACTCGACGGTCCAGAACTGGTCGAAGAACACGTACAACCTCAACACCAAGCGCGCGCTCGTCGAGAAGGGCGGCCGCATGGAGTGGATCTCGGGGTCGATGGGGTCGAAGGCGACGATGCTGTACCCCTCGACCATCCTGAAGGGCCGCGGCGCCTCCGACAACCACATCACGATCGCGTTCGCCGGCGAGGGGCAGGACATCGACACCGGCGCGAAGGTGTACCACAACGCCCCGAACACGAAGTCGACGATCGAGTCGAAGTCGATCAGCAAGGACGGCGGGCGGACCAACTACCGCGGCCTGGTCCACATCGCCGACGGCGCGACCAACTCCTCCACCTCGGTGGAGTGTGACGCGCTGATGTTCGACAACGAGTCCACCTCCGACACGATGCCGTACATGGAGATCAACGAGTCGACGGTGGACGTCGCCCACGAGGCGACCGTCGGGAAGATCGGCGACGAGGACGTGTTCTACCTCCAGTCGCGGGGGCTCGACGACGACGACGCCAAGCAGATGATCGTCTCCGGGTTCATCGAGCCGATCACGGAGGAGCTCCCGATCGAGTACGCGGTCGAACTGAACCGCCTCGTCGAACTGGAGATGGAGGGCTCGCTCGGGTAGATGAGCACGCAGGTACCACTCAGCCTCTCGGAGGACACGATCCACACCATCTCCGAGGAGCGCGAGGAGCCGGAGTGGCTCCTCGAACGCCGGCTGTCGGCGTTCCGCGCGCTCGAAGACCTGGAGATGCCCGACGTGATCGAGACGCCGGGCCGGCGGTGGACCAACCTCGAGGACCTCGACTTCGAGACGCTGGTCGACCCGCTGACCCAGGAGGACGAGACCGAACGCGTCGTCCCCGACGCCGAGGGGGTCGAGGTGCTCCCGTTCACGGAGGCGCTCGCCGAGTACGGCGACCTGCTGGAGGAGCGGTTCGGCTCGGTCACCGACCCCGAGACGAACTACCTGACGGCGCTGTCGACGGCGCTGTTCACCACGGGGACGTTCGTCTACGTCCCGGAGGGCGTCGACGCCGAGGACGTGAAGGTCCGCGCGGAGATCAACTCCCGGTCGCTGTTCAGCCACACGCTGGTCGTGACCGAGGAGAACGCCTCGGTGACGATCCTCGAACGGATCGACACGGGCGCCGGTCTCTCCGAGACCCCCCGCGAGGCGGGCGAGAGCGCCGACCAGGACCTGGGGACCGAGCGCTACTTCAGCAACCTCGTTGAGGTCGACGCCGGCGAGAACTCGTACGTCCAGTACGGCTCCCTGCAGAACCTCGACGAGGAGTCGTACACGTACACGCTGAAGCGCGGCGACGCCGACACCTACTCGACGATCAACTGGGTCGAGGGGAACCTCGGCTCGCGGCTCACCCGCTCGGACATCGAGACGGAACTGAACGGCGACTCCTCGGAGACGAAGATCGTCGGCGCGTTCTTCGGCCACAACGACCAGCACTTCGACGTGAACGCGCGGGTGTGGCACAACGCCGAACACACCACCGCCGACCTCGTCACGCGGGGGGTCCTCGACGACCACGCCCGCTCCGTCTACGAGGGCGTCCAGGACGTCGGCCGCGAGGCGTGGGACACCTCCAGCTACCAGCGCGAGAACACCCTGATGTTGAGCGACGAGTCGGAGGCCGACGCCTCCCCGAAGCTGATCATCAACAACCACGACACCGAGGCGTCCCACTCGGCGACCGTGGGGCAGGTCGACCGGGAGGACCTCTTCTACATGACCTCCCGAACCATCCCCGAGCGCACCGCGCGCAACATGCTCGTCGAGGGGTTCTTCGTCCCCGTCCTCGAGGAGGTCGAAGTCGACGAACTCCGCGAGGACATCAGCGACCTGATCACCCGACGGCTCCACTGAACGGCCGCCCGGTCACCTCTCTCTCGACGTTCTTCCCGTCTTCCGGCTTCCCCTCCCACGTTCTCGCCGTCGCTCGCCGTCGAGCCGACTCCGGCGAGCGGTGCGCTCATACGTCGTAGCGACCGATATCCGGCGTGGATCTCCACTCGCTCCCCGCGGCCGTTCGACGACACCCCTCGGCGACGTTCGGCGTCGTCGGCGGGCTGTTCGCGCTCGCGTACCTGCTCGCGGCGTCCGACGGGCCGGTCGACGACCGTCTCCCGGTCGGACCCGAGGCGTTCCTCGTCGTCGGGGGGTTCCTCGGTGGCGCGCTCGTCTCGTGGGCGCTCTGGGGACGACTCGGCGCGGCCGACTCCCCGCGCAGGGGGGCGGCCGCGGGCGCGCTGGTGGGCCTACTGGCGCTGCCGGTCCCGTTCTACCTCCTCGAACTCGGGGTGATCGCGTTCGAGGGCTCCCTGTTCGACCCGGGGCCGGGGTCGTCGCCGCTCGCGCGGGCGGCCGAACACCTGTTCCTGCTGGTCGGGACGCCGCTCCTGCTCGGGGCGTTCGGACTCGTCGTGACCTGCGGCGGGACGGTGGTCGCCGGGGCCGCCGCGGGCTACCTGCTCGCGCGCCGGTGAGCGGCGGGCGACCGGCGGGCGACGGGCCGCGACCGCAACCCGCTCAGTCGCCGCCGAACACGCTCGCCCGGCCGGCGGCGCGACCCAGCCGTAAGAGGGCGGGCAGCGTCGCCACCGCGAGGAGCACCTCGACCCCGCCGGCGACGCCGAACGCCGCGAGGTAGCCGAAGCGGGTCTGGACGGCGCCGCCGACGACCGAACCGGCGAGGAAGCCCAGACTACCGGCGGCGTTGAAGCCGGCGACGGCGACGCCACGCTCGTCGTCGGCCGCGATGTCGACGACGAGCGCCATCGTCGCGGGCGACATCAGCGCGCCGAGGACGCCGACGAGCACCATCGCCGCCGCCGCGAGCGGGACCGACGGGGCGAGACCGACGCCGACCACCACGACGCCGAACGTCAGCGAGCCGGCGGCGACGGGGGCGACCCGGCCGACCCGGTCGGAGAGCACGCCGAACGGGTACTGCAACAGCGCGAACGGCGCGAAGAAGGCGGCGAGCATCAGCCCGGTCGCCCCCGGCCCGAGTCCGAACACCTCCCGGAAGTAGAGCGTGCCGACGAGCGCGAAGAAGCCGGCGGTCATCCGGTCGGCGAAGCCGAACGCGTACGGGACGGCGAGCGCGCGGCGGTCGCGGAGACCGGCGACGATCGCACCCAGCCCGCGCTCGGAGCCGCCGGCGGGGACGCGGTCGGGCGTGGCGAGCGTGAGCACGCCCGCGATTGCGAGCAGGCCGGCGGCGGCGTACAGCGGGGCGAAGACGGACAGCTCGTACAGCTGTCCGCCCAGCGGCGCGCCCGTCGCGGTGCCGAGACCGATGGCGATGCCGGCCGCACCCATGTTCCGGCCGTTCTCGCCGCCGAGGTCGGCGAGCGCGCTGACCGCCAGCGAGAACGCGCCGACGGTCGCGGCGCCCTGGAAGCCGCGGAGCGCGAGCGCGGCCGCGAAGGGGAGCGAGCCGCCCAGCGCCGCGAGCGCGAGGTAGCCGATCGCGCCCCCGAGCGCGGCGAGGGCGATCAGCGGGCGTCGCCGGCCGAGCGAGTCGCTCGCGCCGCCCCAGACGCCAGCGAACAGCGCGAACGCGGCGAACTCCACGGCGAGAAACAGCGTCGAGGAGGCCACGAACCCGCCGCCGCCGAGCGCGTCTGCGAGCAGGTCGACGCCGGGGTAGACGAGCGTCTGTGCGAGCATGACGGCGAGGACGACCGCCGCCAGCGCGACCCGGTCGCGGCTGTGCGTCATCCGACGTGGGTAGGCGTCGGGGCGGCTTGAGGGTTACCGGTCGGCCGCCGAGGGGAACCGTTTAAGGCCGCAGTCCACCGAGTCGATGACGATGTGTAGCGTATCGCCGGTCGACGGTGCCGACTCCGGGGTGGTCCGGCCGTGAGCGTCGGCCAGCGGGTCGGCTCGGACCACCAGCTCGCCCGTCTCCTCCAGATCGGGGTCGTGCTCGAAGAGGTGGTCGAAGCGCGCTCGCACCACCACTACCGGGCGATGGACGCCGAACTCGACGCGGAGTTGGAGGCGCTGTTGGCGGACGCGGCCGAGGAGTCGGCCGACCACCGCGAGCAGTTGGAAGCGCTGATCGCCGAACTCGACGCGGAGTCGGTCCCGTTCGACGAGATAGAGGCGCTCGTGGAGGCGCAGTACGGCAACACCAAACCCGAGGACTTCGACGGCGTCCTCTACGACCAACTGTGCAACGAGGAGACGGCGTACAAGTTCTACGACGACCTGATCGCGGCCGTCGAGGGGAGCGACGCGACCTACTCGGTCGACCGCGACCGCCTGCTCGACACGCTCCGCGGGATCCGCGAGGAGGAGGCGGAGGGCGTCGAGGAAGTGACCGACGTGATGGAGCGGCGAGCCTGACCTAGTATGAACACCGCAGACCAGTACCTCAAGGCGATCTACCTCGTCCAGGAGACGGAGGACGGGCCCGCCTCGACCGGCGCGGTCGCGGACGCACTCGACGTGAGCCCCGCGAGCGCCAACGAGATGATCGGGAAGCTACAGGACCGCGACCTCGCGGAACACGAGAAGTACAAGGGCGTCTCGCTCACCGAGGAGGGGATCGTCCGCGCGCGGGAGGCGCTGTCGAACTACTGTATCATCGAGCGCTTCCTCGCGAACGTGCTCGAAGTCGAGGAGTTCCGTGCGGAGGCGCGGTCGCTGGAGGCGGTGATCGACGACACCGTCGCCGAACGGCTCGACACGATCATCGACCGCTCGTCGGAGTGCCCCGACTGCTTCGACGCCGAGACCGACGCCTGCCGCTACCTCGACGTCGAAGGCAACCAAGAGCAAGAACAGGAGAACCCCGCGGACTGACCGCGAGCGCCGTCGAACCCGGCGAAATCACCCTGCGAAACCGAGGCGGGGGAGTTAAGTTACCCGCTCGGATACGCTCCACGTAGATGAGCGGGGGCATCGGTATCACCGATCGATTCAGACGACTCGTCGGTCTCGAACGGGAGGAGCCGGCGTTGACGTTCGAGTGTCACCGCTGTGGCGCGTCGTTCGAGATGAACAGACAGCAGTGCCCCGAGTGTGACGGGTTCGACATCCGGCGGCGGGCGTGGAGCGGTTCCGGAACGGCTTAGGGTTCCGGGGCGGTACGCCCGTGTGGCGGCCTGAAGTCCCGTGGTGTAGTGGCCAATCATGAGGGCCTTTGGAGCCTTCGACGGCGGTTCGAATCCGCCCGGGACTATCCACATTTTGTTACGAATCCCAATTCAACAGGATTCCCTAGCACCATTCTGTGGCTTATTCCAGTTGTCCGTGCGCAGTACTCCGCAGATGCAACTCGGCGCGGATGTCGACGAGATCGTGTTGACGATCGCGGATGCACGGGGCCGGATCCAGACCACGGGCGAGACGGAGTTGAGTACAGTGGCATTATCTATCGCGTTGAGATTGGGGAGAGCACCACTACGACCATCCATGTCGTGATCTCTCTCGCCACTCGATAACTGGCCGTAGCCCGGCAGCGCGTTCCGATGGAATGTTCGATCAGCCATATACAGCCCTATAACCTCCGTTGACAAAATAGTAAGGGGTGCTAAACTCTTAGATAACTCTATCTTCTCTCCTATCCATAAGTACTAAGTGGGTAGCAATACGAGTATGAATTGTGATGTCCGCTCAAAGTCAAGGGAGTCAGACTGGGGTTGGCGTTGGAGGGCTCGATGAGCTCTCCACCGAGTTGGAAACAATTGCCGTGCTGTGCTCGGCCGTCCCGGAGATTGATGCAGATCTCCGCGCCCTATCTGCCCACGTAGATGCTCTCGATGGCAGCGTCGAGGAACTGGAGGGTGACACGAGTGACCTGCAATCCGAAATCAACGACCTCGGAAGGGCTCTCGGTCAGTTAGCCACGAACGTGACTGACCTCGAAGAAACCGTCGAAGAGGAGATCGACGATCTCCGGAGCCGGCAAGACGACCTCGCGGCACGTCTTGACGCCGTCGAGGGATGTCTGAACCCCGACCTACTGGAGAAGCAGGCGGCACACATCGAAGCGCAACAGCGTTCGTTCCCGTTCGAACCGGGTGCTGAACGCAAACTCGTCGTCGAAGAGATTCAGGGCCGACCGAACTCGACGCTCCGCGGAGAGGTCGAGAAGGTACAGACGTTCGTCGATGTAGACGACCCTACGGAGTTCGAAGAGGGTGACACCGTGGACGTGACCATCACCGACCTTAACCACGAAGGAAACGCTGCGCACGCCGCACTGACCGAGACCTTCGAGGAGTAAGGATGGCAGCAACTTCCCTGCTTGACGCCCGAGAGGGCCGTACACAGACGGACATCGTGGCGGCCATCGCAAAGCTGCAGTTCCGCGATGGAACGGCCCCAAGACAGAGCGACCTCGACGAGCTGCTCCCGGTTTCGAAGGGCGCCATCTCCAACAACTGCCGGAAGCTGGTCGAGACCGACCTCGTACGCGAGACGGACGGGCGCCGGTACGAGATCGTCGAGGCGGAACTGCTGGCGCTGTACCGCGAACACGTCGACCGGTTCCTCGCCCGCGAGTCCGAGTCCGACCGGTTCGCCGACGAGGTGGCCGCGTACAACGAGACGCGCACGGCCGCCAAGCGCGGCCTCCGGGACACGTTCGAGGGCAACGACCTCCTCCTCGACGTCCTCGTCGCGGCGCTCGTCGACGCGCTCGACGACAGCCGCATCCAGACAGTTCGCGAGGTGATGCTCCACGCCGACCAGCTGGTGCGGAGCGCAGCCACCCACCTCGTGACGCACCCGGACTTCAAGGGCCGGGACGACCCGGCGTGGGAGACAGTGCGCCCCCTGCTCCAGCTCGCGGTCGCCCTTGACCGCGTCCATGCGGGCCTCGACGCTCTCGCGGACGCGCACGTGGACATCGCAGAGTACCTCCCCGGCGACACGCCGGCGGCAACGATGACGACCTACTTCACCAACAACGCATGACTGACGACCCTAATCAGCAGACGCTCGCCGACAGCCAGCCGACGACCAACCTCACGACCGACCAGCTCGAGAAACACCTGTTCAAGTGTGCGGACATCATCCGCAACACGGTCGACAAGACCGACTACAAGGACTACATCCTCCCGCTGGTGTTCTACAAGAGCATCAGCGACACCTTCGTCGACGAGTACGCGGCGAACCTCGAGGAGTTCGAAGACGCCGAACTCGCTCGCGACGAGGCGTTTCACGACTTCCAGATTCCGGAAGGGTACCTGTGGGAGGCTGACGACGATGCACTCCCCGACGGGTACGAGTGGAAGGGGAAGGACGCCGAGCAGGATCTCCGGAGTCAGAAGGAGAACGTCGCGTCGTTCATCGACGAGGCGTTCACCGAGATTGAGAACGCGAACCCCGACCAGCTCGACGGAGTGTTCCGCTCGGACTTCATGGCCGCGGATGCACTCGCAGAGTCCGACGGCAAGCTCATCCGCCTCGTCGAACACCTTAGCACCCACAACCTGAGTCAGGAGCGCCTTCCCGATGACATGCTCGGGGAAGCCTACATGGATCTCGTACGTCACTTCGCGTCCGAGGAGGGCCGCGACGGGGGCGAGTTCTTCACGCCGCCGCAGATCGTCCAGATGATGGTGCGGCTGCTTGCACCTTACGAGGCGGGCAACACCTTCCACGACCCGACCTGTGGTTCGGCTGGTTTCCTCATCGAAGCGGCCCACCACTTCCGGGAGGAGCAGGGCGGCGACCCCTCTCAACTCACGATGACGGGACAGGAGGTCAACCCCGACATCGCCTCCATCGCGAAGATGAACCTGTTCCTTAACGGGCTGAAGGGGGAGGTCAAGCGACAGGACTCGCTCAGTGAACCGCTGTTCACGGAGGACGACACCACACTCACCAAGTTCGACTACGTCCTCGCTAATTTCCCGTTCTCGGCCAACTGGGACAAGGACGGGCTGCAGGACGATCCGTACGGCCGGTTCGACTGGACTGAGAAGCTCCCTCGGGCCGACCGCGGCGACTACGCGTTCATCATGCACATCGCCGAACAGCTCAACGAGACTGGCCGGGCCGCCATCGTCGTGCCGAACGGCGTGCTGTTCCGCAAGCACGAGGGGCGGTACCGGGAACCAATGGTAGAGCGCGACCTCGTGGAGGCGATCATCGGATTGCCCGCCGATCTCTTCCAGAACAACGCCATCCCGACGTCCATCCTCGTACTGAACGAGGACAAGCCGGAGGAGCGCGAGGAAGAAGTCCTGTTCCTCCACGCCGCGGACAACCACGCGGTCGACGAGCCGTTCTATCGGGACGTCTCCAACAGCAGCCAGAACGAGCTGACGGAGGCGGGTGTCGACCACATCGTCGACAACTACCACGACTGGGCAACCGAGGAGAAGGTCAGCCGGACAGTCTCCCGCGAGGAGATACGCAAGTACGACTACAACCTCAACATCGCTCTGTACGTCGACACGACCGAACCTGAAGAGGACATCGACGTCGCCGAGGAACTCGCCGAGCTGCGCGAACTCCAGCAGGAGCGTGCCGACATCGAGGCGCGACTCGACCAGCACATGGAGGCTCTCAACTATGAGTAACGACGACATCCCCGCCGACCAGCCCGACGACTCGCCTACTATGGACGCCACCGAGCCGGCTGCCGACGGTGGCGCCGTGGCGACCGAGGCGCCGCAGAGCCGCTTCTGGGGCGTAGTGCCCACGGAGTGGGAATTGGTCGATGGTTCCGAAATATACGACGTGAACCCCTCATACACGCCCGAAGAGGAGGAAATCACGTACATCGAGATGGACGCCCTCGATACCGAACTGCCGTTTCCGAAGTACGCTACGAAGCGCAAGGCGGCGGACTACAGCGGGAAGCTCTTCCGAGAGGGCGACACCTTGTTCGCCCGCATCACGCCCTGTACGGAGAACGGCAAGACGGCCTTCGTTGACGAGATGGGGAGCGACGTGGGCATCGGCTCGACAGAATACGCCGTCCTGTCGCCTGACCACGAGCACATCCACCCGCTGTACCTTTACTACGTGGCCAAATCCCATCCAGTGCGGAACTACGCCATCTCGCGGATGCGCGGATCGACGGGGCGTCAGCGGGTGCCGTTCGACGTGTTCCGGAAGGAGTTGGAGGTCTCGCTTCCACCGATGAAGGAGCAGCGGAAGACCGCCAGCATTTTGATGGACATTGATCAGGCCATCGAAAAAACAGACGAGATAATTCAGCAGACGCACCGGGTCAAGAAAGGAGTGACGCAGGAACTCCTTCGGGAGGGTACTCGGTCGCACGACGACTTTGAAGATACTGCGGTCGGTCGCATACCTTCGGAGTGGGAGGTCTGCTCAATCGGAGACGTCGTTGAGATGGCCCAATATGGCCTCTCAAAAAGCCTGTCGACAGAGGGTGAATACCCTGTTTTCCGGATGAACAACATCGAGAACGGGTACATGGTGGACTCCCCGATGAAGTACATCGACTTGGAGGACGACGAGTTCGAGAAGTACAAAGTCGAAGAGGGGGACGTCCTCTTCAACAGAACGAACAGTTACGAGTTAGTAGGTAAGACGGGGCTTTTCAATCTCGATGGAGACTATGTGTTCGCCTCGTATCTGGTGCGGCTGCGTACTAACAGCCATGCTAACCCCTATTATCTGAATTACTATCTGAACTCGAAGAAGGGACAGGATCGGTTGATGGCCTTCGCAACCAAGGGAGTCAGCCAAGCGAACATCAACGCCCAAAACGTCCAGCGTGTCCTAATGCCTCGACCTCCCGTTGAAGAGCAGCAGGAGATCGCCGAAGTGATCCGAGAGTTCGACAGGCAGATTGAGTCGAACGAGCGGTACAAGTCCCAGCTAGCGAGGATCAAACAAGGTCTACTGAGCGACCTTATTTCCGGAGATGTTCGGACGAACCAAGCCGACATCGAGATCAACCCACGGGTGAGTAAATATGGATAAATCCGCCGCTCCAGACGAATCAGGAGTCAAAGAGGATGTCCTCAGATGGTTAGAGGGACTGAACTACGATACCTACGGCCTCAGAGAGGACGAGGGCGAGGGTGCGAGTACTCTCGACGAGAGGTACGGCCGTGACCCGACAGAGGTCATCTACTACGAGATGCTCCGTGAGTGGCTCGTGGACTCGGAGGTCGGCAACAACGACCAGATAACCGAGGACAACGTCGATGACTTCCTGACCTCGCTCCGGCGCGACCTCGCCCACGACAGCGCCAACCTCGTGGAGGCCAACGAGAAGTTCCACCGGCTGCTCGTCCGCGGGAAGCGGTTCGCCGTCACGAGCGAGGAGGGAAAGGAGACGCAGCGCATCTTCGTTCGCCTCGTCGATCTCCGCGACATCGAAAACAACCGCTTTGTCGCCGCTGACGAGTTCCGCGTGAAGCGCGGGGGGAACTCCATTCGGCCCGACGTGAACCTGTTCGTCAACGGCATCCCGCTGGTGACGATGGAGCTGAAATCGCTCGCGCAGGAGAATGACTACTACGACGCCATCAGCGACCTCCGGGACTACGAGGAGGACGTCTCCCGGTTGTTCGTTCCGAACCTCTGGAACGTCGCTGCCGACTCGATGGCGTACCGCTACGGCGCCGTCGGCGCGACCTCGTCATTCTACATGCCGTGGGAGGCCGATGAGAACGAGACTCCACCGGAGTACCGCGTCGACGAGGAGGACGCCAACCCGCTCAAGGAGCCGGTGCTGGCGATGTGCAACCACGAGACCCTGCTGGATGTCCTCCGCAACTTCGTGTTCTACGAGCATCGCACCGGCGGGACGACGAAGATCATCCCGCGATACATGCAGTACTACGCGGCCAACCGCATCGTCGATCGAGTCCGCGAGGGACGTACCGACGAGGCCATGCGCCGAGGGTTGATCTGGCACACGCAGGGCAGCGGGAAGTCGTTCACCATGCTGTACGCCGCCCGGATGCTGCTAGAGCGTGGCGTCCTCGACCACCCGAAAGTCGTCCTCGTGGTCGACACGAAGGATCTCGAGGATCAGATGGCCCAGACGCTCAACAACCTCGGGAACTTCGAGCAGTTCACCCGGGCCAAGAACATCGACCATCTCGAGCGTCGGCTTCAGACCGACCAGAGCGAACTCATCGTCACGACCATTCAGAAGTTTGAGGACGTGGAGTCCAACCTCCAACGGGAACAGCCCACGGTCGTCATGTCCGACGAGGCCCACCGGTTCATGGAGAAGGATCTCGGCAACAAGCTGGCCGCCGCGCTCCCGAACGCGTTCCACTTCGGGTTCACCGGCACGCCCGTACGGGAGTCCGAGCGGGACACCTTCGACAACTACCGCCCGGAGGGGAAGCCCGACGAACTGTACCTGCACTACTACTCCATTGGTGATGGGATCGACGACGGTCTGATCCTGCCGGTTCACTTCTCCCTCCGACACGACATGGAGTGGGAAATCGACGCCGACGCGATCGACGTCGACTTCGACCGAGAGTTCGCCGACCTCTCCATTGACGAGAAGCAGGAGGTGATCGAGAAGTATCTCACCACCACGGAGATCTCGGAACTCCGACCCCGCGTTGAGGAAGTCGTCTGGGCTGGCGAGCAGAAAGGCATCATAGACCACTTCGAGGAGTCGGTGCGACCCAACAACTGGAAGGGCATGGTCGTCACTCCCAGCCGGAAGGCCGCCGCCATCTACGGCGAGGAGCTACGGAAGTACTACGACCCCGAGGAGGTCGCAGTGCTGTACACCAGCACCGGCGACGACTCCGAGACCGTCCGCCAGTTCCACACGACATCGGAGGAGCGCGACGCGATCGTTGAGGACTTCAAGGATCCCGACAAGGATCCGAAGCTGCTCGTCGTCGTGGACATGCTCCTCACCGGATTCGACGCGCCGGTGCTGAAGACGATGTACCTCGACCGGAACCTGAAGAACCACAACCTCCTGCAGGCCATCGCTCGGACGAATCGGCCGGCCGACGGCAAGCACAACGGTGAGATCGTCGACTATCAGGGCGTGTTTGCGAACCTCGACAACGCCCTTGACTACGGATCGGACGTCCGCGACGAGATTGATCGATCACGCGAGCAACTGCTTGAGGACATCGAGGAGGTCATCGACGACCTTCTTGGCCTGTTCGACGGCATTCCCCGCGACAATCGGCAGGAGACGCTCAACAAGTGCCTCGCAAGGCTCAGCAAGCCCCAGCCGAAGCGCGACTTCAAGCAGGGATACCGTGAGCTGCAGGATCTCTACGAGACCCTGTCACCTGACCGGGAGCTGGTCGATCGCGGGATTCAGGACGACTACAAGTGGCTAACCAACGTGTATATTGCCTTCCGGCGGAACAACAACCGCGAAGAGAATCCCGAGGAGAATCTTCGTGAGAAGACGAAGGAGATCATCGCCGACAACGTCGAGATCGGCGACATCAAGAGCAGCTACCCGGTCTACAAGCTCGGAGAGGAACATCTCCAGCAAGTCGACCAGATGACCGAGCCCGCCGCGAAGGCGAATGCTATCGAACACGCCACGCGGGAACACCTTCAGCCCCGGGTCGACCGGAACCCGAAGTACAAGTCGCTCAGCGAGAAGCTGGAGGACATCGTCGACCGCTGGCAGCGCGGCGACCTCACAGATCCGGAGGCCGTCGAGAAGCTCGAACGCGTGGAACGCGATGTCATCGAGTTCGAGGAAGACCTCGACGAACACGGCCTGAGCGAGGCGGCACACGCCATCTACTCCGAGCTGACGGAAAACTACAGCGACGAGGTGGCCGATGAGGATGAGGCCGAGCGCATCGCGACCGACATCTTGGAGCAGTTCGACGCCGAGATTGAACGGTTCGAGGGCTGGGAGACCAACTCCCAGACGCGCAAGGAGATCCGCCGCCTCGTTATCCGTCGGCTGGCCAAAGAGCACGGGAAAGTCGCGCTCGCCAAGGACGACCGGTTCCTCGAGCAGACCATCGAGTACCTCGTCGAAAATGCCGAATGAGAACGCCGGTTCGCTCCGGGTCTTCGACGAGACGATCGATTACGAGGTTCGACGCAGCGAGGACGCGACCCAGCCACGGATCGATGTCGACATCCACGGCGTGGCGGTGGTGCTGCCTGCCGAGAGCGACATCGATCCGCAAGAACTCGTAGAAGACAACGCACGCTGGATCCTCAAGCAGTGGCGCCAATACCAAGATCACCGTGAACAGGCACCATCGCGGAGGTTCGAACCCGGTGAGACCTTTCTTTACCGTGGTGATGACCGGCAGATCGAAGTGAAAGATGTTGATAAGTCACACGTTGAGCCTGAAACGTTCGCTCTCGCGGCTGATGCCGTAGAAGAAGAGGGGATTCAGGACACACTAGAGTCGCTCTACCGACGAAAGGCCCGGTTGGTTTTCAAGTCCAGAATCGACCACTATGCTGATGAGATGAGCGTTGAGCCGGGGAAACTTGAGCTTCGTAACCAACGAACTCGGTGGGCTAGTTGTTCCCCCCAGAGAACACTTAGCTTCAACTGGCGGCTCGTGATGGCACCTGACGACGTGATCGATTATGTCGTAGTCCACGAGCTCGCTCACTTGCGCGAAAAGAATCACACGCGTCGGTTCTGGAACCTCGTCCAAAAACACGATCCGAAGTACGAGGAACACGTCGACTGGCTTACGGAGAATAGCGTCCAACTCATTTTTACTGAAGACGACCTCTAAGTACTTCTTGTAAGTTCCCGCAAGATCGGCAATGCAGTTTCACCGTCATTCCGCATCACCGATAGAATCACCATCAGGAGTCACGAACTCAACGTCGCGTGCATATGCGGCCTCCACGGCGATTCCGAACTCGTCGCGGGGTATGACGATGACGTCGACATCCTCGACACCAGCGTCAACCTCGCCGTGGGCGGCCACCACATCGCCCGGGTCGCCGATCTCCTCGGTGTCGTACTCGATGCCGTCCTCGTCCTCACCCCGCGTCGGCACATCGGTCACGGGTGGTGCGTCCGACTCCGGCGGTGCTGGCGGCGCGGGATCCTCGGTGTCGTCCTCATCGCCACGGACGCCTGCGACGATCTCGGTCACCTCGTCTTCGTCTTCCTCGCGTATCAGGAGCGTTTCGGCGATCTCATCGGCGTCCTCGTCGGTGTCCTCGGCCATCGCCTCGACGGCCTGCTCCTTCTGCGCCGCCGTGTACCGGCGGTCGGGGGTACTTCCGTCGGTGTCGCCACCATCGTCACTTGCGCTGCTTTCGTCACTGTCGTCGTCCTCGGTGTCGTTAGTGTTCACACCCCCCGCATCCGGGTCGTCGTCACCCCCGTCGTCGGAGTCGGTGTCGACGCCCTCGACGAGGTGCTCGACCGCATCGAACGCGTCACCGCCGAACCCGAACTCGCGCATCACCTCGTACACGTCCGCCTCGGGGTGGGTCTCAACGTACTCACGCACGTCGGCGAGCGGCACGTCCTGCTTCCAGTCGCCGTCCAGTACGCCCTGATCGTCGTCCGGCTGCTCGATGGCCGCGAGCTGTGCGCCCCGGGCAGTCCACTCGATGCCGACGAAGCACTGGACGCGGTCATCATCGCTGAGAGCGCGAGACTGACCGGCTTCGATGGTGAAGTCGTCGAGTTTCTTGACGTCGTCCTTGAGCTTCTGCGGGTTCAGGTTCGGGAGGTCGTGTTCGTCGGCGTACCGGGAGTACGCATCCACGACGTGGTCTTTCCGCACTCGACCGTAGGCTCCGTCCGGTTCTTCCACCTCATTGAACGCGGTCGTCGCGAAGTCGCGGACGGGGTTCGCCGCGTTCTTCATCTGCTCACGGACTTCCTCCGGGGTCTTACTCTCGGGGAAGAACTCGCCCGTCTCGTCGTACCGCTGAATCTCTTCGACGGTGCGGGCGAGAAGCCCCTGCAGTTCTTCCTCGGTCGTCAGTTCGTCCATCAGCTCGCTCTTGGGCTTCGCATCATCGCCGTCGAACCGGTTCGGGAACGGAATGTACATCCACCGGCTCCACCAACCGTGAGAGTCCTCGGGGGACTGCGGCACGGTGTTCACCGCGAACATCAGCGTCGCGTGGTTCTGGAAGTTCACCGTCTCGTTGGCCTGCTTGACGTCCGCATTGATCTGGTCGTCACCGGTGAGCTTCTTGATCATCCGACTGTCGTTCAGCTCGTTCGGCGAGAGGTCGCCTTCGAGGTTGGCGAGCTTCCCGTGCAGATCCTGCGCCGCGAAGCGGTAGTCGGTGAGGCTCTGGATGCCGCGGGCGACCGTATTCTCACTCCCGACGAACTCCTCAAACAGGTCAAGGACGGTGCCCTTCCCGTTCGCGCCCTCACCGACGAGGAGTGCTGCCTTGCGCGACGGATACTCCTTGAGGAGTATATGCGCGGCAAGGCGGTAGAGCGTCGAGACGTGCCCGTCGTCCACGACCTCGCGGAAGAACTTGTCGATGCGGTCGGTCTGGGCGTCGGGGTCGTACGCCACATCCACACGGGTTGTGTGGTACTCCTCCGGGGTGTAGTCGCGGAGTTCGCCGGTCTTCAGGTTAAGGATGCCGTTCTCAACGACGAGTTCGTGCGCCGGCGGCTTCTGTGCGTCAATCTCCCGTGCTGCGGCACGGTTACGACGCTTGAGCTTGGCGACGATCTCTGAGACTACGTGGTTGTCGGCGAAGTCACCGAGGAGCTTCTCGGTGATCTCCTCCGCGGCGGTCTCGCCGTTCGTGGTGTAGATGCCTCGGTCTACGTCGTAGATGTAGAGCGTGTTCTGCCACTCTGCGCTGGCCGCGTCCGGGTAGAGCCAGTGCCAGTAGGTGTCGATGATGACCGCGAACTCGTGAATGGCCGGTTTCTTCCCGAGCGATTCGACGTCCTCGTCTTCGGGTGGGTTCATTCGCGCGAAGACGTCCTGCACGCGGTCACGGGCGAGGTCGATCAGGTCGGCCTCGTCATCCACGCCGTCGTAGTCCGGCTCCTCAGGTTCGTCGTGAGAGTGCGGGTCGCCGATGTCGTACCCGTCTTCGCGGGCGGCGGCGAAGATCTCGCGCCACGTCTCCGTGTCGAGACCGCCGTTATCCCACTCGCCGCACTCGATGATGTCGTGCTGCATCCCGATCAGGTGGAGGGCGTTACCGGTGCAGCCGTGCCGCCAGCAACGCCAAGTCTCAGCGCCGTCGTCGACTTGGAAGTTCGTGCCAGTGCTGGAGCCGTGGACGGGGTGAGCCGTCCGTTCCTCTTCGGGGTACTCCGCGCTGAACAGCACGTCGTGGACGTCGAGGTAGACGTCGTCGTTCTCGTGCTCACGCGTCCCCGGCTTCAGGTCGGGGGTCGGCTCCTCAATCTCCGAGTCGGATAGCAGCACTTCGACGAGCCGTTCGGCAGAGACCGTCGCGATCTCGCGGTCTTCGGCAACGGTGTAGTCGCCTTCGTCCGGCTGAGTGCAGTCGTGCCACTCCTTGCCGCAGTCGTCGAGCGTGCTGCCCGCGGCGACGACGTACTTGTTGCTGACTTGGACTTCGCCCCAAGACGGAACTGGGTTCTTCGCGCCGATCTCATCGTCGAACACGGCGGCCGGCATCCGACCGTCCGCGTCCACGGGGACGTGATAGTAGAGGTGTTCGCCACCGTGCGGACTCTCCTCGATGAGCGTGTCGGGGAGGTCGAACGGGAGGTCGTCACCATCGTAGTCGTCCACGTCGAGGACGACGAGTTGGTCGGCGGCAGTCAGGTAGACGCCGAAGTTGCCAGCGGGAGGGCTGTCGTACCGGTTGTCGGTGTCGGTGTGATCGCCGTAGCAGACCTTCTCGCCGTCTGCAACGGAGACGTACCGGTTGTCGGTTCGGACATCAGACTCGTCAAGACGGGCTTCAATCACTTCGCGCGGGGTGATGGATCGGTCAGAGTCCATCTACCACATCTTTGATACACTAGGTATAAATACGAAACAGAAGACGGCCCGGACGCATTGGACGCTTAGGATACACTGGACGCCCCGGACGCACTGGCTACACCGGACGCGGGTAGTGTGAGAAACTGTTTTACCTGTCAGAACCTAATAATTGACTGGTCAGAGTCCAATTCTCCACTTTTTCATCCCGAGTAGTGGCTACACTGGACTCACTGGCTGCTCTGGACGCACTGGCTGCTCTGGACGCACTGGATTCACTGGACGCGGGTGGTTCCGTCAGCCAGACACCGCACTCGCTACCAGCACCGGCAGGTGTCAGACCCGGTGTCAGAACCTGCCTCAGATCGAGGTCGGGCAGTAAACCGCTTCACAAGGGTAAAACGACGGGGTGTCAGAGTGGTCAGAGCCTGCAGCGTACTTTGCACACTCCCTTGGGGGGATCTCAGAAGGTGTAGGCGGGGGTACAAATATGCGCTAAGGTTCTGACGCCCCCCTTGGTTGACCCACCAAAAGAAGATGAAAATTGAACCAATAGGCTCTGAAACGCCCCGCGATCCCCCGTCAGAACCTTGGAGTGATCAGGGTCTGACACCCCACCACCGGGACAATCTCTACCTACACGGAAAAGGCGTCGAAGATGGTAAAATCACGGAGTACGGGGTGTCAGAACCTCAGGGTCTGACGCCAACTGACGTCCCTACTCGACGAGCATCCGCTAATTCGCAACGGCGGTGGGGGTCGTTGGTAGGAGGCGTGGGTGGCGTCGCTTTCGCCACTTGTGTCACTTGGGTCTCTTACGCCACCGATGTTGCTTTCGTCACCGACGTCACTTGCGTTGCTTAGTCGTCACCCCTGTCAACGGCTTCGAAGTCGCCTTCGAGGAAGTTGACGCCGAAATGAGGCTCGTCGGCGGGGTTGGAGCCGTCGTCGAACTCCACCTCGTACTGGAAGGAGTTGATGACGTACGCGACCGTCCCCGTGCGGCCATCGAACTGTTCGTGGTCATAGCGGGCAAGACGGTACTCAACGCGTTCTTCGGGGGTGGCGTATTCGTCCGGGTCGGGTTCGGGGACGTTGACGCGGACGCGATCTCCTTCACTGTACTGCGGCGCGGTGTCGTCGTTGACGTTGGCCATAGATGTGTCTGAAAGGGATGTGTTTGCTGTGGCTGGCGGGACTGCGACGTTAGGCTTCGGCGGGGTCGGCAGTGCGCGGAGCCAACATCACGGCGCCGTGGCTTTCGCGCTCAAGGACGGACGGGTGGGGCTGGCAGTCGTGGAGAACGTGTTCGCTGGCGGGGTAGCGACCCGAGCCGTTGAGCACTCGGATTCCGGCTTCGATGATGCCGGCGTTGAGTCCGACCATGTTGTCGTCAGAGTCGTCGTACTCGTAGGCGATTTCGTCGTGGTCGTCAGGGATGCGGGAGTAGTACGGCGGCACCTCGACCTCGGTCACCTTGTGCTGGTCGAGGTAGTCGTTGAGTCCGCGGATGACCACACCGACCGTATTGGCACTGATGGATTTGTCGAGCGCGTCGGGGTTGCTGGAGTCGCACGAGATGAACTCCGCACCATCCAGACTGGTGGTCTTGCTCGTCCAGTCGAGGACGCCGTGCCGCGGATCCGGTTCGACGTTGCCGGGTTGGTAATACCGGTGGATGGGGGCAGGCGTGACGCTCAGCTTGGAGCCGTCAGCGGCGTCCGCGCTGCGATAGTCGTCGGCGACGCCCCAGTCGTGGTTGTCATCCCAGAGGCAGTAGGAGTAGAGGTGACTGGTGGCGTCCTCGTGCTCGGGGTAGCGTGCGAGCGTCGTGGTGTCACCATCAGGCGTGCGGAGCGTGACCTTGTGACCGCTCACTCGTCATCACCCCGGTTGACCCGGGCGCGGAGTTCGTCGATGGTTTTGCGGATGGTCTTTCCGCCGTCGTCGATGTAGATGCGTTCGGCGCTGTCTTCCATTGCGTCTGCGTGTTCGGTGATGATGTGGTCGGCGAGGTCGACGTAGCCTTCGTCGTCAAACAGGGTTCGGGCGTCACCCGCGTAGATGTGGTCAGGGTCTGCGAGCCGTTCGTTGAGTTCGTAGGCGACAGCAGCTCCTCGTGCCGCCAAGACCGGGGAGCCGGATTTCATCCGGCTGATGGCCTTGTTTGCGAGTTCGTCGCGGGCGGGTTTGAGGGTCTTGTCGGCGGCTTCGACGGGGGTGGCTTCGGCGTAGTTGATTTCGTAGCGGTCGTCGTCGTAGGGGTTCTTGCTGATGGACATAGGCGTGGCTGTTGGGGTTGTTGTTTCTCGACTGCTTCGCGATCTGTTCGTGGGTCAGGGCGGGGCCGTGGGCCGGTTTGGCCTGTTCTGGGTTTCTGTCAGTTCCTGCGTACCAGTGAGGAGTGACCACTTAAACTTATAGGCTTTTGTTTTCATTTGACACTTAACCAAATCGCTTGTTTTCTGGAGTTTCAGGCCATAGGAGGCGGGAATGGGGTTTTCCGAACTCATACTCTCTGGTCTTGTTCACTTAAAAGTAATGCTTCTTAGAGTGTGACACGCGAGTGATGTTGACAAGCAACTTGCCGGGCGTCAATACCCTCTGCTAACATATCAAACTCCAACAATGTTAAGCAGCCGACGCTCCTAGTACGTGTGCAACGGTGATCCCACACATCGTCAGTAAGCTCGATGGACTGACCGCAGATGATGACGTCCGCGTGACCACGACCGACGGCTACGAAGTCGACGGCACCGTGGAGACCGCTGATAGTACTGTCGACGAGGAGCGTCCACGTGATTGTCACGTCTACGCTCACATCCTGATCTCGCCCGAGGCTGCTGATGACCTCGGTGCGGTGTTCTGCTACGTGAGCGTGTTGGCGACCCGTCTTGAGGACGGGTGGACGATACCTGACGTGGAGTACGCAGCCGACATCGATGACAGCGGTACCGAGGAGCACGAGTCGCTGGGCGAGTTGGAGTCCATTGAGCGCATCGACTGACTGATAGTCTTCCTTTCTCGCGGTTCCTTTCCTTTTCCGAATGGGATTGCTGCACTGCGCTAGCGCAGTGAGACCCACACCCCGGCTCTTGAATGTAAACTCGAGGTCGCCGGGGCAGGGAGACCCCTTGGATTCGCGTGGAGCCATCACCCACACACCCCTCGGTTCCGATGAAGACCGCCTCGCGTCGATGCCGGGAATCAGTCCTCGGCGAGGCGTTGGTAAACCGTGATCGCTGTGAGGGTGGTGGTAGCCGCGTCGACGTCGAAGCCGGGAACCCTGTCCCCGCGGTAGTGTCCGGAACCCCGCTCCTTGAGGAAACACGGGGAACCCCGCTTCACGAGGGTCAGGGGAATCCAGCCCTCACAGCGGAGAGGGTGCTGGGAGACGCCGCCGAGGCGGTCTCCTCCTCACCCACGGTGCGGGCCTCTGCCCCGGCCACGCGGACACGCACTCGAGATCCACTCCTGAGGTTGAGGCGGGGGAGTCCGGCACGCGGAGCACTGCGGAGCCTCCGCTACCGCCGCCGAGACGGTCTATATACTGACGGCGCTCGGTGTGCCGCGCCGGCATCGCGTTGAATCCCCGGTGGCGTTCACGGGGTGGAAAGCCGGCAGTTTCGCCGCGCAAGTTCAAACGGGGTGTTCTCGGGGAGCACTTACGGGCGTTGGTAAACCATCAAATAAGGTAGAGGTGATGGACGACGACATCGACCTTGCCCGAGAGGATCTAGCCGTTCTGCACGCCGTCGTTGACGCTGACAGGGCTGTGAGTACCAGCACGATCAAAGAGCAACTGTACTGTATCGATACGGGCAGTCAGGCCCGGTACCGCTTCAACAATCTCGAAGGATGCGGGCTAATCGAAACGTGGCACGACGACGAACGGACGCCTGAGCATCAGATGGCGGTGCGAGTGGCCGAGCCTACGGAGGCTGGCCGTGAGATCGCCGAGGAGTTCGACGAGGACACGGAGACGCTCCCACTTGAGGAGCGGATGTTGCGGTTGGAGAAGCAGGTGGGTCGAATGCGGGAGACCTACGGTAAGGTGAAGACCCGTATCGTGGATCTTGAGGACGAGGTAGAGGATCACGACGACGACCTCGAAGAGGTCGCCGAGGAAATCCGCAACATCAAGCGCGTCCTCGTTGACGAGACGGATTCGCGCATCAGTGCGGGTGAAGACTCATAATCCGAGAGATCGTCCAGCGGATCGACGGAGCCATCGCTGACCGAGTGTTGCCGTGGTGCAGTTCATCGGAACCGAGGAGTGTGTGAGCTAGGATAGTGGAACCCGCACCGGCGGATGGTTTTCATCGGAACTTGAGGGGGTGGGGTCACTCCTCGTCGCTGGGGAGGTCGTCAATCAGCACGTCGATGTCATCGAGATTCTCGTCGTTGTCGAGCTGCTCAACGCGTTCGCGGGACTCCTCGCGTTCGCGCTCGACCTCGTGCATTTCGCGGGGATGATCGTGGTAGTACGCGAGGGCGTGGTAGACGTTGGCGATGTCGAGGTCGAATCGGTCGGCCACCGTTTCAGCGTCCTCGCCGCCCTCCTCGACGAGCGCGCGCAACTGGCGAACGGGGATTCGACGGCCGGCGACGTGCGGTTCGCCCATCAGGTCGCGAGCGACTCTCGCTGCATCGTCACCGTCAAGGTCGATGCCGAGTTCCTCGGCGACCTCTTCGGTTTCATATTGTCTGTCCACGTCCTCGATCTCGTCGATGCGCTCGTCGATGATCTCTGCTTCACGCTCCGTCATCTCCCCCCATCGCGTGTCCGAGTAGTCGGTATCGTCGGGATCCGGGTCATCGGGCATACGCGTATTATCTTCCCCCGTCCCGATAGTCGCTTTGACGGCCTCAAGGATAGCTATGGGCATTTTCGCGGATTCTGCGTTGGTTTTAGGGAGGTGGAGGACACAGTGGTAATCGGCGGGGGCGAAACCCGCCGGTTAGGTGCCCGGTATAATCCCGGGCGGTGGTTCTGGGGGAGCCATCCCCTTTTGGCTTCACGCCGGCATTTATCCGGCAGTAGTGATGTCGAAGCTACCGCTATGGACGAAAGCGAACGTCTGAAGACACAGTTGGCGATGTTCGTCAGCGGTGCAGCGGGTTGGCTCGCTACCGCGGAGGACGCAGACGTGGACGACGAGGTCATCGAGGAGGTCGAACAGGCTCACGAACACGCCCGGGAGGCGTTCGACCTGTTTCGAGAAGAGGAACAGTGAGCCGTAGCAGCCGTCGGCACCGAGCCACAGTTCTTCCCCGTACTTCGTGAGGTGGGCAGGGAGGTCAGCGTCGCGCCGGTGGGTCTGCGGTACGTCCACGCCGTCAAGATCGGCGAGCGTCAATTCGCGCGGCCAGTCGGCTGGCGGCGTGTCGGACTGCACGGCAGGGTAGACGTGCGCGTTCTTCATCGGTTCGACACCCCAGTGCTTCGTGCGGTCGTCCCATTAGAGGGTGTACACGTGGTTGTGGTAGCCGATCCGGATCTGCTCCGCACCGTACGTCTTGCCGCGGACGTTCCACCCGTAGTGGTCGTGGTGATGAGTCGCGGGCATTGGACACCACTTACTCGGACTCCACGTGCAGCACCTCGTCGCACCGCGGGTCGACTGCAACCTCGCCCGAGCAGTCAGGACACTCTCGCAACTCTCCGTTAGGATCGACGCCAGTGTAGGTGATCTCTCCCGTGCGGTCGCGCCGCGGGCACGTCGTCTTGACGACCGGCATTAGTCGTTCAGCACCTCCTCGTCCCATTCGCGCAACTTGTCGAACATCTCCTCCTTTTCTGGGGGGATTTCACCGACCGATGAGGCACCGAGCGGCGTCACGCAGTGTTCGGAGCCGCATTCTGGGCAATCAAGGAAATCAACGTCTGCTCCGGTCAGGAACCTAATCTGCTCGCCACACGCGCCACAGGTATCAACCACTGCCGTCATACATCGTGATCGATGAGCGAGATCGGACTTGAATGCCGGCTCGCCGGCTGCCAGCGGTGGCTGCGGGGGACGCGGATCTTTTTGACCGATGCTACTCGACCGCGGCGTTGGTACGATGGTTCCACGCATCACAGAGGTTGACCGCGAGGAGTTGACGGAGGGCGAGCACGTCGAACTCGCCGTCGAAGGAACAGGCCACCGAGTCTATATCACCGCGGTCGAGGGGCAGACCGTCGCGGTCGTTGGTAATGGGGCCGGCGAGCAGGCGTCGATCTCCCTCAACAGCGAAGGATGGCGGCTCAACGCACCTGAGAAAATAGATTAGAACGACTCGTTCCCGCGTATCCACATCTGGACGAAGGTCAGCGATCCGTTGTAAAGGTGGCAGCCGATGGGGGAACTAGTGCCATACGGATTGCCTGAGTCGCACCCTCGTCAACCCGCCGTACTCGTCGTGTGCATCGGATTGGAACTCTTCCCACGCATCGTCCGGCCACTCCTCATCGTGCGTTGACACCGACTCGACTTCTCGCTTGATGGGGTCGACGCGCAAAATTAGTCCCTCAATCGGTTCTAAATCAGGCCAGAATGCACGGCGGAACGCCTCTACTTGTTGGTAATGGCTGCATCGAATCTCGTGAGCAAGTTTGTAGTCGGCCGCGTAGATCCCCTTAGGGACGGCCCCACCGTTGATACGGGCCAAGCGATCAATCTGGCCACCATACCGTGTTCCATTTACATCGGTGACGAACAGCATCTCGTCGGCGAGTGGGTCATAATCCACCACGTCCGTCCACCACATACTCGCCAGCATCGACGCATTGCGCGCTTGCTCGACAGCAGCCCACGTGACGATTCGCTTCGCTTCCTCGAAGCGGTCAAAACGGTCGAAATCAACCTCCTCGGGCGGGCGTACTGTTGGGTCATACTCAGCGACCGCGCGCCACGTCGACAGCCAGTGGCCCTCAAACTCCTCTCGGAACAGGTCGTGGTGATCATCGCCGTGGATGCCGTCCAAATCGTCGTGCATTATGACACCACGAGCGCGTCGATACTCTGCCGGTAAATCGCTATCATCTGACTCTCCTTTGGCGGATGCCGTGATTGTGTTCACGGACAGGACAGGCTCGTCATCGTCTCGTTGGTAAAAGCTACCCTCATCGTTCTGTATCGACCCACGGTGAACACCGCGTTTGGCCTTCCTAATTTGAGTATCAATCAACGGATTCCGTACCTCGCGCGCGTACCGTTCCACAACTCCCATACCTGTGGATGGGTATCCACCCACAAAATGGTTCATCACTTGATACTTTCGGTTATCGTCGTGGCTGTCCCCCACGTCCGCGGTACTCGTCGATGTCGATACCAAACCGCTCCTGTAACCGCTGCTCGTGCCACTCCGTCCAATCGCTGAACCCGATTGTTTCGGCTTGCACATCGAGCAGCGTCCGGACTTCTTCCGCTTCGATGTTACCGCTCCGAATCGCGTCTTCCGCCGATTGGCCGTCGCGACCGATCTCGTCGATTGCCGGCCCACTCGTATTCGTGACAATTTCCATCAGGAGTTCCATCACGGTATCCTCCGGAATCTGGACACGTGCGCTACACCGTGGGCAGTAGTTCGCTTCTGGCGTCAATGCCGCCGAGCAGCGCGGACATCGGTCGAGTTCAGGCTCACCAATCCCGTCCTCATCGATGTCGAACCCGTACCGCTGGAGAACCTGCTTATTAATCTCGTCTTCTTGGATGTGCTCGTACCGGTCAAGCATATCCGAATCCCGACTCCAACCGGCCCGATGCTTGATTTCCCTGTCCGTAAATCCCTGACGCGCCCAAATAGTGACGGCAGTATGCCGGAAAACGTGGGGGTGGACATCTTCTGGATCAAGGTCGGTGTCACCATCCCTAACGAGTCTCTCAAGCCGTTGACGGACGAGTGCCGGCGTCATACTGCCATCATCGTCCTCATCCGTCCATCCTTCCGACTTGTGGAACAAGGGTGCTTCGTCATCGTCCGGTCGGGGATGCTCGTCGAACAGGTAGCTCTCGATGTGAGCTGCCGACCACGTAAGCGGCTTCCGCTTGTCATCCCCCTTCAAACCAGTCGCATCCGGGTTTGCTTGGAAAAATCCGCCACCCGAATTCTCCCTGAAATCCACGTCCTTGACGCGCAGCGAGAGCATCTGTGCGATTCGAAGCCCCGTATCGGCGAGCATCGCGACGATGGCTCGATCGCGCGCTGTCCGGCAGCAATCCTGTATCAGCGTCTCGATCTGCTCGCGTGTCAGGATGTCTTCGGGAGTGATCTTCGTTTCGTCCTTGTCCGAGAGACGGATGGCACCACGTGCCGGGAGAATTGACGAGTAGTCACGCCCAAACTCCTCGACACGGGCGTTTCGTAGTTCTCGGCAAAGGACTCTCAGCGCCTTCTCGTAGTTGCGACGCGTTCCCTTGCTTGACCAGCCGCGTTCTTCCTCAAGGTCGTCAAGAACGGAGTCCATCTGCCGCGGGGTCAGTTCTTCGATTGGTGCGTCAGACTTCTCCGAGATAGCACGGAGTTTCGAGAGATACTGGATGACCGTCGACACGGCCATCTCCTTACTGGCGACAGCCGCGAAGTCCCACAGCATCCGGGCGTCCTCATCGGAGAGCGAGTCCAATTTTTCCTTTTGACTCTGCAACTGCGAGTCGAGGTTATGCGGGTCGTCGACTCCCATTTCACTGGACGACGTCTCGAAGGACTAACTAACAATTTGTGATTTATCCGCCCGGGACTACTCTGCGACGGACGAAGCGAGTGGGAGCCATCCTCACGGGTTCGACACGCAGAACGTGAGAGGGTTCCAGCCGTCGCGAGTCGACCCGGAGTCGGCTCGCGCCGGTCCGGCCGCGACCTACGGCTCGGCCGACTCGATCTCGTCGAACAGGGCTTTCACGCGCCGTTCGGTCTCGTCGCGGATCTCGCGTACGCGCTCGGGGGTCGCCCCGTCGGGGTCGTCGAGCGTCCAGTCGCGTACCTCTACGTCCTCGCCCACCTCGCCGACGTCGAGCGTCGAACAGCCCATCGTCGCCACGTAGTCGCACGACCGGAGTTCCTCGCCCGTGATCTCTCGTGGCGTCCGGTCGGAGAGGTCGAACCCCTCTTCGTCCATCGCCGCGATCACTTCCTCGTGGACGCGGTCGGCGGGGTGGGTCCCCCCGGTCAGGATCCCGACGCGGTCGGTCAGCCCGCGCCGCTCGCGTTCGCGTTCGGCGAACGCGGTGGACATCTGCGAGCGGCCGGCGTTCTGGACGCAGATGAAGGCGATACGGGTCGGGTCCGGGTCGGGTGTACTGGACATGGGTGGTCGTCGGTCGCGGGTTCGGTCGCCGTCGTATCGATACTACCGGTCGTCTCGCTCCCCCGGTCGAACCGGCGCTGGAAGGAGAGCGCGACGTTCACCACCGCGAGGAGCACCGGAACTTCGATCAGTGGGCCGACGACGGTGGCGACCGCGACCCCCGAACCGACGCCGAACACCGCCACCGCGACGGCGACGGCCGACTCGAAGTCGTTCGACGCCGCCGTACGTCCGGTCGCGGTCGTCTCAGTCGTCGGCTTCCGCCCGCTCCGCCCGCGGCACCGTCACGTCGGGCAGGTCAGCCTCTATCTCGCCGCGGCGCGCCTCGAACTCGCCGGGGAGGACGAGCCGACCGCCCAACTCGGAGAGCGGTTCGTCGCTGTCGTAGCCCGGGTCGCGCGTCGCGAGTTCGAAGAGGACGCCGTTGTGCTCCCGGAAGTACACCGACCGGAACCAGTGGCGGTCGATCTGTCGGGTGGGTTCGAGCCCCGCCGCGCGGACCGCCTCGCGCATCGCGGCCTGGTCGTCGTCGGTCGGCGTCTGGAACGCGACGTGGTGGACCGTGCCGTGGCCCTGTCGGCCGGCGCCGACGGTCGGGAGCACGTCGACGTACCGGCCGACGGGACCGGCGGCCGAAAAGCGGGTGCGCTCGTCGCCCGGCGTGTCGCCGGGCGACTGCTCGGTCCCCGCCTCCTCGAACCCCATCGTCCGGAGGAGGTCCATCGTCGCGTCGGGGTTAGCGAGCCACAGCGTCACCGAGTGGAACCCGCGGATCGCCGCCTCCTCGGGGACGAACTCGGTCCACGGCACGGTCGGGTCGTCGTCGGCTATCGGGACCGCCACCAGTTCGACCGGCAGGCCGTCGGGGTCGCGGAACGGGAGCACCGTCTCGGAGAACCGTTCGACCCGCTCGTCGTAGTCGACGCCGTACTCGTCGAACCGCTCCTCCCAGTAGTCGAGGCTCCCCTCGGGGACGCGGAACGCGGTGCGGGAGACCTGTCCCGACCCGACCTTCCCCCGCGACATCTCCTCCCACGGGAAGAACGTCATGCTCGTCCCGGGCGTCCCCTCGGCGTCGGCGAAGAAGAAGTGGTACGTGCTCGGGTCGTCCTGGTTGATCGACCGCTTGACCAGGCGGAGACCGAGCGTCTCGACCCAGAACTCCACGTTCCGCTGGGGGTCGCCCGCGACACACGTTACGTGGTGGATGCCCGGCGTGGGCGTGACGTCCGTCATCGCCCGGGGGTACGCGGCCGAGCGACTTGAGTCCGCGCTGACGCGAGTGTTACCGGGTCGAGTGTGACCGCCACCGTCCCGGAGGTTCGGCGGGTCCGGCGGGTCGGCCTGGTCCGCGTCGCGTGCGGCGCCGCCGCTCCGCCGTCGGGCGGTCGTATGTTGCCCCGCCGGAAACCCTAATACAACGACGAGGAAACGAGAACCGAGACTCATGAGCGAACGCATCGTCCTGCTCCGCGGGTCGTCCGACTTCCTCCACGGCCGCGACTGCAACGTGATCGAGACGTACGAGTTCGACGACGACCTGGAGGCGGCGCTGATCGACTGCGACGAACGCGAGGAGTCGTCGCTCGCGGACCACGACCGGGTGGTGTCGGTCGACCCCAACTACACGGCCCAACTCCCGATCGAACCCGAGTACGTGAGCGCGGACCCCGACCGAATGGCCACCATCGAGGACGTGCGCGAACTCCACGACGTCCCCGACGATGGCGACACCGGCGCCGGCTACACCGTCGTGGCGATGGACTCGGGCGTCGACACCGGCCACCCCGTCTTCGACGACGACGACGTCGAACAGGTCGACGTGACCGGGACGGGCGAGGGCGACGCCGTCGGCCACGGCACGGCGGTGTTGGGGCAGGTCACCCAACTCGCGCCCGGCGCGGACCTGGTGGCGCTGCGCATCTTCGGCGAACAGGGGCAGACCAAGGACAACGTCATCATGCGCGCCTACGAGTGGCTCCACGGCCACGCCGACGAGTTCGACGTGGTGAACATGTCGTGGGGGTCACAGGAGACGTCGCGGTCGATCAACGAGGTCCACAACTCGCTGGTCGAGACGGGCGTCAGGTGCGTGGTCTCGGCGGGCAACTCGGGCGAGCGCTCGGGGAGTCCCGCGACCGCCGAACGGGCGTTCAGCATCGCCGCCTGCACCGAGGAGGGCGCCATCGCGGAGTTCTCGTCGTACAACCCCGACCGGGACAACCCGGACGTCGCCGCCATCGGGAAGGACAACAAACTCGCGCAGGCGGACGGCACCGCGATGGGCGAGCAACTGGAGGGGCCGTGGGTGAAGTCCTCGGGCACCTCCTTCTCCGCGCCGGAGGTGGCGGGGATGGTCGCGAAGTACCTCGACGTCCGCGGCGAGACGCCGCCGGAGACGGTGATGCGCGACTTCGAAGCGGCGGCCCGGAACGTCCCCGACCAACCGCGCGACGGCGCCGGACTCGCCGACTACGAGGCGGCGGTCGCCGGCGAGTCGGACGAGTCGAACGAGTCGGGCGGCACCGGCGGTCCCGACGACTCCGGGGACGCTGAAGGCTCCGAGCGTCCCGAAGGGAGCGCCGGAAGCGCGGGAGACGACAACTGACGGGGCGACGGTTCGCGGGTCCGGACCGCGGGGGGGCGAACCCGCGACGGGATAGCCGCGTTTTTCACCCGGTCGGCCCTGGGAGTCGACCATGAGTCTGGAGGCGGCGGTCGCCGCGCCGTTCCGCGGGGCGGGGACCGACCGGATGGGCGAGGGCGAGTTCGTCGTCGCGCTCTCGCTGGACCGCGAGTGGTTCTCGCCGGACCAGGCGAAGCGGCTCATCGACGTGGCGACCGGGCGGGGGCTGCTCTCGCGGGCGGACGACGGCGCCGTAGTCGCGGAGTTCGACCCCTACGAGGTGGCGGTGCCCGACGGGTTCGTCCCCGACGAGTCGGTGTTGCGCGAGCAGTCGACGTTCGAGCGCGCGGTCGACGCGCTCGTCGCGTCGGGGATGGAGAAACAGGAGGCGGTCGCGGCGGCCAACGAGCGACAGCGCGACCGCGGCGTGACGTTGGAGACGGCGGCGGTGCTCGTCGCGCGCGAACGCGGCGTCGGCGTCGACGACGTGGCCGCGGACGCGCGGGCGTCGCTCGTCGGGGAGGAGTGACGTGGCCGACGACCGCACGGCCGACGGCGTGCGCATCGCCCAACTGCTCGCGTCGGAACTCGCCGCGGGCGGCGGCGCGCTCGGCCCGCTGGCGGTGACGGACGCCGACCCCGACGCCGAGCCGACGGCCGACGGCGCGCTCGCCTACCGGGTCGTCACCGCGGAGGCGTCCGGAGGCGGAGGGAGCGAGCGCGAGGACGACCCGCTCGCCGCGGTGTACGTCCACCCCGACCGCGCGCGCGTCGAGTTCGTCGCCGCGCCCGACGCGGCCGCGCGGGCCGCCGAGGAGGCGGGACTGCGCGTCCGGCCGACGGCCACCCGGCCGCCGCGGACGCTGGTGTTCGTCGAGGACGGCGCGGAGGTAAAGCGGGTGTTGCCGGCGTTCGCGGCGGCGGTCGAGGGCGGGGACGGCGAGGAGTAGCGCGGAGCTACGCCGACGCCGGGACGGGAGTCACAGCGACGCCAGCACGCCCGGCAGGTCGCGCGCGAGTCGGTCGCGCTCGACGGTCGCGACGGCGTCGGGCGCGGGTTCGTCGCCCTCGCCGAGCACCTGTATCGGGACGAGACCGGCGTCGGCGGCGCCCGCCATGTCCTCGGCGGGGTGGTCGCCGACGAACGCGGTCTCCTCGGGGTCGGTGCCGAGTCCGTCCAACAGCGCGCGGAACGCGCGCCCGTCGGGCTTGCCCGCGGGGAGCGACCCGGAGACGTGGACGGTGTGGAACTCGTCCCACCAGCCGAGCGCGTCGAGTTTCGACTCCTGTGCGCGGACGGGACCGTTCGTCAACAGCCCCACGCGGTACGTCTCGCGGAGCGCCGCCAGCAGGCCGACGACGCCCTCGACGGGCACGAGCGCGTCGACCACGGCCTCGCGGTAGGCGGTCGCGAGCGCCGCGGGGTCGGCGGGGTCCGCCTCCGTCTCGGCGCCGGCGTCGCCGGCGACGACCGGGTCGATGCCGCCGAGCAGGTCGGCGAACACCGGTTCGCGCGTCTCGGCGGTCCGGTGGCGCGCGTGCGCGTCGAGGTACGCCTCGCGGGTGACGCCCGCCTCCAGGAGGGCGGGCGACGCCACCTCCCTGACCGCGTCGGCGAGGATGTCGCGGCGCGAACGGTTCGGCACCGCGAGCGTGTAGTCGAGGTCGAACCCGACGGCGTTGAGCACGCGAGTGGGGACGGGTTGCACACGCAAGAACCTAGCGACACGCCAGCGCCCGTCTACCGGCCGAAACGCCGGCGCCCGGCGGCCACCCCGTATCGGGTCACGGCGCCGACCAAAACGAGACGGGCGGAGGGCCGCGACCCGCAGTGCGTCCCGGGAGTCCAGACGCGTGACCGCCCGCCGGCGGTCGACCACACCGCTTTTGCTGGTCGGGTGTCGTGTACTCGGACGTGACGCTCGACCCCGTCCACGTCGACACCATCGCGCATCTCGCGTCGGCTATCGCGGACGGCGTCGACGACGGGGACCACGCCGACCTGGCCGGGCGGGTGTGGGAGGAGTTCCTCGACCCCCTCCGCGAGGACGGCCGGCCGACGCTCGACCCGTTGGGCGCACACGAACTCCGGCGGACCCCCGTGACGGACGCCGCGCTCGCGGACCGCCCGTTCGCGTCGAGTCACGGCATCGACTCGGGGACGCTCAACCCGACGGCGTTCAAGAACGGGCTGGTGCTCGACGTGGCGCAGGCCGCGATGGGGACCGAACCCACCGACCTCGACGTCCACGGCTGCCGGAGCATCGTCGTGACCGTCCACGCGAACGACACCACCGTCCGCTTCCCCTCGGGGTGGCAGCGCTACGACGGGGGACGGAGCGAGCGGCGCGTGCTGAAGGTGCCCCGGACGCGGCGGTTCGCCGACGAGACGGTGCACGAACTCGCGCTGTCGCTCGCGGAGTCGCACCACGCGCTCCAACACAGCCACCTCGTCGACGACCTGCTGGTGCTCGACGGGCCGCTGTACCCCAAACGGCTACTCAACTGGGCGACCCGCGACCGCGAACTCCGCGAACTCGCGTACGGCGACGCGGTCGCGGAGGCCGTCGAGAACTACGTCCGCCTCGTGGAGCGACACGTCGAGCGGGGCGTCCCGCTGGTGGGGTTCGTGAAGAACCCCACGTCGGGGTACATCGGCCGGACGCTGGAGGCGAACGGCGTCGCCGCGCCGTGGCCCGACGACGCGGCGCTGTTCACCCGCCTGCTCGAACGCCGCGAGGACGGCGAGCGGCTGACCGACGCGGTCACCCACACCAGTTGGTTCCGGTCGCGCGGCGGGTCCGACCGCCCGCTGTCCGCGCGGGGCGACGCGCTCGGGGTGGAGCGCGAACGCGACCCCGAGGAGTACGAGGTGACGTTCATGCACGCGTACGACCCGCGGGCGGACCTGCTGTTCAAGGTGGAGGCGCCCGCGGCGTTCACCCGCGAGGAGTCGACGCGGCGGGCGCTCACCCGACAGGTCGTCTCGGAGGTGGCGGCCGCGGGCGGCCCGCCGCGGGCCGTCGAGAAGGCGGACGAACTCGCGCGCATCGGCGTCGGCGAGAAGGCGGCGCTGCGCCGCAAGTTCGAAGAGCGGTTCGACACCGAGTTCCTCCGCACGTACGACGACGAGCGCTGGGGCGGCGAGTACGAGTAGCCGCCGCGTCGGGAACGCCGGCGGGTGTCTCCCCGAGCGGAGTCGCGCGGCTCAGACGTGCCGTTCCTTCCGCACCTCGACGTCGACGTCCGCCTCGTTGACGCCGACGCGCGCGAACTGCGTGCGGACGTGCTCCTTCGCGGCCGCGACGGCCTGGTCGCGCGTGTCGAACCCGCGGGGGAGCGGCGTCTCGAAGGCGACCCGGATCTCCTCGCCGTCGACGGTCAACTCCGACCCGCCCGACTCGACCTGGTAGAACTCGTCGCAGACCCAGACGTACGCGGCGTCCTCGTCGGGGGCGCCCTTGAACGACGGCGCGCGCTCCCCGCGCTCGTAGATGGTCCCGGTGAGCGTGGTGCCGCCACCGCAACCGCGCACTTGTATCATGGAGCGAGGTACGCGCCACGCGCGGAAAAACCCGTCCGGCCGTCCCGACACGCGTTCACACGGCAGTCACTCTCTACCTCGCGGCCGACCGTCGCCGCCGTCGCCCGGGGGTCGGTAGCCCGCTGCTAGCCGGTGTGAGCGCGGGACTGCGCGGGGGCGTGCCGGCGAGGGTCGACGACGACGGCGCGGAGTAGGCGACTGGTACCGACGCGGACACGTGCGGGCTTTATGTCGGGCGCTCGCGTGGACGCCGACATGACGGATTCGGGCGACCCGAACGATTCGAGCGGTCCGGAACTGGGGGACTTCGAGGCGTTCGGCGCGGGCGACGACGCCGGGTCGGAGTCGACGCCCGCGACGAACGGGAACGGGGAGGGCGAGGCGGCGGCGGACGCGGACGCGGCGACGGCGGCGGACGCGAGCGGCGCGGACCGCGACGGAACCGGGGGCGGTACGGCCGCGGACGCCGCCGACGGGGCGGGGCGTTCCGGGACCGCCGACGCGGACGACGACGGGGCGGGCGGGTTCACCCGGTACGCGATGGAGGCGGCGGACGGGCGGGCCGCCGAGGGGGTAGGCACCGTCTCGGTCGCACAGGGGCTACGCGTCGCCGAGGACGGCGACGAGACGTGTCTGCGGGCGTTCGTCACCGCCGACAACCGCGACGCGGTCCGGATCGGGACGTACCTGCTGGTCCCCTACCCGGACGGGGAGACGCTGTTCTCGCGGATCACCGCCCTGGAGTACGCCCAGGAGTTCCGGACGGACGACGCGACGGAGTTGACCGCCCGCAGGCGGATGCGCGAGGGGGGTGACGGGTTCACCGAGGCCGACTACAAGTTCGTCGCCGAACTCGATCCGACGGCGGTGCTGTTCTCGCAGGGCGGCGAACTCAAACGGCGGATGGCCGACCGGGTGCCGAAGCCCGGCGCGCTGGTCCGGCAGGCGACCGACGCCGACCAGATCAAGACCGGGCTAGCCATCCCCGACGACGGGGTGTTCCTCGGTCACCTCTCGGTCGGCGGCGAGAAGGTTCGGACCGCGGCGGAGCCGCCGACGGTCGACTACCGGCTGAAGGACGACTACGACGCGGGCGACCCGCTGGTCTTCCGGCACACGCTGGTGGCGGGCGGCACCGGGTCGGGGAAGACCCACGCGTCGAAGAACGTCCTCAGGCAGTATCTCGACCGGACGTACGAGATGGACGACGGCCGCGACGCGAGGGCGGGCGTCGTCCTGTTCGACCCGCAAGACGAGTACGCCCAGATGCACGACGACAACGACGCGCTCAACGCCGAGACCGCCCGACGGCTCGACCGGGAGGGGGTCGCCCACGGCGGCCACGACGACACCGTCGCGCTGGTCCCGAAGGAGGCGGGCGTGAGCTACCCCGGGAGCGGCCACCGCGCCGAGCAGGTGGAGTTCACGATACCGTTCAGCATCGTCGACGAGTACGACATGCCGTGGCTGGTGGCGGGCGCGTCGCTCAACGAGAACCAGTTCCCCGCGCTCGCGCAGTTGCTGCGGCGGTTCTTCCGCAACTACGACGACGGCACCTACGAGGAGTTCCTCTCGTTTCTCGACGACCCGGCGCTCAAGGAGGAGCTCCACGAGTCCGGTCGGGTCCACGAGGCGACGTACGACGCGGTCAAGCGGCGCGTCCGCGGCGTCCCCTCGGGCGTGTTCGACCAGGACGCGAAACCCATCACGGAGTTGGACACCACGCTGGTCCGGCCGGGCGGGCTGACGGTGGTGCCCACCTACCACCTCTCGTCGTCGCGCGCCAAGGAGATGTTCGTGCTCGCGGTGTCGACGATGCTGGTCGACGACAAGCTCTCGAACGACCCGACCAGCCGCCGGGTCGACGAGACGCCGCTGCTCCTCGGGATGGACGAGGCGCACAACTTCCTCGCGGAGGCCGACAACGTCCAGGCGCGGAAGGTCATCTCGACGTTCACCGAGGCGGCCAAGCAGGGGCGAAAGGAGCGGCTGGGGCTGTTCCTCGTCACGCAGGACCCCCAGGACATCGCCGACCCCGTGTTCAAGCAGGTCAACACGCGGCTGGTGCTCAACCTCGGCGACGACGACGCCATCTCCAGCGTGAACATCCCGCCCGCGCTCTCGGAGAAGGTGCCGTACATGGAGAAGGGGCAGATGGTGGTGTACTCGCCCGACAACTCCGAGCCGGTCGAGGTGACCGGCCTGCCCGTCTGCGTGACCCGGCACGGCGACTGACGGCCGTCGTCACCCGTCGCGACGACCGGCCGTCGGCGGCCGAGCGGAAGGTGGGTTTTTCTCCCCCGGCGAGAACCGCGAGGTATGGCAGACCGGATCCTCGTCGCGTTCGACGGGAGCGAGCAGGCCCGGCGGGCGCTGGAGTTCGCGGTCGGGGAGTGGTCCGACGCCGCGTTCACCCTGCTGTACGTCATCGACCCGGCGCGGGCGGGTAGCTCGCCGACCGCCGGCGTCCCGAGCGGCGCCGAGGAGTGGTACGAGGGGGAGAAGCGCGACGCGGAGTCGACGCTCGCCGACGGCGCGGCGCTGGTCGGCGGCGAGGCGACGACCGATGTCGTTGTCGGCCGACCGGCCCAGTCGGTGGTCGACTACGTCGACGACCACGGGGCCGACATCGTCGTCGTCGGGAGCCACGGCAGACAGGGGCTCTCGCGGGTCGTGCTCGGGAGCGTCGCCGAGGAGATAGTCCGCCACTCGCCGGTCCCCGTCACCGTCGTCCGGTAGCTCGCGGCCCGCGGGTTTTCAGCGCCGATAGCCGGGGGGCAGGGTTTAGATGCCGACCCGACCGCACGACGGGTATGAAGCTACGGAGCGGGGGAGTCGGAGCCGGTGTCGCGGCGGCGGCCGTCGTCTGGACGCTCGTGTTCGTCGCCGGGCCGGCGCTCGCGGCCGACGCGGGCTGTACGGCCACCGACGGGGAACCGGTCTGTCTCGACGGCGTGTCGGTGTCGGACGAACGGCTCGCGAAGGGGGAGTCGGCGACGCTCGAAGCGACCGTGCGGAACGCGGGCGAGACGCCCGCGAACGCGACGGTCGTGTTGAACACCGCCGGCCCGGACAACGTCACCCGGTCGTTCACGCTCGGCCGGGTCCGGCTGGCGCCCGGCGAGACGCGGACGGTCACGCAGCCCATCGACGCGAGCACGCCGGGCAGCCACGGACTCCAACTGCTGGTGTTCGACGGCAGCGGCGCACGGACGTACGACTCCTCGGCGGTGCTGACGGTCGCCGTCACCGAACGCGGACTGGGCGGAGCGCTCGACCGGAGCGAGTACGCGCTCGGCGCGCTGGTGGGCGCAGTCGCCGTCGTCGGCGGCCTCGGCTACCGCCGGCGGTAGGAGTCCGACCGCGGACGGAGTCGACGTGGACCGACGGACCGGCGGGTGAACGACCGACTCGTGCGGACGGGGAGCCCGTCGCTCAGAAGATGTTCGCCTGTCGGTAGACGGAGATACCCTCGTCGGTGATCTCGTACGGCTTCGTCTCGCGGGAGTGGTTGGCGTCGCGGATCTTCTGGATCTCCACCCCGAGCCGCGTCTCCCGGGAGTTGGAGGGGCGGATGTACTGGAGGACGAACACCGCGTCAGCGAGGTACTCCACGATGCCGTGTCTGGAGGTGTACGGGTCGGCGGTCGACGCCTCGGAGGTGAGCATCGTCGTCACGCCCGCGCGCTTGAGCGAGCGGGCGAAGTCGAACACCTCCGAGCGGCGCTTGGAGGGGTGGTCGTACATCGTCTCCAACAGCGACACCGAGTCGAGGACGAGGCGGTCGGCGTCGAACTCGGTGACGAGCCGCGAGATGTCGTCCCGGAGCGAGTCGAGCGAGTTGGCCATCTCGACGGGGTCCATCGCCACCACCGCGAGACGGCCCTCGGTCTCGTACTCGCGGTAGGGCCACCCCTTCTCCTCGGCCGTCGAGAGGATGGCGTCTTCGGACTCCTCGAGCGTGATGTAGACGGCCTTGCCGCCGCCGTCGAGCGCCTCGTTGAGGAACTGGAGAGCGAACGTGGTCTTGCCGGTGCCGGCGCTCCCGACGACCGCCATCAGCGACCGCTCGGGGACGCCGCCGAGGACCATCTCGTCGAGTCCCTCGATGCCGACGTCGACCCGCGCGATGTCCGACTCGAACTCCGCCTCCGCCGCCTCGAACCCCTCCGCGTCGCCGCCGCCGAACCCGTCGGAGGCGTCGAACCCGCCTCCCCCGCCGCCCTCGGGGGAACCGCCGGGGAACGACGCCCCGCTCATCTCGGCGCCGAAGTCGCCGAACGGGTCACCGCCGCCCGACCCGGGGCCGTCGGCGTCCCGACCGGGGTTCCCCTCCGGGGCGTCGGTCCCGGCGCCCAAGCCGCCGAACGGGTCGGCGTCGTCGCCGAGCGCGCCGTCTCCCGAGGAGCCGTCGGCGCCCGTAGCGGTGTCGACACCCGCGTCGGTGTCGGTACCCGTATCGGCGTCGGTCTCCGCGTCGGCGGCGCGGCGCTCGTCGTCCGCCCGCCCCTCCGTCTCGCGTTCGCTCGCGTTCTCGTCGTCCTCCTCGTCGAGCGCCCGTTCGAACCAGTCGTCGTCGGTCACGGCCGTTCCCCCCGCCGACCGGCGCGCGCGGACGGCCCGCTCGGCGCCCCCCCGGGGCCCGGAACCGGTGACCCGCAGTCGGTCATGTGCATACCGAGTGTAGCCGGAGGCATGAATGTTCCCCAGCGTGCGACGCGCGGTGAGAATCGGGCTACCGGTCGCCGCCGGCCGTCCGGCGGGCTTTTCCACCGGGGGAGCGAACCGGAGATATGGACGTGGACGTCGGGGTCGTCGCCCAGAAGGGGAACGAGCGGGCCGCCGCCCTCGCAGGCACCGTCCGCGACCGCCTGGAGACGGCGGGCGCGGCGGTCGCCCTCGACCGGGCGACCGCGGGGTCGCTCGGGACCGACGGGGTCGACGTCGACGCGATGGCGGCGCGCGACCTCGTGGTGTCCATCGGCGGCGACGGGACGTTCCTGTTCGCCGCCCGCGGCGCGCGCGGGACGCCCGTACTCGGCGTGAACCTCGGCGAGGTGGGGTTTCTCAACGCGGTCTCGCCCGAGGAGGCGGTCGACGTGGTGCTCGCGGAGGTGGAGGCGTTCCGCGTGGGCGAGGCGACCGTCCGGGAGGTGCCGCGGCTGGCGGCGACCTGCGACGGCTGGGAGAGCGAACACGCCGCCAACGAGGTGGTCGTCCAGGGCGACCGCCGCGGTCACGGCGGCGGCGTCGACTGCGAGGTGCGCGTCGACGGCTCGCCCTACGCGTCGGGCCACGCCGACGGCGTGCTGGTGTCGACGCCAACCGGCAGTACCGCGTACAACCTCTCCGAGCGCGGCCCGCTGGTCCACCCGAGCGTCGACGGGATGGTCGTCACCGGGATGAGCATGGACGCCGCCGACGGGATGCCCCCGCTGGTGGTCGCGCCCGACGCGACGGTGAGCGTCGCGCTGACCGCCGCGGCCGCCGACGCGGTCGTCATCAGCGACGGTCGCGACCCCCACCCGGTCGCGGTGCCGACCGAGGTGCGGATCGAACGCGCCGACCCGCCGATGCGGGTCGCCGGCCCGGACGTCGACTTCTTCGAGGCGCTGAACAAACTGGAGTGAGCCGGTCGCGAGCGTCGAGCGGACCCCGACGGGCGCGAACGGGAATCGAGGACGAAATCGGGAGCGAGAATGAACCGGGAGCGACAAGCAGAACGGGGATTCGGCGAGCGACGCGAGCCGCGAGCCGGCGTCAGCGGCCCCAGTCGGTGGTGTGACGCGGCCGGTCGGAGACGGCCATCACGTCGATATCGTCGTCGCGGTGCGAGAGCGCTTCGAGCGACGCCCGCGCCGCCGCCTCGGTCGAGACGTACGGCACGTCCTCGTCGACGGCGGTCCGGAGCGCGTCGCGGTCGTCCGACACCAGCAGGTCGACCTTCCCGGTCTTGAGCGCCTCGGTCAGGTCGTCGAACGTCGCCTCGTCGTAGTAGTCGACGAACCCGTCGCGGATCTCGGCGAACGCGTCGTCGCCGTCCGCCGGGAGCGCGTCGCCGCGGGTGGTGAACGTCACCGTCCCCCCCTCGGGGAGGCCGTGACCCGCGGCGTCGAGCGCCTTCTCGTACGCCTTGCCGAACGTCCGGGCGGTCCCCATCACCTCGCCGGTCGACTTCATCTCGGGACCCAGCCGCGGGTCGGAGTCGGGCAGGCGGTCGAACGGCAGGACGACCTCCTTCACGCTGGCGTGTTCGGGGATGGCCTCACTGGCGTCGATGTCCGCGAGCGACTCGCCCGCCATCACCCGCGCGGCGAGTTTGGCTATCGGGACGCCCGTCGCCTTCGAGACGAACGGGACGGTCCGCGACGACCGCGGGTTCGCCTCCAAGACGAACACCTCGGGTCCGTCGTCGCCCTCGCGGACGGCGAGTTGGACGTTCATCAGGCCCACGGTGTCGAGCGCGCGCGCGATGTCCTCGGTCACCTCGCGGACGCGCGCCATCGTGTCCGCGCCGAGCGACCGCGGCGGGATGACGCACGCGGAGTCGCCCGAGTGGACGCCCGCCTCCTCGACGTGTTCCATCACGCCGCCGATCAGGACCTCCTCGCCGTCCGACACCGCGTCGACGTCGAGTTCGACCGCGTCCGCGAGGAACTCGTCGACGAGGATCGGCCGGTCGGGCGACACCCGGACGGCCTCCTCGATGTACTCCTTCAACTCCTCGTCGTCGTCGACGATCCGCATCGCGCGCCCGCCGAGGACGTAGCTCGGCCGGACCAACACGGGGTAGCCCAACTCGTCCGCCAACTCCAGCGCCTCCGCCTCGCTGGTGGCGCTCCCGCCTTCGGGCTGTGCGATCCCGAGGTCGGACATCAGGCGGTTGAACCGGTCGCGGTCCTCCGCGAGGTCCATCGCCTCCACCGAGGTACCGAGGATGTCGCAGTCGACGCCCCGGCGCTCGAGTTCGTCGGCGAGCGGTTCGCCGATGTCGACCGAGGTCTGGCCGCCGAACTGGATCATCACGCCGTCGGCGTCGGTCGCCTCGATAACGTCCGCCACCTCCTCGGCGGTGATGGGTTCGAAGAACAGGCCGTCGGAGGTGTCGTAGTCGGTCGACACCGTCTCGGGGTTGTTGTTGACGACGTGCGCCTCGACGCCCATCTCGCGGAGCGCGCGCACCGCGTGGACCGAACAGTAGTCGAACTCGACGCCCTGGCCGATCCGGATCGGGCCGCCGCCGACCACGACCACGCTGTCGGTGTCGCGGTCGACCCGGAGTTCGCCCGCCGCGGCGTCGCCCTCGTACGGGCCGGCGAACCACTCGGGCTGCCGCGAGGAGTAGTAGTACGGCGTCGACGCCGCGAACTCGCCCGCGCAGGTGTCGACCTGCTTGTACGTCCGACCGGGCACGTCCGCCTCGACTTGGCCGACGCCCGCGCGGGCGGCCGACACCGGGATGGCGTCGCCGTCGTCGCCCTCGGCGGCCGCGCCGCCCGCGGCCGCCCCGGCGGCGTCCGCGCTCGCAGCCTCGGCTTCGGCCGCCTCGGTACCGCTCTCGGTCGCATCCGCGGTCCGCCACGCGCCGCGCGTCTCGGGCAGCCACGTCAGGCTGCTGTCCTCGAACACGTTGCCCGCGAGCGCGCTCACCTCGGCGTTCGTGAACCCCGCGACCGCCGCCGGGGTGAACTCGCCGTCGACCACCTCCTTGCTCGCCTCGACGATCCGGGCGAACCGCTCGACGTACCACTCGTAGATGCCGGTCGCCTCGACGACCTCCTCGACGTCGAACCCGCGCTCGAACGCCTCGAACATCGCGTACGGCCGGTCGGGGCTGGGCCGTTCGAGGTACTCCTCGCGGAGTTCGTCGTCGTCCAGTTGGCCGAAGTCGACGGCGGGGTCGTACTCGGAGCTACGGAGCGCCTTCAACAGCGACTCCTCGAACGTCCGACCGATCGACATCGCCTCGCCGGTCGACTTCATCGCCGTCGAGAGGGTGAAGTCGGTGTCGTCGAACTTGTCGATCGGCCACCGCGGCACCTTCGTCACCACGTAGTCGATTGCGGGTTCGAACGCCGCGGTCGTCTCGCCGGTGATCTCGTTGTCTATCTCGTGGAGGCGCTTGCCGAGCGCCACCTTCGCGGTCACCCGCGCGATGGGGTAGCCCGTCGCCTTCGACGCGAGCGCGGACGAGCGCGAGACGCGGGGGTTCACCTCGACGACGCGGTACTCGCCGCCGGGGGTGCCGTCGTCGCGCCACGCGAACTGGATGTTACAGCCGCCCTGGATCCCCAGGTCCCGGATCACTTCGAGCGCCGCGTCGCGCATCTCCTGGTGGCCGTCGTCGGGGATCACCTGCGAGGGGGTGACGACGGTGGACTCGCCCGTGTGGATCCCCATCGGGTCGAGGTTCTCCATGTTGCAGATGATGATACACGAGTCGTCGGCGTCGCGCATCACCTCGTACTCCAGTTCGACCCACCCGGAGATGGACTCGGTGACGAGCACCTCCGAGTTGCGCGACAGCCGCAGGCCCGTCCGGACCCGCTCTTCGAGTTCGTCCATCTCGTCGACGACGCCCGACCCGCTCCCGCCGAGCGTGTACGTCGTCCGCGCGATGACGGGGAGGCCGCCCACCGCGTCGACGGCCGCCTCGACGCGGTCCCGGAGGGCGTCGGCGTCCACCGCCGCGACGGACTCGTCGTCGTCGAGCGAGATGGTGGTCGACTTCGGTACCGGTTGGCCGAGACCCTCCATCCGCTGGCGGAACAGGTCGCGGTCCTCGGTCGCGTAGATCGTGTCCAGCGGCGTCCCCATGATCTCCACGTCGTACTCGTCGAGGACGCCCTCCTCGGCGAGTTCGGCGGTGACGTTCAGCCCGGTCTGCCCGCCCAGCCCCGCGATCACGCCGTCGGGACGCTCCCGTTCGATCACCTCGGCGATGGCCTCGGTCGTGATGGGTTCGATGTACACCTCGTCGGCCATCTCCGGGTCGGTCATGATCGTCGCCGGGTTGGAGTTCACGAGGACGACTCGGGCCCCCTCCTCTCGAAGCGCACGGCACGCCTGCGCGCCGGAGTAGTCGAACTCCGCGGCCTGTCCGATCTGGATGGGTCCGCTACCGATCAGGAGGATGGTCCTGTCGTCTCCACTCATTACCCCGAGCGAGTGCGTTCATCGTAATAAGGCCGGCGACTTGGGACGATATTCGTAGCGCAGTTACGAGATTCGAAGTGAGACGGAGTGACACGGTGTGGGCCGCGTTCGGGCTACGCCGGCGGCACGCCCGGCAGGTCGACCGCCCGGACCGGCGGGGCGGCCTCGACGCTCCCCCACTCACCGTCGCAGGTGCCGTCGGTGTCGACCCGCGAGCGGTCGACGCGGCTCGCGGGCGCGCGGACCGCCTCGCCGGGGACGCGAACCGTACAGGCGCCGACCGAACACGCGCCGTCCGCGACGGCGACCCCGTCGGTCCCGTCCCCGTCCCCCTCCAGACAGCAGCCGTCGCCGACGGTCAGGTCGCGGCCCGTGACGGAGACCAGTGCGTCGACCCGCGCGGTGTCGACGACGCGCGTCCGTTCGAGCGTCACGTCGTGCGGCGGGTCGGTCGACGCGTGGGGACCGGCCGTGCCGGGCCGCTTCGCCAGTATCGGCGGGACGCCCGGCGCGTCGACGCGGACGTCGGCGTCGCGAACGTCGAGTGCGCCCGCGTTCGGCCGGACCACCACCCCGCACACCCCGGTCGGGAGGCTCGCGTCGCCGCTCGCGTCCGCCCGGCCGTCGCCTCCGCGGACGACCACGCGGGAGCGGTCGAGGGTGACGCGGCCGGGGGAGTCGAGCGCCCCCCGCTTCGCTTCGACCCAGAGCCCGCGCATGAAGAACGACTCCGACTCGCGGGCGGGTTCGCGCGGGCCGGCGTACCGCGCGGGGTCGACGCCCACGACGGTGCCGCGGACGGTACAGCCGTCCGCGCCGACCCTGATGGAGGCGACGTTGTTGTTCCAGAACGCACAGCGCTCGACGACAACCCGACCCGGCGCTTCCGACCCGTATATCCCGTTGTTGCCGAACTCCTCGACCCGGCAGCGCTGGACGCGGAGTTCGCCGACGTGGTCGCCGCCGACCCACGCCCAGATCCGACCGTCGCCGCCCTTGTAGCGGGCCCACGTCGACCCCTCGGCGGCGACCACGTCCCGGACGACGCCCGTCCCGTCGGGGTGGGTGACCGCGAGGTTGAAGCAGTTGGTCACCTCGCCGTCGGGGTGGGTGCCCCGGCCGACGAACGCGACGTCGCGGACCAACAGCGTGTCGGCGTGTGCGCGGATCCCGGCGACGCCCGTCTCCTCGCCCACGTCGACGTCTATCCCGTCGAAGACGAAGTGCTCGCCCGCAACGGAGATTGCGAACCGGTTGTAGTCGGGCGGGACGACCAGCGTCGGCTCCGCCCCGGTGGCGGCGCGAAAGCGCACCGCGCCCGCGCCGTCCGCCGCGAACTGCCCGCGGAGGTGGACGTCGCCGTCGGGGAGGACGACGTCGGCGCCCGGCGCTATCGAGTCCAAGTCGAGCGTCGTCCGCCCGTCGGACGCGGGGACGACTCGGTGTTCGGCGTCGTAGCCCGGAAAGCTCGGGGGCGCGGCGTCCGGGTCGGGAGTCACGCGCGGGGGTTGGACGTGCCGGCGTGAAAGCGCTCGGGTCGGTCCGACCGGCGTGCCTCTCCCACGAGGGTCCTCGGTCGCGGCTCAGACGTACACGTCGTCGGCGTCGAGGTCCCGCTCCGCGCGGTACTGCTCGACGAACTCGCCCACGTCGAACTCCAGCATCTGCTGTTCGAACTCGGTCATCGCGTCGGAGTCGTCCGCGTGCGACACCGCGTGCTCCATCAACTCGATTACGAGTTCCACGATGGTCTCGTGGAGCCGTCGGGAGTCGAACTCGGTCACCCACAGCATCGAGTAGCCGAGGTCCTGGTCGTCGCTCACGTCCTCGGCGACGACCTGTCCCGGGAACTCCTCGAGGACCATCCCCATCAGGTGGGGGGTGCCGAACTCCGGCATCTCCTCGCTGGTGGTCTCGACGGTGTCACGTAGCAGCGAGACGAGGAACTCGGGGAGGAAGCGGTCGGGCGGGTTCACGTCGGTGACGACGGCGTGGGTCGCGCCACAGTCGCAGTCGAACTCCCGCATCCCCATGTCGAACTGACGGACGGGGACCGTCTCCTCGCAGGGGAGGTCGACCGTCTCGCCCCCGCCGCCGGGGACGCGCGGTTGGCTCATGCCCCGGGGTTGGCGGTCGTCGCCCGTAAAAGACGCGTTCGGCGGTGGCGGCCCCGCGTGGCTCACAGCCCCGGCCGCCCGTCGAGGCCGAATGGGAAGGCGCTTAATCCTCCCGCGTCGACCCACTCGCATGATCGCCATCGTCGGCGGCGGCATCGCCGGGCTCTCCGCCGCGCGCCGACTCCGCGAGCGGGGGTACGACGTTCGGGTGTTCGAGGCCGGCGGGCCGGAGGCGCTCGGCGGACTCGCGCGCACCTACCCGACCGCGGGCGACGACGTCGAGCAGTTCTACCACCACCTCTCGAAGTCCGAGGAGACCATCGTCGAACTCGCCGAGGAGGTGGGCGTCGGCGACGACCTGGAGTGGCTGGTCGGGAAGAACGCCTACTACGTCGACGGCGAGACGTACCCGATGGACACGCCGTGGGAGATACTCGCCTTCCCCCACTGGAGCCTCTACGACAAGTTCCGGCTCGGAATGTTGACGCTCGACGTGGACGTGCGCGGCGGGGTGCCGTCGTTCGACACGTACGAGCGGCTGGAGGACTTCGAGCACCAGTCGGCGGTGGAGTTCGCCCGCGAACACACCACCGAGAACGTCTACGAGACGTTCTTCGACCCGCTGCTCGACGCCAAGTTCGGCTCGCGAAAGGGGGACGTGAGCGCGGCGTGGCTGCTCGGCCGGATCAAGTTCCGCGGCGAGCGCGACCTGTTGCGCGGGGAGATACTCGGCTACTTCGACGGCGGCTTCCGCACGCTCGTCGACGCGCTGGTAGCCGACGTGGGTCGCGAGCACATCGAGACGGGCGCGCGCGTGACGGGGCTGACCACCGAGGCGGGTGCGGTCTCGGAGATAACCGTCGACTCCGACGACGAGGAGGGCGAGCGGACGGAGGCCGTCGACGAGGTGGTGGTGGCGGCGATGCCGAACGTGCTCGAAGAGCTGTCGGGCTACCCCTGCGACATCGACTTTCAGGCGGCGGTCTGCGCCGTCGTCACGATGGAGAAGGAGCTCACCGACACCTACTGGCTCAACGTCGCCGACGACGCGCCGTTTGGCGCGCTGGTCGAACACACCAACTTCGTCCCGCCCGCGCGCTACGGCGGCGACCACCTGCTGTACGTCGCCAGCTACGTCCAGTCGCCCGACGAGTGGCTCTGGGAGGCGAGCGACGACGAGGTGGAGGAGCGGTGGCTCGACCACCTCGCCGAGATGTTCCCGGGGTTCTCGCGGCGGTGGGTGAGCGACTTCCGGCTGGCGCGCGCGCCGCGGGCCGCGCCCGTCTACGAGCGGGGCTACCTCGACCTGGTCGTGCCGTACGACCTGGGCGAGGAGGTGGCGGAGGGGCTCTACTACGCCGGCATGGCCAGCCGCGCGCAGTACCCCGAGCGCAGCCTCGACGGCGGCGTGGTCGCCGGCTACGAGTGCGCCGACCGCATCGACGCGCGACACGGCTGAGTCGCTCCTTCCCGGTGATCGGGGACGGTCCGGGAGACGTTCGGCCCGGCGGACGAGCGGCAGGCGGTGAGAGCCGAGTACGACTCGACGACCCGTATCGTGCCGTCTGCCAGAGAGCATACAGGGCTTCGAGCCGAACCCACTACTGCCATGTCGGAGCTACCGAACGGTCAGGCGACCATCGTGTACGAGGACCCCGACGAGGGGAAGACGGAGGTCACGGTGAAGAACAACCAAGTGGTGTACGTCCGCGACCACTGGGCGGTCAAGTCGGGTACGGACGACGAGGGGAACGACGTTATGAAACAGATCCCCACCAAGCGCGTCCACTACGTCGAGCGGAACGTCCAGCAGTTCGAAGAGGAGATAAACACCGTGCGTCACCGCGTGGAGTCGCTCGCCGACGAACTCCGACAGAAGCTCCCGATGGACATCGGCCAGTCGGGACAGTCGTCGGGGAGCGGCAGCCAGGGCGGTTCCTCGTCGGGGAGCGGAAGCAAGGGCAGTTCCTCGTCGGGGAGCGGGAGCCAGGGCAGTTCCTCGTCGGGGAATCAGGACCAGTCGTCACAGAGCGAGAGCGGGAGCGGGCGGTAACCGCCCCGTGGGCGCGGCGCCGGTCGAACCGGACCGACTAGGCGCTGCCCCCGTCCCGTGACTCGTCGGCCACGCCGACGGCCTTCTCGACGTCCACGTCGGCGGGTTCGCTCCCGCCGCCGACGGACACCTCGCCCGTCTCGTCTTCGACGTACACGTCGTCGGAGAAGCCCGCGACCGCGTTCTCGAACGCGCCGTCGGCCCGCTTGTCGGGCGTCGCGGGCGCGTCCGCGATGCCGTCGGCGGGTCGGAACTCGCCGAGCGGGTCGTCGATCGTGATCCCGTGGAGTTCGAAGAACCGCTCGTAGCGCCGGTAGTGCTCCTCCAGTTCGTCGTCGGGGATCTCCATCATCTCCACCCAGCCGTGGTTGAAGAAGTCGAAGTTGGCCTGCGCGTGGGTGACCTCGCGGGCCTCCGCCTCCGGGAAGCCGGCTTCGAGCGCCGCAACGTACGTGTCCATCGTCGCCTCGAAGAAGTCGTCGAGGTGGTCGCGCCGCTCCTCGCGGCGGGCCTCGTCGGCCTTGTCGAGGAAGATACTGGTGTGGAGTCGCACCATGGCCGCGACCGTGACCGACCTGAGGCCGGGCGTGGTGAGCGCCTTCTTCGTCGCCCAGTGGCGCGCGTTCTGTCGGATCTTCATCGTCGGCCGCTTGGGCGCGGACGGGCATAAGCGGTGGGCCGCGACCGAATCACCCGACGGCGGCCACCGGGGGTGAGATAAATGATACTCGGATAGCAACCCACATTAACCCCCGCTCCGAACGGGGCTGTATGAGCGAGTCGTTCGTCATCATCGGCGACGGGATCGCGGGTAGTTCCGCCGCCGAGACCCTCCGCGAGGAGGCACCGGACGCCGACATCACCGTGATCACGGACGAGGGGGAGTCCCTCTACAACCGCATCCTCATCAAGGAGTTCGCCAAGGGGAAACTCCCCGAGGCGCCCATCTCCATCCACGACGAGTCGTGGTACGAGGAGCGGGAGATCGACCTCGAACTCAACACGCTCGTGGTCGACGTTCGGACGGACGACCACGAGATCGAGACCCACGAGGGGGACGTCTACGAGTACGACAAACTCCTGCTGTCGATCGGCGGGACGCCCCAACAGCTCCCGGTGGAGAACTCCGACGCCGACGGCGTCCACCACTTCTGGACGTTCCAGGACGCCCGCGCGATCCGCGAGTCGGCCGACGCCGCCGACGACGCCGTCATCGTCGGCGCGGGGCTGCTCGGCATCGACTTCGCGGCCATCTGCGGCGCCCAGGAGATCGAGGGCAAGTACCTGATGCGGGGCAACCGCTGGTGGCGGTACGCGCTCTCGGAGGAGGGCGCCGACCTGATGCACGAGGCGATGCTCGAACGCGGGGTCGAACCCGTCTTCGACTCCGGCGTCGACCGCTTCGAGACCGACGACGACGGCCACGTGGTCGCGGCGGTCGACCCCAACGGCGACCGCTACGAGTGCGACTTCGCGGGCGTCGCCATCGGCCTGAACATGAACACCGAGATCGTCGAGGACACCGACGTCGAGACCGACGACGGCATCCTCGTCGACGAGTACATGCGGACCAGCGTCGACGACGTGTTCGCGGCGGGGGACATCACCCGCTTTCACGACGTCATCCTGGGCGAACGGGCGCAGAACGGCGCGTGGGGGTCGGCGAAGGAGCAGGGCACCATCGCCGCGCGCAACATGCTCGATCCCGAGTCGGAGGAGTTCCGCTGGGTGTCGTCGTACTCGATCACCCACTTCGACTTCCCGTTCCTCTCCTTCGGTCACCCGACGCTCGGCGACGACGAGGTCATGCGGAAGTTCGGCGACGAGGAGTGGCGGCGGCTCGCGCTCAAGGACGGCAGGATCGTCGGCGGCGTCCTGATCGGCAACCTCGCGCCCCAGTCGGGGTACAAGAAGCTGATGCGCGAAGGGGTCGACGTGAGCGGCCAGAAGGAACTCCTGATGAGCGAGGACTTCTCGATCGACGACCTCGAACAGGAAGCGGCCGCGGAGTAGCGTCCCGCGTCGTCCGGTCGCACGCGGTCGGTTCGCACGTCTTCTCGGACCTGTCGGCTCGTTCGGTCGTTCGTCACTCGCCGACCGCGAGCCACATCGCCCGCGCGCCGGCGGGGGCCGTGGTCCTTACACACAAGGGGGAAGCCACGGTAAGATTTAAGGAATACTGTGCCATATGGTACCTCGTGACACGACAGAGGGAGCGACTGACGGTCCGGCGCACCGACGAGGTGCCGGAGACGGCGACGGTCCGGCACGTGGACCAGTTGTCCGAGGGGACGCTGGAGGAACTGGTCGGCATGGTCGACGGCGAACCCCGACCGGTCGCCGGTGTCGAGGCGGGAGAGGTCGTCGTGTTCACGTCGTATCTGGCGGTCGTGCGGGCCGACCCACGGCGCGACGGACGCACGGGCGCGGCCGAGTCGGTCGAGACGGCCGAACCGGTCGAGGCGGACGACCGGCGTGCGGACGCGGGTCCCGTGGGCTGAACGGGCGGACGATCGGATCGGGCGGCGGTCGACGGCCGGGGAACCACGGCGGGGGCGCGGACCCGGGGAACCCGCGGTCCCGCAACCGACACCGTTTTCGGCGGCTCCGACCCATCGAACGTATGGACAGCGGCGGGTCGACCGACATGACGCTCGCGTTCGAGTTGGAGGCGCTGAAGTCGCTCGCGGACCCGAACGCGGTGTTCAACGACGCGCGCGGGTGGACGGAGTACGTCGGCGTGGTCTCCGAGCAACCGACGTACGTCGTCACCAACTTCACGCGGAAGCACCGCGTCCGACAGGACTTCTTCTCGGGACCGCGCGGGGTGAAGGAGTCGCTCGAGAACGTTCGAAAGCAGTTCGAGACCGACCGACACGTGTTCGTCGGCACCGGCGACGACGACCGGGCGGTCGCCGACGAGTCGGGGTGGGAGTTCCTCCCGGTCGAACAGGCGGCCGAGGCGGCCGGGTGGACGGTCGCGGCCGCCGACGAGGAGGCGGACCCGTTCGAGGAGGAGGAGGCGCGCGACGACTGGCCCTGAGCCGGACGGCCGCGGACGCCGCCCGAACCGCGAGATATCGGGGGGTTCTCGCGGGTGCGCCTTTCGAAAGCCCTAATCGGGTCCCAGCCGTGTAACTTTCCACGAGATGAGTCACCAGCTGCCGGACGTGCAAGCCAGTCGCCCGGACGTGACGGTCGGACTGAGTCAGGTCGGGGTGACCGGGGTCGAGAAACTGGTGAAGGTCGACCGCGGCGGGGACCGCCCGCTGGTGTTCATGGCCGACTTCTCCGTGTTCGTCGACCTGCCCGGCGAGCGGAAGGGGATCGACATGAGCCGGAACATGGAGGTGATCGACGAGGTACTCGAAGACGCCACCCGCGAGGAGGCGTACCGGATCGAGGACGTCTGCGGCGACGCCGCCGACCGCCTACTGGAGAAACACGACTACACCTCGATGGCGGAGGTACGGATGACCGCGGAGTTCGTGCGCCGCGAGCAGACGCCCGCCTCCGAACGCGAGACGCAGAACGCCTCGACGGTGATCGCGAGCGCGACCGCGACCGAGGAGGGCACCCGCGAGGAGATCGGCGCCGAGGTGACGGGGATGACCGTCTGTCCCTGCTCGCAGGGGATGTCGGAGTCGCGCGCCCGCGAGACGCTGGAGGAACTCGACGTCGACGGGGGGACGATAGACGAGTTCCTCGACGAGGTGCCCCAGCCCGGCCACTCCCAGCGGGGGCACGCGACGCTCACGTTCACCGCCGACGGCGCGCCCGAGGTGGACCTCCTCGACGTGATCGACACCGCCCGCGACGCGATGAGCGCGCGGATCTACAACTACGCCAAGCGGCCCGACGAGGACCACATGACGTACGAGGCGCACACGAACGCCAAGTTCGTCGAGGACTGCGTGCGCACGATGGCCGAGGACGTGATCGACCGGTTCGGCAACCTCGACGACGACGTGGTGGTCCGGATGAAGCAGTCGAACGACGAGTCGATCCACCAGCACAACGCCCACGCCGAACGCGACGTCCGGATGGGGCGGCTCCGACGCGAACTCGACGGCGAGCGGGCGTACGGCGACGACTAGGCTAAAACGACAGCGGCTCGGACTCCTCCCACCGACGCCGGACCGTCTCGCGGGCGTCGCTCGCGAAGTCGGGGTCCGTCAGGTCGATCATCGCGAACGACTCGTCGGGGTCGACCGGACTCGGGACCTCCATGCACACCTCGTTGTCGTCGACCAGCGTGAACGTCCCGCGGAGCCGCGGGGTCGTGCGCACCTCGAACTCGGGGTGGGCGGCCATCCGGTCGGCGTAGCGCTCGCCGACGCTCGCGGGCAGGGTCGCCGGGAGGTCGTCCGACAGCAGAAGCGAGACGGAGACGCCGCGTTCGAGCGCCGCCTCCAACTCCTCGGCGACGCGTTCGCCGACCGCGCCGATGTCGAGCCCGGAGGTGGGCGTGGCGGCGATCATGACGACCCGGTCGTCGGCGGCCGCCAGTCGTTCGAGGAGGAGGTCGGCGGTGTCGTCGGCGCCGACCGCGGCGGTCCAGAACTGCTCGTCGACCGGTTCGCCCGGTTCGAGTTCCGCGGAGAGCTCCTCGACGACCTGCTCGTACTGTTCGGCCTCCTCCTCCAACTCGCGTCTGCGGTCGGCGAGCAGGCGGTCGAGCGCCGCGTCGGGTTCGACCGCGAGGTACTTCTTGGGTCGGCTCGCCGCCTGGCTCCGCGCGAGTCGGTGGCGCTCCAGGCTGTTGAGCACGTCGTAGACGCGACCCATCGGCACGTCGCTCGCGGCGGACAACTCCTTGGCGGTTGCCGGCCCGGTCTCCAAGAGCGCCCGGTACGCGCGGGCTTCGTACTCCGACAGCCCGAGGTCGCGCAGGTCGGCCATACCCGGTCGTCCGGGGCGGGCGACAAAAACGCACCGGCGGTTTATTCGTCCCGGGGATCGCTCGACCGCCCACCGCGCCCCCACCGTGTCCCTGTCACGCCCTACCGCCTCTCTGTCACGACTCTACCGCCTCCCTGTCGCACCCCTACCGTCTCCCTGCCACGACTCTACCGTGTCCCTGCTACGGCCCTATCGCGGCCCTGCTGCGGCCCTACTCGCTGACTGCGGAGACGCGTGCCATCAGCGCGTCGGGCGACTCCGCGGGGTCGAGCTCCCGGCCGCGGAGGCTGGCGGTGCCGTCGGGCGTCCGGTCGGAGTCGGGGACGACGGTCTTCTCGTGGTCGGCGACCCGGAGCGCCGCGCGGTGGAGCTCCGACCCCGCGGGTGCGGCCACGTCGACGACGAGGGGGTCGCGAGTGAGGCGGGCGGCGACGCCGCCGAAGCCGGCGACCTGCGCGCCCATCCGTTCGGTCGCGCCCGCGAACGCGCCGACAGCCTCCCGAGCCCGTTCGCGGTAGCGCTCCTCGCCGGTCAGCGCCGCGAGGTCACAGAGCGCGTCGGCGAACTCGACGGTGTCGTCGATGGGGTACAGCGGTTCGTCGAGCAGCCCCGGGCCCTCGGCGGGGCCGTCGCGGAACGCCGCCCGGTCGCCGAGTCGGTCGAGCGCGCGGTCGGCGACCGCCGCGGCGCGGTCGGTCCCCTCGCCGAGCACCGTGCCGGCGCGCGCGAACGCCGCGACCACGCGGGCGGCGTCCGCGAGCAGGTCCGCCTCGCCCGTCTCGTCGGTCTCGCGGTAGCGGACGACCCGGCCGTCGTCGTCCACGAGGTCGTCGCGGAGGTACGACAGCGCGCTCTCGGCGGCGTCGCGGGCCGCCTCGTCGTCCGTGTACGCGTAGAGGGTGAGGAGCGCGTCGACCGCGAGCGCGTTCTCGCCGGCGTAGGCGGTGAGGTCGCGTCGGTCGCCGTCGGGACCGACGCTCCCGCCGAACGCGAACCCGGACCACAGTTCCTCGCGGAGGAAGCCCGCGGCGTCGGCGGCCGTCTCGCGGTACGACTCGTCGCCCGTGTAGAGGTAGGCGTTGGCGAACGCGCGCACCAGCGCGGCGTTGTCCGCCAGCAGTTTCTCGCGGTGGGGGTCGCTCCAGTCGCGCGCGCCGGCGTAGCGGAACAGGCCGCCGTCGTCGTCCGCGAGGTTGCGGGTGACGGCGCCGAGCGTCTCGGTCGCCTTGTGCCGGTCGCGCTTGAGCGCGAACTCGACGGTCCGGGGCATGGGGAACTTGGCGTCGGTGCCCCAGCCGGCGAACTCGGCGTCCCACTGGTCGTCGAGTTGACCCGCGAGGTGTTCCTCGATGTACGGACCCACGGGACCGGCGGGCGTCTCCTCGCCCGAGAGCGCGCGCGGGACCCGGCCCGCGGTCTCCCCCTTCGCGTCCCACGTCTCGCGCACCCGGTCGAGCACCGAGCGGAACCCGTCGGGACCGATGTACGTCGCGCCGGTGAGTATCTCGCCCGACGGCGTGGTGAACACGACCGAGGGGAACCCGCCCATATTGTACCGCTCGCGGACGCGCGGGTGCCGGTCGACGTCGACGCGGACCGGGACGAACCCGTCGGAGACGTTGGCCGCGATCCGCGGCTCGCCGAACGTCTCGACGGCCATCCGGTGGCAGTCGTCACACCACGTCGCGGTCAAGAACAGCAGCACGGGCGCGCCCAAGCGGTCGGCCGCGGCGAACGCGCCGGGACCCCACTCGCGCCACTCGACGCGCGTCTCGTCGTTCATACTCGCCGTCGGGGGTCCGGGGGGGTAAAGCCGACGCTCGCGGGTCGCGTGCGTCGGCTCCAGCGCCGGCGGCGCGCCGGGTGCGGCCCCGCCGACGCGGCGTTCCGGGCGCCCTCGGCCCGCAAGGGATATAGGCCGTCCTCGAAAACCCCGACTATGCGCACTCGGTATCTCCTCGTCGCCCTCCTCGCCATCCCGCTGGTCGACGCGGCGTTCCTCGTGTGGGTCGCGGGCGAGATCGGCGCGGTGAGCACCATCGCGCTCGTCGTCCTCACGGGGCTGGTCGGGATGTTGCTCGTCCGCGCCGAGGGCCGACACGCGATCCACGGACTCGAACGGAAACTCGCGCGCGGCCAGCCGCCGACGAGCGAACTGCTCGACGGGGCGCTGTTGGTCGCGGCGGGTGCGTTCCTGCTCACGCCGGGGCTGGTGACCGACACCGTGGGGTTCCTGCTGGCGATCCCGCCGACGCGCTACCCGATCCGCGAGGCGATCAAGCGGTACGTCGTCGTCCCGTACATCGACCGCCGGACCGACGGTCTCGCGAGCGGCGTCGCGTGGACCGGCGGCTTCCCGGGCCCCGACGGCGGGCCGGGCGCGGCCGGCAGCGGCGGCCCGGGAGCGGGCGGGAGCGGCGGGTCGTCCACCACCGCCGGCGGCGCGAACGCCGAGTCGGGAGCGGGGTCCGCCGGGTCGGGCGGGCAGGGCGACGACGTGGTCGACGTGAACTACTCGGTGGACGACAACGAGTCACAGGACCGCAGGACGTGACGGCGACGCCGAACGGAAACGCTTAACCGGGGTCGTCCGCAACTCGGAGATGCGCTCACCTGGGCCAATAGCTCAGTCAGGTTGAGCGCTCGGCTGATAACCGGGAGGTCCGCGGTTCAAATCCGCGTTGGCCCACTACTCCGCTTCGGCGGGGGATTGGGGCCGGGAACTCCCCAGCCAACCAATCTCGTATCTCACACCCGCGAGCCGACGGCTCGTCGTTCTCTCATTGGGTCCACCGCTCCGACTGGTACCTCGCGTACAGTCCGCCGACGACGGCGACGCCGGACGCGACGACCGCCGACAGTCCCGACCCCGCGGTGGTCCCACTACTCGCGGCACGGCCGACGCTGCCGTCGGGGCGCCGGGACGCCAACCCTCACGTGTCTCGCTCCCCTCGTCCACCTATGGGTTCGCTCAACCCCGACTTCGGAGACGACACGGTGATCGTCACGGGCGGCAGTTCCGGCATCGGCCGAGCGGTCGCACTCGCGTTCGGCGAGGCGGGCGCGACGGTGATCAACGCCGACGTGCGCGCCGACTCGAAGAACCCCGACGCGGACCGCCCCACCCACGAGGCCATCCGGGAGGGAGGCGGCGACGCGGAGTTCGCCGAGACGGACGTCTCCGACCCCGCCGAAATCGAGTCGGTCGTGGAGGCGGCCCGCGAGTACGGCGGCGTCGACGTGATGGTGAACAACGCGGGCGTGTACACCAAGCGGCGCTTCCTCGACGTGACGCCCGAGGAGTTCGAGGAGGTCCACGCGGTCAACGCCCGCGGGGCGTTCTTCGGGACGCAGGCGGCCGCCCGCGACATGGTCGACCGGGGGGAACCCGGCTGTGTCGTCAACACCTCCTCGGACACCGAGGGGCGCGCGTCGTGGGACCACTCCCACTACGCCGCGACGAAGGGTGCGATCCGCGCGATCACCCGGAGCGCGGCGCTCGAACTCGCCCCCGAGGGCGTCCGCGTCAACGCCGTCGCTCCCGGTCCGGTGGCGACCGAGATCCGCGAGGGCTGGTCGGAGGAGGCCTCCGAGATAAGCGGCGAGGGGGAGACGCCGACCCCGCCGCTCCGGGCGGCGTCGCCCGACGAACTGGCGGGCGCGTACCTCTATCTCGCGAGCGACGACGCCTCGTACGTCACCGGCGAGACGGCGTGGGTCGACGGCGGCGGCCGTATCGCCTGAGCGGCGGCGAGTCGCCGGTCGCGTCGCTCGCGTCGTCGTCGGTCGGAGCGCGGTCGGTCCCGCGCGTTCGGTCCGACGCCGCCGCTCCGACGTCGTCGAGTGTGGAGAACGGGAGAGAGATGGCCGCGGCCCCGGTCGAACCGACCGGGGGGCGGCGCGGTGTAGTGTGGGTCCGCGGTTCGTGTCGACGCCGGGCGCCGCGCGCCCCGCCCGACACCGAACTGTCGTGTGGCACTCGTCCCGACGGCGACCTCGTAAAATAACGTTGCGCCCCGGTTTTCAGACGGGATAACGACGGGTCAGAACCCCTCGCGGAGGAACGTCGGCTCCGGCGGGAACGCGGCCGCGAGCGTCGCCAGCGCCGGCGCGTCGGCCGTCAGGTCGCCGAGCGCGTCCAGCCGCGGGGCGGCGTGCGAGCCGACGGCGAGCCGCGAGAGCGCTCCCACCCCGAGCGACACGTCGGGGTCGGCGTCCGTCGGCTCGCACGCCGCCGTCCCGCCGCCGACGGTCAGCCGGAACCGGCCGTCGTTCCACGCGCAGGTGTCGTCCGCGACGTCGAGGACGACCGACCCCTCGGCGTCGGCGGGGTACGCGAGCGAGTCGAGCGCCGCCGGCACGTCGACCAGTCGGACCATCGGTCCCGGGCGGACGCTCGTCTCGGCCGCCCGCGGGTCGTCGAGTTCGTCGAACAGCCGGAGGTCCGCCCGCCCCTGGAGGCGGACGGTCGACACCTGCGAGTCGTGGTTGCGACAGAAGCGGAGCAGGTGGCCGCGCGCCTCGCGGTCGACCGCTGCGAACTCCGAGACGGAGAGCCGCCGCCCGTCGGCGTCGTCGGCGTCCTCGACGGAGTAGACGAGGTAGCCGCGCAGGTCGCCGTCCTCCCGCTCCCAGCCGTACGCGAACGGGTCGGTCTCCCACCCCTGGAACACGCGCGTGCGCCACCACTCTTCGGTGCGGTCGAGCGCGAGCGCCTCCGTCGCCGCCTCGGCGTGGACCGCGTCGAGCCGTTCCCAGTCGTCGGGCGCGAGGCGGACGAACTCGCCGGCCGCGGGCGGACACGCAGGGCCGAGGTCGCTCGGTGGGACGTCGACCCGGGCGTAGTCGTTCGCGCGCGCGTAGCCCAGTCGCGCGTAGAACGGGTACTCGAACGGCCACAGCGCCGCGAACGCGACGCCGTCGTCGCGGAGTTCGGCGTGGAGCGCCGAGAGCATCTCCCGGACGAGCCCCCGCCGGCGGAACTCGGGCGGCGAGGCGACCGCGGAGACACCGCCCACGGGACGGAACCCGCCGCGGATCCGCGCGGAGAAGTCGTGGTAGCCGCAGACGACCGCCAGGTCGGCCGCGTCGAGGTCCGCCTCGGGCGTCCCCGGCGGGACGTCGTAGAGGCCGCGCCGGGCGTAGCCGGCCGGGCGGTCGGGGGCGTCGCGGTCCGGGTCGGGACCCCGCTGGGGGGCGAACGCGTACGAGAGGGCCGCGCGATACGTCTCCTCGTGGTCGTCGGGGACCGGTCGGTACTCCATGCAGTGGGTGGCGCGAGCGGGGGCAAAACGGTTGCGCGTCCGTCCGGCGGGGCGACGCCCGTCGCGGGCGCGGGCGGCGGCGGGCCGACGGGGTCGGACCGAGGGGTTGACGGCGCTGGGCGGCCGAGCGGACGTATGGGCGAGACCGACGAGCCGACCGACTCCGGCGGGGACGACGGCCTGTTCACGCGCGGCAACCTCCTGCTCGCGCTCGTGCTGTTCGTCGGCGTCGCCGGGACGGGTGTGGTCCGGCGGGAACTGGGCGTGCTCGGCTACAACGAACTCGGGCGGATCGTCTTCATCCTCGGATACGGCGGGACGGTGCTGGTCGTCTGGCTCGGCTGGATCCGCCCGCTCGACATCACGGGCCCGACCGGGAACGTGGGGAGCGACGAGGTGGACGGTCCGTACGGGGCGGCCGACGACGGCGGGGCGGCCGGGGAGTCGGAGTCGAACGCGGACGCGAATGCGGGTGCTGACGCGAATACGGGTACTGACGCGGACGCGGGGACGGACGGAGGGACGGCCGAGGGTGCGGGAACCGCGGGAGCGGAGCGCGACGCGACCGGGAGAACGGAACGTTAATGCGAATCCCGGAGCCACGTCGGTGTACGAATGCTCCCGCTCCAGGTCATCGACACGTTCCTGGTCAACTACAACGTCGGGCAGGCCGTCCTGCTGCTGTTCGCCCTGACGACGGTGGCGACGCTGATGATCTCGAAGAAGATCTTCGCGCTCAACACCGTCCTGTTCGGCGTCCTCTTCGTCCTGCTCCCGCAGACGCTCGTGCCGGTCCACTACCTCTTCCTCGGCGTCACCCTGCTCGTGGTCGGTCCCCTCGCGTTCACCGTCACCGACTGAGGCGGTGACCGACGCGATGGACGGCGGAGGCGGGCGGGGCAAGCGTCGGGACGAGCGCCACCCTTTTGCCGGCCGCAGTCGGAGGGGAGCCGCATGGTGACCGCCCGCGCGCCGGCGACGAGTGCGAACCTGGGGAGCGGGTTCGACACGTTCGGCGTCGCGCTCGACCGACCGGCCGACACGGTCACGGCCGAGCGGGCCGACGAGACCACCATCGAGGTGACCGGCGCGGGCGCGCAGTTCATCCCGGAGGAGCCGGAGAAGAACACCGTCGGCGCGGTGGTCGACGCGCTCGACGCCCCCGCGCACCTCCACATCGACAAGGGGATCCGTCCGTCGTCGGGGCTGGGGTCGTCGGCCGCCTCGGCCGCCGCCGCGGCGGTCGCGCTCAACGAACTGTACGACCGGGGGTACAGCCGCGAGGAACTCGTCCCGGTCGCCGCCGAGGGCGAGGCGGTCGTCTCGGGCGACGCCCACGCCGACAACGTCGCGCCGTCGCTACTCGGCGGGTTCACCGTCGTCCGCGACGAGGGCGTCACCCGGATCCGCGCGGACGTGCCGCTCGTGGTCTGTCTGCCGGAGATCGCCGTCTCGACCCGCGACGCCCGCGGGGCGGTGCCCGACTCGCTGTCGATGGACGACCACGTCGAGACGGTGGGCAACGCCGCGACGCTGACCGCGGGGATGTGCCGGTCGGACCCCGAACTCGTGGGCGCGGGGATGGACGACCCCGTGGTGACGCCCGCCCGCGCGGAACTCATCACGGGGTACGCGGCGGTCCACGACGCCGCGACCGATGCGGGCGCGACGGGCGTCACCGTCAGCGGCGCCGGTCCCGCGGTGCTTGCGACCTGTCCGCCCGACCGCCGGCGCGCGGTCGCCGGCGCGATGGTCGAGGCGTTCGAGACGAGCGGCGTCGGCGCGCGCGCCTACCAGGGCGGCGTCGGCGACGGCGCGACGCTGCTGTAGCGTCAGACCCCGTCGAGCGACCGCTCGGCGAACCGCTCGCGGAGCTCCGGCGGCGGGATCTGACACTCGTCGGACCGGCCGAACACGCGGTAGCGGTTGGCCGCGACGACGTCGTAGGCGGCGTCGCGGAGTCGGCGGGGCAGGAGCGTGAGGGGGTACGCCAGCGGCCACGGGCCGTCGAGTCGCCGGGCGACCCGGAGTACGGCGTCCGACTTCTCGTAGGCGACGCCGTCCTCGACCAACACCACCGAGTCGAGCGCGTCGCCCGACAGCGAGCGGCCGTACCGGTCGAGCAACGCTTGCCCCACGTCGGACTGCAGCGGCGCGAACCGGAACGTCCCGGCGTCGTCGAACCGGACGACGAACCGCACCGCGCCGTTACACAGGTTGCACACCCCGTCGAACAGGAGGACCGGGTGGTCGTCGAGGTCCACGCCCGCGAGCGGGTCCGCCGGGTCGTCGGCGCCGTCGGGGTCGCTCGCGCCGTCGGTGTGGTCGCTCACGCCCGACCGTACGTCCGCCGCGGCCATCAACCCACCGCGGTGCGGAGGCGCCGGACGCCGACGGGGCGGCGCGTCACGGGGAGTTACAGGCCGCCCGACGACGCCCGCTCGCGTTCGTACTCCTCGTACATCCCCCACGCGAGGAGGGCGAGGCCGACCGCCAACAGCAGCCAGAGCAGGAGCCGCGTGCCGAGGAAGATGCGCACCGTCTCGGGGTCGGCGTACCGACCCGGGTCGAAGCTCCCCGTCCACTCCAGCGCCTCGCCGCGCGCGACGTGGAACGCCGCGAAGAAGAAGTGGCGCGCCCACGCGTTCACGACGGCGGCGAGCAGACACAGCCCCGAGAGGACGCTCCCGGCGACGAGTTTCGCGTTCACGACGGCGGGAGGTCGTCGGCCCGGATACGGGTTACGCCCCGGAGGCTCGCGGTCGCGTCCGGCCGTGTGGACCTCAGACGCCGCGGCCCTGGAGCTTCTCCTCTTCGGGCATCGTCTCGTTCGCCTGGCCCTTCATCCCCTTGCCGATGTCCTTGGCTATCTCCTTGAGCGTCTCGGGGTCGTCGTAGTTGTTGACCGCGCTGACGATCGCCTCGCCCATCTCCTGTGGGTCCTCCGCGCCGAAGATGCCCGAGCCGACGAAGATGCCGTCACAGCCGTGCTGCATCATGAGCGCGGCGTCGGCGGGCGTGGCGATGCCGCCCGCGGCGAAGTTCACGACGGGGAGCCGCTCCATCTCAGCGGTCTCGTGGACCAACTCGCGCGGCGCCTCGTGTTCGCGCGCCCACTCGTCGCGCTCCTCGTAGTTCATCCCCGACAGCTTCCGGATGGAACGCTGGATCGCGCGCTGGTGGGTGACCGCCTGGTTCACGTCGCCCGTGCCCGCCTCGCCCTTGGTGCGGATCATCGCCGCGCCCTCGTCGATCCGGCGGAGCGCCTCGCCGAGGTTGCGCGCGCCGCAGACGAACGGCGCGGTGAACTCGCGTTTGTCGACGTGGTAGCGCTCGTCCGCCGTCGTGAGCACCTCCGACTCGTCGATCATGTCCGCGCCCGTCGCTTCGAGGATCTGGGCTTCGGCGGTGTGGCCGATCCGGCACTTGCCCATCACCGGGATCGACACCTCGTCGATGATCCCTTCGAGTAGCCCGGGGTCGGCCATGCGCGCGACGCCGCCGCGCTTGCGGATGTCGGCCGGAACCGCCTCCAGCGACATGACCGCGACCGCACCCGCGTCCTCTGCGACGCGGGCCTGTTCGCGGGTCACCACGTCCATGATGACGCCACCCTTCTGCATCCGGGCGAACCCCCGCTTCACCAGGTCGGTCCCCCGCTTGAGTCCCTCGAGGTCGGTCTCGCTCTCGCTGTCGCTCATATCCTCGCTTGCGCCCGTGTCCACTTAACGGGTATCCTTCCGGCGGTCGGGCCGTCGGACCCGCCGCGCTCCGACCGGGAGACCGGTCCCGCCCGACGGGTCCGAGCGGGCGTCGCGCGGCTACAGTTCGGTATCGATGGCCGCCTCGGCGCGCGTGCGTGCGGTCGACAGCCGCGCCGAGACGAGCGTCCGGAACGCCGCCCGGGGCTGGCTGCCGGCGGCCGCGAGCGCCTCGCGGGCCGACGCCACGTCCGCGAGCGCCCCCCGGAGCGCGTCGTTCGCGGCCGCCGCGTCGCCCGTCGCGGCCGCCTCGCGGGCGGTCCGCGCGGCCTCGACGGCGTCGGCGACGGGACCCAGCGTGCGGACGTAGACGCCCTCCTCCTTCAGCCGCGCCGGGAACCGGCCGGCGGCCGCCCCGTCGACCAGGTCGTCGACCGTGGTGCGCGCGCCGTCGACCGCCTGGTCGTCGCCGTCCGCCGTGTCGGTCCCGTCTACCTCCCCCTCGCCGTCGCGTTCCCGTCCGCTCTCGGCCGTGTCGTCCGGGAGCTGTAGGGCGTCGAGGTCGACCCCGAGCGCGAGCGCGAGCCCCTGCTCGAACGTCTCCGCCAGCAGCGTCGCGAGGAAGCGCGCGGCCGCCGCCTTCCCCGTCTCGACGTTCGCGACCGTCGCGGTGGTCTGGTCCGGGGCCGGGTTCACCCGGTAGGTGCCCGTCCGGCCTTCCCCGTCGGTCACCTCCGCGGTGTACGCGCCCGCCCGGTGGACGTAGACGCCGACCCGGTCGCCGTCCGCCGGCCGGCCGTCGTACACCGTGCCGCCGAAGTCGTCGGTCACGGCGAGGGAGGCGACCGACGGCGCCTCGGGGTCGCTCGCGTCGAACCGGAGCTTCACCGCGTCCTCGTTGGCGCTCACGACCACGTCGCCGTCCGCGCCCGCGGTGGTCGTCCCCGCGCCGTCGTGGTCGAGACGCTGGGCGTACGGCGCGACGCCGGCGGCGTTGACCGTGAGGCGGTGTTCGCCAGCGGCCACCCCCCGGAGCGCGACGACGCCGTTGAACGTCGGGACCGCCGTCGGCTCCGATTCGAGCAGCGCGACCCCCTCGGCTCTCGACTCGCGCGTCTCGATGCCGTTGCCCTCGGGGGCGTCGGCGGCCGGACGGGCCTCCCGGACCGCCGCGACCACGAGGTCGGTCGGCCCGTCGCCGGCGTCGAGTCCGAACCGGTCGACCATCGCCCGCCGGTGGTCGAGGTCGGTCACGTCCGCCAGCGGGTCCGAAAAGCGGGGCTGGTCGAACGGGAGCGACGACGCCGTGATGTGCGACGCGATGGCGTCCTCGGCGAACGAGGGGACGGAGAACTCGAAGCTGAGGCGTGGCCCGGTGGTGTCGTCGAGGTCGGCCGCCACGTCCGCCATCGGCGCGAGCGCGTACGTGTGGTCGGCGTCGCCCGCGCCGTCGCCCCCCTCGAACGCGAACTGGCGGCCGGGTTCACGCGCCGGCAGGTCGACCGGCGGCGAGGGGAGCCCCGCGAACGAGCGGACGGTGAGTTCGTCCGGCAGGAGGTCCTCCCGGTCGACGTTGGGCAGCCGCGGGTGGTCGTACATCGGCGCGCCGTCGAGTTCCGGCAGGGCGAACGGGAGCGCGAACCCCTCGTCGCGCGGCAGGCCGTACGCCGCCGGCAGGTCGACGAGGTCGAGCAGTCCGTTGTTCACGTCCGCGATGTCGGCCGCCCCGGGGAGCCGTTCGAACGCGTCGCGGGTCCGGTTGACCCCGAGCGCCGACGAGTGGCTCCCCACCTCGCTGATGACGCTCGCGCGGTCCGTCTCGGGGTTGATGAACTCGTTGTTCGGCACCGACCGCGAGTGCGCGCTCGCGACGAACAGCGCCGGCGCGCCCACCTCGCCGTCGGCCGAGAGGTCGACGAACACCTGCAGCAGTTCCCAGTCGTGCCAGTGGAAGTTGCTGGTGAACTGGTCGAACACCGAGTAGAACCAGAACTGCACCACCGCCAACTCCGTCCCCCGGTAGCGCCGGACGTTGTAGAAGACGGTCGGCGCCGGCGGCTCGCCGGTCGCCTCGAACTCGGCGGTGTAGCCGTCGAGCGCGTCGAACCCGTCGACGACCGTCTCCCCGCCGCGCTCGCTCGCGTACCGCCGGGGGTCGGTCGGGTACCACCGCTCGCCGACCCCGAAGTAGAGGTCGGGGGCGTACGCCTCCGCGAGCCGCCTCGCGTCCGCCGCGTCGGGCTGGCCGGTCGGCGGCCGCTCGTCGGCGCTCGTGACGAACGCTCCCGCTCCGAGCGCCGCGACGCTCGCGCCGACGCCGCCGAGCAGAGCCTGCCTCCGTGTCACTCCCATGCTGTGATCCCCGCGTTGGCGGAGAGTCCCCGCCGTCGCGCATATAGCTGCGGCCCCGATTATCACTCGATGTGACTGGAGGCGGGCCACGCGGCCGCCGGAACCGACGGAGTGATGCCGACGGCCCGGGTGGGTTCGCACATGCGAGCGGCACTCGTTATCCTCGACGGGTGGGGTCTCGGCGACCACGACCGGCGCGACGCGGTGAAGGCCGCCGACACGCCGACGTTCGACCGCCTCCGGGCGACCGGAGCGTTCGGGACGCTCACCGCCTACGGCCGAGATGTGGGGCTGCCGAACGACCAGATGGGCAACAGCGAGGTGGGCCACGTCAACATCGGCGCCGGCCGGACGGTGTACCAGGAGTACACCCGGATCAACGACGCCATCGAGTCGGGTGCGTTCGCGGCCAACGAGGCGATAGCGCGGGCGTTCGACCACGCCGAGGAGACGGGCGGGCGGGTCCACTTCCTCGGCCTGGTGAGCGACGGCGGCGTCCACTCCGACCAGCGGCACCTCCACGCGCTGATCGACGGTGCCGCCGAACGGGGACTCGATGCGGTCACCCACGCGTTCACCGACGGCCGCGACACCGCCCCGCGGTCGGGGGTCGACTTCCTCGGCGAGTTGGAGGCGCACGCCGCCGAGCGCGGGACGGGCGGCGTCGCGACCGTCTCGGGCCGCTACTACGCGATGGACAGGGACCAAAACTGGGAGCGGACGAGGCGGGCGTACGACGCCGTCGTGAACCGCGAGGCCGAGTACGAGGCCGGGTCGGCCGTGGCGGCGGTCGAAGCGAGCTACGAGCGCGGCGACACCGACGAGTTCGTCGAGCCCACGCTGGTCGCGGGCGGTCCCGCGCTCGAAGACGGCGACGCCGCGGTGTTCTTCAACTTCCGGTCGGACCGCGCGCGCCAGTTGACCCGGATGCTCGCGGACATCCGCTCGGACGGCTGGGAGCGCGAGGGCGTCGAGACCCACGCTCCGGAGGTCGAACTCGTGACGATGACCGAGTACGACGCGACGTTCAACCTGCCCGTCGCGTTCGAGCCTCACCAGCCCGAGGACACGCTGGGGGAGGTGCTGTCGGCGGCCGGGCTGACCCAACTCCGGGTCGCGGAGTCGGAGAAGTACGCCCACGTGACGTACTTCCTCAACGGCGGCCGCGAGGTCGAGTTCGACGGCGAGATGCGGCGCATCGTCGAGAGCCCCGACGTGCCGACGTACGACGAGACGCCCGAGATGAGCGCCGCCGAGGTGACCGACACCGCGGTCGACCTGATCGAGTCGGACGACCCCGACGTGCTCGTCCTCAACTACGCCAACCCCGACATGGTGGGCCACACCGGCGACTACGACGCCGCCGTCGCGGCCGTCGAGGCGGTCGACACGCAGTTGGCGCGGCTCGCGGAGGCGGTACAGGGGGCGGGCGGGCACCTGCTCGTGACCGCCGACCACGGCAACGCCGACGACATGGGGACGCCCGCGGAGCCGCACACGGCCCACACGTTCGCGCCCGTCCCGTTCGTCTACGTCGCCCCCGACGGCACCGACGGCGGCCGGCGGGTCCGCTCGGGCGGGTCGCTGGTCGACATCGCGCCAACCATCCTCGGACTGGTCGGGGTGGACCGACCGGAGGCGATGACCGGCGTCCCGCTCTTGGAGGCGGCCGACGACGCCGAGGAGTGAGGCGAGCGACCGGCTAGAACCCGTCGAACCGGTAGAATCCGGCCGCCCCCGTCGAACCGGTCGACCCCGTCGAACCTATCGGACCGAGCCGCCGGTCAGTTTCCCGAGGGCGCCGACCCCGACCCGCGCTCGTGAGCCCGTGTGGCGATCACGCCGACAGCATGCGGTCGGCCGTGAGCACGCGGACCGAGGTGGGGCGTTTGACGAACTCCCCCTCGCGGGCGGCGACGACCTGTTCGACGCCCCGCTGGGCCGCCACGTCGAGCAGTTTCTGGGAGAGTTCGCCGTCGACGACGAGCGCGACCGGCGAGCCGTCGTACTCCGCCGCCGAGAGCGCGTCGAACGCCCCGGCGGCGGGCACCTCCGCGAGCACGGCGTAGTCGGCGTCGAGCACCCGCGCGCGGTTCGTCGACGACTCGACGACCGCCCGGACGTGCCCGCGGAGCGTGGCGGGTTCGCCGTCCCCGTCGGTCCCCTCCGCCTCGGCGTCGACGGCTGCGTCGGGGGCCGCCTCGTCGTCGGCCGGGTCGGTCGACTCCGGGGGCGCGGACGGCTCCGCCGAGTCCGACCGGTCGGGCGACCCGACCGTCGGGGCGTCCGCGGAGCCCGAGGACCCCGAGGAGCCGGGGGAGTCGGGCGCCTCCGTCGACTCCGGTCCGTCGGTCCCGGCGGGGTCCGCCGCGTCGGGGGCGGGACGCGTGCTCCCGTCGGTGGCGGCGACCGGCCCGGACGACGCCTCGTCGGCCCCGGCGGCCGAGCCGTCGACGTCGACCGCCTCGAACGGCGCCTTCTCGCGGAGCGCCGCGAGCAGGCTGCTACGGGAGAGGTCCTCCACCGACTCCCCCTCGGGCGCGAACGCGACGTAGTCGACGTCGCCGACCTGCGCGAGTTCGCGCAGGATGAGCCGACCGCCCCGGTCGCCGTCGAGGAACGCGGTGACCGTCCGCTCGCTGGTGAGGTCCGCCACCGCGTCGGGGACGTTCGTCCCCTCGACCGCGACGCCGTTCTTGATGCCGTACCTGAGCAGCGTCAGCACGTCCGCACGCCCCTCGACGACGATGACGGCGTCGGAGTCGTGGACCCGCGGACCCGCGGGCAGCCCGTCGTACTCGTCGATGCGTTCGACCCGGTGGGCCTCGCGCACCTCCTCGAGGATCCCGGTCGACTCCATGACCGGCTCGTCGAACGACGTCGAGAGCAGTTCCTTCGCGCGCTCGACCACCTCGCGGCGCTGTGCGGCGCGCATGTCCTCGATGTCGGTCACCTCGACGCGGGCCTCACAGGGGCCGACGCGGGTGATCGCTTCGAGGCTGGCCGCGAGGATCGACGTCTCGACCTTGTCGAGGCTCGACGCGATCGTGATCCGGCCGAAGCTCTGGCCGTTCTCGGAGTCGACGCCCACGTCGATCCGTCCGATCTTCGAACTCTGCTGGAGGTCGCGGAGGTCGAGTTCGTCGCCGAGCAGTCCTTCCGTCTGTCCGAACACCGCGCCGACGACGTCGCTCCGTTCGACGACGCCGTCCGCGGTGAGCCGGGCGTGAATGAGATATTTCGCAGTGTCGTCCATTGAGATCCCCTCCTTGGGGTGTGATGGTGATGAGGTGAAGGTGGACCGTACCACCGTTCCATATATAAGTCCCTCAGCCCGGATATACCTATCGTACCGTCGGCGTCGCCGCGGATCACCGATCGCACGTCGACTCGACCGGGCGCGACGAAAGACACATCCTCGCTCGGTCCGACCCCCCGACCATGAACGAGTCGGGGACCGGATCGCTTCTCGACCACGGGACGATGGCCGCCCGCGTCGACGCCGGCGAGGCGCCCGGGTGGGCGGCGCGCCACTTCGAGACGTTCGTCGACGGCCTGACCGGCGAGCGGAACGGGACGCCGTTCCCCTGTCACTTCGGGACGTACGCCGTCGAGAACGGCCACCTGCTGTACACGTCGGTGCCGTCGTTGACCGACCCCGAGGCGCTGTTCGACCTGCGGGACGCGACGCTGGAGTACCTCGACGCGTACCGCGAACACGCCGACCGCGCGCCGTTCGTCGTCTTCTTCGCACCGCCCGACGACGAGTTCGCGGAGGCGGACTGGCACGAGGCGATGTGGCACGTCCTCCAGTTCCTCCACGTCAACGACCCCGAACCGTGGCCCGACGACATCCCCACGGACCCCGACGACCCGTACTTCGAGTTCTGCTTCGGCGGGACGCCGATGTTCCCGACGTGCCGCGCCCCCTTCTACGAGGACCGGGCGAGTCGCTACTCCCCGGTAGGGCTGGAGATCACGTTCCAGCCGCGCGACCTGTTCGACGGGCTGACCCACGACACGGACGCGGGGCGGGCCGCCCGCGAGACCATCCAGGGGCGGCTCGAACCGTACGACGGCGTCGCCCCCCACGACGACCTGGGCGACTGGGGCGTCGAGGGCGACCGGGAGTGGCGGCAGTACCTCTTCGCGCGCGACGAGTCGCAGTTCCCCGACGAGTGCCCGCTGTACGTCACGCCGGAGGTCACCGCGCCCGACGCCGAGGCGGCGCGACAGGCGGGGGCGGACTGATGGGCGGGGCGGACGACGGCGCGGCGGACCGCGCGACCGGCGCGGATGCGGGCGTCGGCGCGGGCGGCGACGCGGCACCCGACGCGAACGCCGAGAGCCGACTTCCGGCGCTCGTGCTCGTCGACTTCCAGGCGGGGTTCGACGACCCCTCGTGGGGCACCCGGAACAACCCGAACGCGGAGTCGAACGCCCGACGCCTGCTCGCGGCGTGGCGCGAGCGCGGCGGCGACGTGTTTCACGTCAGACACGACTCGACGGAGCCGGACTCGCCGCTCCGGGGCGACCGGCCGGGGTTCGCGTTCGCCGACGGTCTCGAACCCGCCGACGGCGAGGCCGAACTCGTCAAGTCGGTCAACTCGGGGTTCGTCGGAACCGACCTCGAAGCGCGGCTCCGCGAGGCGGGCCACGAACGGCTGGTGGTCGCGGGGCTGACCACTGACCACTGCGTCTCCACGACGGTCCGGATGGCGGAGAACCTCGGGTTCGCGCCGACCGTCGTCGCCGACGCGACGGCGACCCACGAGCGCGCGTACGGCGGCGAGACGTTCGACGCCGAGACGGTCCACCGGACCGCGCTCGCGGGGTTGGAAGGGGAGTTCGCGGCGGTGGCGACGACGACCGAACTCCTGTCGGGCCTCGGCGCGCCCGACCCGGCCCGCACCCGGACCGCGGACGCCGAGTGAGCCGAACGGGCCGAGCGAGTGAGCCGAACGGGCCGAGCGAGGGGGCCGGGCGGGTCGAGCGAGGTGCGCCCCCCGACGGCCCGCCGTCGAGACCGGACGTGACCCGGTGACAACGTACCACTACGGAGCGGGCGGGATTCACTCGTACCCGACTCCATCGTCGTACCTTTATCCCGGCCGAGCGAGAAGCACCGACAAGAATGCGACGCGCGAAGATCGTCTGTACGCTGGGGCCCGCCTCCGACGACCGGGGGACGATACGGGGGTTGTCGGACGCGGGGATGGCCGTGGCGCGACTCAACGCCAGCCACGGCGACACCGACCACCGGGGGAACGTCATCGACCGCATCCGCACCGTCGACGGCGCGACCGACCGACCGCTGGCGGCGATGCTCGACCTCCAGGGACCGGAGGTCAGGACCGCCGAGACCGACGAGTCGGTCCGACTCGAAACCGGGTCGGAGGTGCGGTTCGTCGAGGGCGACACCACCACCCCCGAGGAGGTGGGGGTGAGCTACCCGATCGCGGCCGCCGAGGCGGGCGACGTGGTGTTGCTCGACGACGGCCGGATCGAGGCGACCGTCGAGCGCGTGACCGACGACGGCGCGGTGGTCGCGCACGTCGTGTCGGGCGGCGAACTCGGCTCGCGGAAGGGGGTGAACGTCCCCGGGGTGGACCTGGGGCTGGACACGATCACCGAACGCGACGAGCGGGAACTCGACCTGGCGGCCGAGAAGGGGGTCGACTTCGTCGCGGCGTCGTTCATCCGCGACGCCGACGACGTGTACGCGGTGTCGGACGCGCTCGAAGAGCGCGGCGCCGGCGAGATCCCGATCGTCGCCAAGATCGAACGCGCGGGCGCCGTCGAGAACCTCGAAGGCATCGTCGAGGCGGCGTACGGCGTGATGGTCGCGCGCGGCGACCTCGGGGTGGAGTGCCCGCTGGAGGACGTCCCGATGATCCAAAAGCGGATCATCCGTCGGTGTGTCAACACCGGGACGCCCGTCATCACGGCGACCGAGATGCTCGACTCGATGGTCCACGCGCGCCGGCCGACCCGCGCGGAGGCGTCGGACGTGGCGAACGCGGTGCTCGACGGCACCGACGCGGTGATGCTGTCGGGCGAGACCGCGATCGGCGACCACCCCGTGCGGGTGGTCGAGACGATGGACCGGATCGTCCGGCAGGTCGAGACCAGCACCGAGTACGACGAGACCCGCGAGGAGCGCGTCCCCTTCGCCGACGGCGACTCGCGGACGGAGGCGCTCGCGCGGTCGGCGCGCTACCTCGCGCGCGACACCGACGCCGCGAGCGTCGTCGCCGCCACCGAGTCGGGGTACACCGCGCGGAAGGCGGCGAAGTTCCGCCCGGGCGTCCCCGTCATCGCGACGACGCCCGACAACCGTGTGCGCCGCCAACTCGTGCTCTCGTGGGGCGTGCGGCCGATGTACACCGACTACTCGCCGGGCATCGAGGGCGTGATGGACTCCGCCGTCTCCGCCGCCCTCGACGCGGGCGTCGCGTCGTCGGGCGACACGCTGGTCGTCCTCTCGGGGATGATGACCGAACTGGAGGGGACGAGCACGACCAACACGCTCAAACTCCACGTCGCCGCCGAGACGGTCGCCACCGGCCGGAGCGTGGTCGCCGGACGGGCCGCCGGCCCGGTCTACCGCGTGCGCGACGGCGACCTCACCGACCTGCCCGCGGGCAGCATCGTCTACCTGCCCGCCGACTTCGACGGCGAGTTCGACGGCGACACCGCGTCGATCGGCGGCATCGTCGACGCGCGCGCCGGGATGACCGGCTACCCCGCGCTGGTCGCCCGCGAGGTGGGCGTGCCGATGGTGTCGGGCGCGCCGCTCCCCGACGACCTCCGAGACGGGACGACGGTGACGCTCGACGGCGAACGCGGCGTCGTCTACGAGGGCGACGTGGTGTCGCCCGCCCGCGAACACTGAGGCGCCGGGGACGAGGACCCGATCCGTCGGATCACCCGCACCCGGGGCCCGGCAGCGTGACGCCCCGACGGCCACAGACGTCCCGGCGGCCGCGAGACGCTCCGCCCCGGCGGGGACGCGACGGTCCGGGACCACCGTCACCCGACACCCCTTTATCGCGGACGGGCGTACGCTACGGGTATGAGTGACCGGTCAGACGCCGACCGCGTGACGGCCGACGACGACGGCCGGGACGACGAGTGGCGGTTCGGTCTCGACGACGTCGACGAGAACGGCGTGGTCGGCCCGGAGCCGACGCCGATCGAACCCGAGTCGGTGTCGACCGAGAACGCGCTGTTCGTCGTGCTCGGAGCGCTCGGGACCCTCGCGGTGTTGCTCTCGGCTACGCTTTAGTAGCCGCCGACCGACCACCTCCCATGCTCCAGACCGACCTCCTCGGTCCCGACACCCTCCCGCTGCTGTTGATCGCGTCGGGGCTGGTCGTCTCGCTGCTCGAAGCGCTCGCGCCGGGTGCCCACCTGGTGGTCCTCGGGGTCGCGCTGCTCGCCGCGGGGCTGGTCGGACTCCTCGGCGGACCGCTCGCGACGCCGTTCGTGCTCGGATTCCTGGTGCTGTTGTTCGGCGCGCTCGCCTTCTACGGCTACCGGGAACTCGACATCTACGGCGGCAAGGGCCAGGCGCAGACCTCCGACTCGGGGTCGCTCCGCGGGGCGACCGGCCACGTCACCGAGACCGTGACGCCGCGGGGCGGCGAGATCAAACTCGACGAGGGTGGGTTCAGCCCCCACTACTCCGCGCGCTCGGTCGACGGCGAGATCGCCGTGGGGACGGACGTGATGGTGGTCGACCCCGGCGGCGGCAACGTGCTCACCGTCGAGTCGCTCTCCGGCGGCGTCGACGACATCGACCGCGAACTCGCCCGCGAACGCCAGCGGCGCGAGGCGACCGACCGGGGGGAGCGCGAGCGCGAGACCGACCCCGGGGAGGACGGACGGGAGCGCGAACTGGAGTGAGACCGCGGCGCCCCGACCACCCGGGGGACCCGCCCGGCGGGAACGCGAACCGGGCGGGGTGACGGCGCGAAAACCGGCCGCCCGCGGCGGTGCGAACCATTAAGACCGGAGGGAGCGAACTCGCTAGGGAATGGTCCTCATACTCCAGACAGCCGGCCTCGCCGCGGCCGTCGTGGGACTGCTGTTCCTGCTCGTGGTGGTGGTGGCGGTCTACCAGGCGATCGTCATCGTCGACGCCTACGAGAAGAAGGCGCTCACGGTGTTCGGCGAGTACCGCAAACTGCTCGAACCGGGTATCAATATCGTCCCGCCGTTCGTCTCGCGGACGTACACGTTCGACATGCGGACCCAGACGCTGGACGTGCCCAGACAGGAGGCGATCACCCGGGACAACTCCCCGGTGACCGCCGACGCCGTCGTCTACATCAAGGTGATGGACGCCAAGAAGGCGTTCCTCGAAGTCGAGGACTACAAGACCGCGGTCTCGAACCTCGCCCAGACCACGCTCCGCGCCGTGTTGGGCGACATGGAACTCGACGACACGCTCAACAAGCGCCAGGAGATCAACGCCCGGATCCGGAAGGAACTCGACGAGCCCACCGACGAGTGGGGGATCCGCGTCGAGTCGGTCGAGGTGCGCGAGGTCAACCCCTCCCAGGACGTCCAGCAGGCGATGGAGCAGCAGACGTCGGCTGAACGCCGCCGCCGCGCGATGATCCTCGAAGCGCAGGGTGAACGGCGCTCCGCCGTCGAGAGCGCGGAGGGTGAAAAGCAGTCGAACATCATCCGCGCACAGGGGGAGAAACAGAGCCAGATCCTCGAAGCGCAGGGTGACGCCGTCTCGACCGTCCTCCGCGCGAAGTCGGCGGAGTCGATGGGCGAACGGGCGATCATCGACAAGGGGATGGAGACGCTCGAGAGCATCGGGCAGGGCGAGTCGACGACGTTCGTCCTCCCGCAGGAGCTCACCAGCCTCGTCGGCCGGTACGGCAAGCAGTTGACCGACAGCGACGTACAGGAGTCCGCGGGGCTCGACTCGCTGGAGTTCGACGAGGAGACGCGCGAACTCATCGGTCTCGACGACATCGACGAGATCCTCGGTCAGATCGACGAGGCCGCCGAGATGGACACCGAGCAGCTCGAACAGGAGGCGGAGGCGGTGAAGTCGGGCGACATGCCCGACATCAAGTCGGCCGACGAGGTGATCGAGGAGGCCAACGAGGACGACGAGATCAGGCCGGCCGACGAGGTGGTCGACGAGGCCGACGTCGGCGACGGCGCGCCGGCGGACGACCGCGAACGGGAGCCGGAGCCGGAGAGCGAGTAACGACGGGCCCGGCCGGGGCGGCGCGTAGCCCTCCAGCGGTCCGACCGCCCCCCGGGGTATCGGTCCCGATACCGGCTGCGATACCCTTTTGCCCGCCGTCCGAGTACGGTGGTTCGTGACGCGCGAGGTCGACCCCGACAAGCGGGCGACGCTCCGGCGGTTCGCCGCGCTCGGGACCGCGACGCCGCTGGTGGCCAGCGGTCGCGCCGCGGCGGACGACGGCGACGAGGACAGCTCCGACGTCCGCGACGCCATCCGCGGCTACCTGGCGACGACGCCGGGCGCACACTTCTCGAAGCTCCGGGACGACCTCAAACTCGGCACCGGCGAGACCCAACACCACCTCCGGCGGCTGGAGCGTGACGGCGCGGTCGTCTCGGTGAAGGACGGCGACTACCGGCGCTTCTACCCCGCCGGGCGGTTCTCGCCGTTCGAGCGGCGCGCGCTCGGCTACCTCCGCCGGTCGACGCCGCGCGGGATGTTGCTCGCGCTGTTGCGCGACCCCGAGGCGACCGGTGCGGACGTGGCGCGCGCGCTCGACGTCTCGCGAGCGACCGTGAGCAACTACGCGGGCGAACTCGACGACGCGGGCCTGCTCGACCGCTCGGACGGCTACCGGGTGGCGCGCCCGGAGGCGGTCATCACGCTCGTCGTCCGGTACGCCGACTCGTTCGGTCCCGACGCCGTCGCGTTCGCCGACGAGGCGGCGTCGTACATCAGCTACGACGGCTGACCGCCCGACCCGCTCGGGTCAGGCCGTGACCATCCACGTCGTGCCCGAACTGTACCCCCACTTCTCGACCGTGAGGTCGAACTCCCCATCGCAGATGGGTCCCATGTTCGCGCCCACCTCCTTCGCGCTCATGTCGAGGTCCTCCGCGATCAGCCGCGACTTGAAGTAGGTCTGGGTCGCAGAGCGGTCGCGGAGGTACGCGAGGATCCGCGCCTGCTTGTCGGTCAGGTCGACGGCCGCCGGGGCGTCGGCCGACTCCGCCCGTTCGGTCGTCCCGGTCGCCTCCGTCGCCTCGGTCGTGTCCGCCGCGGCCGCCTCCGCCGTCGTGGTCTCGGTCGCGCTCATACCCGGACGGATGGGTCGCCGTCCCATAGGGGGTTTGGTACACGGGGTTAACGCGCCGCAGTCCGGCGATTACGCCGCTCGAACCCCGTGTCGACCACCCCCCGCACCCCCGCGGGCGGTACGGTCGTCAAACACCGCGTCGCCGGTCCACGAAGACAGAAGCTACTTACCCGTCGACGGCCCACGTGCGGCGTAATGAGTGGCGTCGGCGACGGGGGAGCGGGCCCCGGGGCGGCCGTCGACCGGACCCGCGACCGCGAGGCGTCGGTCGAGGTGAGCGTCGTCCTCCCCGCGTACAACGAGGAGGAGAGCCTCGAGTCGACGGTTCGGACGACCATCGAGGCGCTCGAACGGTTCCTCCCGGCCGACGCCTTCGAGGTGGTCGTCGCCGAGGACGGCTGCGACGACCGCACCCCGGAGATCGCGGACCGACTCGCCGCCGCCGACGCCCGGGTGCGTCACCTCCACAGCGACAGCCGCCTCGGGCGCGGCGGCGCGCTCTCGTTCGCGTTCGAGCGGGCGGCGGGCGACACCCTCGTCTACTTCGACACCGACATGGCGACCGACGTCCGCCACCTGGAGTCGCTCGTCGAGCGGGTCCGTTCGGGCGGGTACGACGTCGCGACCGGGTCGCGGTGGATGCCCGGCGCGCGCGTCGACCGGCCGACAAAGCGGAGCGTGCCGAGCCGGGGGTTCAACGCCATCGTGCGGACGCTCCTCCGGTCGGACGTCCGCGACCACCAGTGCGGGTTCAAGGCCGTCTCCCGGGAGGCGTTCGAGGCGCTCGCGGACGACATCGAGGACGACCACTGGTTTTGGGACACGGAACTGCTGGTGCGCGCCCAGCGGGCGGGGCTCCGGGTCGACGAGTTCGCGGTCGACTGGGAGCCGAAGGACGACTCGAAGGTCGACCTGGTGCGGGACGTGTTCGGCATGGGGAGCCAGGTGGTGCGGCTGTTCTGGCAGCTGTCGGTGTCGCCGCACATCACCCGCGGGCGCACCGTCGGCGCCGGGGTGGTCCTCACGCTGGCCGCGCTCGCGCTGATGACGGTGTATCTCGACCCGAGCGCGGTCGTCGAGGCGTTCACCGAGGCCGACCCCCGGCCGGTCGCGCTCGCGGCGGTGGTGTACGCGCTGTCGTGGCCGCTCCGCGGGATGCGCTACCGGGACATCCTCTCGGAGTTGGGGTACGACGAGTCGGTCGGCTTCCTGACCGGCGCGGTGTTCATCAGCCAGACGGGGAACCTGGTGTTCCCCGCGCGCGCGGGCGACGCCGTCCGGGCGTACGTCGTGAAGGCGCGGCGGGCCATCCCGTACCCCACGGGCGTCGCCTCGCTGGCCGCCGAGCGGGTGTTCGACCTGCTCACCATCACCGCGATGGCCGGGACGGTGCTGTTGGGCCTGTTGGTCACCGGGAACACGGCCGACATCGCGGCCGCCGTCTCGGGCAACGTCGGCGGCGAGTTCGTCACGCCCGGCGCGGTCCGCACCGCGGTTCGGGTGGCCGCGGTCGTGGGTGTGGTCGCGGCCGCGGGCCTGCTGGCCATCGTCGCCTCCGCGCGGACCGACCGGAACTACATCCGCGCGGTGGTCTCGCGGTTCTCGTCGGACTCGTACGTCGACTACGTCGTCGGCGTCGTCGAGGAGTTCGTCGCGGGCGTCCAGACGGTCGCGGGGCGGCGGTCGTCGTTCCTCCGGGTGGGCGCCGCCTCGGTCGCGGTGTGGACGCTCGACGTGGTGACCGCGCTGCTCGTACTCGGGGCGTTCCCCGACGCGCTGGCGTCGATGGCGCCCGTCCAGTTCCTCGCGGTCGGCTTCTTCGCCGTCTCCGTCGGCAACCTCGCGAAGGTGCTCCCGCTGTCGCCCGGCGGCATCGGACTGTACGAGGCGGCGTTCACCGCGTTCGTCGTCGGTCTCGGCGGCGCGCCCCCCGCCGTCGCGTTCGCCGCGGCGGTGCTCGACCACGCGGTCAAGAACGTCGTCACGGTGGTCGGCGGCGTCGGCTCGATGCTCGGGCTGAACGTCTCGCTGACGGCGGCCGTCGACGGCAGCGAGGAACTCGACGCCGACGCGGACGTGACGCCCGTCGACGACTAGTCGTACAGGTCGGTCACGAACGGCCCGAGCGCACCCGCCACCGCCGTCGCGAGCGCGTCGGCCCGGTCGACGCGCCCGCCGGTGAGCGCGCCCGCCGCACCCTGCCGGCGGGCCACGTCCTCTTCGCCCAGCAGGTCGTCCATCACCGGGCCGAGTTCCGCGCCGTCGCGGACGCGCCGGGTCACGGCTCCCGGGAGCGGGAGGCTCGGTCCCGCGGCCGCGCCCCACCGCTCGCCGTCGGTGACCGCCGCCCACATCACGAGCAGGAGCGAGCCGTCGCCCCCGGCCGGCGCGCGCGTTCGCTCGCTCGCGTCGCCGTCCGCGCCGGCGTCCGCACCCGCGCCGGCGCCGGCGGCGGGGTCCGTCGGCTCGGCCACGCCGCCCTCGATACCCACCCCGAGGTCGTACCCCTCGTCGAACGCCCGCGCCGCGCGGTTCTCGGCGCCGCGGCGCGTCTCGGCGCGCCCCCGCGGCTGTTCGGGGACGCCCGAGGGGACGGGACACGCCTCGACGGTCGCGCCGCGGAACCGCTCGGCGCCGGCGACGCCGACGGCCTCCGCGTCGGCCGCGTCGCCCGCGTCGTCGGTCCCGACCGCGAGCGCACGTTCGGTCGCGTCGACCTTCACCGGGTTGCCGGATCCGACGCCTACGCGCATCTGTGGGCGGTCGGGCGGCCCGAGCGGCCGAGAAGCTGTCGGTCCGCGGTCGACGCGGCGCGTGGGTCGCCGCCGGCGCTCAGTCGGACTCGACGCGCGCCGCCCCGCCCGCGTCGACGCCGTGAAACAGGGACGCGAGCGTCTCGATACCCTCCACCAGCGGCGGGCCGGGCCGGTTGAGCAGGTCGTCGTCGACGGTGTGGACCGCGGCGTCTAGGTCCCACCCGCGGCCGTCGAGCGCCGCGGGGTCCGAGCGCTCGCCGCGCCCGCAGACGTGGAGGACGACGTGGTCGGGGTCGGCGGCGGGCACCTCCCCGTCCTCGACCGGGCGGGAGCGCTCGCCGCTCCCGACGAACGGGTAGCGGCCGCCCGCCGCCCGGACCGCGTCGGGCACCCAGTTGCCCGCGGCCATCGGCGGGTCGGACCACTCCTCGCAGTAGACGACCGGCCGCTCGGCGGGGTCGTCGGGGACGGCCGCGCGGACCCGGTCGACGCGGCGGCGGCAGTCGGCCGCGAGCCGTTCGCCCGCGGCCGGACGGCCGACGGCGTCCGCGAGCGTCCGGAGGGAGTCGAACGCGCCGTCGAGCGTCGCGGGTTCGACGTGGGTCACCGGGAGTCCCCGCTCGCGGAGCGCCTCGGCGGTCTCCCGCTGGAGCGGGTCGCAGGTCAACACCGCGTCGGGGTCGAGTTCGACCACCCGGTCGCGGTCGGGGTCGGGCCACCCGCCGACGACGGCGGGACCGGCGCCCGCGTCGGCCGCGCCGCCGGGGTCGCAGTGGTGGGTGACGCCGACGAGCGCGTCGGCCGCGTCCACCGCGCGGACCGCCCCGGTGGCGCTCGGTGCGAGCGAGACGACGCGGCGGGGTTCGACCGTCACACGCACCCGTGGGTCGCGGGCGCACAAATAGCTCCCGTCCGGGCGTTCGCCCCGCCGACCGGAGGTGAGACCCGGTCGCACTACACCGCCGGATTTAAACGTTACGCCCCCATCTACTGTTCTCACGGAAACACCGCCCAGGCGTTTTTAACCGAAGCCACCTGGGAGCACCCGCCCTCACGATTCACGAATGAGCGAGAAAACCCACACCAGAGACCGAATTGGAACCAGCGAGACGGAGACGGAGACACAGACGGAGACGACGGCCGACGAGGGGCTGTCGTGCCCCGAGTGCGGCGGCCACGTCGTCACGGACGAGGAACACGGCGAGACGGTCTGTGCGGACTGCGGGCTGGTCGTCGAGGAGGACTCGGTCGACCGCGGGCCGGAGTGGCGCGCGTTCGACGCCGCCGAGAAGGACGAGAAGAGCCGGGTCGGCGCCCCGACGACGAACACGATGCACGACAAGGGGCTGTCGACCAACATCGACTGGCGCGACCAGGACGCGTACGGCCGGTCGCTGTCGAGCAACCAGCGCCAGAAGATGCGCCGGCTGCGCAAGTGGAACGAGCGGTTCCGCACCCGCGACTCGAAGGAGCGCAACCTCAAGCAGGCGCTCGGCGAGATCGACCGCATGGCCTCCGCGCTCGGCCTGCCGGACAACGTCCGCGAGACCGCGAGCGTCATCTACCGGCGAGCGCTCGACGAGGACCTCCTGCCCGGCCGCTCCATCGAGGGCGTCTCGACGGCGTGTACGTACGCCGCCGCCCGGATGGCGGGCGTCCCCCGGTCGCTCGACGAGATCGCCGACGTCTCCCGCGTCAGCAAAGACGAGGTGGCGCGGACGTACCGCTACGTCGTGCGCGAACTGAAACTGGAGGTGAAACCCGCCGACCCCGAGCAGTACGTCCCGCGGTTCGCCTCCTCGCTCGGCCTGTCGGACGAGGCGGAACTCCGCGCGAAACAACTGCTGCGGAACGCCAAAGAGCAGGGCGTCCACTCGGGTAAGTCGCCGGTCGGGCTGGCCGCGGCCGCGGTGTACGCCGCCGCGCTGCTCACCAACGAGAAGACCACGCAGGCGGCCGTCTCGGAGGTGGCCGACATCTCCGAGGTCACGATCCGCAACCGGTATCACGAACTGCTCGAAGCCGAGGAAGGCCTCGCGGCCTGAGCCGGAGCGGAGTACGGCCGGAGTCGGAGACGACCGCCGCGACTCGGCGCGGGTCGACGCCGGCCGACCACACCCGTATCGCGTCGCCTCCCCAACCGGCGAGCGATGGGTCCCCGCTACGACCTCGCACACGGCGTCCCGATGGTCGCCCTCGCGGCGCCGCTCTCGGGGCCGTCGGCGTCCAGTCCGACCCGCTGTCGGCCGCGAGTTGGACGCTGTTCGGCGTCGACATCCCGCTCCGCCGGCCGACGTTCGTCCCCGAGATGCGGGGCGCGTGAGCGGGCGAGTTTTCACCCCCGGGGGCGCAACCCCGGTCGTGAACCTGGAGTTCGACGAGTTCCGGCTGGCGGCGTCGACCGCCGACCTCTCGGAGGAGCCGGCCGCCCGCGAGCACGCTGACTGCGTGGAGTTCCGGATGGACCTCGCGGACGCGCCGCTGGACGCGCTCGCGGCGTACGACGGCAGCCTCCCGCTGCTCGTCACGAACCGACCGCGGTGGGAGGGCGGCGAGACCCGGCCGGACGGCCGGCTGGACGCGCTCGCGGCCGCCGTCGACCACAAGGCGGTCGCGGCCGTCGACGTGGAACTCGCGACGCTGCGCGGCCGGCCGACCGGCGAGAACGACGCCTCGGTCGCGGACCTCGTCGGGCGGGCGCGCGAGGCCGGCGTGACCGTCGTCGCGTCGGTCCACGACTTCGCGGCGACGCCCGACCCGCGGACGCTCGACGCGCTGTCGGCGGCGGCCGCCCGCGCGGGCGACGTGGGCAAACTCGCCGTGACCGCCTCCGACCGCGACGACGCGCTGGCGCTGCTGTCTGCGACCCACCGCGCGACCCGCCGGGGCGAGCGGGTGGCGACGATGGCGATGGGCGAGGCCGGGCGACACACCCGCGCGGTCGCACCCGTCTACGGCTCGCGCATCGGCTACGCGCCCGTCCGGCCGGAGGCGGCGACCGCGCCCGGCCAGTACGACCTGGCGACGCTGCGGGAGTTGGTCGAGTCGCTGGCGTAGCGGCGGTCGCCGCCGACCGCGAGCGGTGAGCGGAGCGGGAAGACGGACACCCCGACCGCGGCCGGGTGCGCCCGTTACTGTTCGATGATGCTCTCCTCGACCGCCTCGCCGAAGTGGCGCGCGACGTCCTCGTAGTAGACGACCGTCTCGTCGCCCGCCTCCAGGTCCGTGACGGCCTTGCGTCCCTCGCTCGTCGCCACCTTCACGGTCTCGGCGTTCTGGACCAGCGTGGCGATGCGGTCGACGCCGTCGTCGGTGTCAACCTCCGCGGTCACCCGGAACATGGGGCGCTTCTCTATCTTGACGCGGCCGACGATGGCCTCGCGGGTCTTCCCGTTGGTGTCGACGACCTGGACCGTATCCCCCGAGCGGAGTTCGCTGAGGTACTTGGTGCCGCCGTCGGGCGTGCGGACGTACGCGTGGACCGCGCCCGCGTTCACCCGGAACGGCCGGGAGGCGACGTACGGCGACTCCGCGGTCTCCGCGTGGACGAAGAACAGCCCCCGCGACATCGACCCCACGAGCATCCCCTCGTCGTGGTCCATGATGCTCCCGGTGTCGACGCAGACCCGGTCGGCCGACCCCGCGCGCTCTATCTCCGTTATCGTCGCGGTCGTGAGGTCGAGCGACTCGCGGGCCGCCTCGTCGCGCACCTCCACCGTCCGTCTGATCTCGTCGGGGTCGTCGGCGTCGAGGAGCACCGCGTCCGCGCCGAGTTCGAGCGTCTCGAAGGCGGTCCGCGCCTCGTCGGCGGCCGTGACGCCCGCGACCAGCGTGGTCTCGTCGCCGATGCGCGCGATCAGGTTCTCCAGCGGGATGATCTTCCAGTTCTCGCCCACCGTGATGAGGTACTCCGCGTCGCGGGCGGCCGCCTCCGCGAACGCCTCGTACTCCTCGTCGAAGATCCGGACGTACGCCCCCTGCGCGCGGTCGTCCGACCGGCGGAGCGTCGTGAGGTCCGCCGACCCCGACAGGTCCGCGGGCAGGTCGACGGTGCCGTCGCCCTCGCCGTCCTTGCCGACGACGTACGCGTCCGCGACCGCCCCATCCCCGCCGTCCGTCTCGCCGAGGACGTCCACGTCCGCGTCCGAGCGGAACGCCGCCACGTTCACGTCGCCGAGTTCGCGCACCCGCTCGACGTCGCGTTCGTCGACGAGCACCCAGTCGACGCCCGCCTCCAGTCCGGCCGTGATCCGTCGCTTCCGCCGGTCCCAGTCGCCGACGCCGTCGTCGGCGCGAAGCCAGACGCTCCGCTTTCGTTCCATTGTAGCGTCCTCTCAGTGGCGGCCCGCTTGAACCTGGCGGATGGACGACCGGGAGAGGGGACCGGATCGGCGATACTGTCAGCGCGGAGAAAGTATATCACGGCGGCCGTTCCCGGAGGTGACGTGCACCTCGCGCCTCTCGGGGGGCTCCGACGACACCCCCTCGCGGACCTGTTCTCGAACCGGGCGTTCCGGCTGCTGTTCGGCGGCCGGGCGGTGAGCCTCGCTGGCGACGCGCTGTACGCGGTGGCGGCGACGTGGCTCGTCTACGAACTCACGGGGTCGACGGCGTACGCGGGGCTGGCGAGCGCGCTCGCGTCGGCGCCGGGCGCGCTGCGGGCGTTCGTCGGCCCGCTGGTCGACCGGTCGCGGCTGGACCGCGTGCTGGTCGGCGCGGAACTCGCGCAGGCGCTCGTCGTCGTGGTCGTCCCGCTTGCGGCGTGGGCGGGCGCGCTCTCGGTCGGCGTCGTGCTGGTCACCATTCCGCTGGTCGCGTTGGCCGGGCAGGCCGGCCCGCCCGCCCAGAACGCCGCGCTCCCCCGGGTCGTCGACGGCGACCGTCTCGCGCGGGCGAACACCGCGTTCCAGGTCGCCTCGCGGGGGGTCGGCTCGCTCGGGCGGGCCGCCGGCGGCGCCGCCGTCGCGGCGGTCGGCGCCGTCCCGCTCTACCTCGCGGACGCGGTGACGTTCCTCGTCGCCGCGGCCGCGTTCCGGGCGCTGGTCGTGCCCGCGGCCGCCGAGGCGGGCGGCGCGGGCGAACCGGGGTCCGACGGCGACGGGGCCGCCGACGACTCGTCCGGGCTCCCGTCGCTCGGCGCGTACGTCGCGGAACTCCGGGAGGGCGTCGCGGTCGTCCGCGAGTCGGCGGTGGGCGCGATGGTCGCGGCGGTCGCGGTGACGACGTTCGCGGGGGGCGCGTCGGTGGGGGTGCTCCCGGGGTACGCCGACGCCCTCGGCGCGCCGTCGCTCCCGCTGGTCGGCGCCGGCGACGCGGGCACGTACGGCCTGCTCGTCGCCGCCAACGGCGCGGGCGCGTTCGTCGGGTCGCTCGTCGCCACGCGGTTTGAGGGCGTCCCGTTCGGTCGCATGACCGCCGCGGGGTTCGGCCTCAGCGCGGCGTGTTGGGCCGCGGGCGTCGCCGTCTCCGCGCCGCTTCCGACCGCGGCGCTGTTCGCGCTCGCGTACGTCCCCGCCGGGGTGTACAACGTGCTGGTGCTCACGGTGGTCCAGACGGGCGTCCCCGACGGCCTCCTCGGCCGGGTCACCGCGGTCGTCGGGGCGGTGTCGAGCGTCGTCGGACCGGTCGGGACGCTCCTCGGCGGCGCGGCCGGCGAGGCGGTCGGCGCGGGCCGGGTCGTCGCCGCCGCGGCGGTCGGGTTCGTCGGCGTCGCGGCCGCGTGGGTGGTCGTCCCCGCGCTCCGGCGGTTCCCCGCGGCGAGCGAGGTGGAACCGGGGCGGTTCGGGCCGGGAGCAGCCTGAAGAACGAACGGGTCTCCCACAGTGGCCGTCGCAGTCGGCGAACGGCGACGAGCCGACTCACGAGCTGTCGTTTCGGACTCTCACGTGAGAACGAACCTACTCGTTCGCCAGCTTCTCGTACGTCTCGCGGTGCCGGTCGATGTTCCGCTTGGCGAGTGCTCGCACCGCCTCACGACGCTCTTCGGGTGTTTTCGCGGAGCGGATCTGCTCTACGAGCCGTTCTCGCTCGGCGGAGTCGTCAGCCGATTCGGCCATGTTCTCGCCCACACGTAGGTCACTCACGAGTATAGTGCTTTGCCCATCCCTCGAAGCGTCGGACGATAGCGGCCATTTCGAGTTCCGAACCTTCTGTCGCAAAGTCCCGGAGGATGTACCGCATCCAGCGGTCCTCCCAGTCGAACTCGTATCCGTTGAGGTTGTACAGCATCGTTGCGGCCGCGAGCGCAGTCCGCTTGTTACCGTCCACGTACGGGTGTTCAGTGGCGAGGAGGCGCGCGAGATGCGCTGCCTTCTCGTGAATCGTCTCGGGGACTTCACCGAAGTACCCTTCCGAGACGTACACTAACGCCGACCCGACAGCGTCGGGGTTCCGGGTACCGGCGTCGGTATCGCGGTTCTCCGCCACGATAGTATCATGAAGCGCGTGGACGTCGTCAGCGGTGGGGTACTCGATATCGGTCATCTCCCGGGGGCGAACTCGACCGCGCTACTCGGCTTCCTCGCCCAGTCCGGACTCCGCGAGCGCGTCCGCCGCCGGCGCGTCGTCGTGGACGACGGCCGAGACGGCGCGCGTCATCGCCCCCGGGTCCCGGTGTTGGAAGATGGTCCGCCCCATCGAGACGCCCGCGGCGCCCGCGTCCATCGCGCCGCGGACGGCGTCGAGGGTGGCCTCGTCGCCGACGGGCGACCCGCCCGCGATGATCACCGGCAGCCGGGTGGAGCCGACGACGCTCTCGAAACTGTCGGCGTCGCCGGAGTAGGCCGTCTTGACGAGGTCCGCGCCGCACTCCTCGGCGAGCCTGACCGCGTGGCCGAGGTACTCGGGGTCGTGTTCGGGGTCGTCGCCCTCCAGGTTCGCCCCGCGGGCGTACGCCATCGCGAGCGTCGGCAGGCCGTAGTCGCTCGCCGTCTCGGTCACGTCGGTGAGGAACTCGACCTGTTCGGGTTCGTAGTCGGAGCCGACGTTGACGTGGACGGAGACGGCGTCCGCGCCCGCGCGGATGGCCGCCTTCACGGTGCCGGTCCGGCGTTTGTCGTTCGCCTCCGGGCCGACGACGGTCGAGGCGTTGAGGTGGACGAGGTAGCCCGCGTCGTTCTTGTTCGGGTGGACCCGGGGCGCGATACCTTTCTGTGTGAGCACGGCGTCGGCGCCGCCGCGGGTCACGGCGTCGATGGTCGACTCGATGTCGCGCAACCCGTCGACGGCGCCGAGCGTGATGCCGTGGTCCATCGGCACCATCAGCACGCGGCCGTCCGTCGAGATGCGGTCGAGTCGGGCGTCGAGTCCTGCGTGTTCCATCGTGCGAACGTCTGGCAATCGGCGTAAAAGCGTTTCCGAACCGCTCGGCCTCAAGAGCCTTCGGTTCGCGGCGGGCGTCGCGAGAACCCGCGCTCGACGCCCTCCTTCAGCTCACGGGCGAGCGATTCGAGTCGGACGGCCACCTCCTCCGTGGGGTCGCCGTTCTCGTGGCCCTCGGCGACGATGTCGACGAGCGCCGAGCCGACGATGACGCCGTCGGCGCCCGACGCCACCACCTCCGCGGCCTGCTCGCCCGAGGAGATGCCGAACCCGACGGCCTTCGGCAGGTCGACGCCCGACAGGCGGTCGAGCGACGCCGCGGTGTCGCTCGACACGTCCGACCGTGCGCCCGTCACCCCAAGCCGCGCCTGCACGTAGAGGTAGCCCGACGACACCGCGACCAGTTTCTCCAGCCGCTCGTCGTCGGTCGTCGGCGCGACGATGGAGACGAGGTCGAGTCCGAACTCGTCGCACGCCTCCCGGAGCGGTCCCGCCTCCTCGGCGGGCAGGTCGGGGACGACGAACCCCGACAGCCCCGCGTCGGCCGCCCGTTCGACGAACGGCCGCGGACCGGGCCGCTCACCGTACTGGTAGACGAGGTTGTAGTACGTCATACAGACCAACGGCGTGTCGGTGTCGAGTTCCTCGACGAACTCGAAGAAGCGGGTCGGCGTCATTCCCCCCTCCAGCGCGCGCACCACGGCGCCCTGAATCGTGGGTCCCTCCGCGACCGGTTCCGAGAAGGGGAGACCGAGTTCGATGGCGTCGGCGCCGCCCCGGTCGAGCGCGCGGACGTACTCGAGCGACGACTCGTAGTCGGGGTCGCCGACCGCGAGGTAGGGGACGAACGCCGGGCCGTCGGCGAACGCCTCGCGCAACCGGCTCACAGCCCGCCCTCCCGTTCGAGGACGTCCATGTCGGGCGCGTTCGACAGGTCGCGCCTGTCGGTCTCCTCGATGACGGATTCGAGGTCCTTGTCGCCCCGTCCGGAGACGTTCACCACGACCACCTCGCCCAGGTCGTCGGCCGCCGAGTGGAGGTACGCCAGCGCGTGGGCGGACTCGAGCGCGGGGATGATCCCCTCCTCCTGTGAGAGCCGGTGGAACGCTTCGAGCGCGGCGTCGTCGTCCTCGTTGACGGGCGTGACGCGCCCCTCGTCGACGAGCGCCGCGAGTTCCGGGCCGACGCCCGCGTAGTCGAGCCCCGACGACACCGAGTGCGACTCGACGATCTGACCGTCGCGGTCCTGGAGGAGTTTGGTGCGCGCGCCGTGGAGCACCCCCTCACTGCCCGTCGACAGCGACGCCGAGTTGGGCGCGACGCCGGTCTCCTGGTCGACGTCGAGGGAACTCCCGCCGGCCTCCACCGCGTACAGGTCCACGTCGTCGTCGCCGACGAACTCGTGGAACGTCCCCATCGTGTTCGACCCGCCGCCCGCACAGGCGAGCACCGCGTCAGGGAGCCGCCCCGCCTTCTCCCGTATCTGCCCGCGCGCCTCCTCGGAGATGACCGCCTGGAAGTCCCGCACCATCGTCGGGAACGGGTGGGGACCGACGACCGACCCGATGACGTAGTGGGTGTCCTCGACGTTGGTCGCCCACTCGCGCATCGTCTCCGAGATGGCCTCCTTCAGCGTCCCCCGACCCGCGGTCACGGGCACCACGTCCGCGCCGTTGAGCCGCATCCGGAACACGTTGGGCCGCTGGCGGTTGATGTCGCGTTCGCCCATGTACACCTCACACGGCATGTCGAGGTGGGCCGCCGCCATCGCCGTCGCGGTGCCGTGCTGGCCCGCGCCCGTCTCGGCGATGATCCGCTCTTTCCCCATGTACTTCGCGAGCAGCACCTGCCCGAGCGCGTTGTTCAGTTTGTGCGCGCCGCCGTGGAGCAGGTCCTCGCGCTTGAGATACACCTCGGTGCCGTACCGCTCGGAGAGCCTGTCCGCGCGCTGGAGCGGAGTGGGCCGCCCGCCGAAGTCGGCGAGTCGCTCGCGGAACTCGTCGACGAACCCCTCCTCGTTGTCGAGGACGTACCGCTCGTAGGCGTCCGTGAGTTCCTCGATGGCGGGCATCAGCACCTCGGGGACGTACTGGCCGCCGTACGGACCGAACTTCCCGTCGCCGGCGCCGGCGCCTCGGTCGCTGTCGCTCATGTCGCGTCCTCCGTCCCGGCGGTAGTAAAACGCCGCGTGTTCGCGGCCACGTCGCCCGCCGCCCCCTCGGTGTCCATGATCGCGGAACCGATCAGGAGGCCGTCCGCGCCCGCCGTACGCATCCGCCGGGCGTCCGCGCGGGTGGTGATCCCCGACTCGGCTATCAGCGTGGCGTCGTCGGGAACCTCCGGCGCGACCGTCTCGAACGTCGAGAGGTCCACCTCCAGTTCCGCGAGGTCGCGGTTGTTCACGCCGACGATTTCGGCGCCCGCGTCGACCGCTCGCCGTACCTCCGCCGCGTCGTGAACCTCGACGAGCGGCTGGAACCCCCGGTCGCGCGCCGCCGCGACCATCCGCGGGAGGTCGTCGAGGAAGCGCGCGATCAGCAGCACGGCGTCCGCCTCGACTACGTCGAGGTGCTCCTCCCGGAGGAGGAAGTCCTTCCGGAGCACCGGCACGTCCACCGCGGCGCGGACCCGTTCGAGCGCCTCGGGCGACCCGCCGAAGTGGCTCGGCTCCGTGAGCACCGACAGCGCGGCCGCGCCGCCGTCGACCATCGCGCGCGCGAGGTCGACCGGGTCGTCCGCGCGCGTCCCCTCGGTGGTGGGGCTGGTCGGCTTCACCTCGGCGATCACCGGGACGCGCCCGTCCGCCTCCGCGGCGGCGAACGCGTCGGGGAGCGACCGGGCGTCGACCGAGAGCCGTCGGTCGCCCCCCTCGCGCGTGCCGGCCGCGTCGAGGATGGCGCGCACCGCGGGCGCGACCTCGTCCTGTGTGTTCATCTGTGTTCACTAATGCGCATATCCGTACAAAAGAGTTGCGTCGGCGGGGGCGGGCTGACGGGTCGACCGTCGGCCGCCGGCCCGCCGGGCCGCCGGACCGCGGGCCGACCGTCGCGTTGAAACCGCGCTCGCGCCACGACGGGGTATGGACACGAACGCAGGCGACGTCGGCGACGCGGGCGTGTACGCCCGCGAGTCGCCGCGGCTGGGGCGGGCGGTCGAACTCGGCGCCGCGGCGGGGCGGACCCTCTCGGTGTCGTTCCCCGCGGCGGTGCCGGACGACGCCGCGGCCGACCACCCCGTCCTCGACCGGCTGTTCGACTACCTCGACGGCGCGGAGGACGACTTCGCCGACGTGACGCTCGGACTCACCGTGCCGACGGTCCAGCGGAGCGTGCTCGAATCGACGCGGAACGTGCCGTACGGCGAGTCGGTGACGCTCGACCGCGTGGTGGCGATGACCGCCGAACTCGACCCCGACGACGGGGGTGACGTCGACGCCGCGCGGACCGCGCTCGCGAACAACCCGACCCCGATACTCGTCCCCGACCACCGCGTCCGCGACGCGCCGGGCGCGACGCCGGGCGACGTGAGCGAGACGCTGCGCGACGTCGAGGGCGTCGAGACGTACTCCTGACCGCACCGGTCAGGCGTCGTCGGCGCGCGCGAGGAAGAACACGACCGCGAGCGCGAACAGCGCCTCCGCGGCCGTCTCCAGCGGCGCGACCCCGACGAGGACGCCGCCGAGTTTCGTCGCGCCCGCCAGCAGGAACATCGCCGCGTTCGTCACCGCGCCCGCCTCGGTCGGCCCGGTGTGGACCCACATGGTCCGCTGGGCGGCGAGCAGGCCGACGCCCACCATCGCACAGCCCGCGACGAACGCGGGCGGGTACCACCCCCGGTACCACCCCCCGACGCCGTAGACGACGACGACGACCGCGAGCAGCCCCGCGACGACGGCCGGGAGGGTCGACCGGCCGTCGGTGCCCAGTTGCATACCGCGCGGGTCGCGTCCGGTCGGCGTAAGCGTGACGGAAACCGCAGACGGCCGTCGGACGCACCCGCACAGCCGTCGCGCTCCCGCCGGGCGAGCGGGACTCCCGGCCCGGTTCGGTCGACACCTGTCCAGCGGAGGCCCGTGGTACCGCGACTCTCGCAACCGTTATCCCCGGACGGGCGGTACGTATGGTTGCAATGGCACACGGTACGGTTGACTTCTTCAACGACACGGGCGGCTACGGTTTCATCTCCACCGAGGATTCGGACGACGACGTGTTCTTCCACATGGAGGACGTCGGCGGCGAGGACCTCACGGAAGGCACCGAGATCGACTTCGACATCGAACAGGCCCCCAAGGGCCCCCGCGCGACGAACGTCGTCCGCGACTGAACTGAGACCGACGTCGCCCGACGGCGACGACCGGCTCGTTTCGATTCTTCCGACGCTGCGACTCACCCCTGAGCCGCGCGTACGTTCCTACGTCTGGCGTCCGTCCGGCATCGAGAGCGCGCCTCGCGCTTCCGTCCGGCATCGACAGTCCACCTCCGAGCGAGGCCACCCGTCATCGAGGGGCCGCCTCGATCGGGGCGGCGCGTGTTCGGCGGGACGGTCCGTCACCCCCCGACCCCCCAGAAGAACGCGATCCCGAGGACGGTCACGACCGACAGCAGCAACTGCAACGGTCCGCCGACCCGGAGGAAGTCCGAGAAGCGGTACCCCCCGGGACCGTAGACGAACAGGTTCGTCTGGTAGCCGACCGGCGTCATGAACGCCGTCGAGGCGGCGAACGTCACCGCGAGCACGAACGCGAACGCGTTCGCGTCGATCGACTGTGCGGCGCTGGCGGCGACGGGGATCATCAACACGACGCTCGCGTTGTTGGAGATGACGCTCGTCAACAGCCCGGTCGCGAGGTAGAACACCCACAGGACGCCGAGCACCGGGAGGACCGTCGCCGTCGAGGCGACGGCCGCGCCCAACAGCGCGGCGGCGCCGGTCTGCTGGAGCGCGGTCCCCAGCGGGATGACGCCCGCGAGCAGGAAGATCACGTTCCACTCGACGGACGTGTACAGTTCGTTCGGCTTGAGCACGCCCGTGAGGATCATCGCGACCACGCCCGCGAGCGACGAGACGACGATCGGGAGGATGTTCAGCGCCGGGAGCGCGACGACGCCGGCGACGATGGCCACCGCGAAGGGGATCTTCCCGCTCCGGTACTCCACGTCGTCGAACTCGTGGGCGACGATGAAGTCCTCGTTCTCGACGAGTCGGGTGAGACTGTCCGGCGGCGCCTGGACGAGGAGCGTGTCGCCGACGCGGATACGGATGCTCTCGAACCGGTCGCGGACGACCTCGCCGCGGCTCCGGAAGGCGAGGACGTTCGCGGTGTAGCGCTGTCGGAACGTCGAACTCGCGAGCGTCTCGCCGACGAGGAACGACCCCGACGGGACGACCACCTCGACGAACACCGGTTCCTCCTCGTCGGGGTCGAGGTCGTCCTCCGTCCGCGGGCCGCCCGCGAACGTCAGCCCCTCGGCGTTCATGATCCGTTCGAGCGTCCCCCGGCTCGTCCGCAGACGGAGCGTGTCGTTCTCGTGGATCTCCTTGCGGGCGAGCGGATCGGAGAACCGTTCGCCGTACCGGATCAGCTGTAACACGTCGATGTCGAGGTCGTCGTCCCCCAGCGCCTCGCCGACGGTCTGTCCGATCAACGGTGACCCCGCGGGGACCACGACGTCCGCGAGATACTCCTGGAGGGCGTACTCCTCGACGAGGTCCTCGTCGGCCGGCACCCGCTCGGGGATGAGTCGCACGCCGACCGTCACGAGATAGAGCGCCCCGACCGCGAAGACGACCGCGCCCAGTTTCGTGAACTCGAACATCCCGAACGCGTGCAAGCCGAGTTCCGGCGACTCGGCGCCGAGTTGGGCCGCGATGTCGCTCGCGAGGATGTTCGTCGACGTGCCGATGAGCGTGAGCGTCCCCCCGAGCATGGAGGCGAACGACAGCGGCATCAACAACTTCGACGGCGACGTCTTCCCGTTGTGGGCGAGATCGGAGATGACGGGGACGAGGATCGCGACGACGGGCGTGTTGTTGACGAGTCCGGACACCGGACCGGTGATGCCGATCGTCGCCGCGAGTTGCTTGCGTCGGTCGGTCCCGGCGAACGAGGCCATCCGCCGACCGAGTAGCTGGACGAGTCCGGTTCGGTTGATCCCCGTACTCAAGATGAGCATCGCCAGGACGGTGATCGTGGCCGGACTGGCGAACCCCGATATCCCCTCCCGCGGGGAGATCTGCGTCCACGGTTCGAGCACCATCAGCAGGACCATCACCGAGATGGCAGTGACGTCGATGGGGAGCCACTCGGTCGCGAACAGGACGAGCGCGAGGAGGATGAGCGCGAAGACGACGAGCATGTCGGCCGTCAGAGCCCCACCCTGCACTAGGGGGGTGGGGGCGAAGAAGGACATACGTAGAGGAGGGTCGACGGCGGGAAAAGGACTCGTATCCGCCGCCGGTCCGGCGACCCCGCACCGGTTGCCCGTTCCGGCGAACGCTTATCCTCCTCGCGGGTCTCCGTTCGTGGTGATGGGCGTGTTCAGGGAACTCGGCCGACGGGTCGAACAGTTCAAAGCCGACGCGGAGACCGCGGCCGAGGAGAACGCCCCGTTCCGGTGTGAGGCGTGCGGCGCGCGCTTCGACGAGGACCACGAGCGGTGCCCCGACTGCGGCGCCGAGGGGACGGTCGCGCTCGACGACTGACCGGCTTCGCTTCGCCTCAACCGGAGCCGTCCGGCCGGGGGCGCTCGTGGACGAGAAACGCCAGCGCGTTCGCCGGGTAGTGGGCGACGACCGCGGGACGCCTCGTGTAGACGAACCCCGCCGCGAGACCCCGAAGACCCCCGTGACCGCTCTCCCGGCGCGTCCCTGCGCGCCATCCCCTAGCGTGGCCGACGAGCCGGCGGCGAGGTGACCCTCGGTGCATCCACCCGGGCTGGCTATGTCGGGTCCGACCCACGGGACGCCGCCGCGGCCGGTGCCGACGGATCATCAGTCCCTTCCCCGACGCGCGCCGAGTGGGAGCATGTTCTTCGGGCTCGGCCCGCCCGCGCTGGTCGCGCTCGCGGTCGTCGGGTTCCTCGCCGGCGTCGGCATCACCGCCATCGGCCCGGGCGGGGTGTTCGTCACCGTCGCGCTCGCGCTGACGGCCGCTCCGCCGGCGGTCGTCGCGGGCACCGGCGGCGCGACCAACATCGCGGCGGGCCTGCTCGGGACGGTCGCGTACATCCACTCGGGCGAACTCCGGACCGACCGCGGCCTGCACACCGCCGCCGCGCTCGCCGGCCCCGGCGTCGTCGGGGCGCTCGTCGGTGCGCGGGTGAACGCCACCATCTCGGCGGCCGTGTTCTCCGTCGTCCTCGGCGTCGTCGTGGTTCTCGCTGGGGGCCTGACGTACTACCGCGAGTGGGACGACACGAGGGCCGACGGGTCGATCGACCCGTCCTCGCGGTTGGGCGCGCTCGTGGTCGGTGCCGTCGGGTTCGCCGTCGGCGTCCCCGGCGGCCTGCTCGGCGTCGGCGGGCCGGTGCTGGCGGTGCCGCTTCTGGTTGCGCTCGGCGTCCCGTTGCTGCCCGCCGTCGCCGCCGCGCAGGTGGGGTCGGTGTTCGTCGCCGTGCCGGCGACGGCCGCCTACCTCCAGGCAGGGGCCGTCTCGCTCCCGCTGGTCGCCGTCGTCGGCGGGCCGGAACTCCTCGGCATCCTCGTCGGCTGGTGGGTCGCCCGCCGCGTCGATCCCGGAGCGCTCAAACGCGTGCTCGCGGTCGTACTCGTCGGCCTCGGCGTCTACCTGATCGCGTGACCCGGTCGGTACCCGTCGGGCCCGTCCGGCGGGAGGCCGGTTCGATCGAACCGGCCGGGCGGGTGGACCATCCGCATCCCGAGACGCGCGCGTAACCCCCGCGGAGCACCACGCGGACCCACGGTCGCCCCAGTCGTCAAGCGAGTCGCATCGTCGGCCGACCGCGGGGACGGCCGGCGGATGAACCTGCTGTCCGAGGATCCAGGCCGACCCCACGACAACAGCCATCAATACGGGACCACATAGCGGATCGGCGGATCGCTGTCCCCGGATTTAACCGTCTCACGCCAAGAATGTATCTTCGAAGTGGCTCTATTAGAGACCCGATCGTTAGCGAGCAGTAGCACCGGCCACAGGTGTCGTCGGCCGCCGCCCGGGACGCGACGAACGGGCGGGCCGACGGGTACGCGCCGAACCCGTCGGCGAGCGGGGGGGAGCTGAGATGTCGACATCGAGTGGGAGCGGGCTGCGCGACGCGGTGAGCGGCTTCTTCCAAGAGTACGGGCTCGCGTTCGTCATGGTCGCGAGCTACTTCGGCTCGGGGTCGGTGTTCATCGCGTCCTCGGCGGGCGTCCGCTACGGGTACGCGCTGTTGTGGGCAGTCGTTGGCGCCGCCCTCCTCGGGTTCATGGGACAGGACATGAGCGCGCGCCTCGGCATCTTCGGCGAGTCGCTCATGACGTTCATCCGGGGGAAACTCGGCGAGACCGGCGCACTCGTCGTCTCCCTGCTGTTGTCGGTCGGCTGCGTCGCGTGGGCACTCGAACTCACCGCCGCCGTCGGCAAGGGGATCTCCATCCTCCTCGGCGGCGCCGTCGGCTGGATGCCACTCGCAGTACTGACGGGACTCGCGGCCGTCGTCACGGGCGTTCTCAACTACGAGGGGATCGAGCGGGTGATGACGGTGATGATGCTCACGCTGCTGGTGATCTACCTGGTCGTCGCCGGCGCCAGCGCCCCCGACCTCGGCGCGTTCGCGGCCGGATTCGTCCCCTCGACCGACACGTTCGGCGACCCAAGCGCGCTCACGTTCGCGGCCGGCATCGTCGGGACGACCGCGCTGTGGCCCAACTTCTTCCTCGAATCCAACCTCGTTTCCGAGAAGGGGTGGACCGACGCGGACGACGTCTCGACGATGCGGCGCGACCTCGGCATCGGCTACGCCGTCGGCGCGATCACCACTGTCGCCATCGTCATCGCCGCGGCGGCGGTGCTACGGCCGGCCGGCTACACGTCGCTGGAGACGTTCATCACGCCCGGCCGGGCGCTCGCGGACGTGCTCGGCCAGTGGGCGATGACCCTCTTCCTCCTCGGTGCGGTCGCGGCCGCGTTCAACAGCATCGTCCCGATCATGTGGGCGCCCGCATACATGATCCAGAACGCCCGCGGGAAGGAGGCCGACAGCGGCACCCGCGAGTTCAAGCTGATCTACGCCGTCGGGGCCGGGATCGGCTGTCTCTCGCCGCTCGTTACGATCCTCTTCGGGCTGAGCGTCGTCGACATGATACTCCTGTTCCCGGCGTACAACGGTATCGTGGGGCTCCCGATAACGGTCGTCTTCCTCTTCTGGGCGCTCAACGACTCCGAGACGATGGGCGAGTGGACCAACGGCGCCGCCTTGACCGCCGCGAACCTCGTCCTCGTCGTTCTCGCGCTGTTCCTTTCGGCGACGTCGGCACCGAGCTTCTTCGAGACGGTCACCACCGGCGGGTTCTGACACGACCCCCCGTCGGCGTCGAGCCGCTCCGGTCCGGGCCGACCCACCGGCCCCACACCGGGACTCACCCCTCGCCGGCGCTCGGCCGCTCGTGGACGACGAACTCCAGCGCGTTCACCAGGTAGTGGGCGACGACGACGACCGCCAGGCTCCCCGTGAGGACGAACCCCGCCGCGAGCGCGAACCCGAGGACGCCCGTGACCGCCATCCCGACCCGTCCCTGCGCGCCGTGGCCCAGCGCGAACGCCACCGACGAGCCGACCGCGAGGAGCCACGGCGACACCGGAAACCCCGCCGAGAGCGCGCCGACGAGCGCCGCGCGGAAGAGGAACTCCTCGAACAGCGCCACCAGCGGGAGCACGGCGAACAGCAGCAGCGCCCACTCGCGCGCCGAGTCGGGCGCGAGCGCGGCGCGGAACCCCTCGGCGGCGTCCACGCCGGCCCGCTCGCCCAGCCGGCCCGCGAGGTAGTTGCCGACCCACAGCGCGACGCCGAGACCGACGCCGGCCGCGAGCAGGCGCGGCGAGACGGCCGGGTCGAGCCCCAGCGCCGTCGCCGGTAGCCGGGTCCACCACGCCGCGAAGACGAGTAGCGTGGCGAACAGCCCCTGCGAGAGTAGCACGTTGAGCAGGAGCGCGCCCGGCGGGAGGTCGGCGGGCGCGTACGCGTCCTCCGTGGGGACCGCGCGAGCGCCGACCCCGACCGCCGGGTCGGGGGGTGGGTTCCGCGCCGACTCCCGTTGGGCCGCCGACTCCGACCCGGCGGCGTCGCTCGTAGGACGGCGAGTCCCGTCCGCGCGGCGACCGCCGGGGTCGACGTCGGAGGTGGCCTCGGCGTCGATATCGGCGGCGGCGTCGCTCGCGGTCGGTGTGGAAGTGGACGTCGAGAGCCGCGCGAGCGCGAGAAGCAGTGCGAGGACGACGCCCGTGATCGCCGCGAACGCCGTCCAGTCGGTCACTCGTACTCGTCCGCGACGGCTACTGCGGGCTGGGGCTGGAGGGACCGCGGGCGCCGCCTTGGCCCTCGCTCGCCTTCAGCGCGGACCCGGTGATGTTCTTGAGGCGGTCGACCAGCGAGTCCTTCTCGGGCTCGCCTTCGAGCGCCACGTCGAGCACCTCCGAGATGTGCGACACCGGGATGATCTCGATCATCTCCTTGTACTCGTCTTCGATCATCACGTCCTGCTCGTTCGCCTTCGGGATGATGACCCGGTCGCAGCCGGACTTGGCGGCCGCCTCGATCTTGTGGGTGACCCCGCCGACCGGGAGCACGTCACCCCGCACGGAGAGCGAGCCCGTCATCGCGAGGCTCTGGTCGACGCCCATCCCCTCTAGGGCGGAGATGACCGCCGTCGCCACCGTGATCGACGCCGAGTCGCCGTCGACGCCCTGCTGGCCCGCCTGGACGAACTGGATGTGGATGTCCTGGTTCGAGATGTCCTCGTCGGAGAACTTCTTGATGATCGCCGAGACGTTCTTCACCGACTCCTCGGCCATCTCCTGGAGCTTCCCGGTGGCGATCACCTGCCCGCCCATCCCCTGGGAGGGCGTGATCTCCGCCATGACCGGGAGCATGATCCCCGAGTCCTCGCCCATCACGGCGAGACCGTTGACGCGGCCGACCTGGTAGCCGTCCGAGACGTGGAGCTCGTAGTCCTTCCGGCGCTCGATGTAGTCGTCCGCGAGCTGCTGTTCGATCGACCGGCTCCGGCCCTTCGCCTGGAGCACGTGCTCGCGGGTGACCATCTCGGCGTCCTCGCCGCGAGCGATGTCGCCCGAGACGCGGACCAGCCCGCCGAGGTTCCGGAGTTCGAGCGTGAGGTGACCCTTCCGACCCGCGCGCCGCCGCGCTTCGAGGATGACCTCCTCGACCGCCTCGCGGTCGAACTGCGGGAGCCGCCCGTCCTTGGCGACCTCCTGGGCGACGAACCGGGCGTACTTCCGGCGCATCTCCGGGGTGTCGTCGAGGGTGTCGTCCATGTACACCTCGTAGCCGTACCCCTTGATCCGCGAGCGGAGCGCGGGGTGCATGTTCTCCATCGCGTCGAGGTTCCCCGCCGCGACCATCACGAAGTCCGTCGGGACGGGCTCCGTCTGGACCATCGCACCCGAGGAGCGCTCGGACTGGCCGGTGATGCCGAACTCCCCCTCCTGGATCGCGGTCATCAGCTTCTGCTGTGACCGGATGTCGAGGGTGTTGATCTCGTCGAGGAACAGCACGCCCTTGTTCGAGGTGTGGATCGCGCCCGCCTCGACGCGGTCGTGGCTGGGCGTCTCCATCCCGCCCGACTGGAACGGGTCGTGCCGGACGTCGCCGAGCAGCGCACCCGCGTGCGCGCCGGTGGCGTCCTCGAACGGCGCGGACTTGGTGTCCGCGTTGTTCACGAGGAGGTTCGGGATCATCGCGTCGGAGCCGCGCGAACCGTAGCGGAACGCGAGGTAGATGACCCCGGCCGCGAGGATCCCCAGGAGGATGTTCCCGTGGACGAGGAACGCGTAGCCGAGCACCACCGCGATGATGATCCACATGAGGAAGCTCCGCATCTGGTTGCGCTTGCGCGCCTCCTCCTTGTGGGCCTCGACGATCTGTTCGCCCTTCCCCGCGGGGACGGTGCGAACCTTCGGGTTGTTGCCGTCGTCGGGGTTGTGGTAGACCAGGACGTCCTGAAGCTCCTCCTTCGGGAGGAGTTCGGACATCGCCTTCGCGAGCATCGACTTACCCGTCCCGGGCGAGCCGATCATCATCACGTGGCGGCGCTGTTTGGCCGCCTTCATCACCACGTCGCGGGCGTGTTCCTGCCCGATGACCTGGTCGACGAGTCGTTCGGGGACGTCGATCTCGTCCGTCGAGTCGATCTGGAGGCCGCCGAGGAGGTCGTCCTCGGCGTTCTCCTCGTCGATCTCGGCGTCGATCTCCACGTCGCTCCCGAGGTCGTCGATGTCGGCGTCCTGGTCCGACGGCTCGTTGGACGTGCCGACGGTCCCCCCGCCCGCAGTACCGTTTGACTCGGGGTCGTCGACGACGGTGTACTCCCGCTCCTCGTCGGAGCGATCGGAGCCGTCGCGACGACTGTCGTTCGGATCGTTGCTCATAGAATCGTTACTACCAGAATTGACGGCCCAGGAACTGATATACTTTCTCCCCCGTCGCGCCGCCGCCGCCCGAGCAGAGACCCCGCGTAGACCGCTCGTATCCCGCCGTTCTGGCGGTCTACGGCGTCCCGCCGTGCTTATAAACTGTCGGTCGAATACTCCGCACATGCGGGGGTTCTACATCGGGCGGTTCCAGCCGTACCACGACGGCCACCACCACATGGTCGAAGAGATAGCGTCGGAGGTGGACGAACTCGTCTTGGGGGTCGGCTCGGCGGGCGACTCACACACCAAACACGACCCGTTCACCGCCGGCGAGCGGCTGATGATGGTGAACAACGCCGTCGCCGACATCGACGTGCCGACGTACGTCGTCCCCATCGAGGACCTCGAACGCAACTCGGTGTGGGTCAGCCACGTCCAGTCGATGTGTCCCAAGTTCGACGTCGCCTACTCGAACAACCCGCTCGTGATCCAACTGTTCTCGGAGGCGGGCGTGCAGGTGCGGCAGTCGCCCATGTTCCGCCGCGAGGAGTTGGAGGGGGCGGAACTCCGCGAGCGGATGGTCGCGGGCGACGCCTGGCGCGACCTGGTGCCCGACGCCGTCGTCGAGGTCATCGAGGAGGTCGACGGCGTCGAGCGCATCGGCCGGGTCGCCGACACGGACGCCAACGGCGACGACGACGCGGGCGCGACGACCGGAACCGCCCCCGACCCCGAGTGAGGGAGGTCGAGCCGCGATGATCACCCTCGCGTCCGACTTCGGCTCGCCGTACCCCGCCGCGATGAAGGGCGTCCTGCTGTCGCGGGCGGACGACCCCCGCCTCGTCGACGTGGCGCACGACCTGCCGCGTGGCGACCCCCGCTCGGCCGCGTTCTGGCTCCGGTTCGTCCTCCCCGAGTTCCCCCCGGCGGTCCACCTCGCCGTGGTCGACCCCGGCGTCGGCACCGACCGCGCCGCGGTCGCCGTCCGCGCGGGCGACCACGCGCTCGTCGGCCCGGACAACGGCTCGCTCGTCCCGCCCGCGCGGGCGCTCGCGGAGGCGAGCGCGGACGCCGGAGCGGACCCCGAAATCGAGGTGTTCGCGGTCCGGACGGACGACCCCCGGTCGAGCACGTTCCACGGCCGCGACGTGTTCGCGCCGGCCGCCGCCGCGGTCCACGAGGCGGGCGTCGAGCGGATGGACGCGCTCGACTCGCTCGACCCCGTCGACGAGTACGAGTCGGTCCTGTTCTCCGACGCGCGCGTCGAGACGGGCCGGGCGGTCGGCGAGGTGCTCGTCGTCGACGACTTCGGCAACGCGGTGACGAACGTCCCCGGGTCGTTCCTCGACGGCCACCGCGGCGGGTCGGTGACGGTGCGCACCTCCGGCGGCGAGGCGTCCGTCCCCGTCGTCGAGACGTTCGCGGACGCCCCCGCGGGCGACCCGCTGGTGACCGTCGGCAGCCACGGCTACGTGGAGTGTGACGTCAACCGGGGGCGCGGCGACGAGGCGTTCGACCTCGCGCCCGGCCGGTCGGTCGTCCTCTCGTTCGACGAGGAGGAGACGCAGTTGCTGCCGACGTGAGCGCCGCGACCGACGCGGTGGCGGCGACGAACGTCGTCGGCCTGGTGGCGTTCGCCGTCGCGGGCACGCTGAAGGGCTCGGACGCCGGTCTCGACTCGTTCGGCGTCGCGGTGCTCGGCACGCTGACGGCGCTCGGCGGCGGGATCGTACGGGACGTCCTCGTCGGCCGCGTCCCGGCGGCGCTCCGGTCGACCGGCGACGTCGTCGTGGTCGTCGTGGGTGTCGCGGTCGGGTTCGGACTCGCGCGCCGGGTCGACGGGCGGGTCCGCGACCGGGCGGCGTTCCTGCTGGCCGACGCCGCGGGTCTCGCGGCGTTCGCCGCGACGGGTGCGGCCGTCGGGGTCGAGGCGGGCCTCTCGCCGTTCGGCGTGGTCGTGACGGCGACGCTGACCGGTGTGGGCGGGGGGAGCCTCTCGGACCTCCTGCTCACGCGGGTGCCGGTCGTCCTCCGCGAGGACTTCTACGCGACGCCGGCCGCCCTCGGCGGCGTCGCCGTCGCGGTCGGGGACGCCCTCGGACTCCCGGCGGCGCTCGTGACGCTGTCGTGTGCGGCGGGCGTGTTCACGCTCCGCCTGCTCGCGGTCCGACGGGAGTGGCGGCTGCCGTCGCCGTGACCCCCGCCGTCGCCGCCGCTCGGCGGTGACGCGGAGACGCGGACGGAAAAACGGACCCCCGGGAGTCGCGACGGACCGCTCAGTTCGCGGCGATCACGTCGTCGATGCGGAGGGTCACTGTCGCCGCCGCGCGTTCGCCGGCTGTCGTCCGCGAGACTGGAGAGGGGGTGCCGCATGTACGCCCCGATACTCGAAGGGGGAGACGGTCGCCGCTCTGTGTGATCGTGTCTCCCGTAATCGTCCGAAAACTGCTACGAAGTGGGGTGGGACGGCGGTTCACACCGATCGGGGTGGAGCGCGTCCGAGGGGTCGCTACCGCCGGTCGTACGTCGCCACCGCGCGGTCGGTGCGCGTGCTCAGCCCGTTGGGGTTCCGGGTGGACGACCGGTCGCGCACCCGCGCGGCCAGGCCGTCTGCGACCCCCCGAACCGTCCCGAGGCCCACGTCCCGGCCGTTGGCGGCCCACGCCGTCGGGGTGACCGTCCCGTCGAACACCCCGCGGAGGGTGTCGCGCGCGTCGCCGACCGCGTGCGAGAGCGTCCGGCGGACCACCGTGGGGCGGACGCCGTAGTTCTTCACCAGTCGGTAGGCGAGCGCGCGGTACTTCCAGTCCCACCGCCGGCGCTCGCGCCCGCCGTCGGCCGCCGGGTCGACGTCGCGGCGCGCCGCCATCTCGGGCAGCCAGGTCACGTCGACGTCCATCCCCGCGAGGCGGTGGGCGGTGTCGCGCGCGCCGCCGGTTTCGAGGTACTCGTCGAAGCCGTCGAGCGACTCCAGGACGTGCGAGCGGAACGCGACGTTCCGGCCGTTGAAGTACGTCACCTCGCGGTCGGCGATGGTGCGGCGTTCGGCCTCCTCGCTGGTCGCCCCGCCCCGAACCGTCCGGCGGAGCGGGCCGGTCACCACCTCCGCGCCCGCGGCGAGCGACTCGCGGGCGGCCGCGAGCCACCCCTCCTCGACGCGGTGGTCGTACCCCAACAGGGCGACGGCGTCGCCGGCCGCGGCGTCGATGCCGGCGTTGCGCGCGACGTTGACGTTGCGCGCGGATATCTCCACGAGCACGTCGACGTCGTCGCGGTCGCGGATCATGCCGGTGGTGCCGTCGGCCGAGGGTCCGTTGACGACGACCACCTCGGCGTCCGGGGCGTGCCCGGCGAGCGAGTCCAGACTCGCCGCCAACCGGTCCCGTCCGTTGAGGGTTGGGACCACCACCGTGAACTCCATACCCGTCGGTAGACCGTCGAGAACTTAAATGAGGGGATTCCCGCCGTTCGGCCGGGCTTGCACGGCGCAACCCGGTCTCGGACGATCGGCCGGTCAGACGTTCAGGTAGTAGACCTGCTTGCGCGCGTCCTTGAACGAGTAGCGCGAGCCGACCAGCCCGCACTCCTCCAGGCGATTCAGCGCGTACCGTACCGTCCGGTCGGGGAGCAGCGACTCCTCGGCGAGTTGTCCCTGCGAGAGGGGGGCGTCCCCCTCCAGTACCTTGGCGACGAGTTTCGCGCTCGGGGGGAGTTCGCGGAGGCGCTCGCGGTACTCCGACTCCGACAGCAGGTCCGCGCCGTCCGCGTCCGCAGTACTAGTGCTCATACGTCCAGCGAACCCGAGGTCAATGGTAAAGGTTACCTCGATACAGAGGGGTGCCGAGCATATTATATATACACCTAATATGCTCCCCGGCGGGAACGTGAAGTGCGCGCCCGTCGGTGGTCCGGTGTGATTCCCGAGTCCTACCGCGGCATCTTCGAGTCCGAGGCGTTCGCCCAGTTCGCGACCGTCATGCCCGACGGCGGCCCGCACGTCACCCCCGTGTGGGTCGACCACGAGGACGGCGAGTACGTGCTCGTCAACACCGCCCGCGGGCGGCAGAAGGAGCGCAACGTCGCCCGGAACCCGAAGGTCGGCATCTCGGTGCTCGACCCCGACGACCCCTACCGGTACGTCTCGGTGCGCGGCGAGGCCGAACTGACCGAGGAGGGCGCGGACGAACACATCGACGAACTCGCGCGGCGGTACCTGGACGTCGACGAGTACCCCGGCCGCGACGAGGAGACGGGCGCGCGCGTCGTCGTCCGGATCCCCGCCGACCACGTCGTCACGAGCGAGTGAGGTAAGGTGGTGGTGCGGTGAGGCGGGCGGGTGAAGCGAGGTGGAGGGGCGGCGAGGCGAGCGGGGCGACCCCCGGCGCGTCTCACTCCCGGTCGAGGACCGCCGCCATCCGCTCGGTCTCGCGGCGGCGCGTCGCGGCGACGAGCGCCCCCCGGTCGACCGGGACGCCGTCGACCGTGACCGCGGCCCCGCCGGAGAACGTCGCCGAGACGAGCGCCCCGCGGAGGCGGTACACCGCGCGGTCGCCCGCGGCGACCTCCCCCGCGGCGGTCCAGTCGGCCGCCGTCGTGTCCTCGACTGTCCCGTCGGCGGCTTCGAGCGTCGCACCCGTGGCGGCGACGAGCCGGTAGGCGGCCGGGTCCCCGTCGGCGACGATGGCGATTCGGGCCGGGTCGCGGCGGTCGTCGTCCGCGCGGTCGGCGAGCAGCGCGGCCCACGTCGCCGCGTCCGTCCGGGTGGAGACGTTCCGGCGGACGAGCCGCGGGTTGACGGTCGGGGGTTCGCCCGGCACGTGCCGGTTCGACACCTCGACGACCGCCGGCTGGCCGCCGACGCCGACGTGACAGTCCATCAGCGTGCAGTTGCCGTCGGTGACGCGGACGCCGTCGCGGTCGTCGTCGAACGTCACGAGCGTCCGTCGGGCGGCGACGTCGCGGCCGGCCGCGGTCACCGCGGCGGCGGCCGACCCGCTCCCCGAGAGCCGGACGGTGTCGAGCGCGAGGTCGTACGGCGGGTCGGGCGGTCGGTGTCGCCGGGAGCCGGGACCGACCGTGCTGGGTCGCTTCGCCTCGATAGCCGGGGAGGGGCCTCCCCGTACGTCGATGATCGTCCCCTCGCGGACCGAGAGCGCGCCCGCGTTCGGGCGGACGATCACCGCCGCGCGGGTGGTCGGCGCGTCCCGGACGACGAGCGTGGAGTCGGCGACCCGCACCCGGCCGGGCGCGTCGAGCGCCGCCTGTTTGGCCTCGACCCAGACGCCGCGGAGGTAGAAGTCGTCCGCCTCGAACCGGGATTCCCGCGGCCCGGTGTAGCGCTCGACGTCGATGCCGACGGTCGTGTTGCGCATCTCGCAGCCGTCCGAGCCGAACCGGACCGAGGCGACGTTGTTGTTCCAGAACGCCGAGTCCTCGACGACGATCCGGCCCGCCGCGGCCGACCCGTACACGCCGTTGTTGCCGAACTCGCTCACCCGGCAGTTCCGGACGCGGAGCGTCCCGACGTGCTCGGGACCGACCCACATGAACGCCCGGCCGTTACCGTTCTTGTAGCGCGCCCACCCCGACCCACGCAGCGCCGTGACGTTCCGGACGGTTCCCTCGCCCTGCGGGTCCGTCACGTGCAGACTGAAGCAGTTCGTGACCGACCAGTTCGGGTGCGTGCCGCGGCCGCGGAACGTCACGTCCGTCACGTCGAACGAGTCCGCCTTGACGCGCATCCCCGTCACGCCGCCCGAGACGTCGACGTCTATCCCCTCGAAGGCGAAGTAGTCGCAGTTCACGCTGGCGAGGAACTCGTTGTGTCCCTCCGGCGGGCGCAACACGGGGGAGGCGTCGGGCGCCGCGCGGAAGCGGAGCGCCCCCGACTCGGTGGTCGCCCGGCCGGTGAACGCGAACGCGCCGTCCGGGAGGACCACCTCCGTGTTCGGGCCGATGCGGTCGTCGTCCAGCCGGAGGGGGACCGACCCGTCGGGGGTCGCGCCGAGGTGGTCGACGGCGTCGAGCGTCGTGTCGTACGTCGGACTGCTCATGAGGGGACGGGGCGTCGGCGTGCGTCTCGCGGGAGGGCGAGCGGTGCTGGGACCATCACGGGATCACTTGGCGGAAGCGTCGGAGCCATATGGGTTTTCTGCCGGCCCGCTCGCGACGGCGGCCCGCGGCGGCGGCGCGTGCGGGGCTATTCCAGCACGGTTTTACCCCTCGGGTGAGGACTCCGTGACAGTCGTGAAAGGGCAGGAGTGGTACCAGGCCGACGCGGTGGCCGAAGAGTACGACGCCAAGCGGTTCTCGAAGGGCGGCCGCCTCATCGACCGGCGCGAGAAGGAGGCGGTGTTGAACGCGCTCGGTCCCGTAGAGGGCGACGACGTGCTCGAGATCGCCTGCGGGACCGGCCGGTTCACCGCCCTGCTCGCCGAGCGCGGTGCCGACATCGTCGGACTCGACATCTCCGAGGCGATGCTCGCACAGGGACGCGAGAAGGCCCGCCGCGCGGGCGTCGGCGAGCGGATCGAGTTCATCCGGGGCGACGCCGCGCGGCTCCCGTTCCCGGACGACCACTTCGACACCGTCTTCGCCATGCGCTTTTTCCACCTCGCGGAGACGCCCGCGAAGTTCCTCGCCGAGATGGCGCGCGTCTCGAAGCGGACCGTCTTCTTCGACACGTTCAACGACGGGTCGCTCCGGGTGCTGTACAACTGGGCGCTCCCGATGGGGTCGCACCTCTACTCCCGCGGCGACGTCGAACGGCTGGTCCGCGACGCGGGTCTCGGTCTCGCGGAGGAGGCGCACGACTTCGTCTTCCCGTACGGCTTCTACCGGGAGATACCCAACGCCGTCGCCGACCCGATCCGCGACGTCGACACCACCATCGGCGACAACCCGGTGGGCCGCCGGCTGGCCTCGGTCTCCTACTGGACCGCCGAGGTGTAGCGGCGGCGCGACGGCTCACGGCCGCCAAGCCGGGTCGTCGCCCCGCCGCCCGTCGACGGACGCCGCGACGGGTACCGTCACCGCATCCGGAGCGCCAGCGCCGCCGACGGACCGCCGTCCGCACGCACCAGCCGTCGGGCACCGACCGCTCCGGGAGCGTCGCCGTCGCGCCGGTACCGGCGGGCCGGGTTGTGGGCGGAGCGACCGGCGAACCCGTCGGTGTCGCGCGGCTCGAACCGGCGGGAGCGCGGCGGCGTTACAGGTCCTCCTCGATGACCTCGCCGACCGCGAAGTTGGACTTGACCTCCGCCACCTCGATCTTGACCCGCTCGCCCACCTCGGCGCCGGGGACGATGATCACGTAGCCGCGCTCCACGCGGGCGATACCGTCGCCCTGCTTGCCCAGGTCCTCGATCTCGACGTAGCGGATCTCGCCGGGTTCGACCGGCGGCTGCGGCCCGTCGGCCGTCGTCTCCGGGGTTCCCGTGTCCCCGTCGGCGTCGTCGCCCGCGGCTCGGGAGATGAGCGCGACCCGGTAGACGTCGCCGGGGGTCAACCCGCCCGACTCGACCTCCCGGCGGGGCACCTCCAGGACGTACCGGTCGTCCTCTTCTCGCACCTCGGCGCTGAACAGACAGAGGAGTTCGTCGGAGATTTCCACGAATATAGACCTCTATCGACCACGTTTGTGCGGCACCCCGAAATACCTACCGCCGGACCGCCCCGCCCGCCCCCGATCGGCCGCTTTCGCGCCGGCTCACTCGCCGCCGGTCGCGTCGACGGCCGTCCCGTCGGGGCGCTTCGCCCCCTCGGAGTCGTGGACGACGACCTCCCCCGGTCCCGTCTCCACGGGCCGGTAGGCGTCGCGGACGCCGACGGCCTCCTCCAGTTCCCGGACCGCGCGCTCCTTGAGCGCCCGCGCGAGTTCCTCCGCGTCCTCGCGGGAGATGTCGCGTCCGAGCCCCTCACACTCGTGGGCGCGGACCATCCCCGCGTCGTCGGCCTCGCCGTCCTCCCGTTGGCCCGCCAGGGCGACGCTGTCGACCGGTTCGCCCATCGGCTGGCTCGTCCCCTCCAGCGCGACCGAGAAGGGGTACGTCTCGCAGATCAGCGGCCGGTCGTCGTGGACCGTACACGCGCCGACGCCGTCGTCGTCCTCGGCGTAGAAGGCGCAGTCGCCGCAGGCGTCGGTCTGTAACGCCCACTCGAACGTCTCGCCCTCCGGGCCGTCGTCGCCCTCCGTCAGCCCGTACGGCATCGGGCGCGCGACGTCCCGCCACTCTCGTGAGCGATCAGTCGAACGAGAGTTCCGAGGAGCATCGCTCCGAGGTAACTCACGCGAGCCGTCTGGCGAGTGCGAACCGTCGGCCGCGCCTTCGAGCGTCCGCACCTCGTCGGGGAACACCGTCGCGGTGTGGGGTTCGGTCCCGCCGTCGGCGGCCGTCTCCCCCGTACAGCAGGCGCCACACCGGGTGCACTCGAACCCCATCGACTCGACGGCGTCGGCCACCGCCCCCACGTCGAGGTCGCGTGCGCGTTCGAGTTCGGCTTCGAGCGACTCCATAGTGGCCCGTCGGCGACCCACGGCCAAAACCGCTCGGGTCCGTCTCGATAGACGGACCGGGGCGTACAGGCCCCGACGGACCCGTACTTCGGGTCCGCCGCCGGCGGTATGATCGCTCCCGACGGCTCAATAGCCGCACCCACGCCTCTTAGCGACGGTTAAGTCCCCGCGGGGGAGTGACGTACTCGATGTCGGCAGGCCCCGACTCCCGGACCGGGAGCACACCAGCGCCCGACGCCAGCCGCCCCGCGCCGACCGACCTCCGCGCGACCGTCGTCCGCTACGAGGGCGAACCGGACCGGTGTACCGTCTTCCCGGACGACGCCGACGACGCCGCGATCACGACCCACTGGCTCAGCGCGAACGCGGACTGTTTCGTCCCGCTCGACGACCTCCGGTGAGTCGGTAGTCGGCACGTCGGCGGAGCGGCGGGACCGGGCCGGCCGCACACTCCTCGACCGGACCGGGTCGGTGCGGCGCGTCGCCCGCTCACGCCGGGTCGGCGGACTCCGCGGGGTCGGCGGGCTACGCGAGGTCGACCCGCTCCGCGTCGGCGTCCCACCGCAGGTCCCCATCCCGCACCAGTTTCTCGACGTGCGCGCGGACGGTCGCCCGCGCTAAGTCGCGCACGCCGGTCAGGTCCTTCCCGTACGCCGCCGCGAGCACGCCGTCGAGCGACCGCGCACCCCCCTCGACCGCCGCCAGCACCGCCCGCTCGCGCGTCAGCCGGTGGTCGATCAGTCGCTCGCACGTCGCGCGCGGGTCGTCGACCACGGCTCCGTGTCCCGCGAACAGCCGCGGCGGGTCCCGGGCGTGCAGGCGGCGGAGCGCCGTCAGGTACGCCCGCACGTCGCCGTCGGGCGCGCCGACGACGACGCTCCCCTCGGCGACGGCCACGTCGCCACAGACCACGCCCGCGTCCGTCTCGAACCCGACGCCGTCGGGCGCGTGCCCCTGCAGATCGAGCGCGGTCGCCGGCCCGACCCGGTCGCCCTCGACGAACGTCCGGTCGGGCGCGACGCCTGTCGCCGCCTCGAACGCGGTCTCGCGGCCACGGCGCGCCCACACCGTCGCCCCAGTCCGCTCGGCGTACGCCGCGACCGCGCCCACGTGGTCCGGGTGGGTGTGAGTGACGGCGACGTGGTCGACGCCGGGGTCCGCGTCGTCGACCGCCGCGTCGAGGTCGTCGCTCCGGGCGGGCGGGTCGACCAAGAGCGTCGTCCCGCCCGCGACGAGGTAGGCGTTCGTCCGGCCGTCGGGCGCGCGCGTCTCGACGGGCACCGGCACCCGCTCGACGCGCACGTCCGCGGTCGCAGCGGCGGGCGCGTTCCCGCTCACGGGTCGACCCGCCCCGGTTCCGCGTCGGTGTCGTCCGCACCGGGCGCGTCGACGCCCGCGGCGGCGACCCCCGAGAGGTCGGTCCCCGCCACCTCGCTCGCCGCGGCGGCGTCCGCGTACGGCCGGTTCACCACGAGGTCGCCCGCCGTCCCCCTCCCGATCCCCGGGATGGCCGTGAGTTCGTCCATCGACGCCGCGTTCACGTCGAGCGGGTACGGCACCGCGGTCACCGACCGGTAGCCCCAGTCGACCACCGCCACGTCCAGCGTCCGCCCCAGGTCCCGCTCGCCGGGGATGCCGACGAGGATGGGGTAGGTGCCGAGCTGCCGGCCGAACGTCGTCCCCTCGTCGTGGTACTCCAGGTGGACGTCCGGCAGGACGGTGCCGCGGGGCATCACGCGTTCGAGCATCGGCCGGTCGACCGTCTCGCGCACCTCGCGTTTGTACTGCTGGAACTGCGTCTTGTGCTCCTTCGCGAGCTTCGCCCCCGTCTCCGCCATCTCGGTTCCCTCGAACGCCATCACCTGCCGGATGTTCACCCGGCGGAGCAACAGCCCCTCGTCGAGCACGCTGTCGAGGAACGCGCGGTTGTGTTCGAACGTCTCCTCCGTCTCGCCCGTCAGCCCGTGGACGAAGTTGATCCCCGGGAGGAGTTTCGGCAGGCGGCGGGCGGCGTCGTCGCCGTACGTCGGCGCGGCCGCGCGGTCCTCGCCGGGCCGCCAGCCCGCCGCCTCGTTGACGACGCGGACGGCGTCGAGACACTCGTCGGCGCTCACGAGCAGGTTGTTCCGCTCTCTCACCTCGGGGTCGGCGGATTCGAGCCCGAACGCCGCGGTGTCGCCGGGCGTGTTGTGTGCGGCGATCACCTCGATGGCGGCCCGCGACGCCTCGGGGTAGTCGGTGATCGTGACGGGGTTCATGTTGTCGAGGTGGAGCGTGTCGAGGTCGGGCGCCACCTCGCGGATCCCGGCGTACAACTGTTCGAGCGCGTCCGGATTCGGCGCCTCTCCGTCGCCGCCGAACGCGAGGATGTCGGCCTGCCGGCCGAGCCGGAAGTGGCTCACGCCGTGGTCCGAGAGGGCGTCCACCTCCGACACCACGTCGGGCGCCGTCCGGAAGTCGGGGTCGCCGTACATCGGCTCCGTGCAGAACGAACACCGGTAGGCGCAGCCCCGTGAGGTTTCGAGTTCCGCGATCAGGTACTCCGGGTGGTTGGGGTGCTGTTCGACGACGAACGCGCCCATGCTCGACCACCGCGCCACCTCGTCGTACTCGCGGATGCGGTCGCCGTACCCCTCCAATCCGTTGCGTACCAGGTCGTGGGCGGCCGCCTCCACGTCGCCCATCGAGGCGAAGTCGTAGTCGAGGTCGTCGCGCTCCATCTCCTGTGCGCCCGCGTTCTCCTCGCCGACGCCGAAGCGGACCGGCCCGCCGAGCAGGGTGACGCCGTCGGCGGTCCACGCCAACTTCCGCACCTCGTCGGGTTCGGCGGGCGTGCCGCCGACGTACTTCCCGGGGACGGTCATCCCGCCGACGTACACCATGAGGTCCGCGTCGGCGACGTCCGCCCACTTCCGGCGCTCGTCGCGGAGTTCGTCGATGGTGTGGTAGGTGATCGCAGACTCGGGGACGCCGGCGTCGACGAGCGCGCCCGCGGTGAACCGCGGGTACGTCGAGACGTACGGCGGGACGCCGAAGTGCGCCGGTTCGTCCACGTAGCCGTCGACGATGGTGACCGAGAGGTCGGCGGGGTCTGGCGATGGGGACGACGCTCGGCCGCCGTCGGTCTCCGGCACGGTCATTGTTGTGTCGGGGGAGACGGTCGAGCGGTTAAAGACGTGCGGTCGTGCGTGCGGGGCTGGCCCGACGCGGGGACGGATCCGCGGGGGGACGGGTCAGCGGGGGGGACCGCCCCGGACTCGTCGCCGCGGCCGCCGCCCCGAGCGTCGGTCCGCGCGGTCGACCACGCCCCGGCCACCGGGTCACACACCCACGCTCGTGTTGGTCTGCGAGTTAATAATATCTTTCGCTCCACGGAATTTACAGGGGCGGAGGAGTAACGATCGACGAGGCGACGCGGACGGCGCGCCGGCCGGGAGGCGCCGACCCCACGCCGTTTATGACCCGCGCGGCCCTAGCTCCGGGCATGCCCGCGACGAAAGAGATCAAGTGTACGAGCGGCGACTGCGAACTCGACATGTTCGAGAACCACTACACGTACGACATCGCGGACGACCACTCCGTCTCGGACCTGTCGTGTCCGCTCTGCGGGGGGACCGACTGTCTCGAAGAGATCGAGCTATGAACGGCGACGAGGAACGCGCGGGCGGTGACCGCGACCTCGGCGGCCTCCGAGACGCCGGGCGGTCGGCGGTCAACAGCGTCCTCGACCGGGTGGGTCGGGGCGTGAGCAAGATGCAAGAGCGGACGCCGCTCGCGTACGACCTGCTCGAATCCGACGACGCCTACCTGGTCGTCTTCGACGCGCCGGGCGCGACCGACGCCGACCTCCAGGTCCGCTTCCGCCGCGGCGCGGTCGAGGTCCGCGTCGACCGGTTCCGCGACTTCCACGAGGGGTTCGACACGCGGTTCCCCGGGCGCGGTCTCTCGCTCGACGGCCGGGCCACGCTCCCCGACGGCGCCGCGGTCGACGCCGACGGCGCGACCGCCACCCTCTCCGAACACGGCACGCTCAGCGTCCGCGTCCCCAAGTCGGCGGCGGGGCGCGCGGTCGCCGTCGACGAGGGCGCGTCCGCGTCGGCGTCCGCCGGCGCCGACGCGGCCGAGGAGATCAGTCTCGACGAGGACGCCGACGAGGCCGCCCTCTCGGGGGACGAGAGCGGCGAGACCGACGAGTCCGTGCGCTCGGCGTCGACCGACGGCGACGACGCCGACGACGAGGGAGCGGCCCTCTCCGCCGACGGCGACGACGACGACGAGGAGTAGCGTCGCCGCCCACTTCTGTTACCTGCGGACCGGAGCCGACGCACGCTACGGCGGGTCGTCGTCGAACGCCGGGTCGACCGCCATCCCCTCGCGTATCTCGAACGACTCGTCCCCGTCGAACCGCGCGGGGTCGAACGGACCGATCCCGCCCTCGTCACACAGGTTCCGCGCGAGCGCCTCGCCCGTCGCCGGCGCGCGCATGAACCCGTGGCCGTGCCACCCCGCGGCGACGTACACCCCCGGGCGGAGTTCACCCAACAGCGGGTCGCCGTCCGGCGTCGCGGTACAGACCCCGGCCCACGCGCGGTCAACGGCGGGGTCGTGAGCCGTCCGATGGCGGAGCGTCCCCGAGAGACCGGCGACGAACGCCTCGTCCGCCTCGGGGTCCCACGCCTCGGGGTCGACCGCACCCGGACTCACGCCGTCGCCGCCGAGCAGTCCCGCGGGGTGCGGGCGGGCGTACGCCTCCGCGGAGGCGTCGTACCACATCGGCCCGTCGTACGACCCGCGGCTCACGAGCGCCTGCGCCCGGTACGCCTTCAGCGGCACGTCGACGCCCGCGTCCGCGAGCAGCCGCCCCGTCGACGCGCCCGCCGCGACCGCCACCGCGTCGAACGCCTCGACGCTCGCGTCGGGGTCGTCCGACTCCGAGCGCGGAACGACCCCGGGCGGGTCGACGGAGACGGCGACCGGCGCGTCCTCGCGAATCTCCCCGCCCGCGCGCCGCAGCCGGGTCGCCAGCAGGTCGACGTACGCCGACGGGTCCGCGTGGCCGGCGTTCGACGCCGCCGCCGCCGCGGCCACGTCGTCCGTCCGGAGCGCGGGGAACCGGTCGCCGAGCGCGTCGGCGTCGAGCGTCTCCACCGGTCGCCCCCGCTCGCGCATCCGCCCGGCCGCCCCCTCGATGGCCTCCGCGAGCGTCGGGTCCCCCTCGCGGGCGAGCATCACGTACGGACACGGCTCGAACGCGAACCCGCCCGACCCCGACAGCTCCCGAAAGCGCTCCATCGCGCGGGCGGCCACCCGGGCGTCGACGGCCTCCGCGTACGCGTCGTAGAGGACGCCCGCCGCCCGGCCCGACGCCCCGGCGCCGACCGACGACCGCTCGAAGACGGTCACGTCCACCCCGCGGTCGCGGAGGTCGACTGCGGCGGTCAGTCCCACCGCGCCCCCGCCGACGACCGCCACCCGCTCGGGGCGGCCGTCGGACGGCGACGAGCGAGCGGACGCGTCGGCCGCGTCCGGCGACGCCGAGGGCGGGCCGTCGGGCGGCGTCATCGGTGCGGCTCGGGCGTCAGCGCGTCGAACGGCCGCTCGGAGAGCCAGCCGACGAGCGCGTCGAGTTCGTCCGTCGCCCGCTCGTAGAGCCTCCGCCCGGCCTCGGCGCTCGCCTCGGTCGGGGCGCCCGTCACACCCGACGCCGAGAACTCCGCGGTGTCGAAGCCGACGCTCGCGCCGTGGACGGACTCCCCCCACGAGTCGGCCGCGCCCGCCTCGGCGTCGTCGAGTGCCGCCTCCCGCACCAGGTCGGCGGCGACGTGTCGGACCATGCTCGTCTCCATCGCGTCGCCGTGACCGATCCCCGACCGGTCGAACAGTTCCTCGTCGAGACCGTCGAGGCTCGACCACCAGGTCCACTGGGGCGCGAACGCTACCCCGTCGTCCCTGAGCCGACGGGCCATCCGCGAGAGCGCGTCGCGGTTGCCGCCGTGGCCGTTGGCGACCACCACCTTCCGGACGCCGTGGGCCGCGACGCTCGCGACTATCTCGCCGACGTACGCCTCGAACGTCTCCGGCTCCGCCCAGAGCGTGCCGTCGAACTGGCGGTGGTGCGCGCTCACGCCCACCGGAACCGTCGGAAGCAACACCGCGTCGTCGCGGTCGACGCCGCGCGCGACGGCCTCCGCCGCGAGGAGGTCGGTGCCGAGCGGGAGCGCCGGGCCGTGCTGTTCGACCGCGCCGGTCGGCAACACAGCGACCTCACAGTCGTCGAACAGGTCGCCCACCTCGGTCGTCGTGAGTTCGTGTAGGAGTCGCACACGGGTCGCTCCGCTCGCGCGACCGTAGGTATTCGGGTGACGGCCGACAGCGGCCGAACTGCGGTGGTGCGGTGCGACGAACTGCGGTGGTACGGCGACGACGCGGCGGTAGTGCGGCGACGCGGTACGGTAGGAGGCGACGGCGCGGCGGTCGGGCTACGCGACCCGCGCCAGCCGCCGGTCCATCTCGGCGTCGACCCACGCGGCGAACTCGTCGAGCGGTTCGTCGCGGAACTCGGCGAGTCGGTCGACGTACCCCGAGACGCCGAGGAACGTGACCGCCTCGTACACCGGGCGCCGCCGCTCGAACCCGTCGGGGAGCGACCCGGCCCGCTCGCGGTAGCCGTCGTGAAGCGCCGCGACCAACCGCTCGTCGGCCGCCCCGTCCGCGCCGCCGAGGAGTTGCCGCCGCGCGCGGACGAGTTCGCGCGCCGGGTCGCCGACGTGGACGAGTTCCCAGTCGAGGAGGCCGACTCGCCCGCCGGTGTCGGCGCCGTCGTCCGCGAGGAAGCCGTTCGGGGCCGCCGGGTCGCCGTGGACCAGCGCCGCGGGCGCGTCGTCCAACAGGTCGCGGTTGGCCGCGACGGCGTCCGCCACCGCGTCGAAGTGGTCGTCGAACCGCTCGCTGGTCGCCAGCCCTCGGAGCGTCCCGACCCGGTCGCGGAGCACGTCGGTCCACGGCCCGCGGTCGACGTCGAGACCGTTCGCGCCGCCGCCGACGACGCGTCCGTGGGCGTCGAACCGGTCGGCGTGGACCGCCGCCAGCGCCCGACCGGCCGCGCGGGTCAGGGCCGCCCGCCCCGTCGCGTCCGCCTCC